>JBFIJL010000001.1:0-283118 GCA_041600755.1 Saccharimonadales bacterium (SeqCode)
CACTGAAATTGTGGACTCTTTATCTGGTGGGTGATGAGGGACTCGACCTGCATTCTGCAGGCCCGAAACTTCAGCTTTGAAAACAAGTTTTCAAGTGAAGATTTCCTTGCAAATTGCCACAGGCAATTCTCACCCCAACCCCTGGCGTCGGGTGTTCGAGTCCCGCCCAAACAAAAAGTCCACTGAAATTGTGGACTCTTTATCTGGTGGGTGATGAGGGACTCGAACCCCCGACCCCCTCGGTGTAAACGAGGTGCTCTAGCCAACTGAGCTAATCACCCTTGATCAATCTATTGATTAACTCAATAATAGTAGTCATAACAGAGGTAATTGTCAAGTACTCTTGAGACCAAGAGTCTGACCGACTTTTATACTGGTGGGGATGAAAGGACTTGACTAGCTTTTTCCCTCGTCAACCTGGCATGCGCCAGGCTCGGTCACCGCTTCGCTCCAAATGATTCCTCAAACTGCCCCCGGCAGTTCTCGCCTCCGGTTCAAGTCCCGAACATTTACACAGTATAAAAGCCGGCCCTTAGACCGACTTTTATACTGGTGGGGATGAAAGGACTTGAACCTTCACGAGCAATGCTCACTACGTCCTGAACGTAGCGCGTCTACCAATTCCGCCACATCCCCAGGGATTTTAATTGTAGAGAAGCACTGGTTATATGTCTAGCGTCGCTTTTTTGCACTTTTTTTGGATTTTGAAAACGGCTTTTTACCATGATGCTTTTCATATCTATCAACAAAAGACGTTATTCCTCTTATAGCTACAAACACCCAAAGCACATTGAGCACCATCGATATGTACGCTTCGGTATGAAACTCATGAAAGCCCAACAAGGCAGCACCCACAAGGTTGTCGAGCTCATACCATAAAGAGCGCGTCGACCATTGTCCGATTTGGATTCTATAAAAGCCAAAGACAATAAGCGCCACTCCAACAATACCAATAGCGTCTATAACCTGAATGCCTAAAACTGTATTTGCTAACATCGCCAAATCACCTAACTTCGCGGCATGTGATCATAGAGATGATCCATAGAATACTCATTGCGAAGCAACGGCTTGATGTCTTCTATTTTTACATCCATTTTTACGCCAGGATTTAGAATGCCGTAAGGGTCAAACGCCTTTTTCACCTTTTGGAACATTCCATAAATTTCTTGGCCGTACATCTTCTCCAGGTAAGGGGCACGCAAGCGTCCGTCACTGTGCTCACCACTAGTGCTGCCCCCAAGTTCGATTACCATTGAATAATACTCATCAATAATCTTAAAGACCTTTTGCCGATCACCGACTTGACTAAGGTCCATAAATGGCTGCATGTGAAGATTAGCATTCCCGGCATGACCCCAAAGGGCTGCGCGCAGATTATACTTCTTGAACATTGCATAAACTCTATCGATATACAGCTGGAATTTATCAACTGGCACAATACCATCTTCGATTATTGGCAGAGCCTTGGTATTGCCTTCAGAGTGAGAAATAATTGCAGCCGCCCCATGTCGAATCTTCCACAAATCTTCACGCTTCTCTGGATCAGTTTCTTCCTGGTATGGAACCTGGTACTTATCCAGGATTTTCTTGGCTTTTTTCGCCATGCGCTTTTGTGTGCGATCACTGGCGTTGTCGAACTCAATTAACATCACGAGTTTGCTAAATGGTGGATCCATCAAGCCTTTAAGCTGGTTCGGGTTGTGCTCGTGAATAAACTTCAGAAGATTCTCGTCTACCATCTCCATAGCACTTGGCATTTCTGGAAGCTCACGCAGTTCCATTACTACCTGCTCTGCAACCTGTAAGTCATCAAACTTGGCCACAAGTAACGTCTCGTTTGGATTATGAAACTCTGTCTCAATTGTTCCTTCAGTCACGATTCCAAGCGTTCCTTGAGATCCAACAAGCAGCGGCGTGAGATCAAATGTGCCATCCTTGCGTTTTACTTCTCCAAGCGCATAGCCAGCAGAGTTCTTGGTCACAGCCAGCACATTATGTTCTATGAGCTTCTTGTTCTCCTCAATAAGAGTATCGAGTGTACGGTAGATCTCCCCCTCAAAGCTTGCAAGTCCGAGCTTTTTATTTAGTTCTCGCTTGCTTAGTCGTCGAGTTTCAATTACTTCGCCGTTGGCCAGAACCACTCGAAGGCTTCTAACATAATTACGTGTACTGCCATACTTCACAGTCTTTTCCCCACCGGCATTATTGGCAATTGCGCCGCCAATGCTAGAAAATTCAATCGATGAAGGGAATGGAGGCAAGAAACGATTGTGTGTATGTAGTGTTTGCTGAAGCTTTGAATAAATCAGTCCTGGCTCCACAGTAATAACACCAGTTTTACCGTCGAATTCAAGGATTTTGTTCATGTGGGCCGGAAAAACCAACATAATTCCATCGCCTAGAGCACCGCCTGCCTGGTCTGTTCCTTTGCCACGTGCGGTGATTGGCACAACCTTTCCTCTTTCTGCCAGCTGCCACGAAAAACGAGCAGCCTTCCGTACGTCATTTTCTCCACGTGGATACACCACGATGTCTGGTGTGAGCTGGAACACGCTTCCGTCGGTCGAAAAATATTCTCGAACGTCTTTTGCTGTCGTTACTTCACCACGTAAATGTTCTTGCAAATAGTGTGCAACTTTATTCATGAATAATAACCCTCATTAAACCATTAGCATATCTGTCATATGATAGCACAACCGCTCTGACATATGCAGCCCGAAAGTACATTGCTACTTGAGATTTTTAGCAAAAAATCGTATCATAGCCTGGTTACGTTACCAAAAACACTTGCGCGAGTGGCGGAATTGGTAGACGCGCTACCTTGAGGGGGTAGTGGGAGCAATCCTGTGGAGGTTCAAGTCCTCTCTCGCGCACCAATTTAAGAAGGTCCTTCGGGGCCTTTTTAAATTGACGCTGTAATAGACTTGAACCGGAGGCGAGAACTGCAGGGGGCAGTTTGAGGAATCATTTGGAGCGAAGCGGTGACCGAGCCTGGCGCATGCCAGGTTGTCGAGGGAAAAAACTAGTCAAGTCCTCTCTCGCGCACCAATTTAAGAAGGTCCTTCGGGGCCTTTTTAAATTGACTCTGCTATTGACTTAGTTTTTGTAGACATCTGTGGTTTTGATTGACCAGTTCTGAACATTGGCAAATCGGTCTGCCGCACTCGTAACCCCTTGCGACTCAAACCCCGTAAGCGTATTTCGTGACACATATAAATATCTTGGCTGATACAGCGCCAATGCCGGTGCGTCTTCTCGCCAAACCTCTAAAAATGGCTTGTACTTTACGACACGAAGCTCTGGGTCGCTGCGCGTTCGCCCGCCCTCCAGAGCTTGGTCGGCAGCCGTCGACTGATACTCACTAAGGTTCAAACGATTCACCGACAGCACATCTGCTTGTGAGCTATGCCAAAAAGCAAATACATCCGGATCCTCGCCGATGCTAATACTATACAAAACTGCATCGTACTGATGAAGAGACACAAGCGACTGCAGGTCGCTGTCGGTTGGCTGATCAACATTCAGCGATACGCCAAGCTTCTGCCATGCTAGCTGAAGCTGCTGCAAAACATATGTGTATTCACTTGTCGAAGGGGCCTTTAAGCTAAACTGCAGCTTGACATCGTCTTTGTACCTAAAGCCGTCTGTTCTCTTCAGCCAACCTGCTTCATCAAGCAGCGCTTCTGCCTTAAGTAAGTCAAATGGAAGCTGTGTTACCGTCGGATCATAGCCCAATTGTCCGCGAAGGAGAGGAGAATCGCTCTTGATTGAAGCAAGAGGTAAATTATTCACTATTTCAGTCGTATCGACCGACGAGACAAGTGCTTGACGCACTGGCTTTTCATTAAGTGGCGCTTGAGATGTATTAAAGAACACCATGACCGATCCTGAGAGCGGAATATTCATGATATCTGGCGACTCATCAGCTACTAATTCATCAGAAATGCTCGATAACCCACTCATGGCCGTTAGTTCTTTATTCTGAAACTTATCACTCATTGTCTTCTCGTCGCGAAATGTCTTGATGATAAAGCGCTGGAGCTTTGGTGCCCCGCGGTAATAGGCCTCATTACGAATAAGAGCAACTTGTTCTTGTCTATTTTCTGGTGTATCTCCACGCACCTCTACTGTTTCCCAACGAAATGGTCCACTACCGACAGGCCTAACAGTGTTGAATGTGTCTGAGCGAAGCTGCTCAGGCTCAACCTCTTCAAGAATGTGGCTAGGCACAATCCCATTTGTCATAGAGTATGGAAATGCGGCAAATACGTTTGGCAGCGTGAATGTCACCGTCTGTTCATCGATAGCAGCAATCTTGACATCGCGCCAACTAGAGAATAAAGGCGAGCCGGCATTTGGATTTTGGATAAGCTTGTATGTAAACAAAATATCGTCAACGGTCAATGGTTCGCCGTCGTGCCACTTTACGTCATCGCGTATGGTGACGGTGTAGACCTTGTTGGTGTCGTCTACTTTCCAGCTTGTAGCAATGTCACCAATTAACTTACCGTCGGCACTGTAAGTAAACAGTGACGAAAATAATAGTTTTGATACTGAACTGTCGACACCTCCAGTGATGTACAGCGGATTTGCATTTGTAAATGAACCGATTATGCCCTCAGTATAGACGCCGCCGCTTGCAGCAACTGGCTTCAGATAATGAGCTCCGAGTGCACGTAATTGAAAGAAGGACGCCCCAATCATCAACAGGACAAGAGAAAGCCATCCAAACACGAAACGTCGCACATCGAGCAATCGATGCAAGCGCCTAATAAAGTTTCGCTCTATCTGATCTTCGGCAAAAACCGAGATGTTTTCTACTTGCTTTCGCCCTTTACGGACATTGCGACGCAGTCTGAGTTTTGTCTTTCGGTCAATCATAAAACCGCAGCAATCCCTACGCGGCGGCTACGTGCAAAATCAGTGAAGCTGCAAAAACAAATGCCAACAAAATGGTGATTTGATGCAACGATCGATCCGACCCACGACGTACCGTATTTACTTCCCCGCCTCCACCGCCAAGCCCTGCTCCAAGGCTCGCTCCACGGGTTTGAATCAGAATAAGCATAATTAGCAGTACAGCGGACACAATAGTCACATAGTTATAAACGTTCATTTTTCCTCCAATATTGTCGTTACTAGATAGTTTACCAGTCCGATGACTATACCGGCAAATATCGCCGCCGAGAAACTAGAAACTGTCAGTCTTGAATACAGACTTGATAGTAGTGAGACCATTAGCCCGTTAATAATTATCATAAACAAGCCTAGGCTGAATAAAATTGCCGGCAATGACAATAAAATGACGATTGGCTTGATGAACGAGTTGATAATAGCCAGGATGAATCCTGCTGCAACAAGCACGCTAATACTATTGTCGTAGCCAATACCACTCAATAATCCAGCAGCCACCCACAGTCCAAGGCTTGATGACAGCCAGCGAACAAGAAAACGTGATGATCCGTGTCTACCCATATGGCCTTAGTTTACGCTAGTGGAGGTCTGTCGACAAGGCGCTAGAGAGAATATCTACACCTGTTTTCGTTATTCTAATATTATCTTCAACGCGCACTGCCAAAGATTCGTTGGGGATATAAATGCCTGGCTCAACCGTTAGTACCATATCCTCTTCAAATTCTGCATCGTAGTCCGCCGCATCGTGAACATCCAATCCAAGATGGTGCGAGGTGGCATGCGGAAAATACTGGCGAATTTCTGCTCTTTTTTCTACAGAAATCAAGCCCAATGATTTCAGGTGATGGCCCATTTCTGCCTCGACCTTTGATTCATATTCGCGCATTGTTGTTCCAGGCTTTAGCAGGCCATAGGCATACTCTTGGACGCAGCAAACCGCAGCATGAACGTCACGTAGGCGACTTGAAGGCTTGCCGATACTGTAGGTTCGGCTAATATCTGCTGCGAAATTAAAAACCTCAGCCCCTACGTCAAACAGAAGCATATTGTCGCTTGCCGTGTAAACCTCCGAATTACTGGCATAGTGCAGAATCGAAGCTCGCTGCCCGGCTGCAATAATCGGCTCGTAAGCATGTTTGGCATTCTGGCTTCTAAAGTAGCCAGTCATGATACCATCAAGCTCATATTCGTTTGATAAATTTGCAATCTGGGCTTTCACTTTTTCAAAAGCTTCTACGGTGCAGTCGATTGCAGACTGCATGGCTTCAATTTCTACGGCCTGCTTACGCATTCGGAGGCCGGCAAATTCTTTACCAATGTGCATTATTTCTAGTCCCGAACGGATGCGCTTCAACCTTTTGATCAGCCTGTCACGCGCTGGGTTTGGAGCGATTGCATAGTGTCTTTGTAGTGCGTTTGCCGGCAAAAGTGAAGCAATTTTTTTATGGCCTTCGAGCAATTTCTTCAAATAATGATTTCCTGCCTCATGCGTCAGAACAGTTCCGATTCCTGATATGCTTTTTATCTCTTCGTGCGTCAACACACCGTCAAAGATTGACTTAACTCGACTCTGCTTTGGGCAAATCAGAGCTGGAGTGTCATTATGAATCACTAGCACATAACCTGGGTCATCGATGCCAGTTACGTACCAAAAATTCATATCTTGCCTATATCTGTAGGCTGCGTCTGCCGAACGCTGTACTTCGCCAGCTGCCGTCAAAATAATTGGGATTGATGAATCTACTTTTTTACTTAGATTTGCCCGATTTACGGAAAAATATTCAGATGATATTGGATTTTTATTACGCACGATTACAGATTTGGCTCCATAATTTTCCAGAAAGCATTGTGCCAATTTTTATAACCGGAATTGCTAGGATGGAAAAAATCTGGTGCATAGGTATTCAGATTATTGTTAGTCTGGATAGCTTGATGAAGTGGCGCCACCCGTAAGCGCTTCTTGTCCGCTAAATCACGAATAATCTTGTTGGCTTTCAGTGCAGCATCTTCGTGTTTATTGAGTCGGCCACCGCCAAAATAAGGCATATCGCTGATGATCGTCTGCGGCGGCAAGGCGTCAATAATACGCTCCATGTCGCGCGTAAAGGTAGCCTCATCAAAGTCGCCCATATCGTTTGCACCAATCTCTATGGTTACAATGTCCGGCTTAAGTCCAGCGAGTTCTGGTAGCTGCTCGTCGATACAGTCTTTGAGGCGTGCTCCAGTTTTACTAAGATTTATGATTTTGACGGGCCTGTCCGTCTTGGTGGCTATTGATTCAGAAAGCAGTCCCACATAGCCCCTCATTGGACTTGTTGCGCCAATGCCTTGCGCAGCCGAATCGCCAAGCGCTACATACACCAATGCATTGTTTTCGCGAGGCAATGCATTGTTTGTTTTCCAGAAATCATCATAGGTGCCAATGGATCGCTTTAATAAAAGCAAAGCAACAATCTCTACTAAAATCACTGTAAGTATAAGCAAGGTGATGATCGTCATAATCTTTCGTAGTGTAGTACGTTTTATCATTTATTTTCTAACCTTTGTGAGCGAAGTGTTGCTAGATTTGCATGGAGAGTCTTCGCTAAACGCGGCCCGACTGCGCGCGTCAATTGAGAAACATCCGCCTCCACTATACCCTTAAAACTGCCAAAATGAACCAGAAGTTTCTTTTTTGTTTTGGGACCCACTCCTGGGATATCATCAAGCGTACTTGCAGTTTGCCGATGCTGTTTTAGAGTCGAATGATAGCTCACTGCAAACCGATGTGATTCATCGCGAATCCGTTGCAGCAACTTCACAATATGACTTGTGCGCGGCAAGGCCAAAAGCGTAAACTCTTCGGATTTTGTTGCGTACCCATTAAGCTCTTCTAAAAAATTGTCTTGAAGCCTTATGCGAGAATCTTGTGCAATCACTATCTCTTCTTCTCGCTTGGCAAGTCCAATCATCGGCACAGAATATCCAGCTTCATTGCGCGCCCGAATAGCCGCCGAGAGCTGGCCTTTGCCACCATCAATCAATATTAAGTCCGGCAAACCCCACGACTTAACATTGCGCGGCTTCAATCGCCTTGAAATCACCTCATGCATATGAATAAAGTCATCATTGCCAGGAATTTGCATTTTAAACTTCCTATACGAAGACTTATCAGGAATTCCAGCCCCAAATACCACCATACTCGCAACGGTATCAGTGCCCTGCATATGACTAATGTCATACCCTTCAATCCGTTTTGGTATATTCTCTAGGCCCAATAGGTCCATTAGACCCGACAAACCATAGTCTTTACTGATGTCCAACGATTCACTATCAGAAAAAACTATCTGCTTAGACAAGTGACGAAGTGCAAAAAGTTGGTTTCTAATCTTTGCAGCTTTCTCAAATTGCGAATCTGTTGCAAATTCTTTCATTTCTACTTCTAGCTCTTTCATGAGACTCGTTCGCTCTGCACGCAGATATTTCATCAATTTCTTGAGATTAAGCCTGTACTCTTCCAGTGAAGTTTGATTCTCCTCAAGACCTGGACAAAGTCCTAAATGTGCCTGTAGGCATGCACGCTTTGGCTTCACTCCTCGGTGCGTAGAATAAGGGAATGGCTTGCGCAGTGCTTTTAGCGCACGGCGAACTGTAACGGCACTGTAATATGGGCCTAGGTATGTAGCATTGTCATCTAATGGACGTCGCGTAATGGTAACCGTTGGGTGCTCAGACTTTATGGACACCCTGACGTAGGCCAAGCTTTTGTCGTCACGTAGTAGGATATTGTACGGAGGCAAGTAACGGCGGATGAGCTCTGCTTCTAAGAATAGTGCATCAAGCTCAGTATCAACCTCTCTCCACTCGATATCTCGTATTTCATTGACCAAAGCTTCAGTTTTAGGATCGCGGGTACGTGAGTTCTGAAAATATTGCCTAACTCTATTCCTAAGATTGGCAGCTTTGCCAATATACAAGATGTCGCCCTTTTCATCTTTGTGAAAATACACTCCTGGTGTGCTAGGCAGTGCTTTTAATTTTGACTGCAAGGTTTCGCTCATGAAAATAACTTAGAATCGATGTATTTTCTGAGAAGTCGTCGTTCAAAGCGTCGTGTCTGCACAATTCTGTCTAATGGATTGTCCGACCCTACCGGACGAACGAGAACAGAGATCATGCCCATCCGGTTTGCTCCATAGATATCTGCCATTAACTTGTCCCCAACCATAGCAATATTCTCTGGTTTACAACCAGCTCTGGCTACTACTTGGTTAAAATATGCCTTCCGGGGTTTTCTGGTCCTCAGACTGGCCCTAACAACCTGTGCTGAAATACTTGCCGCCAGCTCCTGCAAATCATTGCTTGGTCGATTGCTGGCAATAATCCACTTATCAAACTTCTTGCGATGTTTTTGCATTTTCTTGAGTAATCTATTGTCGATTTTTTTAGGATGGAACGGAGATAGCGAAAAAGATATGAGAGTATTGTCGGCATCGAATGCTACGACCTTAATGCCTTGTTTTTTGAGTTCTGCAAAGTCAATATCTCCCACACCTCTAGCAAAATAGTCTGGAATAAAAAGTTGAGAGTTCTTAGATTTCTTAATCTTGAGCATACGTCTAGTATACCTCAGTAATCCTAGACTAGAGCAGCCTCGTTAACAGCGTCAGCACACTTAGATGAGCACACCGAAAGGGTGTCGGTGCACTTTTCGCAAACTAACGCGAACAAATTGCACGATTTATTGGCGCAGTTTTCGTGATTACTCGTATTGTCTCCGCAATGGGCACACTCGCCAATATCTGCAGCGTTGTCGGAAAATGCGATATTTAACCGATTATCGAATACAAAGCACTTACCCTCCCAGTGACCAGAATCTTTAAATTCTTGACCATACTTTACGATGCCGCCGTCAAGATGATAAACCTCATCAAATCCCTTGTGGGTCATGTATGCGCTTAGGTACTCGCAGCGAATATCCCCAGTGCAATAGGTTAGAATCGGCTTGTCCTTTGGTAATTTTTCAAGCTCGGCTTTAATGTCCCGGAAAGCTTTGATCTTTGGCTTGATGACATTCTTGCCCTTAAATGCACCAATTTCGCTTTCATAATCGTTCCTGGCATCCAAGATCAATACCTCTGGGTTTTTTTCGATATACTCATGCCACTGCTTTGGCTTAAGACCACGAGTACTATTAAACACATCAAACGACTCCTCGGGGGCCAGAGTTACGAGCTCATCGCGAACTTTTACACTCAAACGAGGAAAATCATCTTTTTTGCCATCGCTCCATTTGAACTGTATGCCTTTGAACTTTGAGTGTCGTTTCATTTCTCGGGTGTAGAGCTTCACCTGCTTTATGTCGCCACCGAGCGTTCCGTTAATTCCCTGCTTCGACACTATAATTCTACCCTTCAGTCCAAGCCGTTCACACAAGTCACGCTGCCAAAACATAACTGTCTCTGGGTCATCAAGTTTTACAAATTTGTAGTAGAGAATTATTTTTTCCATCGGTAGACTAGTGTAGAATGATTCTTCATTTCATGCAAGTGATCCCACGGTTTCTAGTTTAGTATAAAAAGTATTTGACTTTTACTTTATCAGTGGTAGAATTGTAGCAATATTTACAAATAATGGAGAGGCGCCAAAAAATGTTAAACATCAAAAACTCTATGCGCTTTTCTGCGCTCTAGTTTCAAAACATATTACTTTTAGTCAGGCAGGAGGCCTGCATCATGAAACACACAACCACTAAATCAAACGCTAGTCGCGTTTTAAAAACCTATTGGGAGCACACCCTTCCTTACAAAAAACAGCTCTTCATTATTTATCCAATGATGGTATTGGCTCAAATTATAGAAGATTTCATCCAGCCACTTATTGTTAGCTTTGTGCTCACAAGACTGGCAGCAGGCACACTGAATGACGTACCAACAAGTACTGTATACCTTATAATTGCAGGTATATTTTTATCTGAGGCAACTAGCCACTTATTGTGGAACCGAGTCATAATTCGCAGATTCTGGAGAACTCAGGACAAAATTATGGCAAAGCTGTATATGAGTTCATATAATCATATGCAAAATATGAGCATGCGGTTTTTCAATGACCGTTTTGCAGGCTCACTCGTAAGCCAAGTCAATAAGTTTGTGGGATCATTTGAACGACTCACTGACGTAATGACATGGAATGTCTTTAAACTACTCGTTTCAATTATTGCGACAACAATTGTATTGTCGCGGACAGCACCGCTTGTCTCTGTATCTATACTTATTATCAGCGCAGTTTATGTGCCCATAGTTTGGAGGTATCGAAAAAAGCAATTACCATTCAATAAAGCCTGGGCTGCAGCCGAAACTGAACGAACCGGACAGCTCGCAGATGCACTATCAAACATTATCGCAATTAAGTCATTCTCTGGCGAGGTGCAAGAAAAATCTCGCATGCAACAAAAGGTGGATGGCGTATTTGCTAGATCTCAGGCCACGATGAACATTAATATGCATCAAGAACTAGTAACTGGTGCTCTGCAGAGAAGCATAAACGTAGTGGTCATTGTTTTGTCTGTGTTGTTTGCAACCCAGGGCAAAATAGATGTAGGCGTAATTTACCTATCGTTGACCTTCACTATGGCAATTATGCGGCGGCTTTGGGAGCTAAATAATACCTTCAGGGCGCTAACTCGAGTCTTTGGAGATGCTAATGATATGGCAGAAATTCTTGAGATACAGGCAGAGATCGCAGACAAGCCCAGCGCCGTTGAGCTGCACGCAAATCGTGGGAGCATTCAGTTCAAGGAAGTAACATTTGCATACCCTGATGATGATTCGAAAGACTTGTTCAAGAAACTCAATTTACACATAAAACCAGGTGAGAAAATTGGTCTAGTTGGTCATTCTGGAGGCGGAAAAACAACCATCACTAAGCTCTTGCAGCGCTTTTTGGACATTCAATCAGGCAGTATTTCAATCGACAATCAAGATATATCGCAGGTACCGCAGTCTTCACTTCGCCAGGCCATAGCAACTGTTCCACAAGAACCACTACTCTTTCATCGAACCATTGCAGAAAACATTGGCTACGGCCGATCTGACGCAACACAAAAAGAAATTGAAATTGTGGCGCGTATGGCCCACGCACATGAGTTCATAAAGGACTTGCCCGACGGATACAAGACGATGGTTGGTGAGCGTGGCGTCAAGCTGTCTGGAGGACAACGACAACGCATCGCAATTGCCCGCGCCATGGTTAAGAATGCGCCAATTCTAGTGCTGGACGAGGCTACAAGCGCACTCGACTCTGAAAGTGAGTCGCTCATCCAGGACGCACTCTGGAAGCTCATGGAAGGGCGCACGGCAATTGTTATTGCGCATAGACTAAGCACGATTCAAAAGATGGACAGAATTCTTGTCATGGATAATGGAAAAATTGCCGAGGAAGGAAGTCATAAAGAACTCGTGAAACTTGGCGGCATTTACGCAGGACTCTGGGGACATCAATCCGGCGGATTCATCGAGGACTAGCGTACAATACAGACTATGAAGTTGCTTACAAAAACAGATAAACAAACGATACGAGATTTTGCACAGGCGGCGCTGCTCAATAAAAAGTACCTCTACCTGGCATTTCTCGCTCCGTTTGCGACCATTTGTTTTGGAACGATCATTCCATTCATTATCGGGCAAATTTTGGCGACACTAGCAACACCAGACGTATCATTAAACGTATATATTATCGGCTTTGTCATTACTGCCATTACCGGCGTACTAGCAAATAGAATTGGATTTTCGAGTCTCATGCGGTTTGTGGCAGATTGTTGCGAAACACTTCAAGATAATGCACTCACGATGCTCACTAAGCGAAGCATTGGCTATCATAGCAATAACGTTTCAGGCAAGCTTGTAAGCGATGTAAACGACTACCCTCAGGCTTGTATTCAGCTCTACAATAATTTTTTCATAAACCTATTGCCGTTTGCGCTTGGGGTTGTGGGTGGAACTTTACTTATCTCTATTCACTCTTGGCAGCTCGGATTAATAATGGGACTTATGAGCGCATCAATAATTATCTGGGCATTGTGGCGAAGTAAAATGCGTAGCAGCGTAAGAAAAGAACGGCACGCTTCTATAAAAGCAGTAATCTCACACATTAGCGACACAATAACCAATATGCCCGCCGTAAAGAGCTTTGCCATGGAAGAAGTGGAGCTTAAAAAGCACCGCAAGATGGCAGCCGAACTTAAGCGACTGCGACTGCGCGACTGGATTGATGTTGCTGTTGATGGAAGTAATCGATTTGCAATGGTCATGCTCTTTCAATTCATTTTTATTTTGTATTTAGTTACTGCAATCCGCAACGATCCTAGCTTGCTTGGTATCGGTATCTTTGCATTCAGCTACTCAATTACGCTACTCTCGAAACTATTTCAATTAAATGATATTTTACGAACCATAGAGGACGCGCTTCTCAATGCCAGCACAATTACTGTAGCAATGCGTGAAGCAACTGAAATAGTTGACATCAATGACAGCCAGCTAAAGCTTACTGAAGGGTCAATCGACATACAGCATATGTCGTTCGCCTATCCTGACGCACCGAATGACTTAGTATTTGATAATTTCAATCTATCAGTTGCTGGAGGTGAAAAAATAGGTCTCGTAGGCTCTAGCGGTGGAGGAAAATCAACACTAATGAAGCTGCTGCTTCGTTTCGATGATGTGACAAGTGGATCAATCTCTATCGATGGTCAAAATATTGCCGAAGTAACCCAAAAAAGCCTACGAGGATACGTTGGGTTTGTACCCCAAGAGCCCTTACTTTTCCATCGAAGCATTCGAGAAAACGTGGCTTACGGTCTACTTGATGCGAGCGATGAGCAAATCATAGAGGCAAGCAAGCAGGCCTACGCACATGAATTCATCCTAAAGCTGCCAAAGGGATACGACACCGTTGTTGGTGAGCGTGGTGTTAAGTTGTCTGGCGGCCAGCGACAACGAATTGCGTTAGCAAGAGCAATCTTAAAAGATGCACCTATTCTCTTTCTCGATGAAGCGACTAGCGCACTCGACTCTGAAAGCGAAAAACTAATACAGAAGGCTCTTGAAAAGCTCATGAAGCACCGCACTGTCATTGTTATCGCACATAGGTTGAGTACAATCAGGGGCATGGACCAGATTATCGTAATAGACGATGGCAAGATTGTTGAATCTGGCACACACAATGAGCTTTTAAAGCAAAACAAACACTACGGCAAACTCTGGAGGCATCAATCCGGCGGATTTCTGGAAGACTAAAAAGAGCTCCGTTTCAGGAGCTCTTTTATTTCAACGGAATAGATTTAGCTATTCGCCTGTTTTCTCGTCAGCTTCTTCATCAGATGAATCGGTTGCCGCCTCGCCATTCTCTGAAGGAACCTCTGCACTACCCGTCTCAGCATCTTCTGCTAACTCAGCAGCAGCAGCATCGGCTTCAGCTGCTTGGTCTTTTGGCATTTCAACAGACACAAGTCCGTGCTCGGCATCAGTCAGAATTACAACGCCAGCAGGTGTTTTAATGTCTGCAACTGTTAGTGTGTCACCGACTTCAACTAATGCCGATGGATCAATTACTAACTGGTCCGGAAGATCCTTTGGTAATGCTTCAACTTCAACGTGATCAAGGCTACGAAGCACAAGCAATCCAGCTCGTTCTGCAGGAATCTCTACATCCTCTGCAAACACTACAGGAATTTCAGCAGTAGTTTTTTCACCCTGACGAATTGATTGAAATACAACATGTCGAAGCTTGTACTTTGTGGGTTCAAAATCAGCATCTTTTACGAGCGCCATGTGCTTTTTACCGTTCACTTGCAAGAATACAGGGTGATGCTTTCCAGCTTGGTCATACATTTTTTTAATAGCTACATATTCCGCTTGTAGGTGTAGTGAATCTTTTCCGTGATTATGCAGCACAACCGGTACTTGACCGCTAGATTTCAAAGCCGTAAGGCCTTTTCCGAGCGTGCTTCGCTCTGTTACTTCTATCATAATTTCATTGCCTGACATGTTGCCTCCGAGCAGTATTCGTTTTAGTAAACCATAGTATACCAAGTTTAGGGTGTTTACTCCAACTATGCGATAATAGCGTATACTAGATTGGTCTATGAAAAATCGAATACTCAAAAGCTTCAAGCAACGAGCTAATACACCAAAACCCACTAGCTCATTTCAGTCAAATGCACTTCTTTGGATGGCAACTCCGTTGTCGTTTGTGCGAAAGAAAATTAAATCACTCTATACCTGGACTGTGAAATGGGCAGCCCATCCACGAGCCAACCTTGCGCTTGCTTCTGTCAGCTTTGCCGAGAGCTCTTTCTTTCCCTTGCCGCCAGATCCATTGCTTCTAACGATGACATTTTCACGTCCCAAAGCCTGGTGGCGGCTAGCGATGATAGCAACTATCGGCTCAGTTATTGGTGGCCTGTTTGGATATTTCATTGGTTTTGCGCTATTCGAATCAATTGGTGGCTGGCTCATTCAAGCGTTGCACCTGCAAACTGGCTTCGCGACAGTAGAAAAACTATACGTCACACAATCATTCTGGGCAGTATTTGCGGCGGCATTCACACCTATTCCATATAAAATTTTTACAATTGCGGCTGGCGTGTTCGCTGTAAATCTACCAGGATTTATAATTGCATCACTCCTCGGCCGAGGCATGAGATTTTTTGCAGTGAGTGGAGCGGCTGCAGTGCTCGGCAACAAATACAAAGACCAGATTGAACGCTATGTAGACCTAATTTCTCTCAGCCTGCTTGGAATAGCTATCGTCGCCTTTTTACTAATAAAACTTATCTAGTCACCTGAATCCACACTTCTTTTTGCATCCTGCATTGCAAAATGAAGTACCAAACTACTGCTCCCTGAAGGCAAGCCAATTGACTCAATATGTCTATCGGCACTTTTGCTAGCATGCAACGATTGGGCCTTGGCAAGTTGTTTGGGCGTTCGAAGGTGACAATGCTCGTGATCTTTGGGTAAGTCCTGAAAATACAGCTGTAGAGCACTGAATGTCACAGTCAAGGAATAGTAATCTACTGGCATTTTATAATCATGCTCAAAAGGGAACTCGTCCATCTCTCTTAAGACTTCTGGTGACAATAACGACATATTGCTATCCTAGGACAGATTTTAAGAATTGAGCAGTGTGTGACTTTGAGCTTTTAACAATATCTTCTGGGGTGCCAGTCGCTACAATCGTACCACCACCAGCCCCACCTTCTGGCCCCATGTCTATTACATAATCAGCATTTTTGATCACGTCTAAGTTATGCTCAATAATCACCATGCTGTTACCACCGTCGACAAGTGCATGCAGCACTCCAAGCAACTTCTTAACATCTTCCATATGCAATCCTGTTGTCGGCTCATCAAGAATATATAGTGTTTTGCCGGTTGATCGTTTGGAAAGTTCGGTAGCAAGTTTTACCCTTTGCGCTTCACCGCCAGACAGTGTTGTCGCCGACTGGCCAAGCGTGATGTAGCCAAGCCCCACCTCAACTAACGTTTGCAACTTTCTCGCAATAACAGGTACATTCTGGAAAAAATCTAGCGCCGTTTCGGTTGTCATCGACAACACATCACTAATCGTCTTGCCTTTGTAGTGGATTTCAAGTGCTTCTTTGTTGTAGCGCCTACCGTCGCATTCTTCACACGGAACATACACGTCGGGCAAAAAATGCATTTCAATTTTTATAATGCCGTCACCTGAACAATTCTCGCAGCGCCCACCCTTCACGTTAAAGCTAAATCTACCAGCTTTGTAGCCACGCAATTTTGCTTCTGGGACAGATGCAAACAAATCTCTGATTGGTGTAAATAAGCCCGTGTAAGTTGCAGGATTTGACCGTGGAGTCCGACCAATTGGCGACTGGTCAATATTGATAACTTTGTCTAGGTGCTCAATGCCTTCAACTGAATCATGTCGACCCGGCACGCTGTTGGCTCTCATGAGTCGCGCAGAAAGCTCCTTACCTAATATGTCATTTATGAGGCTTGACTTCCCGGATCCAGACACGCCACTAACGACTGTCATGTTTCCTAATGGAATCTCGACGTTAACGTCTTTAAGATTATTTTCTCTCGCACCATTGATGCGAAGCGACAAACCATTACCTTTGCGTCGTTTTTTTGGCACAGCGATTGTCTTTTTACCAGCCAAGTATTGACCAGTTGTGCTGTTTTTATTGTTTTGAACTTCTTCGGGAGTTCCAGCTGCAACGATATGCCCACCATGAACCCCTGCTCCTGGACCAATGTCTAACAGGTAGTCGGCTGTCCGAATCGTGTCCTCGTCATGCTCCACAACAATTACAGTGTTACCAAGATCACGCAGTCGCTTGAGCGTGCCTATTAGTCGATCGTTGTCTCGCTGGTGGAGTCCGATACTTGGCTCGTCAAGCACGTAGAGTACACCCTCAAGGCCTGATCCAATCTGTGTTGCTAAGCGAATTCTCTGAGCCTCTCCACCAGATAGTGTCACTGCGCTTCTAGCTAGGCTTAAATAGTTCAGACCAACGTTTTGCATGAACGACAGGCGGGCATTTACTTCTTTTAGTATTTGCTCGCCAATGTGCTGCTCTTGTGCTGACAATTTCAGTCTGCTGAACAGCGTAATTGCATCATCAATGGACAAATTGCAAATATCGATAATCGAGTGTCCTCCGACCGTTATCGCTAGCACCTCGGGGCGTAGTCGCTTGCCGCTACACTCATGGCACGGACGCTCTCGCATGAAGCGCTCGATATCGCGGCGCATGAAGTCACTGTCTGTTTCTTTGTGCCGTCGCTCCAGATTTGGCACCACACCTTCATATGTTGAGTCAAATGTGCGGCCACTACCAAGCATCACTTCATAGGTCTGCTTGCCAGTGCCGTACATAATAATTTGCATCGCTTCGTCACTTAGCTCGCTGGTTGGAATCTGTAAGCTAAAACCATGGACTTCGGCGACGGCCTGCAGCTTTTTCATATACCATGCATCGGCGCTTACTCTGTTGTATGGTCGGATTGCACCCTCTGCAATAGTTAACTTACCATTTGGTACAACTAACTCAGGGTCGACTTCAAGCCGTGACCCCAGACCCGTACAAACCGGACAGGCGCCATGTGGGCTATTAAAGCTAAACGTGCGAGGCTCAAGTTCTGGAACCATAACATCCGGGTGGTCAATACAGGCATACTTTAATGAAAAGTCATGTGTAACGTCATCGTCAGCAAGCTGCACCTTAATTTTGCCGTCAGCAAGCTCAAGTGCCTGCTCAACAGACTGCGAAAGTCGACTCCTGCTCGTCTCGTCATTTACTAATCGGTCAACAACTACATCGATGCTGTGCTTGTACTTTTTGTCAAGCTCCGGGAATTCATCAAGCGCATAGATAACGCCATCTACGCGAACTCGCGCAAACCCGGCCCGCTGATACTGCTCTGGTACATGCTCGAAGGCGCCTTTTTTATCAATTACAATCGGCGCTAAAACAATCATTCGAGTGTTTTCTGGCAATGCTGCAACCTGTTCAACAATTGCGGTAACCGTTTGACGCTGCACGGTTTTGCCACAGACTGAGCAGTGCGGAATTCCAATGCGTGCATACAAAAGTCTTAGATAGTCATAGATTTCAGTTACCGTTGCTACTGTAGAGCGTGGATTGCGGCTTGTAGATTTTTGGTCAATACTTATTGCAGGGCTTAAGCCTGTTATTTGGTCGACATCCGGCTTTTCCATTAATCCTAAAAATTGCCGCGCATAAGAGCTCAACGACTCAACATAGCGCCGTTGACCTTCAGCGTAAATAGTATCAAACGCCAAGCTAGACTTTCCTGAGCCACTTAGCCCTGTAATAACTACCAATTTATCGCGTGGAATCTCAACCGACACATCCTTCAAGTTGTGTTCGCGCGCACCGGTAACTCTAATAACATCACTCATTCAAGAGACCATTGTAACAAAATAGCACCTCATGTGTCGAGGTGCAGTTAATCATTAATGAGCGTATTGCTTAGCATAACAGACATGTATGCAGCGACTTTACCGAGAGTTACTTTTCGTGGCAGCAAGTCACCATTAATCCTGTCAACAAATCGATTGGTTGATATGTCGTCAATCATATCCGGAACGGTTGCTAAAGGTATAACCCCTGCTTCAAATATTGTATCTCTACCAAGATTTACTATACCTCCTAACTCGCGCCTACAGCTTGCAGCCTGTCTTTGTACAATACGAGTCTTACTGGCATCTGCCGTTGGCACGAGAGCCATAGTTCTGCCATAAGCCTTATCTTCAATAATCTTTACACGGTCGCACTCTACTGGCAAGCAGTCAGCCTGATCTTGATCTATTTCAAGCTCACTGATAAGTTTTTCATTTTGATCGAACTTAGACTCTATCAACTTAAGTTGATGCGACTGAACCAGATCAGATCTCACGACCCTGCGAAACAATACCATGCGTAAATCAGTAGCACGAAAAACGTCTACAGCCGGCTCTTCAATTGGGCGCACTAATCTTTTAGGCTCAATTAGCTCTACGCTGCCATCATTTGCGTCCTTAAACATTGAAACCTCCGTGATCGAGGCAGTCGTAATCATACCTAGCGACTTACTCATCTCCTCAACTTCACGTAAAAGTACATCCGCACCCGAAATAATGGGCCTGTCCACTTGATAGTAACTAAAGCTTTCGTGTCGAAAGTGCGGCATCGCTATCCCTTACTTCGCTTCCCCGTAATATGTCTCTACAGTGGGCTTGTCAAAAAACATATCCCCTGGCATCGACTCATCGCCTAGATTCAGTGTTTGCGATGAAGGTATGTGCTCATGCGTTTCAAATATCGTGGCATGGAAGGGTGCGTACCTCCGAAGTGGCATGCCAAGTCCCAGGACTTTTCTTCCTACAAATTCTCCTATTTCACGTGACTCTGTAGTCAATATATCCTCATGATCCAGCGAGAGGTCTAGAGCAAATCTTCGCCTACTTGCAACCCCGATTTTAGGTGTGCGGAAATACATCGCACCAAAAGGATGCGCATCCATCTCCTCAGTATCCACCTCCGACAAAACACCACCAATATTCTCTGGTCTTGCACTTGCTTGCATTTGATCAACCTTATCATGTGCATGTTGCGCATATTTATCTTGGAGGAACGCACTCACTTGATCTTTTATGTCCCTAAACATTCGCGGTTTGTCTTTTTCGCTAAAGAAAGCTTTCCTAATCTTTCGATTGGTTGATTGACTCAACTCTTCATTTATCTGTTTTGAAGTTACATGAGTTATGGCAACTGAGCCAAGTGCATATGCTCTTCCAATATAGCGATTCTCTTTACCGACGCTTGATAGAAACTGATGCCACTCTGGAACCTCATCGATTCCTGAAGCCATCGATGCATGCCGCACTATTCGTAAATCTATATGCCGAGGTCTGGCTTCTTCACGTTGCATAGGTCTTGACCTATGCGGCTTTCTCTGTGTCTTAACTTCATGCCCATCAATAAATTCCCTACCTGCTCTTCCACCTCGTCCCATAAAGTGCCTTTCTTTATTTTGACTACTACACCAGATTGTAGCAAAATATTAGTCCGACTAAAACTGCAATCTAATTGCAGTATGCTACGATTTACTCATGTCTAAAATCGCAATCCAAGGAGGTGTTGGTTCATTTCACTACGCCGCAGCACAATCATATTTTGGAGAAAGTGTAGTCACCGAGAACTACAACAGCTTCAAAGAAGCAGTTACGGCTCTTGATACTGAGCCCTCAATTTCGCACGCATTGCTTGCCATAGAGAACTCACTATACGGCTCCATCAATGAAGTGTACGATTTGCTTTTGCAAACTAAATCTCAAATTGTTGGCGAGGTCTATTTGCGAATTGAACAATGCTTGATTGGCTTACCCGGCGCTACGATTGAATCCATAAATTCAGTTTATTCACACCCGGTAGCGCTTGCCCAATGCGATGATTTTTTATCATCTCATCTCCCTCAGGCAGTGCGATTTGAAGCAGCCGATACAGCCGAGAGCGTTGCAGATATTAAAGAGTGGAATGACCCTAGCAAAGCCGCCATAGCCAGCAAAGTAGCTGCGGTAATACATCAGCTACCCGTGATGTCTAGTGGGATTGAAACCAATGCCCAAAACTACACCAGATTTGTAGTGATCTCGAGAACTGAGGATCACGCATTAGAAAAAACCAAGACCTCAATCGTGCTTCAAACTAATATCGATACCAAATCTGGCGCGCTCCACGCCGCGCTTTCAGTGTTCGCAAAACATAAACTAAACCTAACCCTCATTCATTCAAGGCCAATCGTCGGCAAAGCGTGGCACTATATGTTCTATATAGATTTCACACATCCATCAACTGAGGCCCGCGATCGGGCACTTCGCGATTTAATCAAGTTGGGCTGCACCATAACCCAACTTGGCAGTTACACCGGCGACAAACATGAATCATTGGTCTATACTGATAGACAGAATGGAACGTCTTAAACACTTACTGTTCGACACCTTGGGAATTATCCTTATTGTTATTTCGCCGTTACTCGGCTGGCTTCCCGGACCTGGCGGAATCCCATTGTTTCTTGCAGGTTTAGGATTTTTGTCTATTAATCATACTTGGGCCAAAGATCTCATTAAGTTCGTCAAAAAAAATGGACTCAAACTGAACGAACAAATTTTTCGGGGACACCCAACACTGCAGGCCATTTACGACATTCTCTCCTTCGGACTATTTGCCGGGGGTATTTACCTTATCTTCAGCTATACGAAAAACATTACTTTATCGCTAGCGATTATCTGTATATTTACGGCACTGGCACTCTTTCTTGGTAACCGCAAAAGGCTCGATACATTTTCTAAAAAACTTAAAAAACGTCTTAAGTCTTAATCTCCGACACACCCAACTTGCAATTTAGTCTAATCTGTGCTACTGTATAGTTAAGGAAAGTTGGGAATCAATGTTAGAGCTGATCGTTCTGGGGCAAATCCCTGGGACATCTATTGTTATTAATTCTACGCAGGCGACATTGGCGCTATTAATTGTAATTCTCCTCGTAAGTCGTTCACGCAACGATATTACTGAAGAAATTCAGAACCAGCAGACTATAGACGATATAGCTATCTAGGCTATTCTTCGGGAAAAATAGATTCGGCGTATAGTTGGAGTTCTTCTAGTAGATACTGCTTGGCTTTATCAGTAACCGTTGCATCTAACTCTTGCAGACGCTTCATGTAACGGGCCATGCGACTTGTCTGCCCGCCTGCCATGAGTCGCTGCTTGCGGAACGTTTCCCAAATCGCTCTCTCTTCATCGTTCATCTGTGAGGCGAAATTACGCGCCTTATAAAGCGGCAACAGCCCTTGCAAGCGCTCATCATTGAAGTCAGATGATTGTATTTCCTTCAGCTCTGTTGGCTTTGCATTTCTTACACGGTTCATCTGTGTCTTGTCGCTGCCAGAAACAAAACCCTCATAAAGTCGTGCATCAACATCCTGTTTATCATCAAGTAATTTTGATTGTGCCCGATTTCTGTCATCATCCATTTTTTGCTGGACACGCAGGCACTTCTCAGCAAAGTCTGAGGCATGGAGCTGTGCAGCAAATTTTTTGGCACTATCAATGGACAAGCCGAGTCTTGACTCTGCCTCACCTTGCAATACGCCAAGTGGAGCCAGTGCAGGACATCTATTGAACTTTAATGATTTAACAGGCAACTTTGGATCTGGATCCTTGTATTTCTTCTTCCAAGTTTTTTCTATTTCTAATTCATCCATCGCAATAAATGGAGCCGGATCAACCGACAAATCATATACTAATGCAGCCCCTTCTGTCGTTTCTGCCAATTTTGTTGCAATTGTGGTCTTTTGCGATTCAGTAGCATACTTCCCTGATGTGTACACAAATAACGAAGCTTCGTCTGTAACTTTCTTAGCCTCCTTCTTGTCACGCAGGGCAAGCAAATAAGCAAAAAGCTTTGGCTGCTTCTCTTTAATTAACTGAGCAACTGCAATCGTAGCCGTCACATCACTCAAAGCATCGTGAGCATTTTCATGCGAGAGTTTATTCACGGCAGTTAGTAGCTCTAATCGATTCGAAGGCTTGCCATTGCTATCGAATGGCCACTCGATGCCTTCTGGTCGCAAAGCGCGCGTCATGCGGGCGACATCCAGAATATCCCACCTTGACCGCCCATCCTTCCACTGCCACTCATATGCATCGTAAAAATTTCTATAGAGCATAAACCTCATGAACTCATCGTCAAACCTTATTGTGTTAAATCCAGTAAAAATCGTATCTGGCGTTGCGATCTCTTCATGAAATAACTTCAAAAATTCTGCCTCGGTAATGCCGTCTTGTATCGTCTGCTGTGGGGTAATGCCGGTAATCATGACGGCGTCAGGTTCGGGAAGTATTTCGTCAGTCAGCTTTATGAGGATGTCGTGTGGTTCACCAACAGGCTTTAAATTCATATCTGTTCGCTGTCCAGCGAACTGCATAACTCGCCCATTGCGCGAGTCTACACCAGTGGTTTCTAAGTCATAAAAATAAAACGTCACAGTAACTACATCTTACGTGAGGAGTTCGCAGATGCCAAAAACTAATAATCGAAGGTGCCGAGGCCGTGGATATTTATTTTGTCTTCGGCTTTGGCATTTTGGCGTCTAAGTTCGTGCATGATACCCATCTTTTTCATAATGTCGCGAATACGTTGCACTGAATGGAAATCATCAAAATCAGTACGCTTTGCAAATCGCTCAATTTTGGCCCCCGTAACTAAAAACCCGTAATCGGCTTTTGTGACGCGCCATGGCTGTTCGTTGGTCAGCTTCAACACCGGCAGGCTGTTGTCTTCTTCCTCTGTTTGCTCTTCAACACGTTTGCGTTGTTTTATAACCATTTTATGGACTTCTCGCAATAACTGCTCGCGACCTTCACCACTTTTTGCCGAAAACCCAACAACCGTTGCGTCTTTTGGCGTAATTTTTTTCAATTCTTCTAGCCTGTCTTCGAGAATGTCCTTGTCTAGGCCTTCAATTTTTGTAAGTGCTACAACTTGAGGCTTGCCAGACAAATCAACTTTGTACGCAGCAAGCTCTGACTGAATAGTTTGGTAGGCTTCGGTTACTGAGTTGTTGTAGACATCTACAAGGTGCAGCAGGACCTGCGTACGCTCTACGTGCCGCAAGAAGTCGTCTCCAAGCCCCTTGCCTTCACTTGCGCCCTCAATAAGCCCTGGGATGTCAGCTACGATCAAGGATTCGCCATTAATATCGACCACGCCAAGATTTGGAGTAAGCGTCGTGAACGGATAATCAGCAATTTCGGGCTTTGCATTGCTTACTACAGAAAGAAGCGTTGACTTACCGGCATTTGGCAAACCAACCAAACCAACTTCGGCAATCATCTTGAGTTCCAGCTGTAGTTCCAGTTCTTCGCCAGGTTCGCCCTTTTCAGCAATGCGTGGTGTCTGTCGCGTACTTGAAGTAAAGTGAGCATTGCCAAAGCCGCCCTTGCCACCCTGGGCAATGACAACTCGTTTACCTTCTTCTGACAAATCAGCCAATTGAGTACCATCAAGCGTTGATATAATTGTGCCAACTGGCAAATCAACAACCCTATGCTCGCCTTGTTTTCCATGCATCTTCTGCTTGAAACCTGCAGCACCCGCGGTCGCTTCTATGCGACGTTGGAAACGAAATGCAGCCAAAGTGTTCTGATTTCTTGAAGCCACAAATACGACATTTCCACCATCACCGCCATCGCCACCATCTGGGCCGCCACGGTCAACATAAATTTCATGCCTAAAGCTAACAACACCGTTTCCACCATCTCCGGCCTTGACACTGACTTTAACTTTATCTACAAACATATATGACTCAATCTATCTTTTATCAACTAATAGATAAATCTATAGTTACTGAGGTCGCTTGCGGGAACTGTACGATAGGTCACGACACCCCACGTTGGGTAATTCATATCTGATACCAAGAATGATCCATCCGGATTAACTGACTCAACAAACGCCACATGACCCAAGCCACCTATGTTTGCGTGCCAAAGTGCAGCACCAGCTTGAGGAACAGTGCCAGTTGGTACGCCTCCGCGCTGCGCTAGTGAATACCAAGTAATTGCATTTCCGAGGTTTGTTGGCAGTGGACGGCCGATTTCTCTTCGTCGGTTGGCAGCATGCCATGTGCACCAGCCGTAGTCATATCCATTACCTGGACCATAGGCAAGCGCCCTAAAGCCGTAACTTGCGGCAGAGTAGGCCGGGCGTCGCACTGGCTGGACTCCGTCTGGAATAATAATATCTTCACCGCTAACGAGACCAACGATCTCAGCGTCGTTAATCTGGATCAATTTTTGCTTATCTGCACTGAAACGTTCAGCAAGTCCATCAATCGTCTCTCCGTCTTTGACTGTGTACACTATTCCGTCAACTGGCGGAATCTTAAGCTCTGTTCCAGTCGCGACTGCATCGCCAGTCATCCCGTTGGACCATCGTATTGATTCTGACTTGACGCCAAACTTCTGCGCAATCGACGACAGCGTATCTCCATCTTGAGCAACATACACTTCAATATCTTGCTTAGATTTAATCGATGAAGCGACAATCTGTGGCTTTGGGGCTACGGCATCATCAACTGGCGCAACTGCTAGCTGCGCATTTATACTATCGGCATGATTTACCACCGACACTGTCTCATCTAGATTTGTCATTCGAGCAATATGAACAGCAATGTCTGCAGAGGACACTTGATCTAGAGGATTAGCCACAGATGTGTTATTTCGACTAGTGCTAGACAATAACGCCGTTGGATTTGTATCTGGTGAAGCGGCGACCACTGTAAAAACAAAGCCAATCAATGCTAAATTTGCAGCCAAAATACCAACCCGAATGGTCCTTTTTTTGGTGCGCGCAAACCGTTTACTACTCATTATTGAGCGTTTTGTGCGTTTCTTAGATGAAGACTCAAGCTTTTGGCTTAGAGTTTGAGTTAGCGTACGAATGTTCTATCTCCTAGAGTTTTACCTCTGTTAATATACTTATGCCCAGAAGATGAAGGTCAATTTTGCATAAATAGCGAACTTTTATCAAATAACGGATAATACTGCAATTTGATACATCAGAGATCATACCACATTTTACCTCATAAAAGCAACGCTTAGTCCGACTATAAACAGCCTACTGACAGAGGATGGTGCAATGCTCACGAGTGAGTGCTTCGTGCTCTTCGTTGGTCCGCGAGAAATACGTCACACCATCGTCGCCTGCTACAAAAAATAGAAAGTCTGTGTCTGAAGGATTTGCGACCGCTTGAAGTGACGACAAGGAAACATTACTGATTGGACCAGGAGGGAATCCAGTGTAGAGCCTAGTGTTGTAAGGCGAGTCATAAAATACGTTATCTGTGTCTGAAGATCCATCAACAATCGCTCCGTAAAACGCCGTCACATCAGAACCGAGCATCATGCCAACATCTCGTCGCTTCATGAACACCTGGGCAACAGTTGGCTTGTCGTCTGGATCACTCACCTCTTGCTCGACAATAGACGCAATGATTATTGCCTCGTGCAACGTGTACCCTTGCTTATTGATGGCCGAGCGCAACTGCGGTGTGAGCTGGGATTGCAGCTCGTCTAGCGACACTTTCACGATATCTGTGGCAGTGGTAGCTGCTGTACGCTGAAAGGTTTCTGGGTACAAATAGCCCTCTAGGCTGGCTTCTAATGGCTTGTCGACAAGCGCAGGGTGTCCTGTATAGGTTTGTGGATCAAGGGCTACTTCGACGCTCTCAGGCGTAAATCCAGCGTTAATAAAGCTTTCTTTTATCTGATCTATTCGTTGACCAGGTAGAATTGTAAAAAGCTCGGTGGCGATTTGCCCTTTAGTTAGCACTTCTACAACCTCAACTACCCCCATGTTTGGTCGCAACGAATACGTACCGGCCTTCAGAGAATCATTGTAGTCATTGTTGCGAATATACCATTCGAACGCCCAGGCTTTCTTGACAACTCCTGAGGATTCTAGCAACTTTGCGATTTCAGCAGTTGTTGAGCCTAGTGGTATCTCAACCAGTTTGCTGGTTTCGGAGGTACTTACGGGCCCTAGGTTTGTTTGATATACGTTGCGTATCACTAACAGCCCTGCTGCCAAGAATACTCCCAGAATTGCAAGAATTATTAAAAGTATCTTTATAGATTTTGAAATTTTTTTCATGCTGATGTTAGTCCTTTTTCGCGTAAGTAATCCGTCAATATATAAGTGGCAGCCAGGGCATCGATATCGCCTTTACTATATGCACTGCCCCTGTCGGCTAGCTCTTTCTTTGCACGCTGCGACGACAAAGCTTCGTCACAATATTCAACACCAATCTTGTCATTTATTTTAATTTTTGAAACAAATGCCTTGGTGAAATTTGTCTGTTCGGTCGGCTGATCATTACGATTTAGCGGTAGACCAACCACTACTGTACCGACTGACTCTTGCATGAGCAATTTTTCTATCTCTGTCGGAGCCGTCTCGGTATCGAGTGTTATAAGCGGACGCGGCAAAAGTGCAATTTCGTGTGCAAATGCTACACCCACGCGCTTTTCACCAACATCCAGACATAAAAAGTTTTTATTCATCCTGGTCAATATTCTCAACTGTAATCCGTACCTTATTTGCATCTTTTGGCGTCGTGTTGACCCAAAATGGACTGTACTCAATATCTGTATCTACGACACCTGGTTTTGCAGAAAGAGAAGCTTCGCTTTCACGGTAGTTTTTGCCTAAGATTTCTTGTGCTAGCGTATCAACATTCAATTGTGGACCGATAGTGATCTGCGTATCAACACTAACGTCATAGACTCCAGGTGACTTTTCGGTAAGCCTTACCGTTGCACCGTCCAGTCCGCTATCAGATACGGTCTGAGCAGAATCATCAATATCTTCCCTGGACTTATCTTTAATGTAAGTATCTAGCTCATCACGATTCACACCCACCAGAGTAAAGGTATTCTTGCCGGCAACCGTAACTTGATCAGCTTCAGTATTTGGTTGCTGATTAGCGGTCACCGGTGCACTATCAACCTTATAGGAAGATTCAAATGGAATATAGCCTTGAGTTTTTAGCTTGGCGCTCAACGCTTCTTGGGTTCCTTCAGCTACACGAGCTTTTAGGGCTTCGGTTGCGCGATCGATATCTGCCTGACTGACCACCTTCTTGATGTCATCTGTTCCGCCCTTCATATCTCCACCATAAGCTGTAATGCCCGCAATTGATGAATTGTAGGCGCCTTCGCTAATGTTGTAAGACGTGCCACCTTCTATTGCCTGAACATCAACATTCTTCTGTGAGCCGCCACTAGCCTTACATTCTCCCTGAAAGTTGAACGAAGCTTCGTTCAAAGTAACGGCTTCGGTTGTCACGAATGTTTTGCCGTCTTTTGTGAAAGATGCACCTTTTGGCACGGTGTGATCGTTATCGTCTTTAATGCAGTTGGTGAGCGCCATGGTTCCGTCGGCAACTTTACCCACATTCTTTTCACCGGTTGCTGACACAGTTTCAGTGTCGGCCTTCTCGATTGTCTCTTGAAGCGCAGTCACACCTTCAGTCTCCTCTGGCAATGTTAAAAACGCAGGAACGGAAAGACTTTTTGATGCTGTCTTCGTATCTGTCTTGATCACGATCGTAGCTTTTGGTAGTACTTTGGCTGCAAATACCCAACCAACAATCAGCAGCACTAGCAATGTCCCTGCTAACACTAACTTCAGGCGAAATTTATTAAAATCAGGAATCTTAAATTTTTTGCCTTTTTTTGCCTTTTTTGCTGCCGCCTTCTTGGGTTCATCAGTAACTTCAGCAATCTCGGCAGTCTCCACTTCGTCCCCCGCTAATGCGCCTATGGGTGCATGTTTGTCTAATTCGATATCTTCGCCCAACTCTTCTTGCGCCTCATCAACATCTGGGAGCTTTGGGATTACCGGTTTTGACTGTAGGGTTTTCGCAACGTGCACACCAGCAATTCCAGCAAGCGGCAGAATACCAGCCTCGCTGGTTATGAGTACTATCTTCTTCTTAGCTTCGTCAGTTGAGCGCTTCAAAAGTTTCATATTCACGACCGACTGAAGTACTGCAGCTCGCTTTGGCAACACAAGTGCGACAATCTTATCTTTGCTCGAGATAACCTTATCAATAATTGTCGTGATCTCATCGTCAATATCTATATAAATCGTGGCTTTTTTAGCAGAACTCATACTCTTAGCATCCTATCAATTTTTTCTCGGATCGAACCAGCCGGTCGACCACTCTCTTGATTGAGTGTATCAGCTCCCACTCGCAAAAGCCCCATTGCCGTAATAAATGTATGGTCGTGAACTCTGTCGGTCATGTCATCAATTCCGATAACTTGATTAGGCACAATCCTCTTAACTATTGGACTCCGGGTAAATGGCAGTGATTTATGCCAGCTACCTTTCTCTAGTTCCTCAAGAACCATATCTAAACTTGACCCGCCACCACACAGAAAAATTTGATGTGGCATGGAGTCAAGGCGAGTAAAGTCTGCTAGGGCAAGCTCTACGCCGCTTCGCCACACAGATAAAGTCTTTTTTAATGCCTTTTCCACAGTTGCCTTTTGATTACCGCTAAGGCTGTTGTCGGCGTAAGCTAACTTAAGTTTTTCGGCTCTGTCATATGCACCTTCGGTTTCACGCTCAATAGATTTTGTATAGGCGCGCCCTCCGATACCGAACATCTTAGTTCCCTGGACGCCACCTTCATTGACGACTGCAATATCTGTTGTACCGCCACCAATGTCCATGAGTATTGCACTCATGCTGGCATTTGGGTCATTTCCAATAATGGCCCGCGCAACAGCAAATGGTTCAGCTGCCACAGCCAAAAGATCAAGGTCAAGCTCTTGGGCAGTCTTTTCAAGAGCGCCAATGTGAATTAGCGGAGCGAATGCTGTGTAGAGCTGCACGACAACTTCTTTGCCCTGAAAACCAACTGGGTTGGTAACCGTATAGCCATCGATATCAATATTAACGAGTGCGCTGTTGACTAGTCGAATCTCGACTGATTTTCCGCCAGTCTCAAAAGCCAATTCTTTTCGAGCTTTTACTTCAGCGCGCTCCTGAACAATAGTAATAATCCGCTCGACTTCAGCAATATCAAGTGGTCGCTTTGGGTTCTGGCGAGTGCAGCGAACAGTGGTAGTTGTGCCCTTTACGAGCTCACCTGCAATACCAATCACAGCGGTTCGGGGCGTGATACCAGCCTCTTTCTCGGCTTCAGCCAGTGCTTTATCACAATTGCTCACCACACCAGCAATATCAGCGATTGCGCCAGCTTGCATGTCGGATAGCGACTGGTGCGCTCGACCAACACCAACGATCTCAAGATCATCGCCTACGACCCGTGCTATCAGAGCTTTTACGTTTTCGGTTCCAATATCAAGCCCAACAATGTACTGATCCTCGGGTTTTTTTCCGGATTGCAGCTTACTTTTTAGTGTCTTTATCTGGTCTAATTTTTTGAGCATAATCAGTATAGATTGTAGCACATATACCGCTGTTAGCCGATAGTGTTGTCATCGTACTTTATTCGCACAATTGCAACTTTTCCAAGTTCGGCAACAACCAGCCGAGGTGGCACGCAACATTCAATACGCTTATCTGCAAACAGCGCGTCCCCGCCAAGGGTAAACTGCGAGTCCTGAGCGGCCGAAACTACATCGATACTGCTAATAAGTATTCTCTTCGACAGCAATCCTAGCTGTTTATGCCTAGATGATGCGTGGAAGTTGAACTCGAGCGACCTTCCCTCAGCCTGGCCTTCAAGAATTAAATATCCTGGCCTGTGCAACTCTTCATTTTCGGCCTCCCATCTATCCATGAATACCGTGCTCAACAATGGAGCCTCGGCGCCGATGATGGCCGGCACTTCCTGTGCTGGAGGGATTGAAATGGTCTCGCCAATTAGTTTTGTATCTGAAATCGACATAATGACGTCGACTATAACACTTCTAATTTCCTAAATCAAAACAGCTTTTATGCGTCGAATGCCAGCGCTGCTGCTTTGTTCTTTTTGTATCTTGAATTTCTTGCCGTCCTCAACTAGCTGATGAGTGTGGTCAACATGCGGACCACCACAGATTTCAAAGCTAAACGGCTTATCTGCATCATCGGCAATCATCTTGTACACCTTTACCGTGTCGCCGTATCGGTCACCAAACTGACCAAGCGCCCCCAGCGGTCCGGTTGCCTCCGCCGTTGGATACTCAGCAAAGCTAACTTTCAGATCTCTGCTTATCTGCTCATTTACAATTGCCTCTACTTGTTCGATTTGTTCTGGCGTCATCTTCTCTGGGTGACTGAAGTCAAATCGAAGTCGCTCTTCGGTGATGTTGCTGCCATGCTGCACAACATGATCGCCTAGAACATCACGTAAAGCCTGGTACATAAGGTGAGTAGCTGTGTGATACTTTTTGTGCTGCAGGCTTTGCCCGCCAAGGCCGCCCTTGAAAGTTCCTTTCGCGGCAGTCCTTGATCGAAATTTTTGCTCTTCCATTAATTCATTAAACTTTGACATTGTTTGTTCAGTAACTACAATACCTCTTCTCTCGGCTTCCTCTTGAATCAACTCAATTGGAAATCCGTGTGTATCATAAAGCTTGAACATAGTTTCGCCATGAAGAGTTTTTCTAAATTCGGCTTCATCTCGACGTGAATAATCATGGACTTCTGAGTTGTCGACAATGCCAGTAGATATAGGATTCTTCATTGCCTTGTCAAACTCGCGGAGCCCTTTTCGGAGAGTTTGCTTGAAGGCCTTTTCTTCCTTGATTAGAACCGCCAATACCGCATCAGTGCTGTCGTTAACTTCTGGGTAGTCATCTGCAAACATGGCCGCAATTACCGGTACGATTTCAGGTATAAAGTTTTGTTCGATACCCAAGTCAAAAGCTCGTAGTATTGCCCGACGAAGTAGTCGGCGCATCACATATCCTTCGCGCTTATTGCTAGGTACGGCACCGTCCACCGCCATAAAGAATGCCGCCCTCAGATGATCAGCGATGACGCGCATGCTCTCGGTGTGACTTTCGTAATTCTTTTTGCTCAAAGTTTGCAGTTTTTCAATAATTGGCCAAATTACACTAATTCGGAATACGTCAGGAACGCCGAGCTTGGCTGAGGCAATTCGCTCCAAACCTGAGCCGTGGTCAATATTCGGCTTTTCTAGGGGCAAAAACTCACTTTCTGATACTTTTTTATAGGCCATAAAAACATTATTGCCAATCTCCATAAACCGGCCACAATCACAGTTTGGATGGCACTGCTCACCAAACGAAGGATCATGAGGCGTGCCAAAATCATAAAACATTTCGCTATCAGGTCCGCAAGGATCACCAACTGGCGTATGCTCAGGGTCGCCATTGCGACTCCACCAGTTTTTGCTGCCATCGTAATAGAAAATGCGCTCTCCATCTTTCATGCCGCGCCGATAGCCGTCATCTTCTGAGCCTATGTCAGCCTGTCCAGCGGTAAGGTTTGCTGCACTAAACAATCTTGACCAAATCTCAGCTGCCTCCGTGTCTCGCTCAATTCCATATTCTGGCGCTCCAATAAAGCAAGTAACGTAAACTTTGGACATATCTAGTTCTACGACGTCGTGCAAGAATTCCCACATCCACTCAATTTGCTGCTTTTTGAAATAGTCACCAAAACTCCAGTTTCCGAGCATCTCAAAAAATGTTGTATGTCGATTGTCGCCTATATCTTCAATATCCTGTGCACGAAGACAGGTTTGACTATCGGCTATTCGTAAGCCTTCGGGGTGTGGTTGACCAAGCAGATACGGAATAATTGGCTGCATACCACTGCCAGTAAACAGCGTTGTTGGGTCGTCTTTCAAGACAATCGGTGCTCTGGGCACCAAACTATGTCCACGCTCTTTATAAAAATCTAAGTAAGCTCGTCGTATTTCCTGTGCATTCATTTGGCCTATTTTAACAGATGAGATGAATCTACTCGAAAAAATTTATTAAGTCTGCCTGAAAGCTAAATAACTATGCCGCCGCCCAACACCTCGTTATTGTCATAAACAACAATTGATTGTCCGGGAGTTATGGCACGCAACTTGTCTTTAAAAATTACATTCCATTTGGACTCCTCGAATAAGAGTGTCGCCGCCTCAAGCTTTGCACGGTGCCTAGTTCGCACTTGATATGTGTTGCCAGACACGGGCTCGCTGGTAATCCAATGTACATCTACAAGCTTTGTACTTTCGGTCCAAAGATTATTGCTAGTTATGTCGCGTGTCACATAGACCTCATTCTTGTCCATGTCTTTTCCGGTGACGTAACAAGGTAAACCGCCACCAATTCCCAGACCCTTTCGCTGACCAATGGTATAAAATATTGCGCCGTCATGCTGGCCAATAGTTCGGCCTAGATCGTCAATAATGTTTCCTGGTTTTGTTGTTACGTACTGCGACAAAAACTCGCGAATGCCGACCTTACCCACAAAGCAAATACCTTGGCTGTCCTTCTTGGTGGCAGTTGCTAGTCCTAGTCGTTTTGCTTCCTTGCGAACATCTTCCTTGCTGGCGAATTCTCCAAGCGGAAATAGAGTTTTCTGTAGAGCTTCATGTGTTACTCGGTAAAGAAAATAGGTTTGATCTTTGTTGTCATCTGCAGCTCGTAGCAGCCTGCCATCAATTGTCTTGGCATAGTGTCCAGTAGCAATCATATCGGCACCATCATCGAGCGCAGCTGCCAGGAAAAGCTTAAATTTAACCTCTTGATTGCACATAATATCCGGATTTGGCGTTCGTCCCGCTCGATATTCATCCAACATGTAATCGACGACTTTTTGAGCATACTCTTTCTGAAAATCATACACCTTAAACGGAATGTCTAGCTGGACGGCTACTCGCTTTGCATCATTGAAGTCTTCTTTCCAGGGACATGGAAATCCGGGCAAATCCTGCGTCCAATTCTTCATGAACACACCAGTAACTTCATAGCCCTGCTCTTTTAATAGTGCAGCCGTTACCGAACTATCAACGCCGCCACTCATGCCAACATAAACTTTTTTCATAATCACCTCAGTATACAAGATGTATCGATAAACCTAGAATGGGCGTTCACCACGAGCAATGCGAGTCTTGATTGACTTGATCTGGTATTTTTTACCAAGCCAAAAAGTCGACACAATAAAAGGAACTAGTATTGCCGCTGGCTGCCATAAAATCTCTACCTGCTTTTCGCTTGATTCGTTCGATCCTGAACTACTATTAGTAGCTTCCGATTGCGACAAAGGACCATTAGCCACACCAACAAGCTGCAGATATGCAACCCCTCCATTGGCGTCAACTGCCTTGACCACAATGTTATAAACACCTGGGCTGTCATAAACATGATCAATGTCGAATGCGCCAGGAAATTCCCTACTTTGTAGCTCCAGCACAGTTCCGTCGCCCCAATCAACACTGACTGCGTACGGTCCATTACCGCCACTGAGTATTATTGGCCAACTCAACGTCTGGCCAGGATTAGCACCACGTTTCGCAAAATTACTAGTCAAGCTAACGCGATTCTGGGCACCTTGGCGCGGGTCAGTATAGGTCACCGTCACAAGATTTGAATCTGGACCTGGTTGATCTAAGTCATCATATACGCGGGCTACAAGCTCGTTTTGCCCACTAAATAGATCAATAATAATGGCGTACGAACCATTTGTGCACTGCGTCGAGCCTGCAAATACATTATTTTTAAACAACTTAACGAGTAAGCCTGTTGGACAGATACCCTGCACTGTAATCGGCAAAGCTGTGAACGTGGCGCCATTACCAGGGACTGAAATTGTCGCTCCTGTTGTTGGTGGCGGTGAACTAATTCTCCCCTCTACACCAATCGAGCCAGACTCCTCAGCAGCAAACACGGTGGGCCTTGTTCCAGTGCCTCCAATAAGCAGAACAAACAATCCCACTGCTAGTAAAGCTGATCTCATTTTGACTGTATACATATCTTAAATAGTACCATAAGCAATTTGACTCACAGTCCCACCAACCTTTTCAAATTATATGCTCTTCAATTGGTGTTACTTGCGGCGCTTGAAAGAGCCGGTTGCGACCTTGCGTCGAACTGCAAAACCACCATACGTCAGAAGTGCAACGACAACCAATAGTACGCCAATGAACCAGTATGGCAAGTACCAGAAGGTTTTCTTGATCGTAAGTATTTGCCCACCGTTTCCATAACTAATGTCGCCAGTTGCAACATAACGTCCTGGAATTGTTACGCCCGATATATCGTCACGAAAGATACGTGTACTATTTGGCAAGATGTTGCCTCGTGGATTGATGTCGTTTACTTCGTACTGCTGAGTTAGCTTGCCAAATGGATTAGTGACTGAGACTTTACCGAATGGACGAACAAATCCATTGCCCTGGTTTCTGATCTGTACACCAATCTGTTCAGGCTTTGCCGTGAAGAACGATCCAGCAACTTCGCCTTTATAAAAAAGAACATTCTGAACTTGAACTTGTTCGGTTACATTTCCCGGAATCTCTATAAGCACGATTGAACCAACACTTGCCGTAAGTGCAACTTGGTCATCGCCAGAATCAGTAACACCTTTTGGTGCAGCTAGGAAGCGCAACAGCCCGTAATAACCGCCGGCTGAGGTTCCAGTTGGAATCTCCACTCGAAATTCTCTAGTAACTGATTCTCCGGCTTCGATGTCAAAAGCTTCAAGCTGTCTAAAGAACGGTCGGATTGAAGGCAAATCATCACGACTTTCATCAACAACGATCTTAGGCGTGCCAGTGTCATCATCAGAAACGAAATCATTAATTACTGGAGTAGCGGTAATCGCGTCAGTGGTCACGTTCTTGACTGTTATAGTAACGACATCTGTCGATCCTGCTTCAGGATTCAATAAGAAACGTGTTGGCGAAATACTCAATCCACTACCACCATTTGCAGGAGGGGCTTGGCTTTCCTGGGCTTTGACGATTCCCGCCGTAAGCGCACCGCCGACAACCAGCACAATCGCAACTCTACTCAAACTCTTAAAAAATTTCATCCTCGTTGACTCCCTCTTTTTAAAACGTTAATGATAATTGTAGACATAAGTGAGTATTGAGGCAAATTAAAATGATGCAGTAGCGATATAGCTAAACGTTGCACTGTATATTCCAGCGGGCTGGGCGTCACTAATATTCGTAAGATATGACACCGTAAAACGTTTGTAGCTAGTGGTGCTTGAAACCTGAGAAATCACATCGCCAGATTTAAAAGTAAATTGATTCTGGTTTGCATAGCGGGAAGTTATTGTTGAAGTTCCCGGGCCAAAAGACTCAATTCCCACAACTGGGTTATTGTTGGCACGCAGATTTATCCCAAATTGGCTCACGCCAGGAGATGAACCGGTCGGATTCAACAGTGCAGGAATTTCATTATTTCCAGAAGTAAGCGTAGTGCCAATAACAGACACATTGTAGCCAGTCGGGTCATTGGTTGCACCAGAGTATTGTGAAGTGGCGAGATTGGCTAGCGCTGTTTCAAGCTCACCCAGTTCTATAAGACTGCCGGTAGCATCAGAGCAATCTAGCTCAACAGTCACCCCAACGCAGAACAATAAATAAGGAGGCACGTATAGACTTGTACTTATTTCAGATGAGGTACTGTAAGCAACTGACCCATTGTCAAGAGCAGCTCCTGTGCCATCCCCACTGGCATGGCTTGAAATTCTAACGTACACTGTTTCGTTCACTGAAGTATTGTTTACTGCATCCTCAAACAAATACTGAGCAAAACCAGGCGAAACGGCAATTGCTGCACGACTGAGGACGATTTTATTTGCTGTCGAAAGAGGGCTTATAGCAAACCCAGTTTCGCCAGATTGAAACGCCAGCGAGGCTCCAGTCATATCAAGACCAATTGGAGCAGAACAATCTGCACCCAGTACTCCACTGTTAGTGCAATATTCAAAAACCAAAGACCCAATTACATTCGAATCATTGTACATATAGCTTATAAGGTGGTCATTAGTTGCTCCAGCTCTAGCGCTGGTTATGACAATTTTTCGCTGCGTCAGGTCACCCGCAAAAACTACAGAAGAAAACAATACTACTGCCGGTAAAAGCAGTAGTATTGTTGCTACGCTTACTCTTTGTATTTTTACAAACATAAGAGTAATTGTAAGTCAGATATGATTGAGCGTAAAGTTCAATCTAGAATTGTGGAGTTGCAATGAACGTTGTGGTCACTGAATATGTACCAGTAGGCGTCTTGAGGGACGCTGCTGCTGCAAAGTTCATGACAAGGTGTTCGTGGTCAACTACACCATTAGAGCCTGCGATCTTATCAGGGCTTGATTCGTCCCAAGTCCAGCAAGATTCATCTACGCCACCAGTACAGTCAACGTTTTCTGCGGTGCCATCTTTTCCAAGACCATCGTATTCAGCTTCTCGAGTTAGGTTAGCAGTACCAACAACTCCGTTGTAGCCGTTCTCGGTATCTTGCACAATGTCCGCAACCGTCATGCCGAAAGATTCAATTCCGGGGCTAATGTTGGCTTGTGTTGTGCCTGCGCTTGCAAAACAAGCATTTTCGTCTGCAGGACCAACAGTACAGTCAGCTCCTGGTACACGTAGAGCTCCAAGGTTACCAGCTGCACCACCAGTGCTATCTTCTTCTGCTATGTAGCTTATTGATACTCCGTCAGATGCGTTGGTGGTAACCATCGCATACCCAGCCTTTCGATAGTCTGCATTTTCGCAAAGATTATCATCCACTGGATCTTCACTGTCGTCTGTGTAACAAACTTCAGAAAAGTTTACGTTTCCAATGTTAAGTGTTGTGTCAGTAAAGTCAGCACAAGTCTCTGCTCCTGAGTTGTCAGCAACGCCATCTGCAAAGATGTCAGCATCTTGTGTTCCAACACAGAATTCTAGGAATTCAGCTACGGTAGCCGACACAGTAATTTGGTCGGCGATTGCTACAGCAGTAATGCCGTAGTGAACTGCGTCATCATAAATTGATCCGCCGGTGTCAGTGAATGATGCATTGTCGTAAAGGTACATCTGTGGATAGACTGAGCCCTTGGTGTCTGAGTGAGTAATCCCATCTATCGTCAATATGAGGTCAGTATTAACATCCACAACATCTGTATCTGTACGGGTCAAACACATCTCGAATGTTGAATTTGTAGTTTCTTCACATTCTCCAGAATCACCAACTGCAGTGTCGACAAAAGGAGTGTCTCCGTTTGACACACCACTGTCGGGAATTGCCTGCGAAACTACTGATGCTGCTGCAACGGTGAAGCCTGTTCCACTTGGTGCAACACATGTTTCTTGGCGTGCGCTATCGCACCACTGGATCTTGATCCCTTCAACATCAGTTGGCCCGCCTGTTGGAATTTTGAAATGAAATACATATTCTACGTCTGTGGCGTTCACGTACGCCTTATCAATAACTGTGTACCTATCAAGTAATTCTGCTGCATCGGCCGAACTACCAATAAGTAATGGCGCCATCGAGGCAACAAGAAGTGATAGTACAGCCAGAAACGCGAATAATCTCCGCGAAAGCTGTTGTTGTAATATCATTTATTTTCTCCTTATTGTTTTTGTTTTTAGTGATATACGCTTATGTTTATACCACGCTACATTTTGCAATGCAACTATTTTTATCGTCAACTCTTACACTTTACAAGATCTGAAAGGTTCTAACAATTTCTGCAAGCTCTTTTCCGTCTGGAACTGATCGAAGATCCCTATAGTACATAAGTATGCTGATCGGGTTACCTTCACCGGTAACAGTCTCTATAACCACGCCTCCACTTTTGCGGGCTACTATGACGTCAAATATTGCACTTCCAGTTGTGCATTTAAACGTCACTTCGTCTAAGGTTACCGTATCGTTGTCGACAAGATCTTCCGATAGGCTTTGACATGGCTCACTGATCCCGTTCACGGGCTGGAAAAGATTATCATCTATAGTAATCGCTTGTACACGTGAGGCGGCAGCCCTGTCAATCTGCTGCTTAGTTGGGTTGATCCTAATATCTAAGTCGTGAAGTGAGATAGATTTATCGGGTAAGCGATTCCTATAATAAAAATGCCCCTCCTCATCTGTCGCAACTGATTCCCAGTGCTCGCCCGCCTGAAACTGATAGTATGGTGTCTTGAATACTGATATTGGCTTCGAGAAGGCTGTTGTTGTCGCAGTTGAGGTTACGCCTGGCTCTTCAGGCTTTACGAAGAACACAAGATATAAGATTACGAATATAACTATTAGAAGTATGGCTATGAAAATACCCCACCCGAACCACCGAAATCGTTTGACATACTTCTGTCGTTTTAAATGATTGTCATGGTGGTAGTAATGACTTTCCATATATACCTCGTATCTACTATGTAGTCTATCATGCTCGTGGCTTAATACTAAAAAGAGGTTACTGCTATCAGATCATGCAACATAATGTATGTGCCTGCCGGAGTAAACACCTCTGCGTTCGCAATATAGCTGATCGTATAATCACTGCGACCAGTACCTTGTCTGCCAGCAGTTTGAGGCGCGCTGACAATTGCCTCGCCGTTAACATAGCGAAATGTATCAGGCGTATCGTAGCCACTCATAATATAACCATCTGCAAAACTATCATCGGGTATGTTGCTAAAATCTGAGCCTATGTCAGGTGTCGCATTGTCTACTAAGTTTATTCCAAACTGCTCCACGCCTTGGGTAGAGACCCCCCCAGTGGTTAGGGGGTCAAGCTGCTCACCACCATTCGACGGGGCTTCCCCAACGCTGTACACCGTATATCCCGATGAGATGTACGACCGGATATAGAATCCGACCGTGCCAGATCCAGTGGTTGTCGAATCAATCACTCCAAGGTTTACTTGGGTGTCAGAAATCACAAACTCTAGAAACTCTTGATTCTCTGTCAAGATCCCAGCTTGCGCATCAAAATTATCACTAGATTGTCTACCAACTGCGTTGGCACCGAGAGAACCTTGAGCACAGTATTGCCCGCCAGAACATTGTTCAGCTATACCACCAGAACCAAACTGCGCTTCCTGAACCTGGTAACTCGATGAACTTGATTGCTGTGCAAACACTGAAAAAGGCAACACCAGTAGAACAAGTCCAAGTAGTAATCCGCCCCGATTAAAGTGTTTGTATTTCATCATCATTTCCTCTTCTGGAGGCATTATGACAAGAATTTCACAAATTTGCCATAAGCATAGTAAACTAGGCATAACTATAATCAATAAAAAGGTGGCATGACAGAAGATCAACAAGACAGCTCGGCACTCGAACAACCGGACAAGATTGAAGACAAGAAAAACGAGCCGACAAAAAAGAAGCGCTCATTTAGTCCTGGTGGGCTGATTGCGCGTGTCAATATATATCTGTTGATGTTTATATTTATTGTGGTGCTCGCTGGAATTATCGTCTTTGTGAGCCTTCAGCGCTCTAAGAAGGAGGCGGTGCAAACACTACTACCTTCACAGGAACTTACGCCTGAAGAACTTGACCAAATCAAAGGCAGCGACGCCAAAGTCGGAGATCCTAAGCAACAGCTAACTATCGAGTCGACAACAATCTTCTCTGGTAAAGTATTCGTAAAAGATTCGATTGATATCGCCGGCGGTCTCAAAGTAGGAGGAGCCTTGAACTTGCCAGGAATCACGGTTTCTGGAACTAGTGCATTTGATCAAGTTACTGCAAATGAATTAGCGATTGCTGGCGACGCTTCAGTGCAGGGGCAGCTCAATGTCCAGCAAAACTTAGCAGTAAGTGGCTCAGGTACATTTGGCGGTATTCTATCCGCACCGCAAATAAATATTGGTTCATTGCAAATCAGTAACGACCTCAACTTTGGGCGTCATCTTGATGCTGGCGGCACAACTCCAGGCAGCAGTACCGGCTCAGCGGTTGGTGGTGGTGGTACAACATCAGTTAGCGGCACCGACACAGCAGGCACGCTTACAGTAAACACAGGTGGAAGTCCAGTTGCAGGGTGTTTCGCTACTATCAACTTCACACAAAGCTTTTCAGGAACTCCACATATCACTATTACACCAGTTGGTTCTGCTGCTGGTGGACTTAACTATTACATAAATAGAAACTCTACTAATTTCAGTATCTGCACAACTAATGCCGCACCATCAGGGGCTTCATTCAGCTTCGACTGGCTCGCCATAGACTAAGATTTTGCACACGCTCACTTAGCTTCTAAACATCCAAAAAGACAACTACCTCATCAGCCTTAACGTGCATTACGCCTTTCTGAATAGGGATGCTCTCGTCATTCTTATCTGTTCTTACAATGATGTCACACGGCTGCAAAATAGTAATGAAGTTATGGTGCTGAGCCAATATGTCGAAAGGACCAGTTTCATTCTCGGCCGTAACGCTGGTTGCAATACCATCGAAATAGACCTTAAACGGTGCATAGATCTTCACGTGCATGTGCTTTCCATCAACAGGAGTGTTCTCGTTGGTATCAGAAATTGTTTTCCCAGATTCTTGAGCCATAGCTAAGCAATAATTTCTTCTATCGATTGCAGTGTTTGTTCACGGGTAAATAAGTCACCCTCCACACCGTTGTGCTTGGTCATCACATTCATGTTTTGAGTAAAGTTTTTAATAAGTTTTTTGGCTTTTGCGTAATCAGATCGGTCGGCAGCCGATAATTCGTTCTCACCAATAATCGCAATGATGCTCTTGAGCGATTCATACTTCTGAAGTAGTGCTTGCACCTGAACGCTCAGCAAGTAGTGTCTGTCGCCAACAATTTCTGGAGTCAAGAGTGCGGAAGATGTCTGGTTTAGATCAACCGCAGGCCTAATACCCTGCTCTGCAACTTTACGCGACAATACAATGATTGAGTCCAGCTCATGTTGAATCATCTGCACGGCCGGGTCGGACAAATCATCTGCTGGTACATAGATGGTCTGCACAGACGTAATCGAACCATTTTCGTTTGAACTTAACCGGTCCTGTAGTACTTTAATGTCTGAAAAAATTGTTGACTCGTAGCCGCCCTCGTTTGGCACTTGGTCTAGAATTGTCGACAGTTCATTCCTAGCCTGAACAAAGCGATACATGTTATCAGCAAAAAACAGAATATCCTTATTTTTCTCATCTCTAAAGTGCTCTGCTGCTGCAACTGCAGAAATACCAATCAATGATCGAACCACTGGATTTTCATTCATTTGCCCAAAAAACATACAGGTGTTTTTGAGCAGGTCATTTTCTCGCAACGTGTCCCACAGTTCATGACCCTCACGAATACGCTCACCAATGCCTGCGAAGAAGGACAATCCGCCCCCGGTTTGGGCAATGTTGTTAATAAGCTCCATGGTTAGTACCGTTTTACCAACGCCGGCACCACCGATAATACCGATTTTACGCCCTTTTACGAATGGCGTAAAAAAGTCGATAACCTTGATACCGGTCTCTAAAATTTCTGGTTTTGAAACCGTAAAATTGGATGACCTAGGCGGAATCTTTAAAATATCTTTATACTGCTGCGACTCCGAAGCTTCAACCGCAGGCTGGCCATCGAGCGGGTCGCCAATTGCATCAAGAATCCTTCCAATCGTGGCATCGCCCACCGGGATCTCTATACCCTTACCGGTTCGATTGGCTCGCATTCCTCTCTGAATTCGTCTATCTGAGCGGATATTTAGGCAAAGAGCAATACCATGTGGTTCAAGGTGATCTACTAGTAATTTGGTGTTGAACCCATTGTCGATCTCTAAAACTTCATTGATTCGTGGCGAGTCACCGTCGAATCGCACGCGGACTACCAGGTCTTTAATTGATGATACTATGCCGGGATTCATTATGTCCTCTTCGCTTTCTTCATACCAATGATCAATTCTTTCAAACGGGTGTCTTTTATTGCACGCTTGGCACGGTTATATGATAAATGCACTTCTGAACGCGCCTCTGTGGCACGGGTATGCGAGGCGGACATCGCTCGAAAACGCGAAGCGTACTGGGCAAGTTTTGAATTTAGGATTAGCTGACTGACGGCAATTCTGAGCATTGAGCTTTCCAGGTGATCGACCACGTCATAGGTGCTTGGCTCAAATATATAATTTTCTTCCGATATGAAATCCCCACCAGCCTCACTGTCTTTTCCCTTATCTTGAACTGCATTACTGAGCTCAATTGATTTTACTTCTTGAGTCATCAGTGAAACATACTCCTGATAAAACACTACTGTATCGCGATAACGCTGAACCCAATGAATAATCGGCGTTACATTTATATTCTGGTCCTTGGTTGGAAGCTTGAAATACTGCTCATACGATATGCCCCGCTGTGCCAATTGAATTGCACCGTGATGACCAATAACAATAATGTCATTTTTTTCCTTATCATATGTCTTCATCATAAGCTTGATGAGCTTCTGGTCGATATCACCACTGAATCCACCCTCTGCAGTAATGATCACGTACAGTTCTTTATCAATGACATCAATGTCGGTTTGACTGCGACCAAAACGGAACAAGCTATCCACGCGAAGTTGTGAGTAGATGTGCCAAAGTGCATCGAAAAAAGTGGTAGCTTGAAGTACCTGATTTTTAATCTGAGCGATCCTCATACTGGCGATACCTTCAAAGACACCCGTAAGCTCAACAAGAGTAGCCATAGCCTTTTCCTCAGATTCATACTCTTGTGGGCGCTTCATTCCTTGGACTCCGCTGTTTCGGCTGACTTTTCTTCATCGGTTTTCTTTTGCTTTGCATTTGCAATTATTTGAGCCGCCGCTTCTTCATTTTCCTTTGCCGCCTCTTTGGCATCTTCTTTGTCCTGCTTTTTGCTTTTACTATCCTTTTTTGATTCTTCGGGAGCAACTTCCTCGCTCTTTGCCTCGGATTTAGGCTCTTCTGGTGCTACTGGCAGCACAACACAGGCTGCCTTGAGTTCATCGCGCACCGCATCAAACTGTTCGTCAGCGGTAATTTTAGTTGCCATATCTGGTGCCTGAAGCTTAAGTTTTGCAATATCAATCGTTGCGCCAAGCTCGAGATTTAGCACAATATCCATCATTAACTGCTGCGCCATCAGAGAATACGTCTGTGACGGACTTTGAGTTACAACTTCAAAAATGTGCTTACCGGTCTCGAGTGCATGCTTCGCTTCGGCAGCCAGTTCCGAGCCAAAGTGTGAAAATTCCTCCGCCTGTCGATAATCGGCTAGCAACTTTAGTGTTTGGGCGGCAAGCGTTTTTTGGCGTTTTCCGTGCCCAACACCACCAATACGAGTAACAGACAATCCGATATTAAGTGCCGGACGAATACCATCACGGAAAATATTCATATCCAGAATCCATTGTCCATCAGTAATCGACATAACGTTAGTTGGCAGATAGGCAGTCACATCACCTCCTGCAGCATTAATGATCGGGACGCACGTTAAGTGTGCCCCGTTACTATCGAGTCGGCCGGCTCGCTCCAGTAAGCTAGAGTGAGCATAAAAGGTGTCACCTGGGTAGCTATCTCTACCAGGACTCACTCCTGTTACCAGTGCAACTTCACGCCAAGCATGTGCATGTGATGTTAAGTCGTCATATATGACTATCGTGTCTTGTGAAAGCTCTTGCCACATATATTCTGCCATTGCTGCTGCAACATACGGAGCGATGTAACTCATTATGATTGACTCGAACATGGTTGATACGATCACGATGGCCTTTTCCATGCCGCCATTTTCCTGGAGCTGGGTTAATAGTGCGTCAATATCGCTTCGACGCTTTGCAATCATGCAATACACCACAATTTGATCAGTATTTTTCTGATTAATCGTCAGTTGTGTCGCTAAGGTGCTTTTACCGGACTTACTGTCGCCAAGAAGCGCCATACGCTGGCCGCGCACTATTGGGAACAGCGAATCAACTGCCACTACACCACTTTCTAACTGTGTATCAAGTAGTTTACGTTGGTAAAGTGGGGGTGCAGTATTAAATACGGGCCATACTTTATCCGCTGCAATTGGACCCTTGCCGTCAATTGGCCCACCGGTAACTGTAATAACCCTTCCTATGAAGTCTTTTCCAACTTTTGACACCAGTTCTTGATGTTGCAATACCGCAACCATGCCGACCCTCAACTTGTCGCTTCCCAGGTGAAGGATATGAATATAATCCTCAAAAACTTCGCTCACGAAGCCCTTGCTTCCATCCTCGAACATAATAAGTGCATGAATTGAACAAGGCTGTAATCCTGTAGCTTTCACTAGGAATTGATCAACGGCCATCACTTCACCGATTGGCTGTCCGGACTCAACTAGCCTATCAAAGTGTTGATTTCCGGAATTCATGATACCGCCTCAGAAGTCACAGTAGGTTGTGGTGCTGCAGTGGCAGTAGGCACCTCTTGAGCCGCGACAGGTTCAGTCTTCGCCACTTCTTCCGCAGATGCCGCTACGGCAGCTCCTGATGCCTCAACGGCCTGTTCGACGGGTTCCGTAACTGAATTACGCATCTTAGAAAGCAATAGTGGCTTTTTGTCAGCAAAAAATTCCCTAAGACTCATGTCAAAGTACTTGTTGGTTGTACGAACAATTGTTCCAGCGCCAATAGTTGGTTGCAGGCCAATCTGCAACAAAAGCAAAGGATGGATGTTTTGGCGAAGCCACGCTATTAACTTTTGAGTGAATAAAGGCGACGGATCGGCACTAAAACTCATGTGAATACTCGGTGCGTCATCACGCAACTGTGCCAGGAACTCCTTCATTTGTGTTCGCTCCTCGGCAACCAGAGCATTCTTGTTGTTTAGTTGTAATAATTCGTCCATGAGCTTGCTCGTCTTTGGCAGACTGTTTGCAGAGCCACCTTGACGAACCTCTGCTGACTTTAAATATGCATCCAGGGCGTCAATTTCGCGCACCAGTCGCCCCAAATCAACGCGGCTCACCACTCCAACCGGTATTTGCATACTTACTTCCACGATTACGCACCACCAGTGATATCGCGAATAATCGCTTCTTTATTAGCCTCAAGATCGCTCAGGATAAATTCAAGCTGATCATTGAGGTCAATCTGATCGCCGATTGCAGCCAGAACGTAATGGTTTACAATGTCGGTCATGTTGTCCTCGAACCGCTCGATCAATCGAGCCCGTTCGTTTGCAAGCTCTTGCTGTATTTGGGTGCTCATGACCTTTCGTTGTTCCTCGATAGCAGCCTGAGTTTTATTAATCGAATCAACCGCAAGCTCTTTTGCATCAGTGATTGACTCTTCATACTTCGCAAATTCTTCTTCAAGCTTACCAGTAATTTCCTTCTTCATGTACTCATTGAGCTGTGAGGTGGTCAAACGCAAATCTTGTTGCAAAAACATAGCGTTCTCGCCAATTATTTTTTCAAAGTGCAATCGACCACGATTTCGTAGCTCTTCTCTGAACTCATCATTAAAAATATGCTCAACTTCTTCAGTAGCATCAGCAATTAATTCACCAGTGCCCACAGACTTTTTCTTTGGGGCTGCAGATGACCGCATCGAAATAACCACGCCAATAATGGTGGTAATAATAATTATCCCTAGCAGTAATACAAGTACCGTTGTGCTCAAAGTCCCACCCTCATAATGCTTTTGGTTATAACTTCAGTAATAAATATACCCCAAAAACACCGACAATGAAAATAATTAGACCAACAATAATAACTTGAATCATGCCTCGAATGATAGACTTCTTGCTCAGCGGATTTCGGCCAATGGATGTAATTGCGCTTCTAACGCCTCCGTATAATAAACTCCCTGACACAATAGTGCTCATGACGAGCAGCGCCATACTTAGCCACAACTTCGGTGTACTTACTTTTTTCTGAGCAATAGACTCGGCGGCATTTCGCAAAAATTCTGGCAAATTTTGAGCTGGCGGTTTTTGCAGCGGATTGCCAGACACGCTAATGTCTGCAAGAATCCGGCCAACCTGAAAACTTTGATCCCCGACAGATATCGACCCAATCGCGTCTCCGCCACCCTCAAAAGGATCAAGAGCTCTAGCCACAACAATTGGTTGCACTTCATCCACCTTCATGCCGATACCGCTAACTGATGAAATAACAATGTAGTCACCGGCAGAAATTGATCCGTTCTGATTGCTAACCAAGATATCAAACTTACCGTTTGCTGCTACGAATACTTGCTGTGCCTCTGTCGACAAGGTGGCGGGAGCATCATTTCTATCTACGACAACTCCGTAAGCACCTTCTGCTTCACCTTGTGCAACCGGTGAAACTTTGGTCGTGTCATCGTCGTTAAGTTTCACGATCATTCCACGCTGGAGCGGCACATCAGACGCGTAGCCTTGTGTGAATGGTTGAGCAAAGGCAATATTAACCCTGAAACTAAGTGCTATAAGCAGTATGAGCGCAAGTCCTGCCCAAAGTCGTTGAGGTGTTAAAAGTTGTTTTATGTTTGTTTTCATGAGATTTTCTACAGTCAGTATACGAAACCATAAGGGTTAAGTGCAAGCTAAACTCTGGATTTATAACAATGAAGCGAGTAGCTTGGTTGCGTATTCAAGCGATCTTAAGGTCGTGTTCTGTCCAATAGTGAACCGCAAGCTACCGCGCGCATGATCTTCGCTCATGCCCATAGCCCGAAGCACATGAGAGGGCTCATCGCTACTAGCGCTGCAAGCTGAACCCACGGCGCACTGCACACCTAGCTCATCCAAGGCAATCATAATACGCTCATTGTCAGTTCCTGGAATCGTTATGTGCACATTATTAGCTACTCTAAATTTTCGATGACCATTAATGATCACCTGCGGAATATGAGACTCAAGCAGCTCAATAAACTGCTCCCTTAATGCTTCAGTCTTTTTGGCGGCAGCTGTGCGCTCAGCCTGAGCTAGCTCAAGCGCCCTGGCCAGGCCTATCGCCTGAGCAACGTTTTCTGTGCCACTACGCAACCCGCGTTCTTGTCCGCCACCTCTAATGAGTGGCTGCAAAGCGATCCCCGCTTTTACGAACAACGCTCCAGACTGCTTCGGACCGTAAAGCTTGCCACCATTTATCGTCATCAAATCAACCCCAACTTGATGCGCTAAAAGTGGCAAATAATTCCCAGCCTGACAGGCATCGGTATGCAACAGTAGCGGTAAGGCATTTCCAGACTGCTTTCGTCTTAGTCTCAGCTCGTGAATCATTGCACTAATCTCTTTAAGCGGCTGGATTGTACCGACCTCGTTGTTGACGTATCCAATACTTACAAGCACTACATCTTCGCTCACCAAAGACTCTAGTTTGCTCACATCAATCATGCCCTTATCATCAACCGGAATCAGCTCATTAGAAAACGTGCTTGCCGGTGCTAGAACGGAGTCATGCTCTATTGAGCTAACTAACACTTTTGCATCTGGAAATTGCGACATAATTCCATTAATTGCAAGATTATTAGCTTCAGTTCCTCCGGCAGTAAATACAAGCTCAGTGGAGCGCACGCCCATAACCTTTGCAACCTTGGCCCGTGCAGACTCAAGTTCAACCCTAACAGCTTGAGCTGCAGCGTAGCCGGCAGATGGATTATAAAAATTTTCATTAAAGAGTGGCAGCATAGCCTCAAGAACCTCTTTTCTAAGAGGGGTAGCTGCAGCGTAATCAAGATAAACAGTTTGCTTCATAATGTCTCTTGCACACCCAGCATAACAAACATAGCTATGCCCGGTACATGTGCTTCATCACGCGCTCACGGTACAGAGTTGCGGCTTCGTGCAGGCGACGCGCTTCGGCCTCTTCTACTTTCTGGTACTGCCCATTTTGCGATTTCAAAATTTGGTTAGGGCGCACGTCATATCTAGTTGTTTTAATCTGTCTCTGCCCGAGCTCGTCTGTCCACTCTTCGTGCCACACCCAAGTATGGGCATCCAGGCAAAAAAATTCTCGTCGATGTCCTGGAGGCACAGGACCAAACAACTCACCACCAATTTGAGCTTCACGACGCAAAAACTTCCGCAATAATTCCGCATCGCGTTGATCTTTGCGTGTTTGAGTCACCCCCCTTACAAGCTTTTGAATCATTGTGTTATCTGCTTATGCAGCCTCATCAAATAATGTATCGGGCCCATCTAGTAATTGATTATTCTGAAAGAAAATGTCAACAGGGTCAGTGGCTATGGGGCTACTTGGACTTTCAAGTGCTTCTTTTACTCGATCCCTAGCAAGCTCAAGGGAGTCAACGTTCGATTGAGCATCAGCCAAACTTACAACTCCTTCGCCAACAGTCGCTAGTTGTTCGGTCTCGTTGGTTGTAGTCTGCGTATTTGACCCAAACTGGATCTCCACGCTGCTGCCTAGAATGTCGGGTCCTTTTTCTACATCATGAATATGCTCAATCGCAACGCGTGGCAATGCCTCTAAAGCCTTGCTAAATCCTGATAGCGTTTCACCAAATGATTCGAACAAACTCATGATAGCCTAAACAACTCCTTTGCATTATGTGTCGTAGTCCTGGCAAGTTCTTCGAGTGATTCGCCTCGTAGCACACTCAAAAACCGTGCTGTGTCCACCACATGTTTCGGCTTGCAGATTGTACCACGATAAGGCTTCGGAGTCAAGAAGGGAGCATCGGTTTCAAGCAGCAACTTATCAAGAGGAATGCTGCGTGACATATCTAGCTGATTTTGGTCGCGCGTAAAGGTTATGATGCCATTTTGTCCAATATAGAGGCCACGTTCAACTGCACGCTCCATAGTGGCCATAGAATCGGTAAAGCTATGCAAAACCCCTGAAATTGTAGGGAAATTGGCCAAAATTGGCCAAAAATCAGCAAACGCCTCGCGAACATGGAAAATTACTGGCAGATTATTATCAACAGCTACCTGTAGTTGAAATTCCAAAAGTTTAACTTGTATAGATTTCGGGGAGTGTTCGTAAAAATAATCGAGCCCGCATTCACCGACTGCTTTGACGCCTGGGATTGATGCTAGCGCCCTAAAATCATCTTGAGCCTTCGACTCCTGATGCAACTTGGCTTCATGAGGGTGAATCCCAATAGATGCAAACACATTTTCATGCTGCTCGGTCAGCTCAATTGCCCGCTTACTATCGGCAAGCGAGCACCCAACCGTCATCATTGCCGAAACACCGGCTTTTTTTGATTCATCGATAACTTCGGAGACTTCGGTAATGCCGGCTTTAAACCATTTTGCCTGGGCGACGTCATCCGGATCGCCATCCGAAACTATTTCCTGAATATGGCAGTGAGTATCAATAAATTTCATATCGCCTCAAGTGTAGCGTATTGCCCGAAAATAATCTTCTGTTTCTAAGATGGGCGGCAAAATATACCACATACGCTATTTATGCAGTCTCGATTGGGTCTTTTCTAGGGAAAAGCGTATCGTTCATCTGTCGAACAACTCCTTCACCAAATATCTGCTGAATCTTGCTAGCTGTCTCTGGCATGAAAGGTTGCAGTAAATCACCAATCTGCAATATCGCACTAACCTGATACGCAAGCACTTCACGTAAATGATCACTATCTCCTGCCTTGGCCATCTGCCATGGCTTTTCATCCTCTATATATTTATTAAGACTGCGCACTTGGTGCCAAATTTCTTCAAGTGCCTTATCGAATCGACAATCCTCCATAGCTTGCTTAAATTCAGCTATGTCATGAGCCGCATCAGGAACAACACCAATAATTCCTTGCTGGTACTTGTTTATCATTACTGCAGTTCGCTGCACCACGTTGCCAAGTTCATTAGCGAGCTCAGAGTTGTATATATCGTGAAGCTTTTGCCAGCTAAAATCTCCATCGCCATAACTTGGAATATGCCGCAAGAAGTAGTATCGATACACGTCACTAGAATAGTTCTTGAGGATGTCTGCCGGAGCAACAACGTTTCCAAGAGACTTGCTCATTTTTTGGCCACCCTCACCGCTAATAAAGCCATGCACATACAGAGTTTTAGGTAGTGGCAGGCCAAGAGACAGCAATATGCCCGGCCAAATCGCGGCGTGGAAGCGCAAAATATCCTTGCCGATCACTTGTACATTTGCCGGCCAATACTTCTTAAAATCATCATGCTCTGGATAGCCAAGCACTGTAATGTAGTTCATCAATGCCTCAAACCACACATACATAACTTGGTCGCTGTCACCCGGAACAGGTACTCCCCAGCCAATTTTAGCCTTCGGACGACTAATACTGATATCCTCAAGCCCCTCCTTGAGCAAAAAAAGTATTTCATGCTTCTTGGTGGCCGGCACAATCCTAAAGCTCCCGTCATCTATCGCTTTTAGAATTGCTTCGTTGTAGTTCGAAAGTTTGAAGAAGTAATTTTCTTCTTTGATTTTTTCGTATGGCTTGTTGTGGTTCGGGCAGATGCCATTATTCGCTTTAGCCACAGCTTCAGTCACAAATTCTTCACATCCGGTACAGTATAATCCTTCATATCCGGATTTATAGATATCCTTTTCTAGTGCCTTCCAAATAAGCGCTGCTCGCTGCTCATGCCCCTGGTCGGTCGTGCGTATAAACCTATCATTGCTAATATTCAGCTGCTTTGCAACATCCCGAAACTTCTGGCTCATGCCATCAGCAAATACTTGTGGTTCCTGGCCAAGCTCTTTGGCTTTTTCTTCAATTTTTCCACCATGCTCATCGCTGCCGGTGCTAAAGATAACAGGCTTACCCTGCTGCCTTGCGTACCTGGCCAGCACGTCAGCCTGTACTAGCTCCATGCCAAATCCAATGTGTGGATCGCCATTTATATACGGTATTGAGGTTGTTACAAAATAATTCATGTTCATAGTTCTTTCGTTTACGAGGTGTTTTTAAATAAACGTAGATTACGCCCGCGTGGGCATGATCATGAATTTAGTCGAATTTATGTAGTTCATGATTATCAATTATATCTGTTAAGCAGCTTCATTGCTAGCGATATCAGATGCCAGATGCCACAAACCACAATGTCTGCATTGATAAGTGCGAAGTTTGGTGCCATGTCGCCACCTTGAAGCTGTCGCTTCGGCAGTTGCCTGCTTCCTCGAATCAAAAGCGAGCTTGTCGATACATGGTGGTTCACTTGTTTCAGGCATTATCAATAAAATCCTTAGCCAATCGTTCAAAAATTGCATTGGTCCAGCCAAAACCAGTTTGTGTTGGATAGACGCCTTTCACTGGGTGCTTGGCAGGCTGCACAACATTATACTTTTCGAGGAAATCACCATGAACATTAAACCAATCCAAGTTTGTTTTGAGCCATTTAAACGCTATTCGTGCGGCATCCTCGTGGTAGCCATAGCGCTTGAGCCCAATAATCACTATAAAGTGCAACGGAGCCCAACCGTTTGGATACGCCCACTGCGTTGGCATACTCCCTGGCATAAACTGATTAAGTGGCTGTACGTCTGTCGTTGCCAGCCCGCCTTTTTGCTCAAAACGACGGAGAGTCTTAACCATCTTCTTGGCCTGATCATGACTCATCATTCCTGCCCACATTGGATAAAACCCGGCAAGCGACAATACAGTGCCTTTTTTCTTTTTCACATAATTAAAATCATAAAACCATTGCTTCGTTCGTGACCACATAAGCTCCTGCATTGTTGCACTTCGCTTTTCGGCCAAAGATTGCCACCTTGAAGCCTTGGCAGACTTGCCGATATGCGTATAGTAGCGAGCAAAGTCCATCTCGTATTCATAGAGCAACGCATTTAAGTCGACCGGAAGATAGTCCAGGCATCGTCTATTGAAGCGTTGCGTCATGTCCCAGCCACTCTCTGCCTCTGCCAAATCATGAAGCCGATTGATGTCATAATAGCGACTCAAATCTTGGTGAACATTTCTGTCGTGCGGTTTAGAAGTTCCCACCCAAACTGCTTTATACTCTGCCTCTGCAATTTTCATAGCTCTTGCTAACCACGCGTCGTCCATTGAAAACGCATCGTACACGTCCCATATAAAGCTTGTAAGTAAAGGCGGCTGACTGCGGCCCATTAGATACGTGCGCGATGCATTCGGAATAACCCCGTAACGCTCAAACATACCAAGCAGATTTTCGAGCATGCCAACAACCAGTTTTTTATATTGCGGCTCCAGTAAGCCCTGAGCAATAAAATACGTGTCCCAGTAATACATTTCATTAAAGTCAAACTCACGACCAGCCTCATGTGCTGGCACAATGTATGGATTAGGTAGACCAATTAAACTATCTGTATCTTTTGTATTTTTTCTCTCAAGTTTTTGCCAATAATTCGCAATGTATTCTCGAGCAGCAATGAGCGCCGTGTCATCAATAAGCGCTTTTTTTCGAAACGGATTCTTTGGCAGTGGCAGTCTTGGCATTTAAACTTTCTTTTCCTGCACAGCGAGTGATGCTGCAATCAATTCTTTGAGTGCCGAAACATCAATATCAGACAATCGTTTTATATAGAGACATGACTTCCCTGTTTTATGAGGCCCAAGTCTGTCCAAATAAACCTGAGGGTTATATCCACTAGCCTGAGCGTATTCATCAAATCCAGTCATTATGTAAATAGTTAGGTTCTGAGCACGAGGACTAAAGCCAGTTTTCATCCACTTATGCTCACTTCCATCGGCCCTTTTATACGCAGAATCACCAAACCCGACAATACTTCCTCCCCACATCTTTGCGGGCTCGCCAGTAACCTCTTTAGATAACTCAAGCAACGAAAACGCGTCTTTTTGCTTTTGCTCGTCTTCAATGGTTGCAAGAAAGTCTTCTACGCTTGCATCATTCTTCTTGGTTTTTAGTTCTGGCATGAATTCTCGCTTTCTTCTATTAGCATAGCAAAAATGCCAAGATTATCTAAGGTAGACGAGCGAGTGGTTTTTGCCCAATTATCTCGGGGTGTCGATCCAAGAACTGTTGAACATAGTAACGAAAAAGTTCAGACTCAGGAAAATCAAAATCGTCTCGAACACCTAAGCGTTCATTGGGAGAATGTGTGGCATTCCATTCATCGATTATCCTATCGCGCATTTCTCCATGACCTTGCAGTATTTCACTTAATGGTTTTCTACCCAGCAGCTCTTGTGTGTCAAGCACGGCAATCGAGAGATATCCAGCTTCAACATACTGATCTGAAGTTATTGACGCTTGTTCATTAGCCTCGATCTCAACACCAGTTGCAATACCATCATAGGGTGGATTGTGATTTAACTTAGCATTCAAAGGAGCTGTTTGGTAAGTATTTGCAGCCCTCCCGATCATCCAATTAATTCCGCAACATTGTGTATTAATACCTTCTCCCCTCAACGCCATGCTTTTGACCATATTCAATACATTGAAATTTCCTAACATTTCACTACCAAAGCCTGGCTGATCATTTGCGTAAGCCACTGTTAAATGCAAATTAAATATTTCACTTTGTTTTTGCTCTACCAATGAGCTTATTAGATCTTGGTTGAACTCCCTGAACTGACTAGAGTATTCAATTGGTGAACTATCTATTGAATTTAGAAATTGGTTGTAGCCTTCGACTGTCAGCTCTTCCATGCCGGTCATCGCAGATTCGATTCGTGGGTCGATTTCTAAACCAAGTTTTTGTGCTGGCGTTAGCTCCAATGTAGTGGGTGTAAGTAAGGCCGAAGGTTCTGCCACAAGCTGCGTGTCTATCATCGTACCATCACCAAGAGCAATTGAACCCTCTAGCGCCTGATCGTTTATGTCATCAATATAGGCCAGGGCTTCTTCGTCGTAGATTACAGATTCTTCGTTACTTAAATTTTTGACACCAGCAATTCCTACACTCGCACTCCAAACTGCCAACACACCATATGCTGTGCGCCTATAGAAATTATTTTGTCGCAAAAATTCTTCAAATTTTTTGCTTTTTTTTAATCCCACCCGTCCTACCGACGGATCTTTTTCCATACATAAATTATAGATTACTTATCGTCAGACTCAAAGCACATTACTGGTTTGTAGTTAGGAGTTGTTTTTTGAGCGTTTTCTTTTGCTTGGATCAAGTTCGCGTTTGCGTAGGCGTAAAGATTTTGGTGTTACTTCCAACAGTTCATCGTTTTCAATAAAGTCCAAACATTCTTCTAGGCTAAGAATTGTTGGAGGGGTTAACTGAACCACGCCGTCACTAGAGCTACTGCGCATGTTTGTTAAGTGCTTGGCTTTGCAAACATTCATCTCAAGATCATCCTGGCGTTTGTTTAGCCCTACAATTTGTCCAGCATATACCGTTGCACCGGCTTCAACAAAAATCGTGCCACGCTCTTCAGCAGTCTGCAATGAATAAGGCGTAGTGGTGCCTTGCTCGAATGCAATCAACACACCATTTCTAAGCTGCTCAAGTGCTGCACCCTTTGGCTGATAGCCAAGAACGAGCGAGTTCATAATGACCGTACCCTTTGTCTGAGTGATCAAGATATTGCGCAGTCCAAGGAGTGCGCGAGTTGGAAGCTCGTAAACAAGTTTGGTTGTACCCTTGGTGTTTGCAAACTGCTCCTTGAGAGTTGCACGACGCTTACCAAGCTCCATCTGAATAGCGCCAACGTGTTCAGCTGGCACCTCAATAATCAATTCCTCGGTTGGCTCTTCTTCAACACCGTCAACCACGCGCGTTACCACTTGCGGTCGCCCAACTTCAAACTCAAAACCTTCACGCCGCATAGTTTCAATCAAGACACTCAGGTGAAGCTCACCACGACCCGATACATTAAACCCAATACCATTCTCTTCAACCCTCAAGCCTACGTTTGTTTCTAGCTCTTTCTTTAGTCGGTCGTTAATCTGGCGGCTAGTACTAAATTCACCTTCACGGCCTTTTAGTGGACTAGTGTTTGGGCCGAGGTAAATCTTGAGAGTAGGAGATTCAACTTCCATGACCGGCAAAGCTTCAGGATTGACGCTGTCAGCAATCGTTTCACCAATCTGGGCTTCACCAACACCAGTTAATTGCACGATATCACCAGCTACGCCACCGGCAACTTCTGATTTGCTCACGCCATGACTCATATAAACCATGTCGACTTTTGCCTTAGCTTGAGTGCCGTCTTTCTTCATGAGCATTACTGCGTCGTCTGGCTTAACCGAACCGCGGCTAATCTTTCCAATGGCGTATTTACCTTTATAGGTGTCCCATGCAAGAGCAGTTACAAGCATCTGAAACGGTTTGTCCACTTCTACGACAGGCGCAGGAACATGCGTTGTGATTGCGTCGAAAATAACCTCCAGGTCAGCCTCGTCAGCTTCTGGATTTGCTGGAACTGTATCCCAGGCTTTTCCTTCACGACCAATTGCGTAGTACACCGGATAATGCAGTTGGTCTTCGTGAACCGCAAGTTCCAAGAATAAATCTGCAAGTTCGTCCTCAACTTCTTGAATGCGGCTAGCTGGTTTGTCGATTTTATTAATAATAACTATTGGCTTTAGCTCAGACGCCAACGCCTTACTAAGTACGAATTTGGTCTGTGGCATAGGACCTTCTTGTGCATCAACAATCAAAATACAACCATCGGCCATGTTGAGAGTTCGCTCAACTTCGCCGCTAAAGTCAGCGTGACCTGGGGTATCAATAATATTTACACGATAATCGTTATGCTGTACGGCAGTTACCTTAGCGGTAATAGTGATGCCGCGCTCTTTTTCTTGGTCGCCACTGTCCATGATTAGCTCTTGGGACATTTCTGCCTGATTGTCACGGAAAGTCTGTGATTGCTTCAATAGGCCGTCAACGAGCGTTGTTTTGCCGTGGTCAACGTGCGCAATAATTGCAATGTTTCTAATCTTGGTTGGGTCTTGGATTGTACTCATAAAAAATGCGCTTACCGTTTACTTTGGTAGTAAGCGCCCTAACTTTAGCGGTAATTATAGCATAAATAATCTGTTTCCACCAGAGGAGAACGTGTCAAATTCTTGGCAAGAAAAAAGCCCTAGAATTATCTAAGGCTTTCATCATGGTGGAGCTGGCGGGCACGAACACTTAATAAGCTGCTCGGCAACCTGGCAAAAGCCAGGCTCGCAGGACAAGCAAGGAAAACTCAAATAGCCGCTGGCTATTTTCGCCCTCTCGGGCAGTGCCCAAACTTAAACAAGAAAAAAGCCCTAGAATTATCTAAGGCTTTCATCATGGTGGAGCTGGCGGGCACCGCCCCCGCGTCCGTAAGTGTTTCAAGTAGTCTATCCTACAGGCTTAGATCATTTAATTACGATTGTTAGATGAAAAATAATCAAAAACTAACAAAAGTTCATCCAAAAGTCTTAGCAATTACTATGGATTCTCGTAACTGAGCAATCTGAAAAATAGCGCTTTGCACAACTATCAGATATCGTCGGCAAAACGGCTTTTAACAATTAAGCAAAAGCTGGTGCGGCTACTGGCATGCGGAACATGCTAGCAACGCGCTGTACAAAAGATGTTGCATCTAGTGATTTTTATCCTATAACGCGGGATTAGCGACCTGCTGATCTACCTGTAAACGAGCTAACGTCGAGCTTAAAGTCAGCCCCATGTCAAAATTGCGCCATTTTACTGACGCAATTTTACTATACCACTTATGTATTTAATTTGCAATGACTTCTTGTAGCCCAAACCACTGTTGTAGAGAGAGTTCCTGGGGCCGTGCCGAAGGGTTTATGCCGGCCTTGTTTAGTAAAATTTTGACCTCATCTTTATCTAACTGCAAACCGGCGCTTAGTGAGTTCAAGAGCGTTTTTCTACGATTACTAAATCCTGCCTTAACAATTCTAAAGAACTTCTTTTCGTCAATATCGCCAAATAATGGGTCTGTTCGGCGCTTTAATATAACTGTTTGTGAATCAACTTTTGGTGGCGGCGTAAAGAACTTTGCAGGCACCTCAATGCCGAGCTCACAATTCCAATAATATTGCGCACTAACGCTCAGCATCGACATTTTGCCTGGAGCTGCACAGACACGCTGCGCAACTTCTTTTTGCACCAATAAAACTGCAATCTCGGGCGGATTACTAGACTCACTTATCGTACGAATGAGCTTGCTCGTAAGATAGTAGGGGATGTTGGCAACAACCTTGTAGGGTGTGGAGACTTCAGAAAAGTTAAACTGCAAGATATCTTGTTGTACGGTCTTTACTGCTGGAAAGTTATGTTTCATGTCTATAGCCAGCTGCTCATCGAACTCAACAGCCGTAATGTGCGCGCCGGCGGCAATAAGCTCGCGAGTAAGTGTGCCAGGACCAGGACCAATCTCAACCACATTATCATCCTTGGCAACCATAGCCTCCGCCACTATCTGGGACAAAATAGTTTTGTCGGTAAGCCAGTGCTGACCAAGTGATTTGTTGGTTACAGGCAAACTCATAAATCGAGCAAATCAAGTCCTATGGCTTCGTCATGACGTCGTGACAGCGATACATCGATCACATCAAGTTTAATTTCGCAGGTGCCGCTAACTGTTAACTCTTTGACATGCCCTCCAAGCCCGCACATTTTCTCGTCAGAAAAGCTGCCGTGAATATGTAGCTTTGGCTCGCCATCAACCCACGACACATTACCCTGCAAGCTAGTAATCTCTAGTAATTGATCAAAAATTTTCCAATCGTAATACTTCGTGTCTAACTGGTAAAACCCCAGCTCAACCGACAGAGATCCGCCCAAACCCGAAATCCATGCACCCTGAATATCTTCTTTTTTGACTAAGCTAGTAAGCGATGCAACGAGCTGCTCCCCCTTGCTAAGCCGAACTATGTATGACTGATCTTGTGCAATGTAATTCATATCTCTTCTTAGTATAGCCTAGTACCAATGATTTACTTGCCAGAATGCATTTGCGCCACATGGACTGCCGTAGCGCCCAACCATGTAGCCTATTCCCCACCTAATTTGCACGGCTGGATCGGATTCCCAACCTGCTCCCATTTTACTACCTGGCAAGGCCTGAGGGATGCCGTACGCACCTGAGCTTCGATTGCGCGCCAGATGATTCCAGCCCGACTCCCGCTGGAAAATATCGTATATACAGCTGAATTGATCGCCATACCCCATCTCTGCAGCAATCCTTTGCCCCAAAGCTACGTTTTCTGACGGATTACTAATCACAAATTTTGTACCTCGCACAACTACTTGCACTGCCGGTTCGCTCACAATAACTTCAGAAATTGCATTCCGCGCAACCTCGACGTCATTCTCTAGAACGATCTCATAAGTCACAACCTTCTCACCTGCTCGACCGGCAGTTTTAATTGATTCGATTCCTCTTTGTATATTTGCATCGTCGATGTACTCAATTTGCATCGGAATTTCTTCCTCGACAGTCTCTAGTCTAGTTCCCACGCGCGCAACCGACACCTTGGTTGATGTTTGTAGTTTTGTGCCCAAAGCTGGCTCCAGCGTGTCATCTGGATTTATCTGTATCCCTTTTTCCTCCAATAACTCATCGACTGTTGTCGCGTGAGTCCGAATTTGCACCAACTTGCCGTAAAGATTAAGCGAAACAAGGGTGGCACGATCAATAACAATCCGCTCCTCAACTCCGCCAGATTTTATAACTTCCGCAGGCGTTTGCTCGGTTAGCGGCTGTCTCTCGACGATATCCTCTGGAAAGACCTCTACGCCAGCAGCTTTGGCAACTGCCCGTGGAGAAGGCTCGGCGGTAAGCGTAACTGTACGGCTGCCCGTTTCATCTTCTACTAGAACAGGACGGGCTTTGTATACATTGATCTGGAAGTTATTGTCTGTAATCTCGGCATCCAATGCGGGTTCAACTATATCGGCGCTTTCAACTTTAATTTCCAGCCGATTTAGCAGATCTGCCACGTCAACCGCCCTGGTTGGTACGACTCGCGACCTACCGTCAACAAAAAGTCGCACGACGCGTGTATCCTGCGCACCCTCAGTGCTTCCACCAAGTAACACCAATCCCATAAGTGTCACAAAAAATAACACCACAAAAACACTCACCGGAACCACGAATGGATGACGGCTCAGCAACTTCAGCTTGCGCTGCGTCTTCTTAGAGCGTAATTTTTTGAGTGCTTTCTTCATAAAATAGCCACTAGAGTAAAAACAATAACAACAAAATCTAGCAAGCACAAGTATACCAGATTTTAGGCCAATTCTCCAGTGGTGCTAAGTAATTTTTTCCAGTGGTGCAAACTGGATATTGAGCGTCTTATTACCTTTGGATTTGAAATAAATAGTCGCTGTATCGCCATCCATCGATATGATCTTGCCAATACCAAATAGCTGGTGTTTCACGGTGTCGCCTTCATCAAGGGTTGGGTACTCTTGGCTTTCGTCATAGCTTGGCATGTCGTCAACAAACTGCGGTGGACGGGGCGGCTTGGGCGCCTCGGTTGGTTTAGTATACCCAGACTGCTGCCTGTCAGCGAACGACTTGAAACTTCCACCAGACAATCCAGCCGCTCGTTCTGAATCGAGCAATGAACTGTCAATTTCACTCATAAACCTACTAGGTGGATTATGTTGCACTCCTCCGTATAACATTCTGCTCACGGCATGCATCATATACAATTCTGATTTTGCACGAGTCATACCCACGTAACACAACCGACGCTCTTCTTCCATTTCTGACTGATCGTATAATGCCCTGGAATGTGGGAATAGCGACTCCTCCATGCCCATCATGAACACCACCGGAAACTCCAGACCTTTTGCAGCATGGAGAGTCATAAGCGTAACTGCATTACTATTTTCATCAAAGCTATCCAGGTCGCTTACGAGCGCAATTTCCTCTAAGAATCCATCAAGTCCTACATCTTGGTATTGTTGTGCTACGCTCAAAAGCTCTTGTACGTTTTCTTTACGCGATTCGCCCTGAGCTGAGCCGTCATCTATGAACGCCAAGTAGTCCAAACGCTTCACGAGAGCCTCCAGTAGCTCCGGAAGAGGTCGGTCATTCATGACTTCTCTGAAGCTGATCAGTAGGTCTGCTATGTCTCTGAAGCCCTTGATGGCTTTTGGTGTTAGTTTCATTGAGTCTACGTCAGCCAGTGCCTGAATTAGGGTAACCCCACTCGCATTCATGTAATCATTAAATACTTGCAGCGATTTTGCACCAATGCCTCTCGTCGGTGTATTTACAATCCGCTGAAAACTCACCCGATCTTCGGGCTGATACAGCAAACGCAAGTACGCCATTATGTCCTTGATCTCCTTGCGATCATAAAATCTAACACCGCCAACAACACGATATGGCACTCCATAGCGTACGAAAGCTTCTTCGATGGACCGACTCTGTGCATTCGTTCGGTAAAGAACTGCAAAATCCTTGAACTGCCGGAGTCCATGTTGCAGTGCAGTTTGTACTCGCGTCACAACGAGCTCTGCCTCTGCGCGCTCATTAAAAGCCTCGATAACCTTAACTGGCTGACCTTTAGCACCATCTGTCCATAGCTGTTTTTTGGAACGCTGCTCATTCTTGGTAATCACCGCGTGGGCGGCATCCAGAATTGCTTTGGTGCTGCGATAGTTTTGTTCCAGCTTGATTACAGACACGCCTGGATGATCATTTTCAAAATTTAGAATATTGCGGAAATCTGCACCACGCCAAGAATAAATACTCTGCCAATCATCGCCAACAACAGCTATATTGTTTGCCGAGCTTGTGAGCAGTCGCACCAGCTTATACTGCGCAGCATTGGTGTCCTGATACTCATCAATCATCACGTATTTGAATTGCTTTTGCCACTTTGCGCGGATTTCTTCGTGGTACTCCATGAGATGCACTGTCTTAGAAATCAAGTCGTCAAAATCAAGTGCTCCGTTATCCTTAAGCATCTTTTCGTACAAGGGGTAGACTTTTGCGGCAGCGACTTGAGTTGGACTTTTAGTCGAGCCGGCAAATTTATCAGGTCCAATCAGGTCATTCTTGGCGCTACTAATAACATGGGATAGGCCACGGGCTGGAAAAGCTTTCTCGTCAAGCGACAAACGCTTACTGACTTGCTTAATGGCTGACTGTCGATCAGATTCATCAAAGATTACAAAATTTTTAGGCACACCAACGTGATCGCCGTCTTGGCGAAGTAACCGCACACAAATACTGTGAAAGGTCCCCATATACGGCATAAAACTTCGGTTATCCGGGTTTTGTCCCAGTAGCTCTGCAACGCGAGTTCGCATTTCACCCGCCGCCTTGTTCGTGAACGTCACCGACAATATGTTATATGGTGTAGCCTTTTTGGTATCGATAAGATAGGCAATGCGATGAGTAAGGGTTTTTGTCTTGCCAGATCCGGCGCCGGCCTGAATCAGTAATGGACCTTCGGTCGTCTCGACCGCACGTCGCTGTTCATCATTTAATCCTGTAAGTAAGTCATTTTGCATGCTCATGTATTCTAACAGCAACTACTGTGCAAAAAGGTTGTGATTTTTCTCAATCACTTGCGACATGAATGTCTCGAGGTTGGTTTTGGCTTGTAGAGCACGCGCTTCGCACACATTTGCCTTCGCCCCACAATCATTCTGATAGTCTGCGGTCGCCACGAACATGTACTCATGAAACTTTATAGGCGCTAGCATCGCAAAGCGACGATAATCATCGCGCACAAACCATCCGGCATGCACACCAACGCTGTTGATTTCGACCCGCTGCAGAGTACAGGCTTCACCTGCAAATTGTCGTAGTGCGCCATCGTAGACACAAGCTTGCTGCTCATCGTCAAATGGGTCGTAGGCGGGGTTTCTAGAATCGTAGACAGAAATTGTAAAGTCGCGCGTGGCATAGCGGCTCTGAATATCTAGGTTGGTGAGCGGCTCAGCGATAAATGGTGCTTGGTGAGAAGGGAAAACTATCCCAAATCCCTGTCGATCAAAGTAAAAAGCTTCAAATCCCTGGGGTGGCTGCAATGACCCGTCATTATAATCGCGAACAAGCTCAAGTGGAGCGACATGTTTTGGCTGCTGCTGCAAAGAAATCACTACCCACACGCTTGCTGCGCCAACGGCTACGATAACAAAAAAATATAGCCAGCGAACTGTTGATCGTGAGTAGCCTCGCATGCCCCTATAGGAACTCAAAAGGTAAATGAATGCCCGGGAGTAACAATTCCGCGTCAATAGCCAAATAAAGACCGATGATTACACACAAAACGAACAGACTTATGAATAGCTCAATTCGCAAGCGACGTTTTGTCAGTTGTGCAATTGGCACGAAATAAGTCTTTTGCTCTATGTGATTATTCAAGGCTTCACGAATCTTTGGGTCTTCCTTCTTGGATTTCTTGGCCTTAATCGCGACATCGGCGAGCGCGTCAACAGCGGCAGAAGACATTGAAGGCGCATCGGTGGATGACTCCTTTTTGGTACTTTTAGTTTCAGCTTCATCGGACTTTGAATCAGTATCAGCTGGTTGTTCTGATTCTTCATTAGCCAGAGGCTTTATTGTTTTTTTGGGCTCAGATGGAGTCTGAGCTGCTTCTGTCTCTTCAACTGAAGACTCTTCTACTGCCTGATCAGTTTTAGGAGCATCTGCCATCATGGGATCCTTCATCAGTGAACGACCTTTTAAAATTACTGGTCGAGATGTGGCGCTAGCTGGTGACTTACCGGGAGCGGCAACATCAAAGACTCGCTTGGTTTCAGTGCTTGGTATACTCTTCTCTGCCACAGCTTGGGCTTATCCGTTCTTCTCTTGAGTCATGTCGTATGCAGTACTTACCATGCTCGAAAATGCATGATAGTTAAGACTGGCGCCGCCGGGAAGCAATCCATCAATACCGGGTACACTCAAATACGATTTAGCATTCTCGGCATTCGTGCTTCCACCATAAAGAATACGGACGGTCTCTGAAGCCTTTTTACCGTATAGATCCTTAATCACGTGTCGAATGTATGCAGCAATGTTTTCAACATCTTCAGCAGTTGCCACTTCGTGATTGGCGTAATTTTTGCCACCGCTAATAGCCCACACTGGTTCGTAAGCAACTACCACTCGCTCGATGTCATCTGAAGTTAAATTACTAAGAGCCGACACAATCTGGTCGTGCACAACTTGCTTGGTTTCGCCTGCCAATTTTTCGTGTTTAGTTTCGCCAACACAAAGAATCGGTGATATATCATTACGAACGCACGATGCGACCTTATCTCGAACAACCTCAAGTGTTTCACCGAATGCATTGCGACGTTCTGAGTGTCCAATAATCACATAATGCACAAGATCGCGAAGCATCGTAAAGCTCACCTCACCAGTAAATGCGCCTTCGTCCTTATGGTAAGCGTTCTGAGCTGCTAGCCTAAACTTACGGCGGTCGATCTGCATAGTCAACGGCTGCAAGACTAAGGTGCTTGGAGCCAGCACTACTTCGACATCACGATGAATCTTGATTCTCTCATGCAAACGATGAAGTAGCAGACTAGCCTGACTCGCATTCAGATGCATCTTCCAATTTCCTACGATGATTTTTTTTCTATTATTCATAATTCTTATCCTTAGTATAGCATTCTGCTACGAATCCTTATTCTGGAGTGCCTCAACACCCGGTAATTGCTTGCCACTCATGAGCTCTAGACTCGCACCACCACCTGTAGACACATGATTGAAGTGATCTAGTAAACCCTCCGACTCAACATAACCAACCGTATCTCCACCGCCAACAAGCGTAAATGGCTTATTTCCATAAGCTCCAAGCATGGCATTCATAATAACGTCGGTTCCATGGGCAAAAGGACCAACGGGGCCCTGCAATCCATCTTGCTCGGTTACGCCCATGCCACCGTTCCAAACAACCGTTTCGGAAAGTTGCAAACATCCCGCAATGAACGATCCAGAGAAAGGTCCAATATCTAAAATCATCTCGTCGGCTGCAATGGTAGTTGCGCTCTTACTGGCTCTTTTTGGATACGCCTCAATATCTGCAATCACATGTGCGTCCCAATCAACAATTCGAGTCGACGCAGACTTATCAATCTTTTTCGCTACCACGCCATCTTGGGGAATATAGAATACAAAGTTCTCCTTTGCGGTTCTAGCTTTCGCCTTTGCAATGATTTTTTTGGCGATCGGAACGTCCTCTGGTTCTACTAAGCTTTTTGCAACATCTATCCCTTCGGCCAATAAGAATGTATTGGCCATTGCGCCGCCAACCGCCACGATGTCTGCGATTTCTATAAACCTATTCAAAATCTCTATCTTGTCGCTTATTTTTGCGCCACCAATAATTGCCATCAGCGGACGAGTTGGTCTTTCCATTACATCACTAATCGTTGTCACTTCTTTTTCTAACAGCAAGCCCGCAACACTTTGGATATGTCTTGTTACTGCGTCAGTTGAGGCGTGAGCACGGTGCACAACACCAAAAGCATCCTGCACAAAAACGTCCGCCAACGAGGCCAGCTGCCGTCCAAAACCATCATCGTTGGCTTCTTCGTCGTCATGATATCGTAAGTTTTCCAGCAATATAATCTCGTCCTGCTTTGCATGATTAATCAGTTCGACAACTTCTTCTCCGACACAATCTTTTGCTAGTGTAACGTCAGCTCCTGTCAACTTCTGCAACTGCTTAGCAACTGGCTTCATTGAAACCGACTGATCATCTGCACTTTTGGGTCTACCAAGATGCGAACAGATGACTATCTTGCAGTTCTGTTCACGCAAATATTGAATCGTGGGCAATGACTGCAAAATTCGATAATCGCTGGTGATTTTTCCATTCTCGAGCGGCACATTATAGTCAGCACGCAATAGGACAGTCTTACCGTGTATGTCGATGTCTTTGATTGTTTTTTTATAAAATCCCACCACGGACTCCTTTACGTGACCTACGTAATTACTCGAACTTTTACTGTGTCGGTTGTGCCAACAACTCCTGGATATTGACCACTTGCGGTAATGACCATATCGCCCTTGCTAAATACTCGGCTTTTTTGAAGCCAGGAAGTTAGTTTTGTTGCGGCTTTGGGATCATCGGGGCGGATAAAACTTTTAATTCCATAAGATATCGCTAATTGTTGCGCCACGCGCTCATCGGAAGTTACGGCGATGATTGGCAAGCCTGGTCGCCGTGAACTAATGTTGATTGCCGTAGATCCAGATTTGGTTTCTGCGACAATTGCTTTTGCTCCAAGATTATCTGCGAGGCTGATGATCGCCAGCGATATTGCATTTTGCCGCGTTTTGTCATCATATTTAGGAAATGTAACTTGCAGTGGTGCATTTGCCTGTGAATACATGATCACGCGCTTCATGACACGCACTGCTTCAATTGGGTACTTGCCAGCGGCTGTTTCGTCCGACAGCATTGTGGCATCAGCTCCGACTATTACAGCCGTCGCAACATCTGACACTTCGGCGCGCGTAGGCTCTGGGAATTCCGACATACTTGCAAGCATTTGAGTAGCTACAATAGTTGGTTTGCCGTAACGCATTCCAAGGCCTATGATTTTGCGCTGCACAATTGGCACCGACTCAGGAGAAGTTTCAATCGCCAAGTCGCCGCGAGCGACCATTACAGCATCGGCTTCCTGGACTATCGCCTCTAGGTTATCTATCGCAGCATTTGTTTCTATCTTGGCAATGATCTTAGCTTTTGAGCCGTGATTCCGTAGAATTGTGCGAAGTTGACGAATATCTGCAGCAGTCTGGACAAAACTAAGTGCCATGTAATCAACGTCGTGTGCTGCACCAAAAACTACGTCTTTTTTGTCCTTGCCGGTTATTATGTCACCGCCAAAATCAGTATCCGGCAGGTTTATGCCTTTGCGCTTAATCAAAATTCCGTCGTTCTCCACTCGTACATGAACCATATCGTCGGAAACGCTGGTAATAGTAGTGCGCACTTTTCCATCATAAATATAAAGACGCTCTCCACGCTTCACTTTTTTTGATAAATCAAACTGTACTGGAATTGGACCACCTTCGCGGTACTCTCCCTTGTATTGCAGCTGTAGCTGCTGGCCAGCCTTCACGGTGACTATGCCCTCAAAGTCACCAAGACGAATTTTTGGACCTTGTAAATCTTGAATGATTGCAACTGGCTTGCTAAGCTCTTTCGAAGCTTTTCTCGCCCAATTAATACGAGTCAAGTGCTCATCATAATCGCCATGGCTAAAGTTGAGTCGAATTCCATTCGCGCCATTATCAATCAACGCTCGGACCAATTCATAGGTATCAGTCGCCGGGCCGGCCGTTGCGATAATCTTTGTTCGCTTGTAATCTTCCACGGCAACGCCCGGAGCTTTCATTGTGCTATTCATTACTACCAGTGTAGCGCCATCTTGAATTAGCGCAAGCGTTATCTTAGCAGAGAGTCACTGTTTTTATACAAATCTACAGCTAAACGCTGGTCATAGTTCGGGTGCTTACTTCTGTTTCTTTTCAGAAACTCACGGGGAATACTTGGGTATATTCTGCTTAAGCTGCGAGTGAGCGAGCTCCCTCGGTCTTGCCTGAATATCGACCCCTCGTTCGCTATGCTCACTTATTTCGGGGTTCGCTTCCGCCAGGCAATACAAAGAAAAATAGACCAGCATTAGCTGATCTATTTTTCTTGGTGATCTCACGGGGAATCGAACCCCGATTGCCAGGATGAAAACCTGGTGTCCTAACCGTTAGACGATGAGACCATATTTGAACATATTCATTGTAAGGTGCGGACTGGCAATCTGCCAGTATGTCTTGTTTATCGTTCGATACAAGCATCGATAACTGGCTTCCTAGCCGCAAGACAATGAGACCATTGCTACAATGCTTTATGTAGATTTTAACCGCTCAAGTGTAGCATAACAGAGGCGGAAATGAAACACCCTACATTGTTTATATGCAGGGTGTTTCAAGAATGTTCTTACGAGATAGCGGTCAGTCAATACTCGTTTGTTGTACCTAGCTAAACTCTAGCATATTTTTGCGATTCTAGCTAGGTACTTATCCACAGCCCTCTTAGAGGAAGCGTCGTGAAAGAACAATTTTGTGAGCGAATCCTGCGGCAATTGTAGCTGCTGCAAAGATGCCGATCATATCTGCTGGGCCTGTCTTTGGAAGTTCAGGCGTAACACAGTCAGGGCTGTTCTTTGGCAAGTTTTCTTTGCCTGGGATTGGGCAGTTCTCAACTTCTTTTTCGGTGTTGATAACAACCTTACAGCTTTCGCCTGACTTGCTTTGCACTGCACCATCAACATTGAAGTCAACAGTTAGGGATGCAGCATAGTCGCCAGACTTAGCATATGTGTGCTCAACAACTGTCTTGTCGGTCACCATAACTTCAGTCTTGTCGCCAAAGTCATATCGGTATTGCTTGATAGTCGCACCGCCAGTAGCAGTAGCTTTCGCAGTGAACTGGTATTTTAGGTTTCCTAGTTTCTTTAGTTCAAGCAAATCACAGCTGTAAGTAGGCGTTACTTCATCACAGTTTTCTTTTGTGACGATAACTGTAGCGTCATCTTCCTGTTGAGTAACATCATCTGCTCGAACTCGAGCAATGTTCTTGAGCGTAGTGACACACTCTTCGAGCTCGCTTGCCGCTGCAATCTTGGTGTCGAACGTAATGTAGCCATTCGAACCGCTCGTGTATGAACCAGCGTTTACGCCGTTTGAGTCAAACAAATCTTCGTCATCAAGTGCAAGTCCGTTTTTGTGAGCTGCGTCTACTAGCTTTACGCTTCCGTCGACAACATCAAGGTTCGCAGGAAGCGTATCCTTAATGGTTGTATTGTTCAACTGTGCAGTTCCAACGTTCTTATATGTAATGAGCCACTTGGCTATGTCACCTGGTTTTGCGTGAGCTGAATCCTGGTATGATCCATCACCAACTTTCACTTTCTTCTCAAATTCAACGGCAGGGGCCTTTACTTTAACCTTGATGTACACGAACGCCTGGTATTCGAAACAACCTGGCAATACACCATTCAACTGATTGTAGCCAATCGTTGCGCCGTCAGTCACGATGCTATCGCTAAGAGCAAATCCCGTGCCACCGTTATGACCAGTTACGAGCGTTGCAGAGCCTGGAATATATTCAAGACTGAAGGCGTTTTCGCCAACAAACTCAGATGTATCAGATACAACTGCAGGGGTTGCGTTACTTGCAGAGATATAGCTTGTAGCTTTTAGATTCTGTGCTGTTCCTGTAGGGAGCTTAAATCGCACTTTTGCGTCCTTTGCAACAGTAGGTCCGTCGTAGTTCTCGCCATTCAAGTCCTGGTTGCCGTTGTTGTGAACATACACACGAAGCGTAAGTTCATCTCCAGCGTCAACGCCGCCAAGAACATCCTTATAGTTGTCTGCCGCATCGTTCCCAACACCTTCACGAGCATCAAAGAAATGCCGTTCATCACCGTAGTATGGCGTGTTGACGAACGAGTTGAATACGACCTTGTCGAATCCACCTCGGTCTGTAGTATTATTCCAATCCTTTATAGGGCGTTCTGGGAAGAAGCCGGCAAAAGCAATGGCAGGAACTGCGATTGCAGTTGCAGCAAAGATTGCAAGTGTTGCCTTTTTGCTGTTAGCCTTGATGTATTGTAGTACTTTCATGGTTGTCTCCTTTACTTATTCTGACTTAGTCTTCTAGCTCAACTTCAATTGGAGCGAGGCCGTTTGGTGCACTCGAGTATCTTCGACGCTGCTCGAATGTGAGTCCTGCAATGCCTCCGGCTGCAATGACTGACATTGGAACCGGCACAGTGCCGTCACTTGGTGATTCAGGTGTATTAATTGGCTCATCAGGAGCTTCTGCTTCAGGGATGCTGGTCGTAGTGTTTGGGTTCTCACCTGGCAAGTAACCATCCTCGTCTTGACCTTCATTATCAGTGTCAGGAACATTCGGATTCTCGCCTGGATCTCCAGGTTCTTGATCCTCATAACCAGGAATTGTAGGAAGCGGTTTAGGTGTCTTGGGAGTCGTAGTGGTTGTTGTCTCTGGGGTAGTGGTCGAAGTGGTGGTTGTTGTCTCTGGAGCAGTAGTAGACGTGGTTGGTGGGGTTGTAGTTGGAGGAGGGGTCGTTGTTGTTGGTGGGGTTGTAGTTGTAGGAGTTTCCTCTTCTGGAGTTTCAGGGATTTCAACAGAATCAAACGGCTGGAAGCCACAGTCTACGCGTGCTGCAATAGTCTGTACATTGCCGTCTTCGTCCAAGAAGCTAATCAAAGCGATTGCGTCATTGGCGCCAACTGCACGGTCGAGGTCATATGCTAATACGCCGTTTGCGTTATAAGCCATGTTCTTGTAATTTGCGCTATCAGAATTGAGTGTTACAACCCGAATTTCTGTTATATCAGAATTAAATATACGAGTATCTTCAAGCATAGACTCAGGTACACCGGCGTTCTTCAATGCTTCCTTGAGTACATCGCCTTGGTTCTGCTCATAACCGTTTTGTGCAGTCAGCATGTTTTGACCCATTTCAATTGCGCCGTTAGTTGTAATTTCTGAACCATTCCATGTTCCACCATTAAGAGATGAACCACTCATTTCGTGCACGCCTGGAAGTTCTGCGTCTTTATCGTTTATAAATGTAACGTCGTCCATAGAGAGACCTATCGATTCAAGTTTTTCAATCTGATCAAGTCGCATCTCGGCACGGTTTCGGTTGGTTAGTTCACCTGATGCTTCAGCTTCGGATGCATCATTGTCGGCTTGTGTAGTCTCGGTGGTCTCTGAAGTAGTGGTGGTTGACCCATCAACAGCGCCAACGATTTCACGGTGCGCTGGCTTATCTGCTTCGTTTTTTGCAAAAGCAAAGATTCCAGCAGCAACAACTGCTCCAAGTGCAGTAGCGGCTATCAATTTTCTGCCTCGACTCCACTTGCCTTCAGGAGCAGCCTCATCGTCAGTAGCTTCATCGTAATCATTCTCGCGACGCTTTTCACGCTCACCGGCAAACTTGCCTTTTGTCCCTTGTTCAGGCACCAAAATAGGCTCAATTTCTTTTTGATCCTGATCAAAAAGCTTTACTTCATCCTTTTCGACACTACTCTTCAGCAATGCGCCACTTTCCATAAAAGTAGCAAGCTGCGCTGACATGGCCTGGACCTGTTCTCGAAGTTCAGCTATTTCTGCACGCATCTGGTTAAGTACTTCAGATTCTGGATACTGTTTTAAAATTTCTGGGTTGCTCATTGTAATGATTCCTCCCCGTAAGGGTTAATTACTATCTCCACCGTGCCACCTCTGTTAGTAGAGATATTCACGTTCAAAATCTATTCTATCACTAATAAACATAAATGTCAATAGATATCACAATAATATCGTCAATAGCACAAGCGTGATGAATCTAGGCTTCTTTTTTGAGTTCTTCGGCGATCTGTTCTAGCTTTTTCTTGGCAAACGTAAAGCCAAAAGTGCTGCCCTTGCCTTCTTCGGTTTCAAAGATTATTGCACCGCCTTGAGTCACTACAACCTTCTTGGCCATAAATAGACCAAGCCCAGTCCCGTCTGGCCGAGCTTTGCGTGCATTTCCAGCGCGGAAAAATTTGCTAAACAGATTATGTCGCTCGGATTTTGGAACACCCATACCGGTGTCTTTTACTGTATATTCGATAGTTTCACCCTTGTCCACCAATCCAACCTCAATTTTTCCACCAGCTGGTGTGTAGTAGATGGCATTGTCTATAAAGTTCATTATCACCTGGCGAATCTTGGTTTCGTCAATCATGACTGACGGGAAGTTCTTTGGCTTTTTAAAACTCAGTTTCAAATCGCGAGATTTAGCTGTTGGTTGTAGCTGTTCCACCTCTGTTTCAATCACTTTAGCAAGATCAGTTTCTTTAGGATCAATCACGAATTTGCCAGTTTTGAGCCGAGATACGTTCAAGAGGTCGGCAATCAGGTACACCATGCGCTGTGAGCTCAGATACGCCTGTTCTAGCATCTTGTTTTGCTTGTCGTTCACTTCACCCACATCACCCTCAAGAACCATACTCAAATAGCCCTTGACGCTTGTAAGCGGCGTGCGCAGCTGATGCGACGCCATACTAATGAACTCATCCTTAGTCTCATCCATCTGTTTGAGCTTTTCATTGGTCCGCTGAAGCTCTTTTGTGGCCGATTCCACCTTGTCCTGGAGTGTACTGGCAAATTTCTCAATTTCCTCGTATCGCAAGGCATTTTGAATGGCAATCACTAGTTCGTTCAATATGATAGTCATCATGCGAATATCCTGCTTGTTGTATGGATTTCCGCTCTTTTTGGCCCCTAAGATAAGGTAACCTAAGCCTTCGAGGTTGGCTTCGCTCTCTGCTGCAAGCCGTCCGAGTACTGCAACATCATACTTTTGCATCATGTGCTTTATTTCGCTAGATTCGTCCATTTCATCCGCAATAAATACATTCATGTTCTGTGAAGGCGTCAACTTACGAATCTTCTCTATATCCTCTTTGTGAAAGTCCTTCGGAACAGTACCTATGACACGTTGCGGTGAATATGCCGTTTCTTTCAGTCCAAACAGGCTAAACTGACTCTTTAGATTGGTGTCAATAATCTCGGCACAGCGTCGAAGCAAAAGCTCGAGGTCGACAGTAGACACCAACTCTTTATTGAGCTGATCCAGAAAAACCTGAGGATCATAAGCATCCCTATAAAAAACGAAGTTAGTTTTTTTGTCGAAAAACCTCTTGAGTCCCTGAAACGACAAACCGATAAATAGTGCCGAAAGAGCGTAGAACACCTGCTCCGATAGTTTAATCTCATCCCCTGAAAAAATAACAACCGAAAGAGTCACTACGGTTAGAGAATATACAAGACCAAAGGTTAGTATTGATAAAAGATAGGCAGCTGATCGTGCAATAACAAGACGAACGTCAAATAAACCTTGTCTAAATAATCCATAAATTGTTAATCCTGTATAGAAAAACGGAGCACAATATCCAATAGCATAAAACGTAGTATTGTCTCCAAATGCCAATGGAAGAACTATGATAAAAACTATTGCATGTACAATTGTAAGGGTTAAACCAGCCATAAGTGTAGACACCTGGCTTTTCAGCTTTTTATCTGCGCCACCTCTTAAAGATTTCGCGTTTTCTATATACACACTTGCGCAGACCAAAAGTGCGAGAACTGCCAGGATGGACGAGCCAGGCCCAGGTATATATTCTGCATTCCCTTCAAAAACGAACTCTCCAGATACAAATACAGTAGGCGAGGCTGCTATAGTTAATGCGGAAATTCCAAAGACTATCTTTTGAAGTCTTTTGAACTGCTTCTTTTCAGGAAAATATAGACTAAAGAGATAGATGAAGAAAACTGACATTCCACCAAACATAAAACCAAGAATATTTGCAAAGTTAAAAAAATGCAGGTTTGAAACTGTTGCGTACGTATCTACATATAGAAGAAAAACATTAATCAGTGTCCATATGAAAATAGTACTGCACAATGCAGCAAATACTTTTTGTACACTAGAGTTTGACCGACGCCCTTCCAGCGCCATCCCAAGACTAATAAGAAGCTGGAAGACTGCAATTATCAACAATAGGGGTACTAAAAACATAACTACTTATGAGTATACATCCATGTCATATTAGACAAAACTAAAGTTCATAGGTGGGCGCTGCAAACAAAGCCATATCATTGAATACCTTTACATTATTGGGTGTTGTGGGTATTGATACGGGGCTATACTTGTGGTCAAATCCAAGCGTACCGTCAGTGTCGATAGTTGGCGTCTTGAGATCCTCGCGGCCAGCTACGGGCTCGTATTCAAGGCCAATCGCCCCCAATGAATGTACAGCCGGTTCGTTAAGATGAGCGAAGACTGCTGCTCGACCATCGGCTACTCCAGACTTTTCGATTACCTGGAATAATGCAATATATCCTAAATCTGAAACTCTTAGTCCGGTTTCTGTCTCAGACTTTTTCACCCTAAAGTTACTTTCAACCGCTATGCATCTAGACAGGTCAACACCTCTGCTTGAGTAATACTCATGGACTTCATCCACAGTCAATCCCTGTCCGGAATCAATCAAATCATCAACGAGTGCTATACCTATCTCGTTTGAGTCACTATCTTCGACGTCTTCTTGTGACTGAGTTAGGACTTTAGAAGTCAGCCTGAATGCGTGAACAATCCCACGAGATTCTTCGCGCACGTCTACTAAAGCCAGAAACTTTGATTGATCTTCAAAATGCTCCATAACAGACGGCATTTCCGGGAATCTCTCAGCCTCTAGTGTTCTTATCAGATTTGCATATGGCGTATCCTGACTTATCCATACGGCATTAATGGTCTTGGGATCATTTTCAGTGAATGAGTCTATCTCATCCACAAGAAGTTGTTCAAGGCTATTGAACTGCACTTCGCCTAACTTATAGTCCAGCTCAAAACCTTCTGCCGTGATTTCATTATTTGCTCTCATCATTACTCCTCGTCCTTGACTAAATTGTTTTTAGCTTGCATTTTCCGAATAAGCTTAGAAGCGCCAAATCTAGCACCCACTAAAGCAAATATTCCTGCGCCTATGTGTTCCGGTTCTGGCACCTCGATACCCTTGGCCATGAAATATCCCTGTACTGCGCAAAAGCCACTCAAACCCACTGCGCTCCTAGCCCCGTATCTTCGATTTTCTGCTTCTGTGCGGTTTGGGTTTTCCCTGTCAATAAGTAGCATACTGATCGCAGTCCCACCAACTAAGGCAGCTGCCCCTTTAGTGATTGAACTTGTTTTTGCATCTTTAGATATTCCAACTTTTTCAAGAAGATTATTAGCTTTATCAAGACTCTTTTTTGCAACATTACTATCAAGTGCTCGAGCAGATGCAAAGCCTGCGGCTCCCTCTATGGCGAATGTTGCTGCGCCATAGGCACCTGCAGAGATAATCGGATTTCCATATGCTGCTTGCGCTGCACCAAATACACCAAAACGCATTGCTTCATTAGCAAACGTCACCTCCGCAGCTATCACTAGTCCGCTAATTGCATCAAGCGCCTTGCTTCTTTCAGACTTCAGTTCAAAATTCTCTGAACCAGACTCAAGATCATAATTAACATCAACCATTATTTATCTCCGATTAAATGCGCAGCATTCTGCCAGTCACTTGCTTGGAAAACAGCAACAACCATTGCGCACACTGGATGGTGTTTGCAGGTTTTACCTACGACTTTCATGTTAATTTCACCGAAATCAACGTTTCGAGTAGCCATCAGCGCCTCTAAGCTTTGTCGAATATCGCCTCTTACAGATGACTCGCTATTGCCTTCATGCTCTACAAATAGACCCTTTTTGGATCCTTTTTCTTGCACCCAGCCAATGCCAGCCCATGCCTCTTCGTTGGGCTTTTCAACTCGCTCTTCAGCCATGACAACATAAAGACGATCGCCCCAGCCACCTGGCATAATTTCGGCAGGGATTGGACCATGTTCATGAACCACAATATTAGTGTTTGGGGGAACTACTGAACTAAGTTTTAGTAAATTAAAATTAGCAATCCCCGCATCGTTCAATGCTGCGTCAAATGCTGCTAGTTTAGTTGGCCCCGACCCGATTCCTGGCGCTACATGAATATCCATACTAATAATTCCTTTCAAATAAAAAACAGCATGTCGTTGCCTCAAATTGAGGACTGACATGCTGTTTTGTTTACTAATGTACTGCCTTGCATGATACCACAAGCGGTGTATAATGTCAACTATATAATTAAAACAGAAAATTGCAAACTATGAAAATTGCTATCATTGAAGATGACCGACCTATAGCTAGTATGTATCAGCAAAAGCTGAAACTGGCGAACCATCAGGTGCGCTGCGCTTTTGACGGCGAGGAAGGATTGACCATGCTTGAGGACTTCCAGCCAGACGTTGCGCTCGTTGACCTCAAAATGCCAAAAATGACCGGCGATGCAATGCTCGAAATTATCCGCAAGACTGAGTGGGGTGCAAGTCTACGCGTAATCATCCTTACCAACATCAGCAAAGATGAAGCTCCCAACAACTTACGGTTCATGAGCATTGACAGGTACATCGTTAAGGCACACTACACGCCAAACCAGGTGCTGGCTGTAGTTAACGAAGTGCTCGGCATTAAGCCACAAAACTTATCCACCAAAACTCAGTAAAAAACCCAACAAAACCAACTTGTGCATCCATAAGCGCTTTGGTACTGTATAGTTTCCGCGCGAATTTAAACAGAGATTTTTACGAAGGAAAACTAACAACATAAACGACAGAGTTTTGGAGGATTTTTGGTGCAAAAAATAGCCATCGTGCAGCATGATGATGCAATACGCAACATGTACAAGCTCAAGTTTGAGCAAGGACGATTTAGGGTCAAAACCGCCCGCTGCGGTCAAACTGCATTGGACCTACTGCGTGATTTTTGGCCGGACGTCGTTCTTATGGACATGCACCTGCCATTTTTGAGTGGTCTTGAGGCTGTAGAAAGACTCCAAAATTATCCGTTATTTTCTCGGCCTAAAATTATTTTGACTTCAAATCTTGACGAAGAACAGGCGGCCAAAAAGTTTGGACACCTTGGAATTGATGGCTACATCCTAAAAGCGAACCACACTCCTTCTGAAATTCTTGGTATAGTACAAGGTATGATTGGAGCAACAGCTTGAAAAAAATTATCCTCGTCGAAGATGATGAGATGTTGGCAGAAATATACCAAACTAGATTGCAACTTGCAGACTTTGAATGCAAACGAGCCAATAATGGACTGGCTGGACTGGAACTCATCCAAAAAGAACTACCTGACCTCGTATTACTTGATCTGATGATGCCGATAATGTCAGGCGATCAAGTGCTTGAAGCAATTCGTACCAGCGACTGGGGAAAAGACATGAAAGTCATAATCCTTACCAATATTAGTGAGGCAGAAGCACCAGACATTATTAACGAGCTCGGTATCGAACGCTACATCGTAAAAGCCAATATTGTCCACGATCAACTGGTTGAGGCTGTTAACGAAGTCCTAAAATAGTTCAGGCGCTTGAGTTTATCCTTGTGTTGCCCTAGAATCTAAACATGGCAACTAAGATAGCAATTATTGAAGACGACCAAGCTATCTCCCAGATGTACCGCATCAAGTTCGAAGCCGAGGGTTACGAAGTAGAAACTGCGGAAAACGGAAAACTGGGCCTCTTATTGATTGAAAAAATGAACCCAGACATTATTTTGCTGGATCTTATGATGCCAGAGATGACTGGCGATGAAATGCTAGAAAAGCTTCGGGCTAGCGATTTCGGCAAAGACACTAAAGTCGTTATTCTTACCAACATGGGCGAACAAGAAGTGCCTCAGAAAGTCAAAGACCTTGGCGTGGTTGACGTCATCCTAAAAGCCGACATGACCCCTCGGCAAGTAGCCGAACTTGTAAAAGCCAATCTATAAGCAGGCTTGATTTGCATAATCTCAATTTTACTGTATAGTTTATTTTCATGTATTACTTAGTTATCAATAACACCAAGAAGAAGCTCCTGCCCTAGCCAGAGCTGTTTTTGATGCACTTCAAACCCCGCTCCGGCGGGGTTCTTTTTTTGTCTTGAACAAAGAACTCACCTAGGGCCAGTCCACAAAGAAAAATCAATCAACAACCATACGAGCATCTTTTTCGCTCGCAAAAGGAAAATATATGAGAACTTTAGAACGACAATCAAATCAATTACATCTTCCATCGTGGATGCTCGAAGCAAGAATGAGACCTGAGCCACTCCGCGTCCATGGTAGGCCATTTGTATTCTGGTCTGCAAACGGCGAGGAAGAAGATCTTTACAACAACAATTGTGAAGTCATAGAGGTGTCCATCAGAGTCGGCAGAATTGCGATTCAAACCGTTTCCGCTATTGGTCACAGAGGTATCGATCCTGCCTTTACTGGATCATACCCAGTAATCATAGGGTCAGACGAAGCAACCAACGAGTATATATTTGGTGTACGGCCAGAGCTTGAATTTCGGGTAGAGGCATTTTCTGACCTCGTACCAGAAGAATTTCAGATGACTGACTGGGGGCAGACATGTTAAATGCAGCAACTCAAGCCCATTTTGAGGCAATTCTATCAAATCCAGAGCGACTTACAGTCGTATCTGAACGAATCGCTTCATCTGTCAGTGCGGCACATGAGGATGGCAACTTCATTCTTGAACGTGACGCTTCACAAATTTCACATCAACTTCGTGGCGGTATGGCGACTTTTTTACCAGCGACGACACCCCAGGGAACAGACAGCTTTCTGTACTACATGGGCGCCCAGTACCTACCCACCCAAAACTACCACAGTGAATATCCTGTAATAGAAGGTGGAACACTGATTGCTAACTCCGACAAAGAACTGCTCGCCTGCTCGCGTGGTCGCGCGTCTGACGTCGTTCAAAACCTTGGCAGACTGGCATTTATCCCAAGCAATGGGCTCATCATCTACACATCAAGGTCTACCCCAAGCGTGCGAGCACTTACCGGCGGCGGCGCAAAACTACTTCAGCGTAGAGACTTTCCAATGCTTGATGCACTCACTTGCGATTCTGCATGCCTACCCAGCCCCCAAGGACCCATCGCTACCATTGGAACTATTGCTGTCTTTGCGGACGGCAGCGACCGCATTGAATGCCCAGTCAATGAAGCATATGCCGACGGGGCACTAGCTGATGCCTGCTTTTTGTTAACAAATGACTGTGACCGAGCTTACGAAATGGAATCCCGCCTTTCTGAAGACTTTAATGGCTCGGCTCAAACGGTCCGCGCAACACTCATAGGAGGTGCGTAACATGCAACATATAGACGACATACTGTTATACAACAACCCGGCTGGTCAACCGGCCTTGTGTCCGGTACTTCAGATTGGGACAGGAGCACCACACACCGTACTGGTTGCATTGCAGCATGGCTGGGAGCTCATTGGACTCGATACAGCCCTGCAAACTGTTGCGAACGCCCCAGAAGTTCAAGGAACAATTACGCTGCTAGCCGCAGCCAATCCACTTGGGTATCTAGATCGCAGTCGATTTGTCGCCGCTCAGCAAGATCCGATGTCTGGAATTACACAAAACCTAAATAGAGTGCACCCCGGCAATACAACTGGCACAATTTCAGAACAATCGGCGGCGGCTATTGATGCCTATATTTCCGGCTTGCAACCTGATTTTGTTCTAGATTTACACGCCTATGCATCTCAATCAGTACCGCACGCAATCCTAGACCCTTGCGATGGCGAACTTCAACATGTCATGCAACGCTACCTTCAAACTGCGCAGATTGCCTGGTACCGTGAATTTGAAGGCGAAACACTTCAGGAACAAGTACTCACGAGTGCACTAAGCGCAGTCTGGCTAAACAGAGGCGTGCCAGCATTAACAATCGAGCTCGGGCCGCTAGACAGCTTTAGCGTCGAAGAATCTCAAGCTGCTCAGCAAACACTACGAAATATGCTCATAAGTATCGGCGCAATGAATGGTGCAATCGCACCAACAACGTATTTGGATACTTCACAGCCATTTAGTAGGAACGAAATTCGATACACAGGAGCAGCTGGAGGCTATATCCGATATCTCGTCCCTATCCTCACGCAAGTTCAGGAAGGTGAGGCTGTGGCTGAAATTATCGCACTTAATGGCAACATTGTAGATATAATGTATGCGGAAAATGATGGAGTGGTATTTATTTGGCACGATGAGTACCGCGTCATGAGTGGCTCGGTAATTGGAATTTTACTCACCACTCCCTAGAGTCGAGGTTTATTGCTACAATACAGGTTATGAAGATAGCAATTCTGGGATTTGGAGCCCAAGGCAGATCAGCTTATGAGTACTGGAACACTCCAGACAACCAACTGACAATCTGCGATACAAATACTGATTTAGAAGCACCTGGTGAGGCTTCAACAAAACTTGGTCCAAATTATCTCAATGATTTAGGCCAGTTTGACATGCTCATCAGAACACCAATATTACACCCTCGAGATATCACATCCGCTAATCCAGAATCACCTGACATACTAGCTAAAGTCTGGTCCAATACCAATGAATTCATGAAAGTCTGTCCAACAAGAAATATCATTGGAGTCACGGGCACCAAAGGCAAAGGCACTACTAGCACCCTCATTACAAAAATGCTCGAAGCCGCAGGCAAAACTGTGCATCTTGGCGGCAATATAGGTATTCCGCCGCTCGAAATGCTGCATAGCGACATTCAACCAGATGACTGGGTGGTGCTTGAACTGGCCAACTTCCAGCTCATAGATCTGCAAATCTCACCGCACATTGCAGTGTGTCTCATGGTAGAGCCAGAGCACATGGACTGGCACGCAGATTTTAAAGAGTACAAAGCCGCCAAGAAGCAGCTTTTTGCGCATCAATCTACAAAAGACACTGCTATTTTCTACGCAGATAATGAAACATCGAGAGAGATTGCGAGTCAGTCGCAATCTATGTTGATTCCATACTTTGCAAAACCCGGCGCAGTTGTTGAAGATGAAACGATAAAAATTGACGGAAATGAAATTTGTTCAGTACATGAACTAAAGCTACTAGGGAAGCACAACTGGCAAAATGTCTGCGCTGCGGTAACTGCATTTTGGCAAATATCTCAGGACACCCAAGCTATACGATGGACTATAGACACCTTCTCTGGTCTTGAACATCGCCTGGAGCATGTAAGCACTATTGAAAAAGTAGATTACTACGATGATTCCTTTGGCACCACCCCAGAAACAGCAGTTGTCGCAATTGAGGCATTCGAACAACCTAAAATTGTCATTCTTGGTGGATCAGATAAGCATGCTTCATATGACAAGTTGGCAAGAACGGTCGTAAACCACAATGTTAGATCGGTGATAGTAATTGGAGACACGGCTTCAGAAATATCTACAGCCTTGAAGAATGAAGGCTTTTCATCCATAGAATCCGGTCCCCAAACTATGCCAGAAATTGTTGCCTTGGCCAGATCACTTGCTCAACCCGGAGATGTGGTACTTCTTTCGACTGGCTGTGCAAGCTTTGGTCTATTCAAGAACTACAAGGATCGAGGCGATCAATTTACGCAAGCTGTTCGATCACTCTCGCAAGCTGACGCACGATAGCAGACTCAGGCTGTAGCACCACTACGTTGTGAATATTTGCAATTTGCTTAATCTCGTTTTCTATCCAGTGATAATGCGTACAGCCCAAAACTATTACATCAGCTCCCTTATCGCAAACAGCTGAAATTGTTTCTGCAATTTTTTCTTCATTTAGAGTTGAGCTCTCGATAAGTGCCGCCCAGTCCGAGCAGTCTGGCTCGATCACTGTCAGATTCTTTGCATAATTCTGCTTTAACCAAGCATAACGCTTACTTTTAAGTGTCGCTGGTGTAGCGCAAATTGCTATGACTCCTGATTTTGATTGCATTGAAGCGGGCTTCACCATTGGTTCGATGCCAATAATTGGAATATCTGTGCTGGCTCTGAGAAATTCGATAGAATTAGTCGTTGCTGTGTTGCAGGCTAAGACTATGACTTCGCAGCCCTTACTGACAAATTTTACGATAAATGGCAGCAGGAGTTCATTTAGCTGAGCTACTGATTTATTTCCATAAGGTATGTTTTCACTGTCTTCAAGATATATTACTTCATGTTCCGGATAGGCTCTTGAGATAGCATTGACTACCGATTTGCCACCAATACCAGAATCGAATACGCCAATTTTCATACTACTTACTCTATAGATTTTCTAGCAGCCAAGATAACATTCTCGAACAGAGCACAAACAGTTAGGGGGCCGACTCCGCCCTTGACTGGAGTAAGTGTGAGATCATCTCGCTCATAAACAGTTTCATGCAAATCACCTACAGTTTTGCCGGATTCGCTAGCAACACCTGCATCAACTACAATTGCACCTTGCTTGATCATTTCTGGATAAAGAATTGCGGGGCTGCCGGTAGCGGTAATAATGACATCTGCATCCTGTACTTTACCCGACAAATCCTCTACCTCTCTACCAACCACTTCTACATCAAACCCCGAAGCTATCATTAGTTTCTCGAGCGGAGCACCCACTAACTTGCCACGCCCAATTAACAAAATGTGCTTACCGCGAAGATCAACATTGAAGCCGCTTAGAAGCCACAAAATAGCCGTAGGAGTTGCTGGATCCATAGTCGCATCTTTGCCAAGCGCATCTACGTCCTTAGCGGGTGCAACCATATCTACGATTTCATCAGTTTGACTCACATCTGTTATTGGTAGTTGCACAATGATTCCGTGCACAGAATCATTTTCATTTAAAGATTGCAATGTGCTCGCAATTTCATCTTGTGAAACAGTATAACTTTCTACCAAAATACCAATGTCTGCACCGTAGCGCTTTTTGAGATTTACATAGGTATTGATGACCGGATCGTCTTTGGTCTGGACAATGGCAAGTTTTGGAGTTACGCCTTCGGCTTGGATGAGACCACGAACTTGGTGGCCTTGACGTTCTTTGATGAATGCAGCCAATTCGCTGCCACGGAGTAATTTCATTTCCCTATTCTAACAGATAGAAAAAAATCGACATGATTTGAAAAAATATAGTCCTGGGCGTACTATTAAATTATGTTAAAGCGGTTAAGGTATTTAACTTTAAGCTTCTCATTCCTCTTTGTTTTGTGCGGTCCAGGTTTTGTCCACGCTGATTCGCCAGAGGCCCCGACAGATCCTAGCCTGCCGATAGTCCTTACAGAAATATATCCTAACGCACCTGGCAGCAAAGAGTCCGGAAACGATCCAACCAGCGACCCACTAGCAAATGAATACGTTGAACTATTCAATACAACGTCTATTTCTATCGAGCTGTCGTACTTTGTACTCAGCAGGGATGGCAGCGCAACGACAACGTCACTTGATGGTCTCACGATTGAACCTCATGGTTACTTGGTGATTCTTCCAGATTTTAGTCTCATCAATGGTGGTGGCACCTTGCACCTCAGCTATGAATACCCAGACCTTGACTCTAAAATCGACAGCTACACATATCCCGGCGATATCCCTGATACCCACTCCTGGTCTTTGATTGACAACATTTGGGAGCAGGCAGTTCCCTCTCCCAATGAAACCAACCCCCCTCCCATCCCCATAGACATTCCCGAGGAAGAGTCCAATGAAGAAGAGACTCCCGAAGAGCCAATCGAAACATCCTGTCAAGTTGATGTGACTATCACGGAAATTGTAGCAAATCCAAAGGGGTCAGATAGTGATGGCGGTGAATTTATAGAGTTGTTTAATAACAACGACAAACCGGCACTACTCACTGGCTGCATGCTTTCCACCGATAAAGCCCCTGCTATTCAACTAGCAGATATCTCATTGGAGTCAGGCGCATATATCGCAATTATGTTGAGCAATGACCTACTTAACGGTGGCGGTACAGTGCAGTTTACAAGCGACGACGAAGAAGATGTTGTTACTTACCCCGCACTCAGTGACGATGAATCATGGTCACTGATTAATGGCGCATGGCAAATGTCCAAGGTATCAACGCCGAATGCCAAAAATGTATCGACGCCGGCAGAAGAGCCGACTGTCATAAAATCCACTGCCCTTGAGCCCTGCCCAGAGGGAAAGTTTAGAAATCCAGAAACCAACAGATGCAAGACGATTGTCGAAACTGTCAGCGAGCTACTTCCCTGCAACCCCGGATCAACCAGAAATCCCGAGACTAATCGATGTCGTAAGATTGCCAGCTCGATATCTTCGACGCTCACACCATGCAAAGCTAATCAAGAGCGCAATCCTGAAACCAATCGTTGCAGATCAATTGCCTCAACGACAAGTAGTGAGCCAAAACCATGCGACGAAGGCTATGAAAGAAACTCAGAAACCAACCGCTGCCGCAAAGTTGCAGAAGTTCTTTCTGGAGCCACTATCGAGACTCCAGATAAAGAGGCAGGCTTGCATACAGGCGTATTTTTATTCATGTCTATACTCGTCATTAGCTATGGAGTCTATGAATATCGCCTGGACTTTCAAAATTTAATACATAAGATAAGAGAAAGAAGACTCATAAAATTCTTGCCAAAACAGAGGTAATCTGCTAAAGTTTTCTTCAGCAATCTGCTCTGGTCTGCCTGAAGTTCGCAGCTGGATGCAGAGCACGGCGTAAATGAAGCGCGCACTGAGCCGTATACACAATACGGTGAAGGAGCACTGGAATTTACAACACAGCTCTGCGCCAGAAACTTCAGCGGTTCTCAAACTCCGTTTGATAACAGGCTGAAGTAGTGCGCACCTCAGGGCCAGTAGCTCAGCTGGTTAGAGCACCTGCCTCTTAAGCAGGGTGTCGAGGGTTCGAGTCCCTCCTGGCCCTCCATTAAAGAAGCATCTATCCTCGCCGATAGGTGTTTCTTTAATTTGTGATAAATTTCTAGGCATGAAGCGCTAGTTACACGAGACATACTCTGATGGTGGCCGATTTGCCAGTCACAAAACTACAGACTCATAGGAACAAATTGAGTCCCTCGTTGTCATCTAATACGCTTTTACTCTTTTGATATACTATCGATATGCGTGAAATCTATTTAGCAGGCAAAATCTCAAGTGACGAAAATTTAACTCGAACTTTTTCTGATGAGCTAGAGCTAAGAGGACATATGGTGCTTCAAAAATGGTGGGAATCCGATAGATTGCTAACCCCCTACTTGGACAACATGGACACAACCGGTCCTGCTGCGCGGGCGATGATAGACGCTGCATACGAAAGCGATGTGACTATTCTGTTTCCTTCGGAGAGAATTATTGGCGCTGCTGTTGAATTTGGTGCAGCCATAGCCAGCACCAAGACAAATCCAGATAAGCTAGTTATAGCCGTGAATCCGTTTGATACCAGACAGTCCGTATTCTACGGACATGAATCTGTGATTACGGTTAGTGGGATTGATCAAGTCAGAAAAATGGATTGGTTTTAAGCATTCCATGACACACCCATTGCATAGTTTTTCCCCAAAACAACGAATCAGCAAAAAAAGAGCAACAAAAGTCATCGACACAATGGCATACATAGTAGGAGTCGGTGGAAACATCGCTGTTATTCCACAAATCATTAAAGCCTGGGAGAGTAATGCACCCGGTCTTGCAGTGAGTACATGGTTATTATTCTCGATGATTGGACTAATCTGGCTAGCCTACGCGATACTACACAATCAAAAACCACTTATTGTTGCGCAATCAGTTAGTATTGCAGCGAACATGCTAGTGGTATGTGGGTGGGCGTACAACAACTTAGCGCTTTAGGGAGCTGCTCAGTGCCAGGTATATATCCAAAGAAAACATTGCAATAACCTGTACATGAACTAGGTCCTGTGTGCTTGTCGCCTATTTAAGTTCACGAGCTTCATTCAAGACGGATATTAATAATTTTTTGGTAGACTCTAATTATGGATAAGCCGCCTTCTTACTGTGAATACGTAGCCGACTTCGACGACCTGAACCTGCATAAAAAATATCATGATACGCAATATGGGTTTGAAATTAACACCGATAACGAGCTTTTTGGTAGGTTGATATTGGAAATTAACCAAGCAGGCCTGTCATGGGAGACAATTCTAAAAAAGCAAAATAACTTTCGTAGTGCGTTTGCGAACTTCGATATTCAAACCATAGCCAATTTTTCTGCCAACGATATAAGCAAGCTACTGCAAAACTCTGGAATTATTAGAAATAAACTAAAGATTAACGCCGTCATTCATAATGCTCGGAAAGTTATTGAGCTACAGTCGGAACATGGGTCGTTCAAGGCTTGGCTCACTGAAAACTATGGCTTAAGTCTAGATGAATGGGTGAAGCTGTTTCGGGCACAATTTAAGTTTACGGGCGGAGAAATTACCAAAGAATTCCTGGTCAGCACTGGCTTTCTTCCAGGCGCACATATACCATCGTGCCCCATAGCCAATCGACTGAAAAATATCTAGTCTAACTTCTGCTATGCTGAACGATACTGTTAATTGCGATCATATCTATTATATATGGCCAGGCGATCCTTATTTTTTGTGGCAGAGGGACTATACACGTCTAGCGATTTAGAACCTTTTGGACAAAACCCAATAGCCATACTTTTCAATTCACAGCAAAGAATTTTTACAAAACGGAACATTGCACCCCTTCTCTAGACCTGGAGGCGATTAAATGCGTTGAATCTGGCAAAAAAAGTGGGGGATATATTAGTTAGAATAATCAGAACCCAAGATAGTTTTGGGCAATGTTTGTGTTTTTTGTGCCAAGGAACTTTCTTGGAGATAATTCTACGACGAGCTACTTAATTAAATTAAAAACAGAAAAAGTAGAACATTTGCAGCGCCCTCCTCTATAGCGGCGGCTTTACTTGAAGAGTATAATTAAAGATGCAACTAAACGAGGGAGGATTATATGTCTAAGTTTATCCTACTTTACAAAGGTCCAGCCACACCTACAGAGCAAATGAGCGCTGAACAAACAAAAAAAATTATGGGGGCATGGCAAGCCTGGATGCAAAAGCTTGGTTCTGCAATGATCGACGTGGGTCAGCCGATGACCAACGGCAAGTCTATGGTCGACGACGGCTCGAAAGGTCATGCACTCGATCTAACAGGCTACAGCATCATCGAGGCCACAGATATCAACGAGGCAAGTAAGCTAGTGGAAGGTCATCCATTCTTGAGTGATAAATCCGGTAAGTTTAGTGTGGAATTGTTTGAACTTGCTCCAGTACCTGACATGTAACTTCTTCTTTAGATATTTTTTACGTCACTAAGATAGTAGTGATCCGTTACCAGCCCTGTTCTCTGCATTCCGTAGTACATATGGCATGGGCAAGATAGCTGTCAGTGCATCTAGGGCAACATACAGTTAGGATCACACTACTCAAAATGGCATTGATGACGTCTTTACCTCAACTATAATTTCACATTCTGGCCTCCTGGCCATTTGCTCTTAAGCCTCTTGGCTATCTGCTATACTGATTCGTAATGCTAATAAGTATCTTCTCTGTTGCTGTTGGTCTCGCGATCTTAATTCTGGGGGCAGAAGGGCTGGTTCGTGGAGCGGCATCACTGGCGGCCCGCTTTCATGTTTCGCCTCTTGTTATTGGCCTGACTATAGTATCCTTCGGAACATCTGCTCCGGAACTTACCGTCAACCTCATATCTGCCATAAATGGATCGTCTGAGCTGGCGATCGGCAACGTAATTGGTAGCAGCATTGCCAATATTCTACTCGTACTCGGCATTAGCTCGCTGATTGTGCCGCTCACCGTTAAGGCGTCTACAATTTATAAAGAAATTCCATTTGCACTGCTCGGTGTCAGTTTGGTGTTTGTAATGGCGAATGACCATCTCTTTGATGGCACTGTCGGTAACGTATTGAGCCGCACAGATGGTATTGCGCTTATCTCTATGATGGGTATTTTTATATACTACATTTACGGACTTGCAAAAGACGAAAAGAGGCAACAAGAGCAAATAACTGAAGCTGGCGACGAGGCCAATCGCTACGACACCTTTGCATCTGTACTTCTAGCAGTCGGAGGGCTCGCAGGGCTCGTCCTGGGGGGTCGACTACTTGTCAATGGAGCAGTTTCAATTGCCGGCTCGTTTGGAGTATCTGAATCGCTGATTGGGCTAACCGTAGTAGCCCTTGGGACCTCGCTACCAGAACTTGCCACCTCGATCATTGCTGCACTCAAAAAACACTCTGACATCGCAATTGGTAACGCTGTCGGATCTAACATCTTCAACGTATTTTTTGTACTTGGCACAACCAGTACAATCTTGCCACTACCTTTCACGACTGCCATAAATGTTGACGTACTCTTCGCCGTTGCCGCTATGATCATGCTGTTTATTTTTATGTTTATCGGCAGCAAGCATAAGCTTACAAAGTTTGAAGGTTCAATTCTTTTAAGTACTTATATCATCTATATGATTTCACTAGCAATAAGAAGCTAGACTCATAAAGTCCGAAGCACAAATAAAAACACCCCACCTAAGTGGGGTGTTTTTATGACTTGTTACTAAATTAGTAACGAGGCCGGTCGTCACGACGTGGACGCTCTTCACGAGGTCGCGCTTCGTTAACGATAATGCTTCGTCCACCCATGTCTGAGTTGTTAAGCTGATCGATTGCTTTCTTAGCATCGTCGTCGCCTTCCATCTCGACAAAACCAAATCCTTTAGATCGGTTTGTGTCACGGTCTACGATGACTTTAGCTGACTTTACTGCACCGATAGCTGCAAAAGCCTCTTCGAGTTGTGCATCGTCAACTGAGTACGGAAGACCGCCTACAAATAGATTAGTTGCCATTATTGATTCTCCTTTTGTTCTACTAAGGAATCTTGCAACCCATTTTACTGAGAATTCAGATAGCTGCCCCTTGACGTGAACGTTGATTGTTAAACCTAGAACACTTCTTCTTACGAATTCGTAGCAGCTATTTTCTAGTACCAGCATTATAACAGTAGTCAGCAATATCACCAACAAATAAATTTAACTTTATGTAAAGTGATTCTGCTTGGTATACTAGGATGCAATGAGGGCAGCACGAGCAATTATTATCAAAGACGGCAAGCTTCTTGTCATGTTTCGCAACAAGCACGGAAACAAATACTACACATTGGTCGGTGGCAAGGTTGATGACGACGAGACCATTGAACAGGCGTTAATCCGTGAGACCCACGAAGAAACTGGCATGAAGATAATTGCCGCTACGCATGTCTTCACCGAGCTACATAAGCCACCATACAACGAACAATATATCTACTACTGTAATTTCACTGAAGATTCCGACATGAAGATTCAAACCTATGCCGAGGAAGCAATCATGAACAAGATCGGCATCAATACCCATAAACCGATGTGGGTTGACCTGAGAAATATACGATCGATCCCTTTCCGCACCCCACAATTACTTGATGCAGTTCTGGGCGGAATAAAAGACGGCTTTCCCGAAACCCCACAACAAATTAACTAAAAGGAGTTGTTATGCAGCGAACTACATACTTGGCCGGTGGTTGCTTCTGGGGGCTAGAGGAGCTATTCAGAGCGGAGCCAGGCGTCATTCAAACCGAGGTTGGCTACTGTGGAGGAAGTAATGAAAATCCAACTTACGAAAATCATCCAGGTCACGCAGAAACCTTGGCAGTCACCTATGACGATGCAGCGACAAGCCTAGAGTTGCTTTTGGATTTCTTTTTTCGCATACATGATCCAACAACACTCAATCAACAGGGCAATGACCGCGGCACCTCATACCGCTCTACGATTTTCTATCAAAGCGATGAAGAACTATCAATCGCCAAGATGATGATTGCGCGAGTTGATGCATCGGATCGCTGGCCGCACCCCGTAGTTACATCACTTGAACCGTTCACCAAATTCTGGACCGCCGAAGATTATCACCAGGATTATTTGCAAAAAAATCCTGGTGGCTATACCTGTCATTCGCTCAGGTTTGAAGATGTTTTTCCTGACACTGCCCAATAGACAGATATCTAAAGTTTTCTACTGTCATACGCCCAATGAAGCAATGCCTGACGTTGACGCGGGCGGCATGATTCATCACCTACGTTACAGTTTTTCTTTAGCTGCGACACGTGACGTCGCATTGCCTTCCAGCGCTTGATTTGCCTCTCGTCTTCTTTGGTTATTCTTCGCCCCAGATAGTATCGGCAATACCACAAAAACCAACCTTTTGGGTCTTCAAAGTATATCCATCCCCTTTTTTGCCACTCTTCTAAAGATTTACTAGCGTTAATTTTGAAATAATTCAACTGCTTATCTGAAGTTCCAATTTTTGAAAACCTCACTCCGTCAAACCATTCATCTGGAAACTCATGGGGTGGTTCTGTGAAATAGTCACCCCCAAATACTCCAAGACTCAGCATTTCGCTTGGAGTTAAATCTGGAGTAAAGTTGTGTGAAAAATGCTTACCAGCCGATTCGGTCAATGTATACGAATACCCTGATTGATACAGCTCGTTGACTTCGACAACTGAGCCTTTCTGCATCAGACAAGCTCGATTAATTCAACAACTTGTCGCATGCGGTGATTGTCGTCAGGAAACATATCAATAAGTCCAACTGACTTTAGCGTAAACTGTTCACCCTCTTGGACGCGCCCGCTACGCTGAGCAGTCACATGGGGAGTATTATTTTCACCTGTGTAATGAGACTCAACAAACTTTATGCCTAGAGGCAAGAAACTGTTGATGACTGCTTGGTGCTGGAACAGTAAGTCCTCGTTGGCTTCAACAAGATTCGCTCGTGTTGCTCCCCATACTACCTCGTGGGACGCAACACGTTTGCGCCGTATGTTGAATTTGATGTCTCGAAATACTTCAATAACTTCTGGGGCTTCAGCATCAACGCCAAATGCCGGCGCAATCGTACAGTGCAGCGGCCATTCGCTTGCAAGAAACAACGATCCTTTTGCTGTACGGTCAATAAATCCAACGATACACCATTTTTGTGAATAGGCAGTCATGCTCTTAATAATAACAAAACTCAACCATTGGTTGAGTTCAATTTGGTGCACCCGGTAGGATTACATAGTATATTCTGCCCGTATTGCCTGTAAATTCAGGCGGGAGAATATCGAACCTTGACGGTTCGACTTGCCTAGGCAAGTAAACCAAGTAAAATACCCATCCAAAGATGGGCACTTTACTTGGTGCACCCGGTAGGATTCGAACCTACGACACCTGGTTCCGAAGACCAGTGCTCTAATCCGCTGAGCTACGGGTGCATATTGCGACTAACGGAGGTAAATTATAGCAGGTTTATTCTGTTTTGTCTTTTTTTTGGTCTGTGGGAGGTAGCTGCTTTTGATCGTTCAACTCTAAAGTTTTAGTCAGGACATCCAACACGCTTCTGGCATGTTCTTTGCTCATGCCGACTCGAGATACAATAATTGGCTGATTGCCAGGTCCGGAGCCCTGCATGAAATTCATGATGACGCCATAGTTGTTCACGCTTACGTGCACCATATCTGTGTAAGAAATCTTGAGCTCATCTGGAGACACGATCGCCGTGCCCTTCACAAAAGAATCATTTGTTGACTCGCCGCCAGACAGTGAGGTCTTATCAAACTCTGCCAATTCCCAGACTCTAACTGCTTCGTCTTCTTTGATGCTGAAATGACTAATTAGAAGTAGAAGTATGTCTTCGCTAGGACGTTTTACTCCGAGCTCAATATCGCTTAACTGAGATGGGTCAACTTCAACAGCACCCGAAACTTCAGCGAGAGATTCCTGTAGATTCACACGAAGTTGTTTCAGGTAACGACCGAGTCGTTTATAAGGATATTGCTCTTGTTGCTTTCCCATTGCACCATAATGGTACGAAAGTGTGAGCCAGGTTGCAAGCAGAACCATAAAACAAACTAGAAAAATACTCCAACTCGTGCCAGACTAGTGCCATGTTGGTGCTTAATAACGTCCCTTTGCAAGCCTATTCAACCATGCGACTTGGTGGTGAGGCGGCATATCTTGTAGAAGTAACGAACAAGTTCGAAATCAGTGAAGCTGTTACATGGGCAGAAAACAGAAATCTACCCGTTACTACCGTAGGTGAAGGAAGTAACGTTATCTGGAGCGATGACGGCTTTCCAGGCCTTGTAATAGTTAACAAAATACCAGGATTTGAAGTTCAAGAGCGAGATGATGAAAACGTCTACATAACTGTTGGTGCAGGCGAGAATTGGGATGAAGTCGTTAAACGAAGCGTCGAGCTGGGCTTATCGGGCATCGAAACACTCTCTCTTATACCGGGGACTGCTGGCGCAACACCAATACAGAATGTTGGCGCCTACGGCACAGAAATAGCCGACGTTTTGGTGACCATTGAAGCCTACGACGTAACCGCTAAATCTCTTGTTACGCTGCGTGCCAGCGATTGCGATCTTGGCTACAGAACTAGTATGTTCAAAACAACCAAGAAAGATGCGTACATCATCTCTGCCATAACGATTAGACTTTCAAGAATAAACATGGAGCCTCCATTTTACGCATCACTTCAAACCTACATTGAAGCTCACGACATCTCTAACTTATCTCCATCGGCAATTCGCGAAGCAGTTATTTCAATCAGGACAAGCAAGCTTCCAGATCCAAAATCTATCGCAAACAATGGGTCTTTTTTTCAAAATCCAATAATCACAGCTGAGGTGCAGCGCAATATTCTTGCAAGGTTTCCTGACATTCCATACTGGCAGGCCGGCGACGATGGAAGCTACAAGCTTTCTGCAGCTTGGCTTGTAGAACAAGTTGGTTTTAAAGATTTTCACGATACAGTAACCGGCATGGGTACATGGAGCAAGCAACCACTCGTGCTCGTAAATGAGCATGCGAAATCAACGGCAGATTTATTAAAGTTCCGAGATAAAATTACAGATGCTGTTCACCAAAAATTCGGCATTAAACTAATCCAAGAGCCAGAATTGAAGTAGTCCATGGACGAAAGCAAACAGTTTGAAGCATTGAACGAGCTCAATAGTATTGAAGACTTGAGCCAAATCAGACACCTAGTGGCTCGAACTGCCGTGCAGCGAACAGTTCTCGAACTTTGGCACCCCTGCAGTTCGAAGGCCGAGACTATATGGCAAAGCGAAATGGTAAAAAATGCCTATCGACGTCTCGTTCAAATAGATTTTTATAATCCATCTATCGACGAAATCGATCCAGCCAACGAAGCCCAGAAGAGAAATGATCAATACCTTCAAATTCTTGATTTTCGTGGCTGTCCACTAGAGCCGGCAGCGCTCGCACCGCTCCAGCCAGATTCATTTTTGAGCTTGCCACGTGACTTATTTATCGAAAGCCAACAAATGAGATTATCTCTTACTGCAATCTATGGTCATGAATCACCACTCAGTGATGACCTTGCGTAGTCTGCTCTAGCTTGGCAATGGAAACCCTTTTGCAAAATCTATCACTTCATTGCGAATAGATTGCAATTTGTCTTGATTCTCGTAATTTTTTATAGCCTGGTTGATCCATTCAGCAACCAGTACCATTTCCGCTTCTTTCATTCCACGCGTCGTGAGTGCTGGCGTGCCTAGGCGTAGACCACTCGGATCGAATGGCTTACGCGTATCAAAAGGCACCGTGTTCTTATTTGCAGTAATGCCGACAGCGCCAAGTGCATTCTCTGCCTGCTTGCCAGTAATGCTTTTATTTTGCAAGTTTATCAGCAGTAGATGATTGTCTGTGCCACCGGTTATCAGCTGGAAATCCTTTTTATTGAGCTCATCTGCCAACACCTGTGCGTTTTTCACCACCTGTGCTCCATATTGCCTAAACTCATCAGTTGCCGCTTCCTTGAGCGCCACTGCGATCGCTGCGGTCTGATGATTGTGTGGACCGCCCTGAAGCCCAGGAATTATCGCCCGATCAATCAACGATGGGATGTTCTCTTTGGTTCGCTCCACCTTCTTTAGTGGCGTCGATGGGTTCCCATTACTCATAATCAGTGCTCCACGTGGGCCTCGAAGAGTTTTATGAGTAGTCGTAGTAATCACATCTGCAATGCCCGCTGGCGAAGGATGTACGCCCGCTACAACTAATCCTGCAATGTGCGAAATATCTGCCAAAAACCATGCGCCAACAGAATCAGCAATTTCACGCAGTCGTTGCCAATCAAAAATTCTTGGATAGGCCGTAGCCCCGGCAATCAATAAACGTGGCTTATGTTCAAGAGCCAGCGCAGCTATGGCATCATAGTCAAGATACCCATCCTTGCCTGTCTGATAACCAACTGAATTGTAAAGTGTGCCTGAAAAATTCACTTTCAATCCATGAGTTAAATGTCCGCCAAAATACATATCTAGCCCCATGACTGTGTCACCCGGATCTAACAACGCATAATAGGCTGCGAGATTCGCAGGAGAACCTGAATAAGCCTGAACGTTCACATGATCGACTCCAAAAAGCTTCTTGGCGCGATCACGTGCAATGTTCTCTACCTGATCCACATACTCACATCCACCGTAGTATCGTGATCCTGGATAACCTTCTGAGTATTTATCTGTAAGTCGAGAGCCAAGTGCCTTCAACACCGCTCCAGACGTATGATTTTCACTAGGAATCATTTCAAGACCCTCGGCTTGTCGTGCAGTTTCTTTCGCAATAAGTGTTTCAATCTCTGTATCGTGCATAAAATCTCCTGTGTTTAATAGCCTGAAAATTAAGTGGAAAACTATATCATGAGTCTATTTTAGCACTACCCACAGCACAAGAATCATTATTGATTCTAATATCACATTTGATATAATTACAGACTATGATGAACACCAACGAAAAAATAGGCAATCTTATTTACCAACTACGACAAGAGCGCGGTTTAACTCAAGCAGAGTTTGCGCGCAAGATGGGCACCAGCCAAAGTGCCATAAACCGCATCGAAAAAGGTAGACAAAATCTCAGCCTAGAAACACTTGGACGAATAAGTGACGTATTACAGAAACCAATAATCACTATTTCAGGCCAGTCAATAAACTTTCGGGTTGAAGGTGGACACGAGCTTTCAGGCACCATAGAAACAAAAAGCGCAAAGAATAGCGCAGTTGCTTTGCTGTGCGCAAGCTTACTAAACAAAGGGACGACAAAGCTTATTAACGTTCCTCGCATTGAGGAAGTAAATCGTATAGTTGAAGTGCTTCAGAGTATTGGAGTGAGCATAAAATGGTTCAACGGAAACTCTCTCGAGATTAAGCCGCCAGAAACACTGGACCTTAGCAACATTGACGCACAGTCGGCACGACGCACCAGAAGCGTAATCATGCTTGCAGGACCCCTGCTGCACGAATTCAAAGAATTCAAAATACCATATGCCGGTGGATGCAAGCTCGGCAAACGATCTGTTCAGGCCCACCTATACGCTCTTGAGGACTTTGGGGTTGAAACAGACGTTGTAGTTGGTCACTACAAAATGACTGTCAAAGACCCCTCGGCTGCCGATGTCGTTCTATACGAAATGGGTGAAACACCGACTGAGAACATCTTGATGGCTGCGGCTCGCGCAACCGGCACATCAACTATCAAAATGGCGTCGTCAAACTATAACATTCAAGACCTTTGTTATTTCCTTAAGAAATTAGGCGTGAAGATTCAGGGCATTGGCACATCAAATCTTACTATTACTGGTGTTCCAGAAATCAGAAAGAATATTTCATACCATGTATGTGAGGACCCGCTCGATTCAATGTTCTTCATATCTGCGGCAGTTGCAACTAATTCGCAAATTACCATTACCAACACACCAACAGATTTTCTTGAAGTTGAGCTTATGAAGCTCGATAAAATGGGACTTGAAATCAAACGAGAGAACACTCACACCAGCCCCAATGGCTGGACCCACCTTGAGGACATAACAATCCACAAGCACGATGGAAAATTAAAAGCTCCTGTAGAAAAATTACATCCTTTGCCTTTCCCAGGATTACTCCCAGACAACTTGCCGTTCTTTGTGCCAATAGCAGCTGTAGCCAAAGGCCAGACATTGCTGCACGATTGGATGTACGAAAACCGAGCCATATACTTTACTGAACTCAGTCGACTTGGGGCAAACGTGGAGCTAATCGATGCACACCGAGTTTACGTCAAAGGCGCCACCAAGTTCTCACCGGCCGACATTACATGCCCACCCGCACTTCGTCCTGCTGCAATCCTACTCATCGGCATGCTTGCAGCCGACGGTACAAGCAAGCTACGTAATATCTACTCTATTGCGCGCGGTTATGAAAACATAGCTGAACGCCTCAATAGCATCGGTGCAAAAGTCGAAGTTCTCAACGAACTTTAATCCAAAATATGATATAAATAGATATTTCTGACTTGCTCTAATATCATTTTTTCATATGCTTCACTACGATATAGGTTCCTAACCATGAACCTGCTGCAAGTGGAATTATATACAGATAGTTTTTTACGTAGCTAATTACACCCAGTGCAAGCAAAAAATGCATTGCAGCACCCGTAGTGGCCGACTTAAAGGCATCCCGGTTGACTACAGCTATCGTATAGTACGCGTACAGTCCATCCACTAAAGTGTATGCAACAAATACTCCAATTACTAAAAGTAAATTATAGCCATCCATTAAAGTTATCATATCAAAAAACAAAAACTTCTCCGATGAGAAGTTTTATGTAATTTGGGGCGAATGAGGGGAATCGAACCCCCGACCTTCTGAACCACAACCAGACGCTCTAACCAACTGAGCTACATCCGCCAAGATATACGCGCTGAACTCCGCAATTATAGCCTTTTACCCCAATAAAATCAATTATACATATACAAAATTATGGTACCCCGGGAGGGACTCGAACCCCCGACCTAATGGTTAGAACCCACTTGCTCTAATCCAGCTGAGCTACCGGGGCGTACCTTTTAATGTGAAATTTGACGCAAGTGATGCGCAATTACATCTGCTGCAGGTATATAGTCTTTCGACCATTGCTGTGCTATAGAATCATCATCCTTGACGATCATCGCTACTGGGAGCGTCTCTGGCATTATGTCATAGAAGTCACGAACCTTTTCACCGTCTGGCGTACGCACATTAAGCACGACTACCTGGTGTGGACAATGTTGAGCTATCTCGGATTTGAGCCGCTCAAACTTTCGTGTTTCCATCATCGAGGCATTGCTCAAAACATAAAGTGCAGCGCCTTCATTGTCTGAAATGCTAGTGAAATCTAAACCCATTAATGCTCCGATTTTATACCTTGGTGCGGGTGGAGAGAATACTTTGGTATTCTCATTCCCTTACAGAAAATATTCAAGTGAACTTGACTGCTTTCTGGTGCGGGTGGAGAGAATCGAACTCTCGTTTCCAGCTTGGAAGGCTAGCATATTAACCACTATAAGACACCCGCGTACTGTATTAACTCGCGTATTATATCAATTTTACCTGCTATCTGGAAGAGTCTAAGTGATTATTCGCTCGAGAAGATCGCCAAGTACATATGAGAGCACTGCAGCTATCACTCCAAGAATCACAGTTTCGGCTATCGCTTTTGGAACGCTAGACTTCGCAACTTTACTTTTCAGTAATCCAATACCTACGAATGCAAGTGTAGTTAGCCCACATGCTATTGCGAATAAATTATCGACCCCTGTGTCAAAAATAGTCGCATAGGTGTATGCCATCAGAGGCACAAGTCCAACAACTATAAATGAAATATAAGTCGTAACCCCATTGATCACCGGAGAAGGTTCATCGCTTGTTGACTGCCCTTTCTTCGCCATTAGCTCATGTTCTGATTTCGTAGACAAATATGAGCCAACCCCCATCGAGAAACCATCAGCGATCAAGTTAGCAAATCCTAGGACTAATAAGATTTTAATATCGAATCGAGCACCCGTAGCGCCGGCTACCACAGCAAAAGTAGTAACAGCACCATCAATGCCCCCATAGACAAACTCACTTAAATAATCTTCAAAATGTTGCCTAATGCCCGCAACTAGGCCAGTTTTCTTTTTCATATACGTTTATTGTACCATCAGATGATAATTTGCAGCATACCCAATAAAGCAACAACTGTCAGAGGCACGAAAAGATTGTCCGAACCCCAAGGTGCAATGTTCTCGATATACGCCGAGACAAACGGAATAATGAATAACGCGGGTAGTGATATAGGTGTAAAGCCGACCTCGCCTCGAACAAACAGCCAAACTAGAATGTTGAATGACATCACAATAAAGGTGGCAGTACCAATGACCGACTTCTTATTCCATAACACTTTGTAAGTATTTTTGCTTCCGTAGCGCGTGCCGATAACCGCCGCAAGACCATCGGCTAAAGCTATGTGCAAAACTGCAGCCGTAAATACGAGCTTACTTGGCTGCAGGGTAGCCAGGAGTCCAATCGTCGCGGGCGCCACTAGATCTCCCCAGCTTTTGCGCCTAACCGAATAAACGCTATGAAAAATACCAGAAAAGCGCATAAATATAATGAAAACTACCGCCAAGAAGGCCACAAACTGAATCTGTCGCCAGGTCATGAAAAATGGCCAAAACGCCCCAAAACTTCCGATTAGAATGTGCATGAACTTACGAGAGCCTTCACCTTTGAGTATCTTTTTCTTCCACAGGTACTCATTCAGTAGAAGTGTCGCAAATACAAACGTGAGCGTGCTGAATACGACAATCATGGCTACAGTATAGCAACCATGGCAAATTGTTGCATTTCTTTAGATTGGAAATATTTCACAATCATGCCATTGCGTCGATGCTTCTGCCAATAGGCGATGGGCTTTGTGAATAAATTGCACCAGATGTATTTACATTGCTCGACGATGGACTTGCTTATGTCAAAGATGGCGACGAAGTTTTTCAAAAACCAGGTGGCTCCGCCAGCATGGCCCCGATTCCGCCCAACCTACTAGATGCGGTAATTGAGTCCGCAGACGAATACCCTGGCGAGTGTATTTTTATAGAGTCTGGGTAGATTTAGGGTTAAACCATGAAGCCGTAAACACATTCCTCAGTCTGTGAGATAATTATCTGGATGAACAAATACCAACTCTCCAACAAAGAACTTCCTGCAAGCTTTCGTATTGATAGAGCCAGGGAGAGTGACTTCTCAGAATTCATGCAAGTATATGAAAAGTCTTTTAGAGATGCATACGAAACTAAAGAAGTTCCAATTAGCCAACTTCATCATAGTCACTTTATTAAATCTAACATCTCCGAACAGATTCACAATGCATTTTTTGGAGTCAATTCAATTAGTGATTTTGCATATGTCAATGATCGTGTAATCGGTGGTATTTCTACAACCTGGATTCCTAAAATGCAGGCTGTGGAGCTGCACGGGCTATACATTGACCCTGCCTATCAAAAGCTTGGAGTCGGGACGCAGTTACTGATTCGTCAATTGAGAATTAATAGCTCCAGACGAATATATCTTGATGTTGCAAAATCATTTAAATTCCAGCAGATCATGTACGAAAACTATGGATTTAAAAAACAAATCATTGGGGGAAATAAATCATTTTCATGGCCTTCTTGGTCGAGCGAATACAAAATAAAGACTATTAGGATGTGGAAGAAATGACCAAGTGGAATTCAGTTTTTGAAATAAGTGCAGGTCTTGAAGGTCTTGAAAGAATGCCTAATAAACTTGTGGAATCGTCGAGTACGATAAAACTTCCTATAATGCTACTGGTTCTTGAAAAGATTGATTCAGGAAAGCTGCATTATTGGTCGCGATTCAAAATTTATCAACGACATTTTTCAAGTGGATCAGGCATCTTAAACTGGATGAACAAAAAATCAATCTCTGTCTTTGAGGCTCTACGCTTAATTGCAAAATATAGTGATTGTGTAGCAACAAACGTCTTAATAGATTACCTGGGTGGAGCAAAACAAATTAATAAACAAATGGCTGATCGAGGCTATAAAACAAGATTACATATGGACGTTCTCGATTTCGAAGAAGATGATGAATCGATGCCTCATATTGGCACCACTAGTGCGCACGAAATGATGGAATTAATGCAAGATGTATTCGAGCGCACTAAACGCAGAGACAAGCTGGCGGTTCGTTTAATATTCAGAAATATAGACACGTCTTGGTTTGAACTCGGACTAGGAAAAGATATACCCTCCCTGTACCACAAGACTGGTTCAATGATCGCTGTAGGCCCAACAAAAGATACAGTATTTAACGTTGTAGGTGTAGTAGACGGTTCTCCAAGAGTTTATTTTGCCTATCTTAGCAGGGGTCATCTAACAGAAACTACAACTGCAAACGAGCAAAAATCGGAACTTGCGAACGAACTATGGAGCTTGATCGAGCGCTTGTGATTTTAGTTTTGCCGTAATCATGTAAAAGTCGCTAACCATCACTCATTAATTGGTCGGGGTGAGAGGGATCGCTAGAGTACTCACACTTCAGCTTCCCTGCGCTCGAGGCCAAGCAAGGAAAACTCAATATGCCACAGGCATATTTCGCCTGTCGGTTCGAGTCCCTAAACTCAAAGCAAATAAAAATACACAGACATATGCCTGTGTATTTTTATTGGTCGGGTCAGAACGACACTCAGCGAACCTACCTACAAGCCAGCCTTTATGGGATTTTGCGAAACCATCAACAATTTAGGGATAAGGTCGAGAAGCTACAACGCATTGTCGATAACGCCGTAAAGCCAGAGGGCTTGGAGCTTATCAAGTTCGTGTAGCGTATAATGTAGATAATATGAGCGACGCCGACGAAACCAAAGAAAACGCAATGCTTCAAGAAAGTGAAGTTGTAGAGTTGCCACCGCAACAATCAGCGACCGATACGAGCAACTGGGACAATAAAGTCTTTACTGACCCAAGTGGTGAAAAGTATATCCGAACTCTACCTAACGAAGATAGCGAATAGTCATAACGGGTACAATTTTATGCCAACTATTGACCAGCAGATTGCACAAGAAGAAGCACGAATAAAAAGTACTCTTGGAAACTTCTCTTCAATTATTACCAACGCCCAAAAATCTACTAAAGAGAGCCATAATTACAAAATCCTTACAATTCAATTTGATGAGTGTAGGCTTGTTGCCTACGTTCTTGAACACTTGCTGAATTGCAAAACAGCTTGGCTTCCTATAGAGAAAGTTCATTGGTGGTCTAGCTTCTCGTACGACGGAGTATACTGTTCAATTGCTCATCAAAAGTTCGGATTTAATTTGTATATCTCTGGTGGACTAAATAAAAACGATGCTGACAAGTTAGCTAAAAAGTTAATAGCTGAGTTAGAGACAATCGTTGCAACGCTAAGCAAAGTTACGACGCTCTATGCGAAAAAAGCCGTGAAGGTTGGTAATATCATCCTTCACAATAAGATGCAAAGCCTTGAGGATAGGTACGTATATTATCGTGATGCTAGCTTTGTTGAGCTTGATACCAAAGCAGAACTTGACAGTATAATGGGCGAAAATGATGGAGAAGTCGTTGAGTTGGGTGTACACGACGAAAAAGACGACAAGGACTTAGACAAGAAAGTAGTCGAGACTATGGAGCGTCTTGCTGTATATAGGCGAAAATCGAGTGTTCATCTCTATAATCAGGAGGTTGCAATCATATACTTCTTGAGCTTGGTTGAGCACATATGCCTACTTCTTTATGCGTTTAATCACGATGGAGGCAGTGTAGTTGATTTAGCGATGAAGGGTTGGGGCGAAAAGTTTGAAAAGGTTATTGGTACTGCGGATAAAGATATTGAAGAGGGGTATCTGTATCTAAGGAAAGTCGCCCTATATAAACGAAACCCTATCACTCACGGCTTCTTAACTCCTAAGATGACCGAAGCGAGCTTCTACTTTAAGCCAGCACGGCAACGGACGCCAATAAACTTATTTGATGGAGAGCTTTTGGGTGAATATGGCTACGAGGTAGATTTAGCAAAACTTGACAAGCTACTGGCAGATATAAGGAAAAGTCCGAAGTTTCACAACGCTATGCGCTATATAGGAAATAGTGAGTTTGATATTAGCTATGATACTGGCAGTATGGCAGAGTTTGAATTAGTGAATAAGATGACCGAAGGCGATTTAGTGGAATACCTCGATGCAGTATCGTGGAGATATAATAACGCCGCTAATATGGACTGGTAAGCCCCCACCCATCGAACACGTCATTTTAGAAAAGCTTGTAAACGCACTTGTAGGCTAAAAATACGTCAGTGACAAAAAATGGTTTGTTTTGCCGTTTTACCCAACAATTATGAACAGAGGTCGGAGTTAAAAAATCGCCCAACAAACCAGAAGAACAGTAACAGGGGTGGACTGTTGGCTACTTACAAAATCTGTTGGGAATAAAAGATTTAGTTCTTGATGAGATGCTTCGTAAATCCGTTTTCCACAAGAACATTAAAGGACTGCCAAACACTCTCTGGAATATCCTGTTCAATCTGAAAGCCTAGTGATGGAAAGACTTTAATACGCTGTAAGTCACCAACCATAATGTTTATAAACTGTTCTTTAGAGCTACTATCGGTTAACATATCGTCATAGCTGAGAGCAGGAGACGTGACGATAACCTCAGTGGAGCTATCTGACCATTGCTTCTTAAATGTTGCATATGCCCTACGCTCCATATAGGGTTTTGTAACGATAATTAAAGACTTGGGCTGTACGCTTTTACTGTCGAGTAGTTCTTGTGTAAATCGAATATTTTCACCTGTGTTTGTAGACTTTTCCTCGATAAGGATTTTATCTTCAGACACTCCATTGCCGATAGCAATATCCCTAAATAATTCTGCCTCAGTCGTATTGTTGCTGTGCTGGGTTATCTTGCCGTAACCACCCGAAAATATAAGCAAATCACTATAACCATCAAGAAAGAGTTGGCTCGCTCGCTCGGCAACCCTGCTTTCTGATGAACCTAGCCCTAATATTACATCGGCTTTCTCAATCGGCATATTGAGTAGCATATAGTCGAATACGACTTTTGCGTGCTCGTCTACGTTCATTAAATCTCTTTCCAAAAGCAGGTGTAATCACTGCCCTTAGTAAAGCCCAATTGGTTATATCGACTATCTAAGTCGGCATTTCCTACTGGCGTGTAGACTAGCACTTGAGAGTGACCACGACCCCTTAGAACCTCTACGGCTTTATCGTGGAGAGCTTTGGTTACGTCTCCGTTTGCTAGATGTACAGCAAAACGAAATAGCCAAGCAACACGACCATCGTCGACAAGAGATACAGTGCCCACAATCTTTTCGTCTTCAACAGCAACAAGGATTGCATCGGTGTCTACTTCAATCTTTTTTCTAAGTCTGTCGCTAGCGTCACGCGCTTCGTCGAACTGACCACCAAGCGTATCGCTATCTAAGTAGAGAGCTTTGAGTTGCTCGTAATCAGATGGCTCGTAACTCCTTATAATCATAGTTTTATTATATACCAGAAAACCGTTGAACCTATTTACAAGCTATAATGATGGACAGTATGGCTACAGGAGATAAGAAAACCAGAACACGCAAGAAGCAAGTGCTTGTACCGCTTAGTGATAAGCAGTTGAAGCAAGCCGAGAGTGTAGTAGCCGAAAGCCTAAAAGATAACCCTGAACTGTTCAACCTGCCAGAGAGTAGATACACGGTTGAGGGTCTCGTAGACTTCTACGTGCAGTCGATAGCGGGTAGCAGAAAGATACTACCTAAAGAGAAACGACGCTATGTAGTCTACTTACGTAAATCCACTGATGACGAACGTAAACAAGTGAGGTCGATTGACGACCAGAGAAAAGAGTGCCTAGATTTAGCCAAGAGGCTTGATATTAAAGTACGACCTGAGGATATTTTCGAGGAAAGACAGTCGGCAAAAATCTCTGGCAAACGTGACATATTCAATGACATTATGGAGGGTTTTGAGAGAGGTAAATATCACGGTTAAATCTCGTGGTCACCTGACCGATTGTCACGCAATATGTTAGGGGTGGCCAGATTATCGAGCACGTAGATTACGAGAAGATACAGGATTTACTATTCTGCACTTACGCTTTCGACAACACACTAAACGGCAAAATGATGCTTGGTATTTTGTTTGCTACGTCAAAGCAATATAGCGACAAACTAGCGGTTGATGTGGCTCGTGGCATTACAGGTGCTATCCACGAGGGCAAGTATGTTGGTCTAGTCAAAAAGGGCTACTATGCTGACACTGACAATGGACGGTTTATGCCAGACGGCGTACATTGGCAGTTATTACGCCAAGCCGTTGTTATGCGACTAAAAGACCGCAAGACCAATCAAGAGATAGCAGACTTCTTAAACGCCTCAAACTTTAGCTTTCGCAAAAGCCAAGATGACCCCTACAAAAAAGCAAAAATGGACAAAAAGACAGTTGCAACAATGTTTGCCGACCCCTTTTACACGGGTGCTTACAAGTATGGCGATAACATAGCCAACCTAAAAGACACCTATAACTTTTTGCCCCTGATGACACCCGACGAGTTTATAGCGTTAAGCAAGAATATGTCGGATAGTTTCAATAAAGAGTTTGTTGGTCGCAGTAACGTTGCTAAACGGCTAGATTTCGGATTGCTTCGAGAAAAGGTTATTTGCGACTATTGCGATAAACCGATGGGCTTCCAGAGGACAAAGATACCAAGAGGCAAAAACCAAGGTCGCTATATGATAAGTTTCTATTGCCGAGATAATGGTCAGGGCTGTCTACGTCATAATAACGAAGAAGCTATAAAACAGTACGGAAAGAAGCTCAGCAAGAGTGTTAGGCTCAAAGATATAACGCCACACATCGCTTGGACGATACAGAACTGCACTAAAGACAGCAAGAAAGCCTACGACTACTACATTGAACGTCTGAAAAGTGAGGTTGCCGTTAAACGTGAGACTGCTAAACGCAAGCTGGCTGATGCTAAAAAAGAAGTTGCTAAGCAAGAAGAGATGCTAGCCCAGTATCAGAACTTTCAAGTAAAGCACCCTGAAGATTATCAGAAGTACCACAAGAATAAGCTAGAGGAGCATCAACAACTCCTTGATGTACATAGTGTAAGTGTCTCTAAACTAGAGAAAGAACTCGAAAAACTCAAACAAGATTTACCAACCCGCAAAGAGTTTGCTGAACTCGTCCAATCGTATCTGTTAATACTACGTACAACCCGTGATTTGGTGGAAGAGGACGAAGTGTACAAAGAGATGGTGTTGAACCTGCGTGTTAGGGACGACTCCGCCCCTGTTATAAAGCTAAATCCACCATACGATATGATGGTGGATTTTAGCGAAAATACTTCTTGGTCGGGGTGAGAGGACTCGAACCTCCGACCTCACGGTCCCAAACCGCGCGCGCTAGCCAACTGCGCCACACCCCGTTAGTCTAGTGGCTTTTGCCACTAGAAAACTTACAGTATTATAACAGAAATTATTGTACTGACCAGTGTTTATTCAGTTACTTGACCGACGGCGTCCGTGTTGAAATCAACAAACTGCACATAGTAGTCCCACTGGGCAATTGTAGCTGCGTCAAGTTCTTTCGCCATATCGATCACCGCACGAACTGCTGTTTCGTCTACCTTAACGCTCTCCCCAACGTTCAACTCTGGAGTTCCGGCTTCTTGTGTTAGCTTGGTTTCGACATAAATTATTTGAGCTTGTGACAAGTCGACATCATTCAAGATTCCAAATGTCTGAACTGCTTTACGAGCCATCTTAGTGTATGAATCGCCAGATTGAGCGACATAAGCGTACGGACCAGTTTCAGCTTCTGTCGCCTCCTCTGAATCGTCAACCTCGGCCTCATGAACCGCAGCTGCAGCCTCGTCGGCATGCTCTTCACCCTCATGAGCAATTGTTCTTGGTGCCGTAGCAAATCCAATTACAAAGACACCTACAAATAGCGCAACAAATATTGCTGTTAGTTTTTTCATCTCCAATACCCTCACTTCTTGCCCACCACGTTATTTTGGTTATGCCTACTATTCTAGCAGATTATTGCGCTTCTAGCACACGTATTCGCTTGATGCTTTTTGCCAGCTGCGTGGACTCGTCCACGGACACCAGCAATGCATTAAACTGCAGATCACCCGACTCTTCTAGAGCGTTGGAATTCTTCTTGTCGTCACGCCATCTATCAATAATTACCTGAGTTTTCACTCCAAGGCTTGCATGCAAGACCCCACACATTCCTACGTCAGACTGGAAAGCAGTGTTGCCCGGCAAAATCATCTCATCTGCTGTTGGAACATGCCAATGATCGCCAATCACCATGCTTACTCTGCTGTCTACATACTGACCAAAAACAACTTTTTCGCTGCTGTAATCACCGTGGATATTTACAACTCTGGCTGCCACCGGCACATCAGATGTCTTGGCTAATATCTCATCTATTTTTTGCAGTGGGTTTGTAGACTCGACCTTCATGCCTACGGTTTGTCCGAGTATAGAGATCACCAAAACTCGACCTTTTGGCGTGTCGATGAATTTCCAACCTGGGCCAGGGCACACCGGCATATTTGCAGGCCCGATAACTGGCTCGTTCTGATCCTTCAGCAAATCGTGAAGCTCGCTTCGTTTAGGGGTGTGATTTCCCCCAGTGAAAAAGTCCACTCCTATATTTTGAAGCTGTCGCATATCTGCAACCTTCATACTCTTTCCGTCACTGACGTTTTCGGCTTGGGCGATAACCAAGTCTATGGAATGTTGCGACTTAAGATTCGGCAACACCGATTCCACGATCTCTATGCCCTTATCGCCCATGATGTCGCCGATGTATAAAATATTCATTATTGCCTGTCCTTTAGGTAGGGCGGAGTTTCTCTATTGAACACAACCTCATTAACGCCACCTATAGAGTCACCTTCAGTCCATTTCTTGTAATCATATGCGTAGGCGTTGTCCACACTGCCTGTGACAGCTTTGCTCCATTCAAAACCAAGCTCATCTGCAACCTTTTTGATGCCCGCTTCATTATTGCCCTCGATTTCGATATAAGGACTGAGCCATGGCCATTCATCTAACACTATTTCTATACCATTCATGCTCCACTCTTCACGCTTCGACTCCTGCACACTTATCGACTCATATCCAAGCGCATTCAAAAGCTGAATAGAGTTATCGTATGAATCAACAACGATCTCAATTTCATTATCGTAATCACCGTCACCATCACTCTTGTATGTAATGGTGACCTTATTGCCTTCATCGCGAACTCTCAACCTCTGACCATTAACCTTAAAAAAATCGCTTTTGACGGAGTCAAATATAGTGCGACGCATCAGCCTCATTGGTTGCTCGCAGGTTGCACCAATAGACTTCAGCTTTTCTCGCACATCATCAAAATCCACATTCAAAAATTTAACTTCTATTTCTTGCTGCATGCGTTCATTCTACCATTTGACATCTTGTTTAGAGTCTCCGGACAGAAGAGAAAATAATTCAGTCAGAAACTGTGCGTTAGCAATATGATCCAGGGCAAAATCGTAAACCTCCTCATCGCTTAGGTCTTGTAGCGATCCATCAAATGGCTCAGCAAACTTGTAATTTGGCGAGTGTGTGCGCTTCACCTCTCCATCCCTCATAAAAAGCAGCGGAGCATTTAACTCTGCGGCCCCAGAGAACATACTCATGCCAGGATCTATTTTCATTTGACCATAATTTAAGACAAGTGCATTTGCGTCACGCTTATACGCAAAGTAATATAGCTCTAGTCTAGTTCCACCGTTCGGTAGAATGGTCTCATAATTGGCCCAAATTCTACTGTACCTACCAATACCTTTTTCTATGCGATTTTCATAGAACAATCGTACTTGTCCGCCTTCTCTGTTTGGACCTTGATGATACGATCTGCGAGTAAAATCATCTTCACCCAAAAGCTCAACTCGCTCCAAACCTTCCCTGAGCTCATCAAATACCTCTTGATACTCTTGGAAAAGCTCGATAAACAGCGTTCTAACCGAGTAGTCCTCTGTAGTTGTCACTTCGTCCCACCCCCAGTCTGGTAGTTTTTCTGGGGAACTCATTTGCTCGTCCTTCTATTTAGCGAATTCTATTGCTCGTGTTTCACGAATGACATTTACTTTGACGGTCCCTGGATATTGCATAGTTGATTCGATCTTGTTGGCGATATCACGCGCCAATCGAATTGCTGACAAATCGTCAATTTCACCAGGCTTCACAAACACCCGAACTTCACGTCCAGCGCTAATTGCATAAGACTTCGTGATGCCCGGGAAGCCATTTGTGATGTTTTCGAGGTCACGCATGCGCTCTGCAAAGTTTTCTGCAGACACGTTGCGCGCACCAGGCCGAGCGGCACTAATTGCATCAACAACGCGCACAATCAATGCTTCTGTAGTTGTAGCCTCCATGTCATCGTGATGTGCTTCTGCGGCGTGGCATACTGCCTCTGGAGCACCGTACTTACGGAGCATCTCGCCGCTTATGTGATGGTGCTTGCCTTCCATCTTGTGTGTAAGGGCCTTGCCAAGGTCATGTACGAGCGCTGCGTACTTGGCAATCTTCACATCCGCACCAAGCTCTTCGGCGATAATCCCGGCAATATGTGCCATCTCGGTACTGTGTTTGAGTACGTTTTGTCCATAGCTTGTTCGGTATTTGAGTTCACCAAGCAGCTGCAATACTTCTTTTGGAATGCCAATAATGCCCACTTCTCGGGCTGCATCTTCACCGGCTCGCATAACGTCTTTTTGGACCTGCTTTTGAGCTTTCTCGACAATTTCTTCGATTCGGCCTGGGTGAATGCGACCATCCTTCATGAGCATCTCAACGGTAACTCGCGCGACTTCACGGCGAATTGGATCAAAACTGCTTAACACAATCATTCCTGGAGTATCATCAACCATGATGTCAACACCGGTTGCGCGCTGCAGCGCCTGGATGTTGCGACCCTCCTTGCCAATGAAGCGACCTTTCATGTCGTCGTCAGAAAGCTTAACGGCACTCACTGTGCGCTCAGCTGTAACTTCACTGGCCATGCGCTCCATCGCTCCGACCAAAATTGCAGAGGCCTTTTCTTCGGCATCTTCTTTCGCCTCATTCTGAAGCTTAGAAACCAAACCAGTTAGATCTTCACGAATGTCGCGCTCGGTCATTTTCATAAGCTTCTCGGCTGCATCTTCTTTTTTCAGCTTAGCAACTTTTTCCAACTTTTCTTGCTGCTTGACACGAATGTCGCGAATCTCGTTCTTGAGGCTCTCTACTTCGTCTTCGCCTTTCCGAAGTCGCTCAGCTCGCTTATCCAGCTCGTCCAGTTTGTTGTCGAGTGTTTGTTCGCGCTTGGCAAGGCGTTGCTCGGTTTCTTTTAATTCTTTTCGACGAGACTCTTCGTCTTTACGGGCTTGGTCACTAACTTTGGCGGCCTCTTTTTTTGCTTCTTCCAACGCTTTTTCGGCTTCTTTTTTAGCCTTGGCTCTTTCTTTGTCGGCGGCAGATTTTGCAGCCCCCATTTTTTTGCTCGTAACTGCATTGCTTGCGCCAAATCCAGCAACTACTCCGCCGATGGCGAGTATTATCGTCAGTGGTTCCATCTTTTTTCCTTTCGTTAAAACCTCTGAAACCGCCAGCATCACTATCACTTCATTAGTTGGTCGAAATCAGAGAAAATCAAAAATTCAGTGGACTCTCAAAATAAATCCTACCCATAACTATACGTGCCCGCGGCCTCATTCGCAATCAAAACTATTGCAACATATCGACCCGTTGTTTAACTACTGCTGTACAGCAAACACGATGATGCGCTGGTCGTATGAGCTTTCTGCGTAATTTACATTCCCCGTACAGGTTATTAGGCTTAGACCGGGCACACCTTGCTCGGCAGATATTAAAGCAGCATTCATGTTCACCTCGCTGGTCGGTGATATCTCGCTTCTCACAACTCGATAATTAAACACCTTGCCGTCGCCACGCTCAACCTCAATCACGTCTCCTGCTACTAAATCTCTAATACCGTAGAAGACCCCTTTCGTACTTGGGCCATGCACATGACCATCAATTAATACGGCGCCATGCTCACCAGGCTTAGAACTGCCTTCATACCATCCAGTGTCATATATATTTGAAGGTGCTTCTAGCTCATTCTTAGAGTTGACTCCCAGCTGCAATATACGAGCCTCGACTCCAAGTTTCTTTATCCTTATAAATCTTGGCTGATCTGGCGCCACAGCATAACTTCCGACATTGCTTGGTGGCGTCTCATCTGGTACAACGCGATCCGAGCTACCCTCCTCTGCACTTTGTTGCAGGTTATGAATCTGGGCTTCAACTTGCTGATTTACCTGGTCGCCTTGCAACGCGACGAATGCTCCAATTACAAATATTGCGCACGCCATCACCGGAAATGTGAGCTTCATTAATGCAAAACGCCTTTTTATAGCCCTCTTCGTTGACTCATACTCGTAGAATACCTTCCGTGTGATTGTCGCCCTTTCTTCGTAAGGACGCCTTACGATTCGCTGCGCACCACGGCCACGAAGCGCCACAGACGGGCGCTTCGCATAGTCGAATTTGTCTCGAGATGTACGTTGCATATTATTGACTGCTCAGTTCGTCTTTATGGCTATGCGGAAAACTTGCTGTAGCGTCGACCAAGGAACATGATCGCTCCGGCTGCCAAGGTGGCTGCAGCGAACATGATGGTAGGGCTGGCGCCAAGTAGACCAAAGCCAGTGTCTGGAGCAGTTGGTGCAGATACGACAGTAATCTCTACATCGTTACCATCACCACCTACATAACTTACTCTAAAAACTCCACCATTAGCTTCAAAAGTTTCACCCTCGGGCAAGTTTTGGAAGGTTCCCTGAACCGCATCTGTACCTTCGTTGTTTATGACAACAAACTTCGTTCCAGCAGCAGGTAAATAATCCCCACTAGGGAAGCTCAGACTTAGTTTAGCGTCGAACAGATGCACATCCTCGAAGTCTGCAGCTTCAGCATCTGCATTTGTCACCTGCAGCTGGTCATAGCCAGTGCAGGCATCAGCGCCAGCAACTTCTACTATAAAGTTAGCAGCGCTCATATTTACTCCATCGGTTTTGAGACAGCCAGGGCTATTGCCTACAGCGACATTACTATTCGGATGAGCATTAAAGCCATTAACCACAGTACCTGAACCCATTAAAGTTGATCCATCATGCAACTCCACGAAGCCGGTAGTACCGTTTACCACTAGGGTGTCCCCAGGAATTACAGAATTAAAGCTAGTATTTTCATCACTAGGCGCTATTGTTATTGTTTTATTCTTATACGCTAACGTTTCGTTATTGTAAACAATTGTTCCAGTAGACGATGACGTTTGAATTAAGCTATTCCCGCCTAGTACCATGTTTTCGAAAACTATCCTCTGCGTGAAGTACGTTGACATATAGGTGTCATCGGTTAGGGTAACGGCACCTGTGAAAGTTGTTGTACTTACGCTAATTGGAGCGATTTTTGATACAGCAACGCCTCCGCCACCACCCCCAGAGCATCCGCCAATATATAGAGCTGATTCTGGTAGGCTGCCTGCGATAGATATAGGCTCAGCGTATGCTGTATTAGCTCTGACTATTAGCAGCCCGCCGTCAGATATCGTGGTCGAACCGGCACTAGTTCCTAGTGCGGTACTGTCTTCTGCGCATGCTACGTCCAACCTACCCAAATCAGCAACTGTAATGTTTCCGGTGAAAGTATTCTTAGCATTTAAGGTTAGGGTAGCGCTCACTAATACATCAAATCCACCACTCCCACTTACGATTCCGTCAATTGTAGTATCTCCACTAACGTCAACCGTGTTCGCACCCAGGGCAACGTCACCATCAAGGTTAACTCGGCCAAAATCAACACCCGCTGTAATAGTAAGGTCGTTTTCTATTGTTAATCCTGCTGTTGTGGAAATAATGTCACCACTTAAAGAAAAAGCAGTGCCGGAAATTGTAGCAGCATCAGAGTTTGAAGCGTCTTCTGTCCAAGTAATGCTGGTGAATGTAGCACCCACCATGTCGTTTACTGGGTCTTTGACATTAAAGTCTACTGTTGATGCATCAAAAACTAATGCATCACCAGTTGTATCGAGCTGGTCAACAGAACAGCTCCAGTTACCAGCGGTTGAGAAGTTAGCGTCAGCGCCGCCGCCGGTCCAGGTGCAGGTGTCAGCTGCCGCGCTAACCATGACTGGCGCAAAGACAAAGAGTGACGACATCCCCAGTACAATGGATGTGCTTAAATTTACTACTCGTTTTAGCATTTTATTATCCTTTTGTATTAATTTTTTTATTTTTTGTAGTTAATATTGCTAACATGCTAGCGCTTTTATAAATTCATGTCAAATGCTCGGCTTGATGATGGAGTTGGTCCAGACGGTGTCTGCAGCGAATTTTGGGATGCATTTTCACTGGTGCTGCCCTTCTCCACCGCAAAGACTGCTAGCTGTTTTGTTGACGAGCTATTGGATTCATACGATGCCATTGTAGACAGCAGATTTAATCCCGGTTGGCTAGCTACAGCTGATTGGGTTAATTCCTGAAAATTTACTGCATTCCTGTCATAGGTTTGCATTTTTGCAACGTAATAATGCCTGATGGTACCGTCTCCAAGCCGCACCTGAAAAGTGTCGCCTACAACTAAGCGTGTTAAATCATAAAAGACTCCTTGTTTTTCTACGCCGCGCACATGGCCGATGAGTAACGAAGCGCCAGTCTCTCCTGGCTTTGCACTATTTTCGTACCAGCCAACGTCGTAAATATTCTGAGGCGATTTAGGCTCGCTATTCTGGCGCGTCGTCAATCGAGTTATTCTGGCGTTTATGCCAAGCTTTGTAATTATTAAATTCTGCGGAAGATCAGACGCCACGGCGTAGTTTTCTTGACCGTACGGCTGCTTGCTGCTTGGTGTGTCACCGTTATCTTCTAATATTTCCTGTAAATCTCTGGTTGCAGTCACAGAAGCCTGGCGACGATTAGACACCAATACTGTGAGTGAAATGATCAGAATAATGGCAATGAAAGCCACTTTGGGAATCTGTGTAATTTTTGGAAGCTTCAGATTTAGCTTTTTGAATTTGGTTGTCAACTTGTTCGCCTGTAGCTTAGCTTTTGTCTGCCAACTTGACGAAACTTGAGTTGACGGCGACTCTTCTCGTCGTGATGCACGATTGCCGAGCGCAATCATATATTCTTGCTCGGTTCCAGGAAGAATCCCAGATGAACGTCGGGCGTACTGTGCTTGTGGGTGCCGACGTGGAACCTGCTTGCCAGGCGTGGGCTGCAAAATATGTGGCTTCTTTACCTGGGGAAGTGGGGGTGCAACAAAAACACCATCCATCGAAGATGTTCTGACTGGTCGACTTGGTCGAGTAGGTTTGTGCTGCATGTTTATTTTTAGTTTACAGCTTCTACTTTACAAGAATTATTGTAAAGTGACAATGCTAGCGCTTTTGTACAGTGATATGCGGATCAGATCCATAAACAGGAACAATAAACGCTGATCCTGAACCCTCAGCCAATAATTTAACACCACGAATAAGCCAATCGTCCCCGCTGACACCTGCAATAGGGATTGAATAGCTGTTGGCAATAGCGTTAACGACCGACGCACCAATGCGCAACCCAGTGAAGCTTCCTGGGCCGCTATAAAAAACAATGCCATTTATATTTTTCAAGCTTTGAGATTGACGAAGCAATATAGTGTCGATGCGATTCGATATAGTTTCGCCTAGCATACGATGCGCCTTCCACACCTCAGAATCAATAACGTTACCTTCTTGCAATAAGTGTAGCTCCGCGTCGGGCTGATCAGTTCGAATAGCCAATATCACGTAATGTACACCTATTACTAAAGTCCTGAACCACTAGTGGACACACTGCAGTCCGTTAAAACCTCAATGCTGACGGATACATTTCTCTCTGAGCCACTATTGCCATCATTTGAATATACATAGCTCTTGGGCTGCTGGTACTTGAACCTATTCTGAGGAACGCCACGCTTTACAAGTTCATCCTCGATTTTTTTGGCACGTTGCTCTGCTAAAATCTTACCAGCTGAACTTTGAGATGATTCATACGCACTGCCCTGTAGTGATATGTTGAAAGCCTTGGATGAATTCTCGTTATATATACGAGCTAGTTCGTCTAGATGATCCACTTCAACGTCTGGGTACTTAAACTGGGTGGAGTCTGGCAAGAAAAAGTACGATTGGACGCTATAGCTAGTTATTGAAACCGCCAACTCATTGCCTTCATCGTCATAATTCTTTTCATATCCAATTGGCTGAAGAGGAATGATTTTTTTAATGTCATCGTGAGTCAGGCAGGCCAGATCATTGACCGGCTGAATTGCTGTCGGCGCCTCCTCTTGAACCTCTTCTTCTTTGTTGGAATTACTGCTTTCACTAGGAATTAGTTTTAAATCATCTCCAACGAATACAGCTGTAACTTCCCAAGTGTCATCATTTTTTTCAACGTGTGTTCTGATTTGACCCACCTTGGCACCGCTCAACTCATACAAATAATAGCGAGTACTGTCCTTTGTTGCTGAGTCAATTAGCTTAAAGCCGTCACCACGTACGCTTTCAGATATTCCAGCAAAGAATTTCTCTGTACTGGCGTCACCTTCGGCAAGATTCTTGACTTCTTCGACAGTACCCTTCTGAAGAGTGGTAACAAAGAAGTCCGAAGCTGCACGAGCACGTGCGGCCTGCAATCCAGTCAGCACCATGAAGACAAATATTAATCCTATGATCACCGCCAATGCACCAATGGCAATTAAGACAACCTTCAAAATTGAGTTTTTCTTATGAACCGGGTTCGGGACAGTTAGCGGGGGTTGAGGGGGTTGTATTGGTTGAGATGGCTGTACTGGTTGAGGGGGTTGTATTGGTTGAGGGGGCTGTATTGGTTGAGGCGTTGGGGTGTTCTGCTGATCCATAAAAAATACTCCTTATATACTCTTAACAAAATAATAACATAACCGAAATTATCAAATTTTATTCGCCAGCAAATAAGCTAGCGAGGATTCGTACTCAAGATGTATTTCTCGCACTGAATCATCTACTGCACTCAAACGTATTGCAAGTCGATTTTCTGGAAGCACATGCTGAGCTCCGTCAGCCCACTCTACGACTACTACCGCACTGGGGTCTCCAACGAGATCTTCTAGCTCGTGTGCATTCAACCCAGGGTCATTAAGCCTATAGAAATCAAAATGATGAATTTCAAACTTTGGTGTTTCGTATACTTTGCTAACTGTAAAGGTTGGGCTTGATACTGCATCAGAACTTCCCGCTCCGCGAGCTAGTCCACGCGTAAAAGTTGTCTTGCCGCCGCCAAGATCTGCAATAAGCTCTATCACTTCACCTCCTTGCAAGCGCTGACCAATATTCATAGCAAAAGCTTCGGTTTCCTCTGGTGATACGGTCGTGATCGTGTATTTCATAACTTTAGAGACTAATAATAGCCTGAAAACTCACTTCGCACCAAACACACAGGATGCGGTACAATAAACTGCGAAATGCTACAGCTTAGTGCCGCCTACTACAATCGACCAATCATGAGCCTTCGTACCGGGGGTGAAATTGCCACTGCCATAGAGCCATTAATTGACCCTAATAACCTAAAAATCGTCGGCTACTTTTGCCAAGATAAATTTAGTGGCGCAGAGCTCATCCTATTGAGCCAGGATATTCGTGACGTATTGCCTCAAGGTTTTGCGGTCAATGATCATGATGTGCTTGCTGAAGCCGAAGACCTTGTCAGGCACAAAAAAATTATCGAAATCCGATACCAACTACTCGGCCAGCCAGTTATTGCAGGTAAAAGAAAAAGGCTCGGCAGGGTTGTAGATTACGCTGTAGAAGCGGAGACAATGTACGTTCAAAAACTATACGTTGGTCAGCACCTGCTTAAAAGCTTCACGAATGGGCAGCTCAGCGTGACTCGGGACCGAATAGTTGAAATCTCACCAAAACACATTCAAGTCAAAGATCCAAAAGAGAAAATTAAGCAAACCAATTCGGTTCGACGCGTCGCACCCGCTACGACTTAATCAGTCTGTTCATCTAAAACTGATTTAATATCCCCATAATTAAAGCCTTGTCTAGCCAGGAATTGCATAAATTTTTGCTTGTCTGCCTTAAAGCGCGATAAGTGTTTTTTACGATCAACAAGTGCACGAAGCACCTCCAGCTCATCTGTCTCATCTTCCCTGAGCGCTTCATCAATAATATTCGAAGCTACTCTTTTTTGCTGCAACTCCATGCGCAGCTTTCGCTCGCTAGTTGGCTTTAGTAATCTACGATTCTCAATCCAGCGACGTGCGAATGAACTATCGTCGATCAGCTTCAGTGATTCTAGTTTTTTGAGCAATGACTCTGCCGTTTCTGAATCTGTTTTTTTACGGTCTAAATAACTTTGCAGCTCCCACCTACTTCTCGGACGCGTCGCCAGTAAACCCAACAAGCGATCATATAGCTTGCCGTCTTCTGAGGCTTTTTTAAGTTTGGCAATGTCCGACTCCTGCAACTCATCGCCAATACGTAGTCCTGCCTCCAGCAGGCCATCTTGACTGAGTGAGAAACTGTACTTCTCGTCTATAAAAATCGAAAACCGTGACTTATTTTTAACCTGCACGGAAATTGCAGTTACCTTCAAGCAACACTCCAGAACATCGCAGCAAGCACAACTCCAATCACTAACTCAATATATATGCCGCTTTTAAATTCATAACGTTGGATATCTTTATGAAACTGCGACAATCTGCCTTTTGGAGCAGGAGGCAACTTGCCAAATTGCTCTTGTATGGAAAATTTATAAAGCCAAACAAAATCAGGAGATAGCGCTACCAACATGCACACTCCAACTAGCCACGGTTGAGCCATGAATGCAAACGCCAGTAAAGCAAGAGCGATAAAAGTATCGATGCGCGTCACAGTAGTAAAAATTTCAGGGCGTCTTCCGATGCTTTTATCAAACTTCACACCAAAGTGCGGCAGTGCATCGAGCACGAAGTGGCTCAAAAAGGCCAACGGCACGGCGGCAAATGGGTTTGTGATCGTTAGCCCAATCAGCCCACCGGTCAAAAAATGATTCGTCCCAGTCATTATTCTACAGTCTCGACCTCAACTGAAGATCGGACCCAAACTCTACCCAAAACTTGACCAGTATCATCAAGCTTCTCAATACATGACACACCCTGAACCGATACGTCATCTGCTCTTTTATGCGTTTCAAGGAAAAGCAACGCCGCTTCCGAGCGCGACTCTTCATGATCAATATCTGCCGCAACCCTAGGTTTAATAGATGATCTATCTAGGAATAATCTATGCGGAAAATCTGTATTCGGAGTTTTATGCTGCTCCGATGCCATACTATGCCTCAGCCTTTGCTGCTGCAGCGCGAACTTTTTTATCAATTTCTTTTAGTACTTTTGGATTTTCTTCTAGGTATGTCTTGGTTGCTTCACGACCTTGGCCGATTTTTGCATCAGCGTAGGCGTACCAAGCACCGGCTTTTTCGACGATGTCGTATTTAACAGCGAGGTCAAGTACATCTCCAGAAATCGAGATTCCCTTGTTGTACATGATGTCAAATTCAGCAACGCGGAACGGAGGCGCGATCTTGTTCTTTACCACTTTTACCTTAACGTGGTTACCAATAATGTCGTCACCATTTTTGATTTGGGCAGCCCGGCGAATATCCATGCGAACGCTTGCGTAAAACTTCAGTGCATTTCCGCCAGTAGTGGTTTCTGGATTACCAAACATAACACCAATCTTCATGCGTATCTGGTTGATGAAGATAACTGTAGTCTTGCTGCGAGAAATTACGCCCGTTAGCTTACGTAGCGCCTGGCTCATCAAACGAGCCTGGAGCCCCATGTGGCTATCGCCCATGTCGCCTTCGATTTCTGCACGTGGCGTTAGCGCTGCAACAGAGTCAACAACAATCAAATCGACTGCATTTGAACGAACAAGAGTCTCGACAATTTCTAGCGCCTGCTCACCATTATCTGGCTGCGAAAGAAGTAGGTTATCGACATCTACGCCAATTCGGCGAGCATAAGACGGGTCAAGTGCGTGCTCTGCGTCAATAAATGCAGCAGTGCCACCAGTTTTCTGAACTTCTGCAATGGCGTGAAGCGTAAGCGTTGTTTTACCACTAGATTCTGGACCATAGACCTCTACGATTCGTCCACGCGGAATTCCTCCGCCGAGTGCCAGGTCAAGCCCTAGACTACCTGTGCCAGTTGTTTCTACGTCAATCTTGTGCGATTCGCCAAGCTTCATGATTGAGCCTTTGCCGAACTGTTTTTCAATTTGATCAAGCGCCAAGCCCAAGGCTTTATTTTTTCCTTCAGAATCTCCAGTTACGTCTTTTCCAATAACTTTTTTCTCTTTTTCAGCCTTTGCCATAAGTTGTATTCCCTCCGTCAGTAGTTATGAGTCTTATTATAACATCCAGGTGTAGACCAGACACCAATAAAGCTTTATACTTACCAACCGTAAGCACTATGAGAATTTCAGATTCATTCGTCGAACAACTACTCCAAAAAATGGACGTCAAGAAAGATCAACTTGATGATCTGCATGCACGTGTCAAAGAAGAAAAGAAGCCACTTCAGGATGTTGTATTATCCTCAAATCTGATAAGCGAAGCTGAGCTAACTAAGGCCTATGCCGAAGAAATTGATGTACCGTTTGTAGAAATTGACGTCAAAGGCCTCAACAAAGAACTCCTTCACCTTGTGCCTGAGAGAATTGCTCGTCAATATAGCGCTGTCATTACAGGAGTCGACGACGATGGCTCCAAGCAAATTGCACTAGCCGATCCAGATGACGTTCAGGCAATTAACTTCCTGCAGAAACTACTTGGCAGTCAAATTATTATAAGCGTCGCTACGCGAACCAACATACTAAACGCACTTGATCAATACCGCGGAAACATTGGCAGCGAAATCACCAAAGCCGCTGGCGAAACAGGCGATGATGAAGATGACGAGGACGTCAGCGATGAAGATGTGGCTGAGGATTCACCAATTGCCCAAACCGTAAACTTGATCATCGAGTATGCGATCAAGTCTGGGGCCAGCGATATTCATATCGAACCTCGCGACAAGCATTTGCAAATCCGCTATCGAATCGATGGCGTACTGCGCGAAGCCAATAAATTACCACGCAAGACTCAATCAGCCCTAGTGTCACGTATTAAAATTTTATCTAACCTGAAGATTGACGAACGCCGCGCACCACAAGACGGTCGCTTCAAAATAAATCTCAACGACCGGATTTTTGCATTCCGCGTCTCTACCCTCCCAGTTCAAGATGGCGAAAAGGTAGTTATGCGTGTACTTGACGAGTCGAGTGAACCGCTCAGCCTTCAAAAGCTTGGCTTCTGGGGATTGGCACTTGAAAATATTCAAAAAGCCATCAAGCAGCCTCACGGGATGCTTCTTGTTACCGGCCCAACAGGATCTGGTAAATCTACTACGCTGCACAGTGTTCTGAATATTCTAAATAAGCCCGACGTCAACATTTCCACCGTTGAAGATCCTGTAGAATACCGGCTAGAAGGCGTCAATCAAACTCAGGTGAACGTCAAGGCTGGTATGACTTTTGTAAATGGTCTGCGTGCACTTCTCAGACAAGATCCGAACGTCATCATGGTGGGGGAAATTCGTGACGGCGAAACTGCAGGTCTTGGTGTTCAGGCTGCGCTAACTGGCCACCTCGTGTTCTCAACTCTGCACACCAACAACGCTGCCACTTGTTTGCCGCGTCTCCTTGACATGAACATCGAGCCCTTCCTGATTGCCAGCGTGGTTCGCGTTGTTATAGGTCAACGTCTTGTGCGTCGTATTGTGCCTGAAGAATGCGAAGAGTACGAACCAGATGCCAAGCAAAAGGCTGAAATTGAGCGTGCATTTGGAATCAAAACTGCAGCCGATTGGAAGCAGATTCAAGATCTTGTAGACAAGGCACGTGAGGCATTTGATACACCAAAATCAAACAAAATAACTTTCTGGCGACCAAAGAGCGACCTTAAAGACACCCACACTGGCTACCGAGGGCGAATGGGCATCTATGAAGTGCTTGCGATTAGTAGTGAAATCGAAAAAATGATTGTCGCAAATGCAACTAGTGATGACATTCAAAATCAAGCAATAAAGGACGGCATGTCCACCATGCAGCTTGATGGTCTTATTAAAGCCGCGATTGGCATGACGAGTATTGAAGAGATCCTGCGAGTAACCAGAGAGTAGTCATGAAATTCACTTATACAGCAATAAATGCCGACGCCAAACGGACATCAGGATCAATCGAAGCTCCCAACCAGACTCTTGCAAATGAGTACCTACAAAAACGTGGCCTAAAGCCACTGGTAGTCAAACAAGCGAAGAAAGGTGGGATTGACCTCAAGAACCTCTCAATCGGCAACAAAATAAAACTACGCGATCTTGTCATATTCACCCGCCAGCTTTCAACAATGATTAACGCAGGAGTGCCGCTTGTTAAATCCTTAGCAACCCTCAATCAGCAGACTGAAAATCCAAAATTCAAAGAACACATCGATGACATAACCAAAGAAGTTGAAGGCGGCATGTCCTTTGCTGACACTCTCGAAAAACACAAAGAAGTATTTTCCCCAATTTATATAAATATGGTGCGAGCTGGTGAAGCGGGAGGAATCCTAGATGATATTCTAAAGAAACTTGCCATACAGCAAGAAAAAGACGCCTCGATTCGCGCTAAGTTCAAGAGCGCTATGACCTATCCTATAATTTTGCTATCAATCACACTACTGGTTTTCCTTGGACTCATGTTAATTGCCATGCCTAAAATTGGTGGCATTATTACCGATCTTGCTGGACCCGACGCAGAACTACCCCAGCTCACTCAAATTATGCTTAATATAAGCGCTGCAATGGTTAATTTCTGGTACATTATCATCTTTGGTGGCATTGGGCTTGGAATCTTCCTTAAGCGCTATACCAAAACTGAGCGCGGCCGCATGCAAAAAGACAAGTTCCTGCTAAAAGTACCGGTGCTGGGTGTTGTTGTTACCAAGGTCGCAATTGCCAGATTTTCACGTATTTTCGCGTCGCTCATGAGTGCTGGTGTATCTGTTACAGAAACACTGATTGTCACCTCTGGCGCAATCGGCAATGCAGTCATCGAGCAAGAACTGAAACAGGCTGCGAAAGAAGTAACCAACGGCCGACAGCTTTCTGAACCACTGCTTGAGAGTAAAATATTTCCACCAATTGTTGGGCAAATGTTATCAATTGGTGAAGAAACGGGTCAAACAGATCAGATTTTAATAAAGGTTGCTGATTTTTATGAAGAAGAGATTGATGCAGTGGTTGAAAGCCTAAGTTCAATATTGGAGCCGATCATGATCGTCGTCATGGGTGCAATGGTTGCGCTAATTGCTGCCAGTGTCATCGGCCCTATCAGCAGCCTCTCGAGTCAGATATAGAAAAATATACTTGCAAGCCATTGCGCTTATGGTAGTCTATAGACATAAGTCTACACATGTGACTTCAAACGTAACATTACAAATAAATTCAAGGAGGGTGGGAACCCATGCTTAAAACATTAAAAAATAGTAAAGGTTTTACAATTATCGAACTTTTGATCGTGATTGCAATTATCGTTATCTTGGCAGGACTAGTGCTAAATAACTTCCAAGGTGCACAGGCAAAGGCTCGTGACACACAACGTATTACTGACATCAACACGCTACACAGCAAGCTTGAAGAGCGCTACAACGAACAAGGTGGCTACCCAAGCACCCTTACTGTGGCAAACTTCCCAGGTATCGATGCTGGAGCACTTGAAGATGCGGATGGCAACCCTCCAACCGTAACTATCTCAGATGATTCTACAGCCGCAGCTGCAATTACAGCACCAACAAATGCAGCTGAGTACCAGTACAATACCTGGCCAACAGGCTGTGTTGACGACTGTGAAGGCTACTTCTTGAAAACATTTGTTGAAAAGCCAGCTGAAGGCGAAGATGCAGTATTTTCGAAGACCGGCTTGAACAATCCTTCAACCTAATCATTTAAGTTAGTCATAAAAAGACCGCGGAAATATCTGCGGTCTTTTTATTTACCATAGCGCTAAAGCTTAAAATTGCTATACTAGAGACAATGGAGACAGTATGAAAAATACGCGAGGTGGGTTCACGGTTGTAGAATTACTGATTGCAATTGCTGTTATGGGCATGGTTATTCCAACTCTAGCTTCGCTTGTCACTAACGTAAGTAGACTAAATGATCGGGCACGTGATCTAGCAGTCATAAATGCTCTCGCAGAAAATAAAGCAGAGAGCCTTCGCAGTATCAGCTACGTCGGAGTTAGTAACGGCACATACGATTTTACCAATGAATTGCCGGCAACAATCTCTAAGCCAAATCAGGCCAGCTATACCGTTACCAGTGCATCCCCGTCACTCAAACAAATTGATGTAGAGATATCGGTGACGACCTATGGAGAAGAGCAAACTATTTCTTATAGAACATATTTAGGAGAACTCGGTGTCGGACAATACTAAATACAGCCAATCAGGATTCACTGTTGCTGAACTACTTATCACTACAGCAATTGCTGGAATAGTGCTAATCGCCATCAGTTCATTTATGCTCTCATTTTACGGCGGAATCATTGCCACGAACACCGAAGCAAAGCTTGCGGTAGAATCTCAAGCGATCCTTCAAAACATTGTCGAGGAGCTGCGTGTTAGTTCTGGTGTACGCGCCACTAACACGATTACCGACACAAATGCACCTGGCGGAGCATGGACGACTAGTAATGATGATTTAATATTGATTATTTCAACGCCAGTCCTTAATGATTCCAATGATTTTGAAACAAGTCCAGTTACTGGAAGTCCGTATCAAAACGAAATCGTATACTTTGCTCAAAATGGAGCTTTATTTAAGCGTACACTTGCAAATACCAACGCGGCGGAGAATGACATCGTAACCTCATGCCCACAAGCCTCGTCAACCCCAAGCTGTCCACCTGACGTCAAAATGACTGATAATTTTGAAGATATGAGTTTTGAATTCTATGATCAAGATGACGTCATTACGTCAGACCTTCCAACTGCCAGGTCTATTAAACTCACGATTGATATGCTCAAGAAGACTTACGGTAGGACAATCACATTCCGAAACACAATTAGAATCACCCTAAGGAACACTACGTTATGATCAATCAACGACAACAAGATGGCTTTATTCTCGTATCGCTACTCACGAGTTTTTTTCTAATCCTACTGGTTGGAATCGCTACAACACAACTTGTACTCAACAACTACCAAAACGCAAGGGGGCAGCGGGCCCGACTTCAATCACAGTTTGCTGCAGATTCAGCAATAGATTACGCCCTGCAACAGATCAACCAAGACCATAACTGGCTCGGAAGCGCCGAAACTCAGCTTTTTGAAGATGATCAAATGCGTGCGACCTATGAATCTACTGTCACCGATGGTCCGAATGCATTTACTAAATATATCAACGTGACCGGTCGCTCCTATTTGCCTAAAGACGCCGCAGAACCACGCAATACAAGAAGTTATGTAGTTGAACTGCGCGGAGTTGGTGGTGGCAACTATTCAATTGTCACAGGGGTGGGTGGACTCACAATGCGAAATAGTGCGCGCATTCTAGACGGAAGCGTATATATAAACGGCTCATTGTCACTAAGCAATAGTGCGCAGATTGGCTTGGCGATCTTACCAACTGGCATAAAGGTTCAAGTGGCCCATCAAAACTGCCCGGTACCAGCGTCTGCACTTTATCCTAGAGTGTGCGGTAGTGGCGAGAACGGTGAACCTATATCACTAAAAAATAGCGCCCGTATATACGGCGAAGTTCAGGGAACAAACCAGACCACCGGATCAGGCATGTCAAACCCAGGCCTGGTTGCTGGCAGTCCGCCAGCAATTGAACTGCCAGAGTATGACAGAGACGCACAGAAGGCCGCAGTAACGTCCACAATGACCGGCTCACAGGCAAGCTGCAGTCTTGGCATCAAGAATTGGCCAGCTAACCTTAAAATTACTGGGGATGTGACAATTAGCAACCTGTGTACCGTTAATGTACAAGGTCCCGTCTGGATTACGGGAGATCTGTCTGTGCGCAATATTGGAACAATGAACGTTGGTCTTGGCGTGTCAGAAAAACCAGTAATCATGGTTGATGGATCGGATGGCGTCGAACTTAGAAATGCCGGATCGATGCTTCCAAACTTGGGTCTTGTTGGATTTAGAGTAATAACCTACTACAGCCGTGCTAGCTGCTCGCCAGATTGCGCAAATGTAACCGGCACAGATCTATACAACAGCCAGAACGACACCACCATTCAGCTTAGAAATGCCTCAACTGCACCGTTTAGTGAATTTTATGCTCGCTGGTCCAAGCTTGAAGTCGATAACTCTGGAAACGTTGGAGCGGTGGTAGGTCAACAGATAGATTTGTCTAATGCGGCGGCCATAACATTCGGAACTAGCGTGAGTGACCTAGATACACCATCAGCATGGGTTATAAAATCCTATAAACGAGTATTTAATTAGTCTGTTTGCTATACTAATGGATAGATAAAGGTTACGCTTAGAATACATGTCAAAATCACTTTTTTATAAAAATAAACCCCTGTTTGGACTAGATATTGGATTTAGCAGCATCAAAGTCATGCAGCTAGAAAAAGCCTCACGAAAAAAATACCACGTCACGGGATACGGAGTCACCGACTTCGACCCAACTATTTTAAAAGACGGCCTCATAGTAAAACCGATCGAACTGGCCAAGGTAGTACAGAAATTATTCAGGGATGACATAATCGGCGAAATAACCACTCGTCGGGCCGTAATCGCAATCCCAGCCTCCAAGACCTACAACCGAGCCGTCACACTCCCGAATTTATCAAAGTCAGAGCTCAAGGCAGCAATCATGAATGAAGTAGAGCAGTACATTCCAATGCCGGTCGATGAACTCTATGTTGACCATGAAATTCTAAAAGTACGGGCCGACCAAAACGAGGTTGATGTGTTGGTAGTTGCGACGCCGCGCAACGTTGTTGATTCATACTTAGATTTCGCGGCGCTGAATGGACTGGAAGTCGCTAACATCGAAACAACTATTTCTGCCGATAGCCGACTATTCTTTGAGGCAGAAGCCAATGACATTCCAACCGTACTTATCGACTTTGGATCCGTATCCTCCGACATAACTATCTATGATGGAAGTTTGGTCGTTACTGGCACCGTTCCAGGTGGCGGCGACACTTTCAGTGAGCTCATTGCCAAAAAACTCAACGTCACCGACCGTGAAGCCAATATCATAAAAACTAAATACGGGCTAAGTCTAAGCAAAAAACAAGTTGAGATAACCGAGAGTCTGCAAATAATTCTTGACCAAATTGTCAAAGAAATTAAGCGCGTCATCCGATATTACGAAGAGCGTAATGATGAAAATAAAAAAATTGGACAAGTTGTTGCGCTAGGTGGAGGCTCAAATATGCCAGGACTTGCCGACTACATGACTAGTGCGCTTCGACTTCCAGTACGAAGTTGTGACCCCTGGCAAGTACTACAGTTTGGAAAACTACAACCACCAAATTCCGCACAAAAATCAATGTACATAACAGCAGCAGGTCTAGCAATCATGAATCCAAAGGATATATACTCATGATCAACCTGCTGCCGAATGAGGTTCGATCTGGGAACAGCTACGGATTAAAAAATCGTGTTCTTGTTAGCTGGGTGTTTGCTTTTATTGTTAGTATTGCTGGAATCTGGGCGATTATTGTTTTTGGCCATATGCAAATCAACCAAGCTATTGCGTCCGAAAAGCTACAAATTTCACAGTCAGAAAAAAGACTGCAAGATCAAGACCTTGATGGAACAAAAAATGACATAGATTCTATCGATTCAAGCATCAAACTTGCTCTAAAAGTACTTGAGCAAAAGCTTTTATTTTCTAAGCTCCTTCAGCAAATTGGAGCCGTGATGCCGGAAGGCACAGTCCTTCAAGGCATCGGTCTTCAAGAAATAAAAGGTGGAATTTCGCTAATTGCTCTAGCCGAAACCTATCAAGCTGGAACTCAGATTCAAATAAACATAGCAGATGAATCTAATAATGTATTTAAGCAGGCGGACATTATAAACATTGCTTGTGGGGAGCCCGAGAATTCAGCAAACCCTCAATATCCTTGCACCGTAAATATCCAAGCACTATTCTCTGATGACAACGCATTTTTATTCATCAATCAAAACGATGCAGTCAGTGCGGAGACTCAATCTAAAAATAATGCAATTATCGAGAAATCCCTAGAGGATGATTCAGTCACCCTCCCGCCAGTCATAGAGCCATCAACCAATGGAGATCAGAATGAATAGTAAGCGGCTTTACTACACCTGCAGTGGATTGCTGGTTCTTCTTTCGATTGGCAGCATTGCAAGTGCTTATTTTGGCTACAATACACTCGTTGCAAAAAGCAAGACACTTACAGGCCTCAAAGTTACTTCATCTTCGTTTGAAGAACAAGAGCGGTCGCTCATTAAGGCAAAGTCAGACATAAGTGAATACCGACAGCTGCAACAGGTTGCTGAGTCAATCGTCCCTCAAGAAAAGGATCAAGCCAGAACGGTGCGCGAGCTCGTAGCTCTCGCAGAAGCTTCTAATATTAAAATATCCGGACTAAGTTTCCCTACATCAACGCTTGGTTCAGAAAAATCTACTACAACCGGACCGACACAGCTCAAGAAGGTTGAAGGCATACCTGGGCTGTCACAACTTGAGATAACGGTTAGCTCCGACACAGCAGCAAGGTTTGAAACTATCATTGATTTCCTGGCTAGACTTGAAAACAACCGACGCACGTCTGCAATATCGTCGATATCCATTACGCCCGAGCAAGATAGTGGATTGTTAAAATTTAACTTCTCGGTACAGGTATACATAAAACAATGAGACTTCCCGCACAAACCACCAAGTTAACATCTTTCATAGTCAGGTTTAGGTTCATGATTTTTGTTTTATTATTTGCTTCAATTTATGCATTTTTAATTTTATCAATAGATTCACTCAGCTCAGCAACACCTTCATCGACTGCGGTTGATGAAGAATTAAAGACCGTTAAAAGATTGAATGTAAGCCAAGAATCTATAGATAGAATGCTGAAACTCAGTGAAGAGAATATTGAAGTAAAATCGCTGTTCGACGAGGCCCGAAACAATCCATTCGCAGAACAATAGATTTGCTAGTTACCGTATAGCTCTAGGTTCTTTTCGTGCGCGCCAACCATCATCTTGGCAAAATGATAAGGGTTTGGAGCATAAGTAAACGTGTAATTCTGCTGTTCGCCCGCAGTCTCAACAACAATAGTTCCGTACTTAAAAATACGAGCCAGTACGCCATTTTGGGTTACGGTCACGTCCTGGACATCTCCAATGCCCAGCTGTGATATCTTGCGATTAAATAGTGTCAGATACAATACTTGAGCAATTTTTTCATTAGTAACGAGCATGACGTTACTGCTGTAGATAAACCCAGCGATGGCCGTAACTCCAAGCGCCAATAAACTTAGAATTAATCCTACAAAAACTATTATTCCACGGTATTGATCCATGGTGCCAGTGAGGGTAGAGAATTCAGCCTCAATGAACCATGCACTAAGAAGGCAAGCCGTAAACAGAACCACTGAAACGATAATCCCCGATAGATACACAATGAAAAGACCAAACGGATGCTTGCGAATCTCGCAAATAAGCTCTTCGTTTTCATCAAACTCTATAACTTCGAATAGCCTTTTGCCAATTTTAGATAAATTCTTTGGGTCAATCATATACTAGCTAGTATACCAGTATTTTTAAACCAAAGACTGCTGATCATTAGTGTCTTTTGCTGGCTTTTTCCCCATGTGGTCATACGCTCGACGAGTCAACTTGCGACCTCGAGGAGTGCGCTCCAAAAACCCAATCTGCATAAGATAAGGTTCGTAAAAATCCTCGACAGTACTCACTTCATCTCCAAGCACTGCCGCCAAGGTATTCAGGCCTACTGGACCGCCACCGTGATGATCAATAATTGAGCTCAGCAGCATGCGGTCAGCATTATCCAGTCCAAGTTCGTCGATTTCCAGTAGGTCAAATGCCTCCTGGCTAATAACCGCATCGATAATGCCATCCCCATTCACGTCGGCAAAGTCACGCACTCGCTTTAAAAGTCGGTTAGCGATACGTGGCGTAAGGCGTGATCTTGTAGCTAGCAGTTCTGCGGCACCAGGCTTCATAATACTATCCAAAATCGATGCCGACCTTTGCACAATTTTCGCAATTTCTTCTGGCTTGTAGTACTCAAGTCTATGAAGCATGCCAAACCTATCACGTAGTGGTGCAGCCAATGCGCCTGTTCGAGTCGTTGCACCAATCAAGGTGAATTTTGGCACATCAAGCCGTAAACTACGTGCGCTCGGGCCCTTGCCCAACATAATATCGATCGCATAATCTTCCATGGCGCTGTACAGCACCTCTTCTACGCTACGATTCAAGCGGTGAATCTCATCAATGAATAGCACATCGCCATCGCCAAGGTTAGTCAGTATGCTGGCAAGGTCTGCAGCTCGGTCAATTGCCGGTCCACTAGTTACGCGAATCTGCGCACCCATCTCATTGGCTATAATCTGAGCCAACGTCGTTTTGCCGAGCCCTGGAGGGCCATACAGCAAGACATGATCCATTGGTTCATCACGCTTCTTGGCAGCATCGATGGCAACCTGTAAGTTCTTTTTTATATGTTCTTGACCAGTGTATTCACTTAGTGATGTCGGGCGAAGTACATTTTCGATTCTTTGTTCGTCTTGCTGACTTTCATCAGCAGGATCGTCGCTCAACTGTCCTGGATCTACTATTCGTTCTATAGCCATGAATTATCCTTTTAGAGCCTGTTTAATTCTATCCTCAACCGAGAGACTAGGATCAATTACTCTGAGTTTTTCAACTGCATCATTACTAGAATACCCAAGTGACACAAGTGCTTGAACCGCCTCATCCGTAGTTGGCGCCTGTGCCAAGAAATCGGTTGCATCTTCACTAGATTCAAGACCAACTTTATTTTTCAGATCAACCACAATTCGCTCTGCTACTTTTTTACCTACGCCTTTTGCGGCTGTAATAAACTTCACGTCTCCATTAGCGATTGCAGCGCGCACCTGCCCTTCGGTGCCAATATTCATAATTGCCATACCAGCCTTAGGTCCAACTCCATTGACACTAGTTAAAAGCAAAAATAATAGTTTTCGCAACTTGGTGCTAAAACCATACAAATCATGGTGACCTTCTTTGATGCTCTCAGCAATGAATAAATCAGCACTGGAACCAATCGGCAGCATAGACTGCTCGTCTACCGCCACCACAACGCCATAGCCAACACCACCGCAGTCAATAACTACTTGCGACCCATCATGTTCTATCACCTGCCCTCTAAGTCGTGAAATCATATATCTATTCTACACGAAGGGTTGCAATATGTGTCAGTGCAGCTGCAAGTGCATCGGCACAATCATCTGGCTTGGGTTTAGACTTAAGGCCCAGTTGCACCCGTACCATTTCCTGAATCTGAGCTTTAGTTGCGCGACCATAGCCAGTCATCGCCATTTTGATCTGCAGTGGCGTGTATTCATAAATTGGTATTTTCGACTCTTCAAGCGCCAGCAATATTACACCGCGAGCCTGACTCACCGCCATACCAGTTGTAACGTTTTGGGCAAAAAATAACGTCTCGACACTTGCGACATCTGGCTTTAACTCTTCGCACAATTCCCGCATTGAATCGTATAGCTCCTTTAGGCGACTAGCGTCAGAATCACCAATCGTAGTTCGAATCACTCCCGCATCAACCATTTTTGAGTTACGCTGCTTGTCTACTACGCCAAACCCAATAATTCCACTCCCTGGATCTATTCCTAAAACTCTCATGATTTATTTCGTCGCATGCGATCCATACTGACGAAAGTGAGCGGAATAGCAGCGAAAAGACTCCAAAAGATCGTATTAATAATGAACCTGTCGTACATGAATCCATACCCACCAATCTCACCCTGTTTCACTAAATAATCTTGAAAATTATTAATCTGGTGATTGGGTCCCTCGTGTCCCTCTAATTTATACACAACAGGAAAACCTCGACCATATAATTCATAGTCTTCAAGTAACATTAGACATACGTTGCATGGGGTGGATACGTATTTCTTAATTAATTCTTTCCTTAGATAGCTAACCGAACTTAGCATTATTCCGATTACTAATGCTGTTGACATGACTCGCAACCAATGTTTTTTCATGACAGGTTAGTGTAGGTGTTTACGACGTCATCTAAGTCTTCTAGTGTTTCAAGCAGTTTGACCACTTTTGCTTGCTTCTCATCATCAACTTCCACCATAGTATTGGGCTCAAATGATAGTTCTGCGTCGAGTACTTCCATGCCCGCCGCCTTGAGTGCATCCCTAACTTTTGCGAGCTCCTTCGGGTCAGTGATAACATTCATCTCACCATTCTCTTCTGTAGCGTCTTCTGCGCCAGCATCCAGTACAGCCAAAAGTGCATCTTCGCCGGTTGCCTTAACTCGAATCACGCCTTTTTGATCAAACTGAAATGCCACCGCGCCTTTTTCGGCAATACTGCCACCGGTTTTACTAAAAGCATGACGCACCTCTGGATAAGTTCGATTGATGTTGTCGGTTGCGCATTCAATGATAATACCAACACCACCTGGACCATAGCCTTCGTAGACGACCTCTTGGAGTGCTGCAGCGTCTTTGTCGCTCACTCGTGCAATAGACCGCTCAATATTCGCGTTTGGCATGTTTGCTGCCTTGGCCTTATCAATTGCCATTGCGAGAGAGGGGTTCATTGCTGGGTCAGCACCGGCACGAGCAGCCAGGGCAATTTGATTGCCAAGTTTTGTGAATATCGCTCCACGTTTTGCGTCTTTTGCACCCTTTTCTCGTTTGATTGTTGACCATTTACTGTGACCTGACACGTAAGCTTCCCCTCTATTCAATAATATTTCTATCTGTAATTTTACCGTATTTTCGCTTTACTGCATAATGCAGCAAAATCGTAAACAAGCCCAATAGTCCATAAACATATAACGTCGCGATAAATGAAATTTCACTTTTAAGTAGCGCTCCTGGAAAACGTGCAAACATCTGCACTACATCAAGCATATAGGTCAAAACAATCGTCGCTGGAAATCCGAAGATTCCCGACACTACTGGTGCGAACATGCCAAATACACCGGCAATTAGCGAGCCGAGCATCGCAAGCGGAACTAGCGGAACGATCAGTGCATTGCTCACTAGAGCAATCAGTGAAACTTCACCAAATATATACAAAATAAGCGGAGCGGCCATTAATTGCGCACAGACGCTCTCCAGCACAACCTGACCTATGAGCCTCTGTTCCCTGTCGCCATATAGGCGTTGTTTTACGAGTGGCGCAATCACCAACACCCCAAAGAAGGCCAAAAATGACAAGTACCATCCTATGTCAGACCAGACATATACTGGATCCCAGTACGCAGTTAATGCAGCCGACAGCAATAGTAGCACCATCGGCTTAATGGCCCTGCCATAATACCAAGCTAAAAGACTCAAGACACTTACTACTGCAGCGCGCACAATCGAAGCACTAAAGCCTGTAACAAAAATAAAAAGTGCAATCAATGCGAAAGAAAATGCGACTGATTGGTATTTTGAACGTTTTCCAAGCAGCCGTCGCATAATGCGCACAATAATGGTCAGATTATACCCAGAAACTGCAATAATATGCGTAAGGCCGGCAATTGACAATGCAGTGAGTATGCCACTTGGCAAGGTTGTTCGCTGGCCAATCAACAATCCTAGCCCAAAAGACGCCTGAGGTTCGGGAATTGCATTGAACATTCCGGCAACAAAACGACGACGGATATTCTCGAGCGTGCTGGTATCGGGTTGCAGCACTGTGATTGTGCCGTAACTAAACTTTGCCTGCTTCGATCCACCTGTTGGAAATAGCTTACCTTCTAGCTGCACAACATCACTGCGCGATACACTCAATGCGCCAAAACCTTGTACCCTAATCTGACCTGGAAGAGACTTCAACCCTTCTTCGGTTTGCACCTCTATGCTACCCGCATCAAAAGTTAGCTGACCGCTATCGCCGTATACTGCATCATTTAATGCAACTGCTTTTATTAGGATTTGCTGACCATACAAATCACCGTACTGTGCGATCGACTCAAAATGTAGACTGCCACGATTCACTCCAATTACTACGCCAAAAATAACTACAGCAAGAAGACCTGTTAGACTGCGACGTGAAATTAAAACTAAGGCCGAAACGCCTGACAGTAAGATAGTAAAGCTATCGGTCTGGGTCTTTCTTCCAAGCAACAGGCCAGCAAGTATCGCGGTACAAAACCATACAATATAAGTCGCACGATTAAACCTTCGATTCAAGCCAGAGCTCATGAGCATATTAAACACCATGAACTATGTCAGAGACAATCTGATCTTGTAATGTCAGCTATGCTGTCGGAGCTGGAGGAGATGTCTGGTCGCTAGGCTCAGCAGCGACGACAGGGACAGTAGAAGCAGGTGCAGCATTATCAAATAATGAAACTGGAGCCGCAGTAGGTGATATGATTGGCGAATTTACTTGCGCTACGCTGAGTTTATTGAATCCAATCTGAATGGGGCTTGACCTGTCTTCGGCCCGAAACTTCTACTTTGAAAGAAATATTTCGAATGAAGGTTTTCTTTCAAACTGCCACTGGCAGTTCTCCCCCACGACATCCTTTTGGCGTGTCGCGGATTCAGGCACGAAACCTTATCAAATAAAAAGACTCACCTCGGTGAGTCTTTTTATTTGGAGGGTCCGGTGGGACTTGAACCCACGACACCCTGCTTAAAAGGCAGGTGCTCTAACCAGCTGAGCTACGGACCCATGGGTATTTAAGATATATTAAACTTAAAACTAACTTCTTGAATTATCCGTATTTATGCAAGAAAGTCAATAGCAGACCTTATTTGAATTAAACAAGAAAAGCTAATATACTAAGCATAACAAATTTAAAAAAGGACTTTCATGCAACAACAAGGACAATTTCAATTTCTAGCGACACCTGGCAGTACATTTGTAACCTTTATTGTTTCAGCGGTAATGATCTACATCCCCATAGTCGGGTTTGCATTCGCGATTAACTATTTTTCAGGATGGATTGCAGACAACATCACAATAAACGGACAAAAGATAAAATTCGAAAGTTCATTTGGTGAGACATGGATTTTCTTCTTTGTGCAAATGCTTTTAGTGGCTGTCACTTTTGGAATCTATATTTTTTGGTACGTCCCTAAAGCGTACAACTTTATCCTTAACCACGTGTCATTTGTACCAGCAAATCCTGTTACACAACAAGCACCAGTGGCGGCACAAACTCAACCTACACAAAACACTGCAGTAATCTGAACGCAAAACAAAACCTATGCCCACCGATGGTTAGTGTTTATTTTTTGAATGTCCTTTGTTTTTATTTAAAAGCCATAGAGTCGCAAGCTGGAATCCAACAACCACCCCGATTACGAGTTCAATGGATTCATAGGCTTGAGCACCAATCTCAGTTGAAGTAGCTCTGGCAAGCATCTCTGTAGGCAGTGTAGGCAATGCAAATGCCGCCAATACTACTCCTGCTATAAGTAGAGGGATCCATGCGTAAAAGAGCTTGGTCTTTTCGATGCTCCCTTTTAGGAATAAAGCCGTGAACAGTATGGGTAGTACGATTATCACCAGCTCAGCATAGTGCGCAAAGGTCTCGCTGTTAGTTAGTGACTTGATTACCAACTCTGCATCATCACCAAAATATCTCCCCAGAAGTTCGCCGGCCATTACACTAAAAAACAAATGTGATGGATTCACTCTAAACAAGATTCCAAGTAGCAACGGAAAGCCGGTCAGAGCGCCAAGAATTATATAACTAGACATTACCGGTTTATCATAGCAAACTTTATAGGTTCTGCTCTATGGTAAGTTTTAGTGGCCGTGTTAGTGAATCACCAACACCACCTTTTAGTTCCAAAACATAGCGCACCGGCTGGCTTGGGCAAAATGTATCAGGATAGGATGACGGATCTGCTGACGGCTCTAAATCTATTACCTCATAATTGGCGTCTAGCCAGAATATATCAAGTGGAAAATCAACGTCCTTCATCCAGAAACAATAAGTATAGTCTTCTTCAAAGACAAAAAGCATACCTTCATTGGGCAGGATGTCATCACGTCCACCCAGTCCCTTCATGCGCTTTTGGTTGGTGTCTGCTAGCTCAACCTGAAACTGTTTACCTCCGAAGGATACAAGTGCTTTTTGATATTCAGCAGGCGGCGCCACAGACACAGACCTGTATGCCGAGATGCTCAAAATAACAAACAATAAAATGGCAGCTAGAAGTATCGAGAGTTTACGCGCCGACACGGTCACGCTTGCGCTTGCCTTTGGCATTTTGCTCAACATAGTCAAGAATTTGTCCGGCAACATTGCGCCCAGTCACCTTCTCGATTGCAAATCCGGGGCTGGCGTTTACTTCAAGTATAAGCGGCCCACGGTCGCTGCGCATCATGTCGACACCGCAAATCGGCAGGCCAATTGCTTTTGCGGCCTTAGTAACTGTTTTGCGCTCTTCTGGTGTCAATTTTATCACCTTACCTTCACCGCCTTGATGTAAGTTTGAACGAAAATCATCGTCAAGGCTCTGACGCTTCATACTTGCAACAACCTTGCCGCCAACCACGATTGCACGAATATCAACGCCTGCTGACTCCTTTACGAACTCCTGAAGCAAGATGTTGGTTCCGTCGTCGTCCATCACATAGAATGCTTGAAGTACAGACTTGGCAGCCTTCTTGGTTTCGGCCAAAACAACACCATTGCCGTGTGTTCCACGGGCAAGCTTAATGATAATTGGCGTTCCGCCCAAACCTTCAATTAGTTCATCAATGTCAGTTGTAACACCGCGAGAGAAAACTGTTTTGGGTATACCCACACCTGCACGAGACAAAAGCTGCATGCTACGAAGCTTATCGCGCGAACGAACAAGAGCAATAGAACTTGTTGTCGTGTAGACACCCTGCATCTCGAACTGCCTAACGATTGAACTTCCATAACGTGTATAACTACTGGCAATTCTAGGAATAATCACATCGTAGTCTTTGAGAGGCTCACCCCGGTACGTTACGACTGGATTGTTTTTTTCGATAGTAGCGTAGCACTGCGAATAGTCAATAACGTCCACATCATGACCACGCTCCAAAGCCTCTTCTTTGAGTCGCTTTGTTGAGTAGTTGCCAGGGCCTTTGGATAAAATCGCAATTCTCATATCTGAACCTTACTTACTTGCCTTAAGCACGTCAACCAAAAATCCATGTTCTGCTAAAAATCTACGACCAATAAGCACATCAAGACTCATCTCTGAGCGGTCGGCGAGTGTCAACGTTATTGGTAGTGTTTCACCCGCAATAGTAATTCGTGTATTTACAAAGAATCGCTCTTGCTCAATACCATTGCTGCTTTTTACTGGACCAGTTGAATAGTCACGAGTCTGAATTTCGATATCTGGATGGTCAAACGGCGAGAATTTTAAAACTCTGCCTTTTTTGTCTTCATCTTCATGGATTTCAGTACAGTGCAGTGATCCGGTAAATGCGCCAGTGTCTATTTTTGCAAGCAGTGGCGCCATTGGCGTGAAATCAGGAAAACTCACATGCTCATTGCGACCAAGTATTTTATTTTTTGCAACGGCGATTGTCTTTGACATAACCTTCTAATTATAGCATAGATTGAATTATTTTACAACCCTTGTGCTTTTTTGACGCGCAAGAAAACTAGCACGATGGCGGTCATTACAATAACGATCATCATGACAATCATTGTGATGAATCCTTGCGCATTGTGTAGTGTTTTCGTTTTTTTCATAGTTACTAAAAGTGTAGCAGAATTGGTGCGTAAACTTTATTTAAAAGTCTTCTAGTAGCTTCTTTTGAGCTCGCGAAAGTTTTGTCGGTGTATCAACAATAATTGTGACGATATGCGCACCCCTGGAGTCTTTACGCAAGTGCGTTACACCATGACCACTCAGTTTAAAGTCAGTGCCGCTCTGTGTTCCAGCTGGTACCTTCATAGTCACCGGGCCATCGACAGTACTTACTTCGATCTCTGTTCCTAGCGCTGCGGCCACCATATCAACGTGTTCATCTGACAAGATTAGATCGCCTTCACGGGTGAAATGTTTATGCGGTTTTACGCGAACATTCACGTACAAGTCACCTTTATGACCATCTGCAACCGCTTCACCATGCTCACGCAACCTGATTGTCGCCCCATCATCAATGCCAGCAGGGATTTTCAAAGAAATCTTTTGCTTGGTTCGCTCGGTGCCCTTTCCCTTGCAGTTGGTGCAGGTTTTTTCTGGTATCTTACCTTTTCCTTTGCAGGTCGGACATGTCACTGCCTGCTGCATATTGCCAAAAACAGTTTGCATGACACGTACTACCTGCCCAGCGCCTTGACACTCATCACAGGTTTTGACGTCATGACCGGGTTCGGCAGTAGTTCCCTTACAATGAGAACAAATATCATCTAGCTGTAAATTTAGGTCAACCTCAGTGCCGAATACTGCTGATTCAAATGAAATTTCGACATCTGTTTCAACGTCTCGACCGCGACTTGACCTTCGACCACCTTGGCCGCCACCACCGCCTCCAAAAAAGCTACTAAAAATATCACCAAGACCAAGATCGCCAAAGTCGAAGTTCACATTCTGTCCTTGACCACCAAAACCGGCGTATGGGTTGCCACCACCGCCTCCAGATCCACCGACGCCAGCGTGTCCAAATTGGTCATAACGTTGGCGCTTACTCGAATCTTTCAAGACTTCGTAGGCTTCGTTTATTTCTTTAAACTTTGCCTCGTCTCCACCTTCTTTATCAGGATGATACTGAATCGCTTTTTTCCGAAAAGCCTTCTTTAGTTCATCAGCACTTGCGCCCTTGGCGACACCTAATACTTCATAATAATCACGTTTACTCATTGGATCTATTTTAGCACTTGAGGGTGATGAGTGCCAGTTTTTTTATAGGAGCGAAAGCCAGTATTCCTGAAATTTGAAATAAATCATAAAGGCAATAATTAAATAGGCCGTAAGTATAGCTACAGGCATGTTTTTTTCTAAATAATCTTTAACTAAAACTGGAGTTTTTATCGCACCTATGAGTGATGCATATAGCGTCACGTAGAGGAAAGTAGGAATAACCATCAACCAAACAGATATACAAAACAGGCATAATGCGCCAATGCTATAAAGTGATTGCCAGATCAGCCACATGCAAAATGCAGCACCGAATGCCGTTCCGAGCCATAATGCCTGCCACCACCATTTCTTAAAAGCGCCACCTGCCAGCAAACTCATACCGGCAATGATTAGCGCACCAAATCCAAACACGCCAAGAATAGGATTTGGGATCCCACCAAATGCACTAGCCTGGGCGCTGCCAATAATTGGCGAACAAGCCACAACAGGACTAATTGAGCACGGTGTTACATAATCGGGATTTTGCAAAAGCTCGATTTTTTCACGGGTAAGGTTCACGGCAGCGGCCATGCCAATTGACCCAACGAATATAAGCAAAAATGGCAAAATAACTTCAAGTTTTTTTCGGAGGTTTTTCTGCCTGATTGCAATGGGTCGAATAAGTATAACTACGAGAGCAAGTGTGGCGAATAGCAATCCAAAGTACCAGTAAATTGAATGATAGGTAACAAAAATTGCAATTAAGCTAGTAAATAGCGGCACGGTGGCCGCAATAAGTTTTGAGTGTTTAAAAATCATGACCTTAAGTATAGGTTATTTCTCGAATAAATCATCACCTAAGTGTTTCTTGAGACGAGCCCGAATGCTGCCTTCGTGTCGGCCCAACAACTTTGCCAGCTTAGCTACAGGCTTGCCGTCGCTCCATGCCAACAGCAAGGTGTCATCCTCTATTTTTTTCCAGGGCTTGTAAGCGTTAGGGTGGTCCTTTCTCATGACCTCGACTTTGGCCGACCAGTCACCAGCCGCAGCTTTTTTCTTGGTACGCTTATCGCGAGTCTTCTGCTTTTTCTCATATGATGACACCAGATGCTTGAAATCTAGCTGGTGAGCTTTTGAAAGTGAGCGCAGTCTTTCGTCAATTTCATGAGCCTGCTCATTAAGCTGCAGGGCCATCTTGTTTATGCCAGCCAGTGTTAACGTATCAAGACTTTTTACTCGGGACAGTGCCACATACCCCATGCCTGGCACAAAAGCATTCTGCAAATCTATGTGCGCCGCATCGAGCGTCATGCCCTGACTCTTGTGTACTGTAATCGCCCACGCAAGCCTCAAGGGTAATTGCGAAAGTCCCGCAATCTTCTTCTCACCATCACGCATCTCCCAAGCATCGGCTTCAACGGTTATTTTACGACCCTCACGAGTCTCGACAATTGGCATGGCATCCTCGTCATCACCAAAACCAATAACGGTACCTAGTGTGCCATTGGCATATTTTTTGTCGCTAGAATTTTTAACAAACATCACAAATGCACCTTTTTTAAGCTGCAGTGTTTCTGGTGCGAGGCAAGATTTTTTAAGTGACTCAATCGCTCCTTTTCGCCCAGTGCTAGTCATGTCATATTCATACAGCTCGCCATCCATGGCATCCAACTTAGACTGATTCACGACATCGACATTTATGTTCTTGGTGTACAGCTCAGTTACAGGCTCATCAAATGGTGAGCGCGGAATCTTACGAGCGAGCAACAATTCGGCGTGTCGACGGCGCAAATCATTGTCACGCATAGCTGTCAGTATTTCTAATAGAGAATCATCCTCTTGGCGATGCTGTTCAGATAGATAGCAAATTGTTGGTTGAATTGCCTCCCATGATTGCGAGCCAACGACGAACCCCCCCTGCTTGCTGTCGTGACGATTTACCGGCGGAAGTTGATAAAAATCACCAGACAATACAATTTGCAGCCCACCGAATGGCTCGTCCTTATCACGAACCAGTCTGCAAACCTGTTCGACAAGATCCAATCGAAAATCATGCAGCATCGACACCTCGTCAATAATTAAGACATCGGCACCAGCTATTTGATCCTTACGCGATTTACTCATTTCCCGGATAGATTTTGGCTGCAGCTCATCAGCAATGCCAATCCCTGCCCACGAATGAATTGTGCTACCGCCTAAATGAGTAGCTGCTAAACCAGTTGATGCTGTAACCGCTACAGACTTACCGTCGCTTCGTGCGTTTTTGATGAATTGATTTAGAACATAGGTTTTTCCAGAGCCTGCCGGGCCGGTCAAAAAAACCGATTGTCCATCATCTAAAATAGCCAAAGCTTCAGTTTGAGTCATATGCCTCTAAGTATAGCGTCTATTAGCGACATGGTCTGTTGTTGTTTTCCAAAATATGACTTTTTTTCGAAGCTGTTAGATCGCTCTATCTGGTTCAGTTTTTTCTTTATCATCCTGGACTTGCTGGAGATAAATTTTAGCGGCACGTTCAAACATAATCTTTGGCTCATCCTCATCAGACTGCGTCTCGGGTGCGACAGGATTATCCGACAGTCATCGTAGGTGTTGTGTGGGTTTATTGCCGCGTACCGCGGTAGTTGCATCGGCTTTGCGCAGCCGAACGTCCAATACCGCATGAAGCGCCGTGAATGCAAACATTCTGCCGCGTGGGTCAGCGTCTTCAAGTAGTGGCTTCCAATGATCTATTAAATCTGGGCTTTCAGAAAGTCGAGCGAGTACCGAATCCTTAAATGCTGGCCACGATGGATCATCACGAATTAACGCTTTCTCAAACGCAGACATTATTTTTCTGGCTTGTCGTCAGTTTTGTCGTCGACTACTTCGCCCTCTTGTGCATCTTTGGCTTTATCTTCAGTCTTTTCTTCGGAGTCGCCTTCTGCATCACCAGACTCATTGGCAGCCGCTTCGTACATTTTGGCGCCAATTGGCATGATCTTTTCACTCAAGTTTTTGGCAGCCGCCTCTAGTGCTTCCTTGTCTGCCGACTCGTCAGCAACAGTTTTCTTTGCTGCCTCAACAGCTTCATCCATGGTCTTCTTATCGTCGTCAGATAGCTTATCTTCGTTGTCTGATTTCATTTTTTCGGCCTGATACACTGCTGAATCCAGTGTGTTTCGAGCATCAATTGCTTCACGCTTTTTCTTGTCCTCGTCAGCATGAGCCTCCGCATCTTTCGCCATTTTTTCCACTTCTTCTTTTGAAAGACCAGAGCTATTCTGAATAGTAATGCTCTGTTCTTTTCCAGAGCCCTTATCCTTAGCGCTGACATTTAGAATTCCGTTGGCGTCGATATTGAATGTCACTTCAATTTGCGGCACACCACGTGGCGCAGATGGAATTCCATCAAGAACGAACCGACCAAGACTCTTGTTGTCGGAAACCATTTCGCGCTCACCTTGCACAACATGAATCTCTACTTGTGGCTGATTGTCGGCTGCAGTTGAGAATGTCTCACTCTTACTTGATGGAATTGTTGTGTTTCGCTCAATCAACTTGGTGGCGACACCGCCAAGTGTTTCAATTCCAAGACTAAGTGGCGTTACGTCTAGAAGCAGAACGTCTTTAACGTCACCCTGGAGTACTCCACCCTGAATAGCAGCACCGATAGCTACAACCTCATCGGGATTCACGCCCTGCATTGGATCTTTTCCAAAGATTTTCTTTACTTTTTCTTGTACGGCGGGCATGCGGGTCATTCCTCCGACCAGTACAACTGCGTCAATGTCACTAGCTTTAAGTCCAGCATCTTTCAGAGCCTTTTCGCATGGAGCAGCTGTCTTATCAACAAGATCGCCAACAAGGCTTTCGAGTTTTGCACGAGACAGCTTGTATTCAAAGTGCTTTGGACCATCAGCGTCGGCTGTCAAAAATGGTAGATTTACGTTTACTTCATTGGTTGTTGAAAGTTCGATTTTGGCTTTTTCGGCTTCATCACGTAATCGCTGCATGGCTGCTTTATCTTCTGAAATATCTAGGCCATGCTCTTTCTTGAACTCGTCTGCAAAGTGATTTACTAGGACGCGGTCAAAGTCAGCACCACCAAGGTGGGTATCACCGTTAGTAGACTTCACTTCAAAAACACCGTCACCGAGCTCTAAGATCGAGACATCAAATGTTCCACCGCCAAGGTCATAAACCGCAATTTTTTCGTCTTTGCCGCCTTTTTTATCAAGTCCATAGGCAAGTGCTGCTGCAGTCGGTTCGTTAATAATACGCTTTACTTCTAGGCCGGCAATTTTACCCGCGTCTTTAGTGGCCTGGCGCTGAGAATCGTCAAAGTATGCAGGAACTGTAATGACAGCTTCTGTGACTTTGTCGCCCAAAAATGCTTCTGCATCAGTCTTGAGCTTACCAAGAATCATAGCGCTCACTTCTTCTGGACTATATTCTTTGTCGCCCATCTTGACCTTGACGCCGTTGCCGCTCTTGACCATTTCGTAGCCCATGAGCTTGAGGTCACGCTGCACTTCTTTGTCTTCCCAACGACGACCAATAAGTCGTTTTACTTCATAGATGGTGTTGTTTGGATTTGTAACTTGTTGACGTCGTGCAACTTGACCAACAAGTCGTTCGCCGTTCTTGTTAAGCGCAACTACACTTGGTGTAGTGCGGCTACCTTCAGTGTTTGCAATAATCTCAGGCTTTCCTGACTGCATAACAGCCATGGCTGAGTTGGTTGTTCCAAGATCGATCCCTATAATTTTGCCCATTTTTGCTGCTCCTTGTTTAGGTTATCTGGCGCTTGGCACTCTACGTGCGCCTCTGCCAAAAAGTGTATCAAACCCATAATTAGCAGTCAAGTATGTAGAGTGCCAATTTAGCTAGAGCAAGTCATTTTTAAGCGTAATGGTCACAGTTGCCTGCTCGGCACATGCGCCTTTCTGCTGATTTCGAACGCATTGCCACATCTGCGGCTTCAAGCTATCTAATTCCTCGTCATCGAATTCATCAACAATTTCATCGGCGGCCGTCGGAGGGTACATATTTTGAGACAGAATTCCAGGGTGGATCTTTTTGAATGCACCGATAATAATGCGAACATCATGCTTTAGTAGCTGACCTCTGTCTTCAATTTCAACTTTTGTAAGCGGGCATGTCTCGCATGCTTCAAAGGGTCTAAGCTGAGCAACATTTCTATAGTTCATTACTTCTCGGTTGTGACGCGAACCATTGCAGCACGAATAATCTGATCGTGGAGGCGATATCCAGATTGCAACTCTTCGCTAACGATTTCTTTTTCGCCATCACCCTCTTCCATGCTAATCGCTTCATGAAACTCAGGGTCAAACACTTCTCCAGTAGTCTTGATGCGAGTCACGCCAATAGCACCAAGAGTATCTTCAAACTGCTTCACAACCCCTTGCACGCCCTTTACGTAGTCATTTTCTTTGAGGTCTGCTGGCACGTGTTTAAGTGCACGGTCAAAATTGTCTATGATCGGCAGAAATTGCTTTACGACATTAGCTTTGTGGACATCGCCAAGTGCCAAGCGGTCAATTTCTGCACGCTTACGAACATTTTCTGCGTCGGCTCGTTCGCGCTGCAGCGCTTCAGTCAGCATGGCAATTTGCTGCTCTAACTCTTCTTTTGTTGGTTTTTTGCTCATATATCTCCTCTAAATTCTACAGTGTCACAATCTAATTCAAACAGTTCTTCATCGACTCGTTTATCGGCTAGATACGCCAAGGTGGCACTTTCCCGAATTCCAAGCCCAAGACTCAGGGCAAGTTCTGTAAATTTTTCTCGAGATATTTTATCTTTACCCATATCTCGTGCCTTAAAAGCCTCTTCAACAAATAGCGGCATCGTAATCTCTGTATTTCTATTATTCATACAGTGCCTCCTCGAGTGCAGTGCCTGCATACTTAACTAAACTCATGACTTCACGGTAGCTTTGCCTAGTTGGACCAAGCACACCAATGTAGCTTTCGTCTGAAAACGGAGACTGAAACTTACTTATGATCAAGCTGCAGCCGGCGCTACGACCAATTGGGTTTTCATTTCCGATATAGACACTTAGAGGCTTGTTTGGGGCGGCTTCACGAAGCCATGGCTCTAGATTGTCTAGCAGGCTCGCAACTTGCTTAACCTGACCACTTTGAATGAACTCAGGCTGGCCAAACAGGTTAGAAAGACCACTCATGTATAGCTGATTGCCAATAGTTGCGATACCGAGATTATGCGTAAGTTCCACAAGAGTATCTACAGCATTACGAATGGTGCGTTCAGGTAGTCCAGCTCCCTCTACTCGAGCCGTTAGGGCGCGTTCGCCGCGGACATCATGCGAATCCTCATTAAGCTCATTTAATACATTTACGTAATGTCGGTAGCCTTTGTCGGTTGGAATGCGCCCGGCACTGGTATGTGGCTGCTTTATGAGCCCCTGACGTTCAAGCTCGGCCATCTCAGAGCGAATAGTTGCCGATGAAACATTAAAAACTTTGGCCATGAGGCTAGAGCCAACTGGGCTGGCAACTTCGGCATACTGCTCCACAATCGCTTTCAATATCTTGGCTTGACGTTCGGTCATAATACTCGTGATTATACCGTTCTAGCACTCAAAGTGCAAGAGTGCTAGGTTTCAAGCCTATCGACTATTGACTGGGCGATTGCGCGGGCATCGTATGTCTGTTGATACGGTTTACCGTGCGCGAATGCATCGACACACCTAGCCGCCTCATGAAACTCGTCATTCACAATAAATTCAAAATAATCATCCGACAGGCCGGTCTTGAGGATGCGCCATGCAGTCTTTTTGCGACGCTTAAGCTCTTCGGGGTCCATGTGGCCACGATTATGCAATCGATCCATCCACACCTCATAGCTTGGAGGGAGCAACATAACCGTTCTTGTATCTGGCTTTAGACGCCTAACGTTTTCTACACCACCAATGTCGATATCGGTAATTGAGATTTTCGACTCCTGGGCAGCAAGTTCAAGTTCGTGCAAGCTCATTCCAGACACTTGCTGTCCGTGAATAATTTCGGCTTCTAGGTACATGCCAGCCTCGAGATCTCTCAAGAATTCATCCTCAGACTTAAACCAATACTCGCGACCATTTTGCTCAAGCACGCCATTATTTTCTCTGGGTTTTCTAGTCGTATCAGAAACCACAAAATGATAATTGCCCGAGCTTTGTAGCTCCTTAATAATAGTATTTCTCCCGGATGACGATGGTGCAACCAAAACCACAAGCTCAGAGTCTGCTAGTATTTCTTGACCTTTTTTGCCCACTTGGTACGTAGATATAACTCGTTCAAACGCTTCAAGTTGGTTAAGTTTATTTATGTCTTTCATATATACGTTATAGCAGATCTAAAAAATTAGTCACGCTTAAGCAATACCGTAAACGCTTCGGCGGGTATATCCACTTTCCCGAAACGCTTTAGTCGCTTTTTACCCTTTGCCTGTTTTGCAAGTACTTTCTTCTTGCGTGAAACGTCACCGCCGTACAGTCCACTAGTCACGTCTTTGCGGAAAGCGCTAATGTCTTCACGTGCGATAAAAGTTCCGCCTATGGCAGCCTGAAGCGGCACCTGGAAGTTCTGCCTTGGAATGATATCTTTTAGTTTTGTAACTGTTTCACGACCCAATCCCTGAGCTTCAGTTTTATGCACCATGATACTTAGTGCATCGACAATATCACCAGCAATGTAGAAATCCAACCGTACAAGATTTTCTGGTCGATAATCGTCCAGTTCGTAATTGAACGATCCGTATCCGCTCGTTACACTCTTGAGTTGATCATAAAAATCCGTCAACAGGTTTGCTAGCGGAGCATCAAAACTCACTAGCGCTAACTGAGCGTCTACATATCCAAGGTTTTTCTGTATTCCGCGCTTGCTTGAAATTAACTGAATCACCGCTCCAACGTATTCCTTTGGCACAACTATTTCACCCTTAATCCAAGGCTCTCTAATCTCTTCTATTTGAGCCGGATCAGGCAACTCTGATGCGCTGCGAATTGTCATCTCTGTTCCATTTTGCAAAGTAACTTCGTAATCAGTAGACGGATTCGTAATCACCAAATCCAGCCCATACTCTCGTTCTAACCGCTCTCGAACAATATCCATATGAAGCAGTCCCAAGAATCCAACGCGCACACCAAACCCTAGAACTGGTGAATTTTCTGGCGTAAATTGTAATGCAGAATCACTAAGGCTTAGCTTTTCGATACCGTCCTTCAGGGTTTGATAGTTTTCGTTACTATCAGGGAATAATCCTGCGTACACGAATGGTTTTACGTTTTTATAACCAGGCAGTGGCGCGCTGGCAGGCCGACTTACGAGCGTAATCGTATCGCCAACTTTTGCTTCTCGCGTGCTTCGAAGGTTCGTCACAATGTAACCGATCTCGCCCAAATTTAGTTCATCTGCAGGTGTCATAACAGGCGCAAGGGAACCTACCTCCAGCGCAATGCCCTCGGCACGAGTTGCCATCATCACAATTTCGCTCGATTTCTTAATTGTCCCGTCTAGTACTCGCACATACAAAACTACTCCCCGATAATCATCGTAGTAGCTATCAAAAATAAGTGCACGTGCTTCTGTGTCTTCACTACCGGTTGGAGCCGGCACATCTGTAATAATCTTTTTAAGTACATCCTCGACACCTTTGCCTGTCTTTGCGGAAATATGCAAGATATCTTCTAGCTCACAGCCAAGCAGGCTGACAACCTCCGCACCGACTCGATCAACATCAGCTGCCGGCAAATCAATTTTATTTAACACCGGAATGATTTTTAGATCAGCCTCCATAGCTAAATAGACGTTAGCAAGGGTCTGTGCCTGAATGCCCTGGCTGGCATCAACGACTAAAATTGCGCCTTCGCAAGCCTGCAAACTACGAGAAACCTCATAGCTAAAGTCAACGTGTCCGGGCGTATCAATAAGATTTAGCTCGTGGTCATCATAGGTCATGCGGACTGGTGCAAGTTTAATTGTTATGCCCTTCTCACGCTCAAGATCCATCTTGTCTAGTAGCTGAGCTTTCATGGCGCGCTTTTCGACAGTGCCAGTAATTTCAAGCATCCGATCGGCAAGTGTCGATTTACCGTGATCGATATGCGCAATAATACAAAAGTTTCTAATGTTTGACTGTTCGGTCATAGACGAACAGTGTACCACCTCTGTTAGCGATTTACCAGTCTAGAGGTTGACCCGAATTGGCTTCATGACAATACTGTAAAGCTTATTGATGACAGTGTGGGCTTCTTTTAATTCAAAAATTCGTGAAATAATTAGGTGAGTCAGTAGCGTCACGCTGCTAATGAGTGCCAATTTACCACCTAGTGTAACAATTCCTCTGTCGGTTGCGCTCAGCGGCAGAATCGACAGCATAATAAAGGTCGAGACAAGCGAGAACCCAGTTACAGATATTATTTTGAACACGCCATTCACAAAGCTCATACTGAGCATCTTACGGTCGCGATACACCAATATACTTGTCAGAATTACCACCTCACTGGCCGCTACAATTGACTGTGCAATTGCAAGTCCGGAAATTCCATATGAATCTGGTCGAGATAAATTAAATGCCAAAATTATGTTTAGGCCGATGGCGAATAGTGACACAAAAAGCGGAGTCTTGGTGTCTTTGTATGCATAAAAATAACGAGAAATGATGCTATATACAATTCGGAAAAATATCGCCACGATCAAGAAGCCAAATACGAGTGCGACTTGTGGTGCAAAGTCACCAAAAATCAGACGTGCCAAGTAGGCTCGTGCAAAATAGCAAATCACTAGTACCGGCATAGTCACCCAAATTACAGCTTGCAGTATTTGCAAAAAATCTTTTCTAAAAAGATCGGGGCGGCCCTGCGACAATCGCTCTGTGAGTCGCGGGAAAGCAGCTATGGCAATTGAATTACCCAACAGCATAACAGGCACGTTCATGAGCGTTAGAGCAAAGCTATAGGAGCTCACAGCGCCAACGTTAAGGGTCTGTGCGCGATTAATCTCTACAATACTGTTCACTTGGTCGATGCCTTGATCGAGTGAACGCGCTGGAAGACTCCGCAGCACTGAACGCAAATTTTTTGATTTCAGGTTTATAACTGGCTTGTATTTAAAGCCAAGACCAACTAATCCAAGTAGCGATATCGCAAGCTGCATCAACCCACCAACAAGCGCTCCAACTCCAAGTCCTACAACGCCCAGACTATCTCGAAAAAGAAAAATGCTGATGATGATTGCAATGTTATAGGTAAGAGGTGCTACGGCATAGAAAAAGAACCTGCCAAATGTTTGTTGGACGCTCGTTAAGATTCCTGAAAGCGTAAAGAGTAGTGGATTGAGTGCAAGTAAGCGCATGATGGTTACGGCTTCATTGAAATGATCTGGCGGCAGATCTGGAGCAATGAGATTCATTAGCGGTACGGCAAAGACAAATATGATGAGTGCCGTAAATGCCGTAACAATTGCGAGTAAATTTAATAAACTTGAAGCTAGCTCCCACATGCCTTTTTTGTCACCAGCGTGCAACCTATCAGACAAAAAGGGAATGAATGCCACACCAAGTGCCCCGGCAGCAATCGTAAAAAAGAAAAAGTCCGGAATCAAAAAGGCTGCAAAAAATGCGTCTGACGCCCCTGGGTCAATATATGTAATATTGGTGCTAATTAAACGATTTCGAAGAAAGCCCAGAGCCTGTCCAGATAATGCAACAACAATTAGAAGTGTTGCTGCACCGCCGAGTGAAACTCGTTTATTGGCGCGAGAGATCAATTTATTCATTACACCCTAGTATAAAGGCATCTAAGGTATTTTGACGAACAAAAAATCTGAACTTAATATAATGCGGCTTCTTTTGGCATTGTCGTGTCTTTTAGAATCTCAATGACTTCCTCGGCTTCAACTGTTTCCTTGGCAATCAAGCGGTCTTTAAGCGTCTCTAGCTTATTCATGTTGGCCTTAATGACCAAACGAGCACGCTTCGCTGCCTCAATTATCAAATCCTCGATTTCATCGTCGATCAGTTTTGCAGTATCTTCTGAATACTGGCGTTCGTGAGTGAGTCTATCCATCATCATGCCTTCATCAACATGAAACACTTGGTCTCGAAGTTTTTTACCCATGCCTTGGTTGGTGACCATTTCTCTAGCGAGTTCTGCAGCCTTCTGCAAGTCACTTCCCGCACCCGTAGTCACGCGATCTTTTCCGTATTTAACTTCTTCCGCAATACGTCCACCAAGCATTCGAGCCAACACATCTTTGTACTCGATTATGCTGTGGTAACTCTTATCTTCGGGCGGAATAAACCATGTAACACCGCCAGTTCCACCACGAGGAATTATTGTCACTTTGTGCACCATGTCGCTGTCTGGCAGCACGTGTCCAACAATTGCGTGTCCGGCCTCATGATATGCCGTGAGCTCTTTCTCGTGATCATTCATAATTTTACTCTTACGCTCTGGACCTATGGCAACACGTTCAAACGCTTCTGTTACATCACTGTTATCAATCGTCTTCTTGTCTTTTCTTGCGGCCACAATTGCCGACTCGTTTGCGATATTAGCAAGATCTGCACCAGATGATCCGGCAGTTTTCCCAGCCAATGCGTCAATATCAACTTTGCTATCGAGTGGTTTTTTCTCAAAATGAATCTTTAGTATAGATTCACGCGCCTTGCGATCAGGCAATCCAATATTCACCCGACGGTCAAATCGTCCTGGGCGAAGCAGTGCTGAATCCAGTACGTCTGCACGGTTTGTAGCGGCAAGTACTATTACATTTGCACCTTGTTCAAAGCCATCCATCTCGACCAAAATTTGGTTAAGTGTTTGTTCACGCTCGTCGTGTCCACCGCCCATACCAGAACCACGTTTTCGTCCAACTGCATCAATCTCGTCTATAAAAATAATGCACGGTGCGTTCTTCTTGGCTTTTGCGAATAAGTCGCGAACTCTAGAGGCACCAACACCAACAAACATTTCAACGAACTCTGAACCAGAGATGCTGAAGAACGGCACATTGGCCTCGCCTGCAACAGCACGAGCAAGCAAAGTTTTACCAGTTCCAGGAGGGCCAACTAGCATAACGCCTTTAGGGATTTTTGCTCCAACGTCCTCGAACTTCTTGGGGAATTTCAAAAATTCAACAACTTCTTCAAGATCTTGCTTGGACTCGTCATTTCCGGCGACATCCTTGAACAAAACTTTCTTCTTCTCATTTCCGTATAATCGAGCTTTGCTTTTACCAAAACTCATCGCTTGATTACCTTGCCCTTGAGCACTGCGCAGCATAAAGAATAGAATTCCACCAATTAATACAACCGGCAGCAATCCGATCAACAATGACATCCATGTAGATTCACCTGTTTGCTTCTGGGGGTCCACCGTCAGGCCTTCTACATTCTTTTCTAAGCCTTGTTCATATATGGACACACCAGCTTCTTTAAACGACTTCTGAGATGGCTCTTCTTCGCCTTTTCTGGTTACCTCTATTTCGCTACCGTCAATAGATATTTTACTGATTTCACCATTATTGGCTTGCATAACCACCTCTGAAAGTGGCACTTCTTCGAGTGTCTTGGTGTCGCTACTAGCACCGTAGAAAATTAATCCGAATAGCACCACAAGTGCAATAAAAATTATATTCTTCGAATTCTTACGATTCTTCTGTCCACCTGGTTTCTTCTGAAATGATTTTTTGTCCATAGAGGGATATTATAGCGGTCGAAGGCGTTATTTGCCAGGTGTTCTACTTGTAGTCAACACAACGGTTTTACCCTGACTTATTAGCTGCTTGTTGCCAGGTAGCGACATTCTTGATCCAACTGGTCCTGTTTTGCAAAATACGTAAGCATCCATTACAAGACGTTTTGAAATCTCAATTCCACCTCTCTGCAGCCAATGTGCAACAAACTCAAGACCAATAGACGCGTGCGTCGAGAGTAGTTCATGCCTGACTATTTCCTTGCTGTCTTTCATATGCTCAGCAACCATCTGGTCAATTTCATCATTTAATCCAAGCATAGAAACATAAAGATCAAGCAATTTTTGCCTTAAAGTATCATCAAGATTGTTTACTATTCTATGGCGAACAAAATTACGTAGATATTTAGTGTCTAGATTCGTATTGTCTTCGTGCCAATCTAATTTATGAAGTCGAGCATAATCAGTTATTTCTGTTTTTGACTCCTCAAGCATTGGTCTCATGATGTCATTGGTGCTTTTCAGCGAACTTAAGCCCTTGCGATTTGTGCCTCGCAGCAGGTTCAGAATCATAGTTTCGATTACGTCGTCTTGATGATGTGCAGTGATGATTGCTGCTGCACTGTACTTCTCACGTATTTTTTGTAGAAATTCATAACGCGCCTTGCGAGCCGTCGACTCACTTGCCTCATTTCCAAGCTTTAGCTGTGTTGACTCAAAACGGAGTCCGTATTGTCTGGCTAAAGATTCTACAAATTTTGCATCGTCAGCAGATTCGGTGCGCATACCATGATCAACGTGCGCAACAATAAGCTCCAGCTCAGGAATCTGTAACAGTTTGTGCAACAAAACTACAGAATCCACGCCTCCAGAAACCGCCACAACATAACAACCAGGTCTCATCTTCATATTCATATGTATAATAATAGCCTATGAAGAAGATATATTTTTGTAGACACGGTCTTAGCAAGATGAACGTCAGTGGGCATATAGCAGGAGTTACCGATACTCCACTGGTTGCTGAAGGTCGAAAACAAGCAAAAAAAGCCGGCAAGAATGCAAAAAAGCTGTCGATTGACTGTATTGCCAGCTCGCCTTTATCTCGAGCCAAGGAAACTGCCGAGATAATCGCCAAGGAGATTGGCTACCCACTTGACCAAATTCATATCAACAAACTACTCCTAGAAAGAGATTTCGGTGATGCCGAAGGTCATGTCTACGCACCCGATCTGGACCTTGATGGCTTTTCTGACATAGAAGCAGTAGATACTCTCATAGAACGTGCTCGCCTCACCCTTCGCTGGATAGAGACCCTGCCTGGTGAAACTGTTCTCATAGTCAGTCATGGCTCATTTGGCAGAGCACTGCAAAGCGCGCTAAATGATAAGGTTCAATTCCACACTGCTCCTCGTGTGCCCAATACAGAAATACTTCTCTGGCGCGACTAACTAACGCTCGTTGAACACCCTCAATGAGTCAAGTGCTACAAACGCCTTTGCTGCGGGTGTGTCGTTATTGCTTTGCACAATATCGTCACGTCCTTGACGATAAAATCCAATATCTTCAGCTGCCCTCAAAACCAACTGATCCATTTGCTCGGAGCTTAGTTCCGAATCATGCGACTCGCTAACAGTCATCTCGCCACTAATTACACTCATATAACCTCCTTTTCTGGGCAAAAAAATACGACCATCGCTGGTCGTCGCTACTTTTTTGGTTCCAGTATTTATTTTCATACTAGGTCTGTATTGTACTCCTTGTCTGCCCTGCTTTGCAAACAAGGCTGGCACCAAAGACTTCAGTGTGGTATATTCTACCTCTGTAGTTTACAATCGTAGATGCATGGCTGGATAGCTAAGTTGGAGCAGCTTGCTGCAGAAATAGTAATCGCATAGGCGCACTACCCAACCTACTGGCCTGCAAATGACGATTACAGTTCATTTACAGTTCAAAATTACAGAATATGGCAGGATAGCTCAGTTGGTTAGAGCGCAGGACTCATAAGCCTGAGGTCCCGAGTTCAAATCTCGGTCCTGCTACCAAATTTAATGCCCCACGTAAGTGGGGTTTTAAATTTGGTACTGGTCTGTTTTAAGGCGAGGGACCGAAAGGCGTAAAAAGCCTGAGGCTTATTACGTTTTCCTTGCTTGGCCGAAAGAGAAATTTAATATTTCGATTGAGCACGCTTAGACCGAGTTCAAATCTCGGTCCTGCTTCCAAGATAAAACCGTCCATTTTGGGCGGTTTTATCTTGGAAAATCGTGATACTCTTTTACTATGTACACGCCAGAAATGTGGCGAGGTGTGGTCGCCGTTACTCAAGCCGAATCTAGCCTCATATTGCATGAGCGAAGCATGGAAAGCGATGATGCGCTCATCTATGACCTAGCGATACAAGCGCTCGACAATGCACCATACCTAGAAGACGTACTTACCTATGCATCAAAATTTTACAGAGAAGTCGAATCAGACGATACGCTTCTTAGCCCTAAGCATATAGAGACATTTATAAGCGGCGTAAACGACGGATTCTATTACATGCTTGGTTGCACTGCGTTTGTGCTGGCTCACAGGCTTGAGAATGAAATAACCTTAAGTCAAAGAGTGCGCCATAGATTACCGGTTCAAAACAAAGAAGAGCTGCGTAGAGTCAAACAAGTTATTTCGGGCGATGCGCCAGTAGAGATGTCACATTATGAAACAAACCCAGACTTCACGAGCAGCGACCTGCCACAAGAAGAACTCAACGAGTATATATTCAGCTACCCTCACCTTGCCGACCATATTCACACTGCAGCTGGAAATATTAGCTATCCAAACAGCGAGGGGTTCTCGACCGGTATTGAACTTTTCTACACCTGCCTAATTCAGAGCGCCGAAGAACGCGCCGCGATAAGCTTAAAATTATAAAAGCCCAGGCGTCCCTGAGCTTTTACGATAATCAATTAAAATTGATTTTATTTATAGACGACTAAGAAGTCGATCTACTTTAAGTATGTTTTGATTCTGCGTTGGGGCAAATTCAAATGCAAGCTTTAAAGCCATGTAATTAACCTGTTCCTTTTGTTTATTTTGATAGTTTTTGTTTTGCTAGCAACACCCACAATTATACATAATTTTCTGTATTTGTCAATAATATTATGCGCAACTACTGTTGACCTAAGGTCATGTACTTGCTATCATATCACCTGTTCTATCAGATAACGCGGGGTAGAGCAGCGGCAGCTCGTGTGGCTCATAACCACAAGGTCGGAGGTTCGAGTCCTCCCCCCGCTACCAAGAAAAACACCTCTCCGGCTGGAGGGGTGTTTTTCTTTTGTATTGAGAGACTCGAACCGATAGGCGAAAACTGCCAGTGGCAGCTTGAGGAGTCCTTTGGAGCGAAGCGGCGAACGAAATGTGTTTACGCATTTGAGTGAGAAATCCAGTCGAGTCCTCCCCCCGCTACCAAGAAAAGACAGTCACTCAGGTGGCTGTTTTTTCTTGCTGGGAGTTTTCTAATCTCTGACGCTAAAAGGTCAGAGGTGCGAAATGCCGGAGGCATTTCGCAAGGGAGTCAACTCTTGCAAACTTGTTTGCAAAGATGCTGCGACGGGGTCGCTGAAAGTGACCGAGCCCCTCGCTACCATGAATAAGCATTATACAAAACAGAGGCAATCCATCTCTGTCTTTTTAATTGAATGATATAATTTGAATTATGAAGACTTACTTAGTAACGGGAGTGTCACGCGGCATTGGAATGGCAACGGCTTTAAATTTGTTAAATGGCGGAAATAAAGTAATCGGTACATATAACAAGAACAAAGAGCAAGCAGATGAGCTAGAGAAAGCGCATGATAATTTACAAACGATTCAAGTGGACTTATCAAGTTATGAATCGATAGATAAATTAGTAAATGAATTTAGCGATAAACTCGATGGAATTGTAAATGCTGCAGGCATATTTGAAGAAGTTAATTTTAATTCATTTAATGAAGCCTCACTTGAACGAAATTTTAAAGTAAACGCTTTTGCTCCTGTTTATCTGGTACAAAAACTTCAAGGACGATTTAATCCAGAGGCTAGTATTGTAAACATTTCTAGTACAGACTCAAAAGTTGGCTCGGAATCGGGTATAGGGTACGCAGCCAGCAAAGCAGCAGTCGAAAGTTTTACGAAAAGTCTTTCACTTTGCTTAGCTCCAAAACAAATAAGAGTAAACGCCATTGCACCTGGCTGGATAGGTGATGGAATGCAAGCACCTGAAGAATTGCTAAAAATAGCCAAAGACTATAATCCACTTAACAAACTTGGTAAGTATGAAGATATTGCGAACATTGTTGAATTTTTACTCTCTGATAAGTCTGCTTACATGAATGGAGCTGTAATATCTGCAGATGGTGGCGATGAGTCAAAAAACTATGTACTAGACCAAGAGTCTAAGCTGTAAAAACTCTATTCGGTGCAATAAATCTGCAATTACATAGCTCCAATCCGATGCAATCCGGGCCACCGCGAAAAGGCAGTCACTTCGGGTGCATGTTTCTGCTAAATACGCATATACCGTTAAAGCAACTTACACAAAACAGCACCTTAAGAAGACGTACCTTTTGCGCAAAATAGATAACGGAGGTACTTAGTCTCTGTTTTTGCTATGCTAAACACATGTATAAGACCTTAGATATTGACATTTACAGAAAAAAGCTTGGTTTGGCGGATGACTATAAAGTGGACGGCCTACTTGTTTGTGGTGTGTGGGATTTATTAGCACAAAGAGAGCATTTACCCTATTTAACAAAAACGCTAGAAGAAATGGGCGTAACAACTTCTGTTAAACGTATTGACGGCGAGCAGCTTGGTCATGCATATTCATTCGATGTAAATGACAGGCATTACTGGTTTGTCCCAGTCATGGGGTCGGCATACATGTCGAAATACGCACACATTGCTTGCCTGCTCGGATCTAAGAAAAACATCCTTGTTGGCGTTGTTGGAGGATTAAAAAAGGGAATTAGACCAGGAGATTTTATAATCCCTTCGTATTCAAATGGAAACCAAAATGCATATATGTATTACCGCGAGGCAAAAAACCTAAAGTTCTACCCCGATGAAGAACTCACAGAAAGAATTAAACAGAGATTTAAAGACGTGCCTTATCTTGAGGGCCCAACAGTAACATGCGAAGTGATGCTTGCCGAGACTGCAGAAGATGTAAAGCAATGGTCGAGTGAAGGCTACGTGGGGGTAGAAATGGAGGCTGCCACACTGTTTGCACTTTCCAAGCACTTCAGAGTGCCCGCCACAGCGATACTGTCGGTTGCAGATAATTTGATAGAAGAAACCACATTTTTCCACGACACCTACGATGATACTATCCAGACTCGTAAAAACGCTCGACTGATAAGGTACCGTGTTGCATTAGCCGAACTATTTTCTACTGAATAAGTTTCCATGCTAATCGCAAGATAAAGTAATCGGTAAGATCTCAGCGTGAAATACGTTAACTTTCGAGTGCAATGTCACAGCCAACATTGCTTCACGGTAAAGAAACCTAGACTACTACGCTTATATTTATAACAAAGCAGAGGCTTGTTCTGTCTTGTTATAATAAGACTATGAAAGTTGCAATTACGGGCGCTAAAGGAAAGGTTGGTCAAGCACTCATTAGTAAACTTGAGCCTGGTCAATTTGAAATCACTCAACTAGACTTACCGGAGCACGATTCAAGCAATCTGGATGACTTAATTGCCAATACCAAAAATCATGATGCGATTATACATTTAGCTTGGAAAAATCTAGATAAAAACGACGTCGATCCACTGAATGGGATTATGTACGAAAACGCCTACAAGGCTGCTGCTGTCAATAATATTGGATTGGTGATAATGGCCAGCTCTAATCATGCAAGAAGTTATGAACAGCGTGAACCAGATGGAAAGATTAGGCACACCGGTGAAGTCGAACTAGCAAACAATATTTACGGAGTTGAAAAACAAAAAATGGAAGCAATGGGAAGATACTACGCCTCCAAACATAAATTTGCCGTATTGTGTGCAAGAATTGGAAATATTAATCTACAAGATAAACCGAGACCAGACACTCCATCGCGCTGGATGAGCCATCGAGATTGGGTAAGCTTTGTTAGCTTGGCTTTAACGCATAAATATGAACCTGGACACTTTGAAATTGCATATGGAGTAAGTAAGCAATCCACCTTTGATTGGGTAAACTCTTTTGGCTATGAGCCGAAAGATGAGTCATGATTAGTGCAAGTTAACTACTTTCAGAAAACCTGTCCATAAAGCTAAATACAGAGATATGCAGCAATCGTGTAGCTGATATACTTTAACTATGGGAATACTCAGAAAATGGGAATTAGAAAAGGATCAGAGGCATAGGTGTATTGAAATCATCCAATCGCACGCCGAGCAGTCTGACTCGCCTATTGGTGCACTTGTTGCCAGAGACATGATTGATGAAATCATGAATGTTGTTGGTCCACTCATGCACGACAAGGGCATTGAAGCTGCCAAAAAACTCATCATCGAACGGATGCATGATATTGAAGTAGACTTAGACCTCCTAAATCAAGCGTAACCAGCGTATAATGTAATCACCGAAAGGAATCTTATGTCAAAAGACCGCGGACGAAAAGAAGTCAAAAAGCCAAAGAAGCCAAAAGCGTAGTTCAGTAATGAGCGAGGCGCCAACTAAAAAACAACTGGCTTCAATAGAAAAGAAACTGGACCGATTAATTGGCCTAAGGCACGTTTTTGTGCGCGGGCTAGTTCGGGGACTTGGTATTGCCATCGGCACGACGATAATTGCTGCTATTGTTTTTGCGTTCTTTAGTGCAATTGCTCGACCAATTATTGGCGAGGAACGAATTGAAAATCTAAGTAATCGGATTAGCGGCTAAGGCTGAAGCGTAATGAATCGAATAAACTATGAGTGACATGCGAGATAAATCAGACGAGTACTGGAAGAAAAAACTAACTCCAGAGCAGTACCGCGTCCTGCGTGAAAAAGGCACAGAAGCGCCCGGAACTGGAACCTACACAGAAATGTACGAAGATGGGATGTACCACTGCGCCGCCTGTAATGCGGCACTTTTTGAGAGCGACTCTAAATATGAGTCAACGATGCCGGGTCTTATTGGTTGGCCAGCGTTTGGAGATACAAAAAGTGACACTGTTGAACTCGCAGAAGACAACAGTCTGGGCATGCGCCGCACGGAAGCAATCTGCAAAAATTGCGGCAGTCATCTTGGGCACTTCTTCCCCGATGATTCCTCTCCAACCGGGGATCACTACTGCGTAAACTCAGTTTCGCTCAATTTCAAGCCAAAATCTTAGACATCTAGTCTAGCAATTACCAGCACCTTACCTCTTGCAATTATTAGACTCCCGCATAAAGTACTTGCAATTTAAAAGTTTTTGTTATAAAATTAGCTACAATTGTTTTAAATGATCCGGGTTAGTTGCTCACTAAAGTACTCGCTATCATTCTGGCAATGACGAGACAACTAACTAAACAAAAGGATTATTCCCTATGGCATACGCTTACCGCACATCGCGGCAATCTAACAACAGGCACCGAGGTGGTGGCCGTTCAAACAACCGACGCAAAAACGGCGCACAGTATATTGACCCTGCGCGCTTCATTAAGCCTGCAAATCCAAAAGAAGAGCAATCATATGTTTCTGAGAATCAGTTTTCAGATTTTGATTTTAACGAATTGCTGCACAAGAATCTTGCTGCACGTAACTATACCACCCCTTCACCGATTCAAGATCAGGCGATTCCGCATGCACTTGATGGCAAGGATATTATCGGTATCGCAAGCACAGGAACCGGCAAGACCGCAGCCTTTATGTTGCCAGTTCTAAACCAACTTATGAAAAACAAGAAGTCGGCAGCACTCATCATTGCTCCAACACGTGAACTTGCACAGCAAATCGAAGAAGAGTGTCGAAGCCTTGCGCGAAACAGTGGCCTATTTGGAACATTAGTTATCGGCGGAACCGGCATGGGCTCTCAGCTTCGTGACTTGCGAGCCAAGCCAGACATCGTCATTGGAACTCCAGGACGTATAAAGGATCACCTTGGACGCGGCACGTTGAAACTTCAGAACTTCAATATGGTTGTTCTCGACGAAGTTGACCGAATGCTCGACATGGGTTTTGTTCATGACGTAACAGAAATCTTGAGCGAGCTGCACGAATCTCGTCAGTCATTCTTTTTCTCTGCAACAATGGACAAGAACGTTCGAACACTCATCGATACATTCGTAAACGATCCAGTTACAATCATGCTCAAGCCGAGTGTCAGCAGTGACAACATTCACCAAGATGTTGTTGCCTACTATTCTTCAAACGAAAAGATGGAAAAGCTGCACGAACTACTTGTAAAGCAAGGTGTAGATAAGGTTATCGTTTTTGATGAAACACAGCGAAGTGTTGAAAAACTCAGCAAAGACCTGGCTACTCGTGGCTTTGAAACCGATGCATTGCACGGCGGAAAATCACAAGGCCAACGACAACGCGCACTCGAGAAATTCAAGAAGAACAAAGTAAAAATTCTTGTTGCAACCGACGTTGCAGCTCGTGGAATTGACGTCTCTGACATCACCCACGTCATCAACTACTCTATCCCACGACAATACGACGACTACATTCACCGTATCGGCCGAACTGGTCGCGCCGGAAATATTGGTTACGCGTACACATTTGTTCAAAACCCGGGCGCCCGTTACTAGATTCGACAACGTGCTATAATAGTGATGTAGGTTGCAAATTGCACCAATCTCTTCCATTAATGAAAAAGCGAGGTTTATATGCCAAGTATAAAAAAACGAACGAATTTTTCGGAATCTGAAGAAGGAAAAACAGCACGAGAATCACTATTGAACCTCGTTAAAAGCGAACAATACAATACTCGTGATGGGTTCAGCGCCAACAACGACGACTACCCGGACGGGGTTATTCCATTTGTCGACAAGCACATGGAGTATCTTCGAACACATCCACAGATTCAAGTTGACCACTACCTTGCAAACCTACGACTTCGCACTCGGACAAGATAAGCTGTCCTAATTGGGCAATGTCAGAGTGACAGTTGTGCCCACTCCAACTTTTGACTCGATTGAAATACTTCCATCGTGGACAGACATGATGTTTTTTGCGATCGCCAATCCAAGCCCGTAGCCTTTCTCGTTATTCTTGCTACGCGAACTATCTGCTCGATAAAACCTGTCAAACACATGGGGCAATTGAGTGGATTCAATCCCTTGACCTTCATCAACAACACTCAAAATAACCTGCTTCTTTGTGCCACGACCAATAACTGTCACAGTTGAATTCTTGGGACTGTATTTGATTGCGTTATCTAGTAAAATCACCAAAACTTCAACGATGTTTGCATCGTTACATTTTATTTTTAATTTTTTTGGAACCTGTAACTTTATGGAAATGTCTTTTTTGTTGGCGGCTTTTGAGGCCTTATCTTTTGCCTTTGCGGCCAGCATATAGGCTGAGTGTTCCTTTAGCTCCAGCTGTGTGTGATTTTCGACATGGGCAAGTTGTAGCAGTCCGTTGGTTAGATCGGTTAGCTTTTCAAGCTCTTCAATATTGCTAGAAAGCAACTCATTCACTTCACCTGAAGTTGGGTTCTTGCTCAAAAGTGCTACTTCGTTCTCTGTCCGCATAGCCGTAATTGGAGTACGCAATTCGTGGCTTGCATCGGCAGTGAAACGCTCTAACGCCTCATGCGCCGCTTCGATTGGCTGCAATGTTCGTCGAGCAAAGTAGTAACTAAGCATGCCTCCAACTACTAAAATGAACAGATTAACACTTACTAAGCGACCGATTATTCGCGACTTCGCAGTTTGATATTGCAGCTCACGATCCTGAATAATTTGCTGACGAGATTCGTCGCTCAACAATTGTCCACCAGGACCACTACCTACAATCAACCCCGGACGCCGTAAACCGCGATCAAGCTCCTGAACCGAAAGCTGGTAAACAGCACCGCTAAAGCATAGACAAATTGTTGCGATGATCGCAAGATATATAGCACTGAGTCGTATCGAATTTTTATGAAACATTTTCTACTCCAAAATAATACCCAAACCCTCGCTTTGTCGATAACAACTTTGGGCCTTTGAAAGGTTTATCAATTTTATTACGAACATAACCAACGTACACCTCTACCGTATTCGGCAGAATGTCTGCATCGTCATTCCACACATGGCTCATTAGTTCATCTTTATTTATAATTCGCTGTTGATTCCTCATAAAATACTCAACTAACGCAAATTCTTTCGAGGTGAGATTGATAGGCTTATCTCCACGTATTACAGTTTTGTTGACTGAATCAAGTCGCAAATCAGCCGCCTCGTACACGAGTGAGGTAGATTCTTGTGGTCGTCGCAACAGGGCTCGGACGCGTGCGATTAACTCAACAAACGCAAACGGCTTTGCTAGATAGTCATCGGCTCCACTATTGAGTCCGTAAGCCTTATCAAGCGGCTTATCTTTTGCTGTCAACAATAGGGCGGGACGACTGTCATTTACCGCTCTCATGCTCGATATAATTTCAATGCCGTCAACCGAGCCGGGCAACATCCTATCAATGATGAATAAATCATAGTCTGGAGAGGTGACTGCAGTCAATCCATCATCGCCATCATACACAACATCAACCGCGTAGGATTGCTGCTCAAGGCCACGCTTTATTGCTTTTGCGATTTTATGATCATCTTCAATTACGAGTATTCTCATACCTCTAGTGTAGCGAATTAACTGAAAATAAACTGAGAAAGCCGAGTTACCCCGGCTTTCTCAACGCATTTATGCAGAAATGTCTGTTAGTTTCCGCCCTGCATGCCTCCACGCTTCGGTCCACCGTGTCCGCGGCCAGCTCCAAACATAACATCCTTTAGATCTATGTCATGTTCCTCTGCCCATGCTTCGAGGGAAGCTTTTACTTCACTTTGTGACGCTTCAAGCTCTGCTAGTTTCTCCTCGATTAAGATCTTTTGCTCGGCAGTAATTTCGCCGTCGGCGACAGCATCTTCAAGGTCACTTTCTCCACGCGAACCTTGAATAGCCACATATTTAAGGTCGACGCTATTCTCATCTGCCCATGCTTGCAGTGAATCACGATTTGCCTGTCGTTCGGTTTGCAGCTCTACGCGCTTTTCTTCGATTAAAATCTTTTGCTCGGCAGTAATTTCGCCTGCATCAACTTGTTCCTGTAGCTTTTCTGAGTAATCAGCGTCTATCTCTGCCTGGCGCAAATCACGCTCTTCATCTAGTACTGCCTGCACCTCGTCTTGACTTAGGTTAAATTTTTCAGCGATTGTGGCAGCTAAATCCGTACCCCCCATAATATGAGCCGACGCAGCCTGCACTCCCGCACCCATTACTCCTAGCCCAGCAATTGCACCAGTTACTAAAAATGTCTTTGTTCGTTTCATAGCACTCCTTTTTTTATTGCTTATATAAATTTGTCGCACATGCATTTCATTGCCGCTGCAATCTACATGCTCAATTCGACTGCTGCTTTTTGAGGCAGCATCGCAATACTACCTGCCCAACTTGAGAATTAGCTGAACCCTCTCATGGAAGGGATTAAGCTTGCTTTGCCCTAAAGCAACTTGCTGGCGACTTTGCATTGAAGTGAGTTAGCATCGGATTTCAAGGAATTATTGTGCGACATATTGGTAAACTACGACTTCGATAATCGTAGATTGACATAGTGGCCACTACTGCTATAATTAAGTAGTTGCTTAAACATTACATTAACAGGGAAGTCATGCAGATACTCAACAGGTCAGATGAAACAACTTTAAAGCTCATGCAGATATTATCTGACGAGACTCGTTATAGATTGTTCAAAATACTGTCACGAGATGATCAACAATGCGTGAGTGAACTGTCGGCCCTGCTTGGGATTTCTACTTCTGCCGTATCGCAACAGTTTCGAATTATGGAACTGAGTGGAATGGTTGCAAAAAAGCGCCACGGCCAGAAAATTTGTTACTTTGTTGATCAGAAAAGTCCGCTAGTGGCTCAATTTAAGAAACTTCAAGGAGGTTCAATATGAGCGCAGAATTAGTAACCGCACTCGTCGTTTCTCATGCAATTCATAGCGCTGGTGAGACCACAAATGTATTATCAAAGTTAACTCGGCTATCCAGCGCGATAGATGGAAAAAAGTTGCCAAAATATCCAATGAATCTCGATACACGACCAAAGGCTCTGGCTCTTGGATTTGGCATGACTGCCTTCTTTTGGGCAATATCTTACTTTATTTTACGAGCCATGAACCTCAATGACGAACCTTTGTATGTCATTGCACTGGTTTCGCTAATTGCGGCAGAAGCATATGGCACCATTCGTTTAGACACATTCCACGTTCGGATTGAACGCATTATTAAAAAGTTTTCAAAATAAGGAGAATCTATGTCAGCACCAACAATTACTATCTATAGCACGGCAACCTGCGGGTTTTGCAAAATGCTCAAAGGTTATCTACAGGATAAGGGTATCGATTATAATGAGCTCCACGCCGATCAAGATCCAAAAGTTGCTCAAGACCTGTACGACAAAAGCGGCCAGCTGGGTGTTCCGTTTACAATCATCGAGAAAGACGGCAAAACCGAGCAAATTCTTGGATTCGACCGAAAGAAAATTGACGAAATTTTGGAGATCAAATAATGAAAGCCACATACAACAATCAAGTCATTGCCGAAGCACCAAAGGAAGATCTTATCTACATTGAAGGCAATTGGTATTTTCCGCTGAGCAGTGTCAAGCAAGAACTTCTTACCAAAAGCGACACACAGTATACTTGTCCATGGAAAGGCGACTGTCAGTATTACGACGTAACTGTTGATGGCCAAACTAGCAACGACGCTGTATTCGGCTATCCTAATCCTCTGCCTTCGGCAATCGACAGGGTCAAAAAGGACTTCAGCGATCACGTCGCCTTCTGGCAAGAAGTAGTCGTTAGCGAATAGGCGCCCCCTAAAGCATCAAGAGTTTTCGAAAATGGTTTGACGCCTAAAGAAAAACTCCATCCAGGCTTCAAAGTTCTGCTGATAGACTGGCTTTTCGGTTGCCTCCAAAGGTGCTTGCTCTGGGCGCTCAAGCTCCGGAGCGTATTCGTAGGCGACAGATTCGGGCACAAGAAGCACCGTCTCTCCTGGAGCGGCCTTGCTGAACTGTTTTCGTGCAGCGAGCTCTAGAAATTGATCAGTTTCGAAGTATTGATTTCGAAGACTCAAGGTATCGTTTTGTAATTTTTTAATCTCATTCTCTTGTTCAAGCCGGGCTAGCTGCTGTTGTAACTCATAATTAGTTTGAATAACTCCAACACTGTTCCAGGTAACAAGTAGCGCGATGACAATAAAAATATCAAGGCCAAGTACGCGCACATCACGAAGCCGCTTTATGTGCTCTACTACAACACTCAAGTATCGTTGCAGCACTTCACGCACTTACTTACTTCCACTCATTTGTGCAAAAGCGAGAATAAATGACAGAAGGAATCCTCCTGCCAACAAAACCGTAGCGATCAATTCACCATGCTGAAAATAAATAACCGCAAGAATCAACATAATGGGCACAATAGCGAGCAATCTCTGCAGCCCACGGACGCCAAGGCTCTGCAGTACGCTGTAAACCAAGAACAATATGCCTCCCACCAACAATAGCGAAACTAAAAATGGCTGCGATGTTACTGTCTCAAACGTGGAAATAGGCTCAGATTCATCCGCAAAGTTTAGTGCAAAGTTAGACATAAGCATTAGTATGACATATAGACTCAATAGACAATAGCCCCTGCTCGCACTGAGTTAAGGGGCTATTGTCTATTGAGTGAAATTGGATGCAATTTAGCAGAATGGGCAATCGCCGTCAGCTTTTTTGGCTTCCATTTTTGCAAGCATAGCTTTTGCCTCATCGGCCGCGCTCGTGTCTTGCTTTTTGTCTGATTTCTTAGCTTTTGGGGCTTGCTTGTCGCTGAGTCCTAACATGCTTGTAATCAACTTTCTTTTTATGGATCAGCTTAGCTCATTTATATTTGCCAAGCTGATCCTTTTTATTTTTGTTTGAACAATGTGACTTATGTAGTGTATACGATTGCCACACTTGTTCTGTTACTTTTTGGTGTTTATATTTGTAAGTAACAATCACAGTATATACCGCTTTTGCTTATTTGTCAATACTATTCTAATGAACTGCGTCGTGTTCCGGGTGAATTAATCTGTTGAGTGCTGGGTTAAGAAGTTTCATGGTAACGAACAGCACCACTGATCCGGCGGCCATAATCACCCAATCATGGGCTTCCAGTGGACCAACGTCAAAGTATTTCGCAAGTCCTGGCAGATACAAGACTGCAATCTGCAAGGCAAATGAAGAAACCAATGCCACAGTTAGCCAAGGATTCGCCAACCACTTAATTTTGTAATCTGTCCGGATATCTATAAGACGCACTAGTTCATACACCACCATAGTTGCAAATGCTGCCGAAACAGCCGCAAAATGACTTTCGCGAGTGCTGTTGTACCAGAACTGACCGATGAGTAGCATGCTCATCAACGAACCAAAGATGATGATTTCTGCCCAGACACGGCTAGTGATAATTGCTTCCTGGAAACGTTTTGGCTTGGATGACAAAATATTGCTTTGTGACGGGTCGGAGCCAAGTGCCACTGCCGGCAAGCCATCTGTTACGATGTTGATGAATAGCAGTTGTGCTGCCGTCAAAATCAAATCATTGAATATCAAGATACCTAACACTACCGCTATAACTTCAGCGATGTTGCAGCTAATCAAGAAATTAACAAACTTTCGCACGTTATCGAATATACCGCGACCCTCTTCTATCGCGTTCACGATGGTCAAGAATTGATCATCGAGCAAAATAAGGTCAGCCGCTTCCTTGGCAACATCGGTTCCAGTGATGCCCATTGCAATACCAATATCAGCTGCTTTGATGGCAGGTGCATCGTTGACGCCGTCGCCTGTCATTGCCACTTGATGACCATGCTTCTTGAGAGCCTGAACAATGCGAATCTTGTGTTCTGGATTTACGCGGGCATAGACGCTAATCTCTTCTACCTTGTCTTCAAATTGCGCTTGGGTTAGGAGGTCAAGCTCTGGTCCAGAAATTGCCTCTCCCTTTAGTCCAATTTCTTTGGCAATCGCCTTTGCGGTCTCAACGTAGTCTCCGGTGATCATCACGACGCGCATTCCAGCCTCAGCCTGAACACGGTGAATAACCTCAATAACTTCTTTGCGCGGCGGGTCCATCATTGCCTGAAGTCCAACGAACGTCAAACCAGACTCTACCTTGCCCTTTGGTTCGGTCTTGGAATCTTTAAAAGCAAATGCAAGCACGCGAAGTGATTGAGATGCGTATTCCAAGTTTTGTGTCTTGATTGACTTCTTGACTGAATCAGTTAGCGCATGCGACTTGCCATCTCTCCCAACGTAGCTTGTACAAACCGCCAGCACTGATTCCAATGCACCCTTCGTGGCAACCGTGTAAGCATCTTTTCCCTTCACTACAACCGACATCATTTTACGTTCAGATGAAAATGGCACTTCTTTAACTCGGGAATAAGTGGCGTTTAATTTTGAAACAAGCTGTCCATTCTTGGCGGCCGACACAATCAATGCGCCTTCAGTTGGATCGCCAATGACGGCACCATCATGCAGTGATGAGTTATTGCAAAGTGCTCCAATAAACAATAGCTGTTCTAGGTGTTTTGGCTTTTTATCAAACGTTCCTGTCGTTTCGTAACCTTCACCCGTAACATCTACTAAGGTCTCGTTAACCCACGCGTTACGAACCGTCATTTCTCCCTTGGTGAGCGTTCCGGTTTTGTCAGAACAAATCACATCTGTAGACCCTAGTGCCTCTACAGCTGACAGTTTGCGCACAAGTGCGTTTTTGCCGGCCATACGCCGCGCACCAAGCGCCAAACTAATACGCACCACAAATGCTAAGCCTTCAGGGATTGCAGCCACCGCAAGCGCAACGGCCGCAGTGAAGGCAAAAATAAGATGGTGTAGTGTCGACTGGCCCTCCTCCTTGACGAAGAAGAAAATAATCACAAACACCGCTGCACAAATTGCAGCGATAACGTAACCAAGCTTTTTGCCAAGGTCATCGAGTTTTTGCTGCATGGGCGTTGCCTCAGTTTCTACATCGTTAACCAGCTGCGCAATCTTACCAATCTCGGTTTGTTGTGCCGTAGTTACCACCACACCGATGCCCGTGCCACTGGTCAAGAAAGTGCCGGCAAAAAGCATTGATTTTTGATCGCCAAGAGCCAGATTTCCTCTATAGACTGCCGCATTTTTGCTTACCGGCAACGACTCACCCGTAAGTGATGATTCGTTGGCTTTTAATTCCGTAGCTTCGATTATTCGAACGTCTGCAGGGATCTTCTGTCCAGCCTCAAGAAGCACGATATCGCCAGGCACCACATCGATTGCCTCAATCTCTACTGTTTCACCACCACGTCGCACGCGTGCTTTAAAGCCAACTAGCTGCTTGAGCGCTTCAACAGTTTTTTCGGCTTTGTATTCATTAAAGAACCCAACTAAGGCAATCGCAACTACAATCGCTATAATAAGCAATGATTCTTTTACACTGCCGCCTTCTTCTAGGAATGCAACGCCAAATGACACTACCGCAGCAACAATTAGCACGATAACGAGAGCGTCTTTAAATTGATTTATGAATAGCTGGAATGGATTAATTCGTTTCGAGCCATGCAGCTCATTCTTTCCATATTTCTTAAGGCGATTTCCTGCCTCTGATACCGACAAGCCCTTTGACTCATCTACATCTAATTTTTTTACGACCGCTTTTGGACTAAGTTCGTACCACCGTGACATAGCTTTAGTTTCTTTTTACGTTACTGTTGTACTAATGGTATAGTGTTTTTATAACATAAGCAAAAAGAGCGTGGGAGATTATATGGACGTATTAGCATCTGTAGATCTGGAAACACAAATAAGTGAATTAGCAATACGAACAGTCGGCATATCGGCCGTAGCACTTGTGGTGTTTATCTTGATCGCAGTCATAGTAAATAAGGCACCCGAGAAAGTACAGAAGTATTTTAAACTTCCGCTATTTATCGGAATTGCCGGAGTAATGGCCGGAAGTACTTTAATATTGGCAATTAGCACAGTGTATTTGAATGTCAAAAGTGAATCTGGCGGCCCAGTGCACTGGCATGCGGGTATCGAATTCTGGGCATGCGGTACTGAGTTCAACCTTCGTGATCCCCAGGGCGCACTTAGCAATAAAGTCGGAACTGCCACATATCACGAGCACAACGATAAGTTCATTCACCTCGAAGGCGTTGTCGTAAAAAAGAGCGTTGATGCGTCACTTGATAAATTCATGAGAGTAACCGGTGGATACATTACGCCAACATCTGTAGGCATTCCTTTGTCAGAAGATGAAGCAGCCTGGCCAATCACTGGTGACCAACGTGATGGTGATGTTGACAACACGGATCAACTTGCACAAGTCACTGGTAATGGCGAACGAATTGGACAATCAGTTGATGGAAACGGTCCTGTACTCCAATTGCAAAATGGCGATCAATGCCCTGACGGCACTGAAGGTGAAGTGCAGGTCTATGCCTACCGCTTCAATAAAGACGACAACACATACACCCAAGAAAAATTAGAAGATCCAGGTAGCTATATTATGCGTGATGAGTCTTCGCTTGGACCTCCAAGTGACTGTGTTATCGTCGAATTTGGCCCACGTGCAGCTGCAACCGACAAAATATGTGAACAGTACGGAATCAAGGATGTGGAAAGGTGCACAGACTTTGGCGTTAAAACGTACAACGACGAACTTTGCTACATACGTGAGATCAACCGACCCGAGGAGGCACAAGATGAAGAGCTTCCTGTGAGTGATGAAACCTCATCTGAAACATGTTTGTACGACCCAGAGAATCCTACTGACTGCGGTAGCGATACACCAGAAACTAGCCTAAACCAAGATAGCTCATGCCTAGCCGAAGAAGAGGCAGATTGTGACGATACAGTAACCGAACCCGCTCAACTGGAGGCGCCAGAATGATAGACTTACCTACCCTTGGACTCGTAATCGGTTCAGCGGCAATTGATTCAATAAACCCTTGTGCTATTGGAGTGCTGATACTCATGGTCTCAGTTATTCTCGGTCAGGGCGGTGGCACAAAACGCCTACTTCTAAATGGACTGGCCTACATTGGTGCAATATTTTTCACCTACCTCATAGCTGGGCTTGGTCTTGTGTACTTCTTTGCAGCGGTTCCAATTGTAATTGCTGAGTACCTCTCACTGTTCGTAGCTGCCCTTGTTGTGGTTGGCGGTATATTCGAAGTTAAAGATTACTTCTGGTACGGCAAAGGTTATAGTTTGCAGATACCAGTGTATTTTGCCAATAAAATTCATGAATATTCTACAACCAAGACCAGCCTGTTTGGCGTCATGTTTCTTGGGGCATTCGTTGCAGCGGTTGAGTTGCCCTGCACTGGCGCACCATACCTAGCAATCATCACTATCTTGCGCATAGATTTTAATATGGTGGCATTCGGTCTCATGGTGCTCTACAACCTAATATTTGTCGCTCCGCTCATCATTATCCTATTCATGGTTGCTGGTGGTGCTAAGATTAGCGCAGTATCAAAATGGAAAGAAGAGAGCAAGGGCACCATGCGCCTATTCATGGGGCTTCTGTTAGCAGTCCTTGGCTGGATCCTTATTCTCATCGCTAACGGAACGGTAAACTTCGGATAGCCCATGAAGCACATAATCAAACGCGGAAAACACACTGAGGGATACGACGATCGCAAACTTTATGCAAGTGTTTATGCAGCTTGTTTATCTGTTCGAGAACATCCGGGATCGGCAGAAATAATCGCCAACCAGGTTGAGAAAGAAGTTAGCACATGGCTGGGGAAAAAGCACGAAGTTACATCCAATGACCTGAGAAGAGTTGCGCACGACGCACTCGCAGTCATTAACCCAGATGCGGCTCATATATATGTACATCATCGGGTAATCTGGTAGGAGTTCTCTATGCACAAAACAAAACATTCAAGACCGGTTCACTTTGACTACGACCTAATTATTGTCGGCACAGGAGCTGGGGGTGGTGTTGCTGCTCATCAAGCTCGGATGGCTGGCAAAAAAGTAGCTGTTATCGAAGCCGAGAAACTTGGGGGTGAGTGCCCCAACTACGGCTGCGTCCCAACCAAAGCACTCTTGCAGGCCGCAGAGACATACAAATCTGCAAAGGAAGGCGAACGCTTTGGATTAAAAGCCAAAGACATTGGATTCGATTACAAAAAAATCAAAGCCTGGAAAACCGCTGCCGTAAACCACACCGGCGCAGAAGAGGGCGAAGCGTTTTATAAATGCGAGGGAATCGACGTAGTGCACGGTTATGGCCACTTTATCGATCCTTGGCGTATTACTGTTGGAGGAAAGCGATTTTCTGCCAAAAAATTTCTAATTGCAACCGGCACAAAATCTGTAGTTCCGCCAATTCCTGGTCTCGACACAACTGGCTACATCTCGTACCGTGAGGCGATAGACCTCGATGAACCACCAAAGTCACTGTTCGTAATTGGCGGCGGTGCAATTGGCTGTGAATTTGCTGAAGTGTTTTCGTCATTTGGAACCAAAGTACACATAGCCGACATGGCCCCCCGCTTGATTGCACTTGAAGACGAAGATGTTGGCGAACTACTGGGAGCCCTATTTGCACAAAAAGGTATCAATGTGCACACCAGCGTTCGAGTTACTCGAGTTGCCAAAAAGGGCAACCAAAAAGTGGTCAGTATCGAGACGGGTGGCAAAACCCAAACAATCGCAGTTGATGAAATTCTGCTCGCCAGCGGAAAGGCAGCCAACACCGACCTGGGACTTGAGAACGCAGGTGTTGCCTACGATCGTAAGGGCATCACCGTAAACGACTTCATGCAAACTACTAGTAAGCATATCTACGCCGCTGGCGATGTTGTTGGGCCATATCGGTTTACGCACACTGCATCGTATCAGAGTAAAATTGCAGCACACAACATGTATCACCGTGAAGGCAAAATTAAAGCCAATTATCGAGCAATTCCCCGCTGTGTCTTCACCGATCCAGAAATTGCCTGTGTAGGTGAAACCGAAGCGCAACTAAAAGCCCGAGGCAAGCGCTATCAGGTTGGCGCAGTGCCAATCAGTGTTATCGGCCGCGCCAACACCAGCGGAGTCGAGAATGGCTTCGTTAAGGTCCTGGCTAGTAATTATGGAACCATCCTTGGCGCCAGCATTGTCAGCCCTAGAGCCGGTGAAATGATTCATGAGTTAACGCTAGCCGTGCAACATAAAATGACCGCCCGCCAAATCGCCGAAACAGTGCACGCCTTCCCTACCTGGAGTGAAGCTGTTCGAAAAGCATGCCAAAAGCTTCAATCCCGCTAAAAATCTGCTATACTCATCTCTGTTAAGTCTAACCCGAGGGGGCGTAGCTCAGGGGTTAGAGCAGTCGGCTCATAACTGATTGGTCGTAGGTTCAAATCCTACCGCCCCCACCATCGAGATATATTCCACCATGGGATCTATCTCGATTTTTAATTTAGACTACTAGCATGAAAGCGGCCATTGCAAACATCAAGGCATCTTCCACGAAGCTAACTTTTGAGAGCGGTAGTTTAATCACCCTGCCTAAGCATGCACACATAATGTTCGATTTGTTGCTTAGCTCCTTTAACACCCCTATCGATGCTACGCCGGTAATTATAAGTGTCACAAGGTTTAATAGTGCCGACCGGTCTAGCAGCAGATAAGACACGCCCAATATCGCCTCGACGAATGGGAAGGCATAGCCCCATAACGGAAAGCGTTTAGCCACTACATCATATGATTGATAGGTGACCGAGAATTCTTCGAGACTCAAAAACTTAAAAGTGGCAAAAACTATAAAGAAGACTGCCATGAAGTCACTCATGAATCTATGAAGACTAAATCCACGAGCCCAAGCCAAAAACACCGTAATTATAACTATACTGGCTATAACTCCAGCAAATTTTAGATATTCTCGCTTGTTATTGCTTTCGTCGTGCCCTAAGTGCACATGTGCATCTTCGTGGTGATCCATAGCCTCTATTTTAGCAGCTCTTTTGTGAAATCATCCAAAGATTCGGTGTGCATTAGACGATCACGCAGTTCTTTTGCGCCATCAAAATCACTAATATAAACCTTGGCGAATTTCTTCATGAGTGCCGGATTCTTGCGGCCTTCCCATTGCTCTCGGAACAGAGAAATATGCTGAGCAAACAATTGCTTTCTCTCTGTCTCGCCTACTGAATCCCAAACGCTGCTGCTTGCAAACACATACGGGTTTTTGAAAATTCCGCGACCAATCATAATGCCATCCAGCCCTGATTCTTTAGCCAATTTTTCACCCTGCTCGCGGGACTCTACGTCTCCATTTCCAACCAGCAGCGTATCTGGAGAGATCTCATTACGTAGCGCCACAATACTGCTAGCTAACTCCCAATGAGCTGGAACTTTCGACATCTCTTTCACAGTCCTAAAGTGCACAGTCAACATCGGTGGTTTATGTTCAAGCAGAAAGCGAATCCAAGTTTCGTCGTATTCACGGGTGCCTATGCGCGTTTTAATGCTGACGTTTTCTGATCCCGCCCCATCCTGAGCGGCAACAATTATGTCGTGTGCATGTTCACGGTTTTCAATCAGACCCGAACATAAGCCCCGACTAACTACATTCTTCACAGGACAGCCCATATTGAGGTCAACTCCAATAAACCCATCAGCCATGATTTCCCTGGCAGTTATTCTAAAATTTTTTACAGTAGAGCCCCAAATCTGGGCAATCAACGCACCCTCAGAAGCATCTTTAATAAGTTTTTTACCAACATGCTTGCGTCCTGGCGACTGCAGGCCATCGACATTTGCGAACTCCGTCATATACAAATCTGCTGGCGCGCAACTATGCACTACCCGGCGGAATGTCGTATCGGTCACGTCATCCATTGGCGCCAAAACAAAAAATGGCTTTGGTAGTGTGTGTAAAAATTTATCCATGTGCATTAGTTCACTAGTTTACAGTATAGGTTTGTCTATTTTGCGTTTTTTGTATTTCTCTTTGATGAGCCCGGGCCGCCTGGCCTAGGAGCCCTGCTCTGGCGTCGAGATATCTCGCTTGCAAATCGAGCAACGACTGCCACTTCCCTACACGAGTATTTTGTCGCTGGCTAGTAAGATAGTTTATTGCAGATGCCTCAACTCGCCTCCTTGTTTCATCATCCCAATTTCGATATATGCGCAGTGTATCGATCACGTTAAGAAGTTCGGACCACGATTGGCCAATCAGCCGTTTCATTTCATGCGCAGGCTTATGAGCAAAGCCAGGTGACTTTGCTTCCTTCAACAATACTAGAACGTCCAGATTCCTGGCTACTAAACCATCGCGGTGAAGACTGATTGCATCGACGGTTGTTTCCAGGGCATGAATGCGTGAACGGTCACTGCGCTCAACCGCTTGATCTGTAATGTCTGTTGCTGCGGCAATAGTTTTGCGTGCGGCAGACCGTGCAAGCAATTCTGGAGGTCGCCTGACCCAAGTAAACTCCTTTGGAGGAAGAAGCACTCCTTTTGCATAGCCTACTGGATTCGGATCTAAACCCCTGCTATTACGATCATTCGTAAACAAAATATCTTCAAGTTTGACTGCATTAAACCAAGACTTCTCGACATCAGTAAGCACAATATCGGCCAAATCTTGCTGCGGGTCGTAGAGTCGCTCCTTGACGTAGCCACCAAAAGCCACGAGTCGATTTGTATCTTCTTTTATTTCAGCGACTGGAGGACCATGTAGCTCACCTGATTGTTCTGGTGTATTCCCTGTCATGACGCCCTCACTTTATACTAATTTTGTTTTTCGCGATTTGCTGAATAAATAGCTACAGCACCCTTGATTGCTGAGTTGTCGTGTGTAGAGCCTTCGATACCAGTATCATGCTTTATTTGAGCAATTCGCTCACTTACGCTTTCTGGGGCTGGGTCGGAATAGAGCTTCTTCTGAAAGTCTTCAATATCCTCTTGGGTTGCTCCAGGAGCGGTCGATTTCCAATGTGCTTCAGAAAGCTCAATTGCTCGCTGCAGGTTATCTGGTGTTGTTCGTTGTTCTGCCATAACGATATTATAGCACAGTTATGCTTATTTTACAACCAGTAGCACCCAGAAGAAGAGCATGGCTCCCATGATCATATTTATGCGAGGGAAATATGTGTAGTAGCGAAAGAATGCCTCTTTTGTGGCAGTTTTGGACGACACATACATTAACCATAGGTAGAGAAGTCCGCCAGCTAGCGCGAACCAACCAAGATATTGATACGAAAGAATAGCAGCGGCTGCGTAGTTAAATGCGCAAAAGATAAGTGTATTTTGCTTGCCAAGTACAGTTGCAATGGTTTTAATTTTAGCTTTCTGATCAGCTCGAATATCTGGTATCGCCGAGAAGGCATGCATGGCTGCGCACCAAAACATGCCAGCAAGGAAAAGCTGCAGTGCAGGATATGAGCCACCGGTAAGCAGTCCGTAGCTCACCAACGCAGGAAATACGTAAAGCACATTAAAATAAGCATCCAAAAATGGCTTGGTCTTGGCTCGGATTGGCGGCACTGAGTAGCCTAGACCAAAGAAATAGAAGCCTGTCATCGCCCACTTCACCGCCTGTGGAACTGAAGGAGGTAGAACAAGAAGTAATCCAAGCATACCCATCAAAGTCAAAATTCGTAGCACTCCCTGTCGATGATCGGGGCTCAATAGTTGCTCGTATCCCTGTTTTTTTGAATTGTGCTTGTCGGTTTCGTAGTCAAAAACGTCGTTAAACCCATATATGAGTAAATTGGCAGGAACAGTGAAAAACAGACCGAGTGCAAGCAGCCTGAAAGAAAATACCTGATTAGGAGCGGCAACGATACCGATCAAAAAGGGACCAAGCAAATAAACCCAGAATCGTGGTCGGCTTAATCGCAAAAGTGGGCTTCGTTGACGACTACTCATGTGCGATAATTGTAGCAATGAATCTAGAAAATGTACCGAATGTTATTGCTTTGATTGCCCCGATAATTGGAATTATCTTATTTGCAGTACCAAGTTACTTCGGTGTACTCAAGCAACGAAAGACATTAGGACTGTTTATATTAATCATCCTTGGGGTGTACGCCTTAGCGGTTGAAACGGCAGCAATCAAAACTGGTTTTCCTTATGGATCATTCAGCTATACCGATGTTCTTGGCCCAAAATTACTTGATACCACTCCATGGGCGGTGGCTTTTGCTTATCCACCAATTTTGCTTGGTGCATTCTGGCTGGCGAGCAAGTTTACTCGCTCATTTCCACGCATAATTCTAGCGGCAATATTTGCAACTATAGTGGATGTTGTTCTTGACCCAGCTATCGTGAAACTTGAATTTTGGGCCTGGGAAACACCAGGAGCATTTTATGGAGTTCCTTGGATTAACTTTGCTGGGTGGCTGCTCAGTGGCCTCGTGGGCGCCTTCATCTTGCATATACTCTGGGGCAAGGATCATCGCGTCAAGGCTCCTGTAGCTTACAGTGGGCTGTCTGTGCTGTTGTTTTGGACTGGCGTTAACGCTGGAGTGGCACAGAAGATTCCATTTGGCATAGGTGCCGCCTATGCACTTCTCATTTTGATAATTATCATAATAGAAAAGCAGCAATTTAAAGGAGAAGATGAGTAAGTCCGCTCTGATCATAGGGTCGGGATTTGGTGGACTAGGATCAGCATGCTTACTCTCTAAAGCGGGCTACGATGTCACTGTGCTTGAAAAAAACGAAATGGTTGGGGGACGAGCAAGCGTCTTTAATGTTAAAAAAAACCGCTACGGAACATGGGCTGTAAGCACCAATAAAAAAACAGTTGGGCGTAAACCAGAGTCGTTCCGCTTTGACATGGGGCCAAGTTGGTACTTGATGCCTGATGTATTTGAACACTTCTTCGAATTGATTGGAGAAGACGTAAATAAGCTTCTAGACCTTGAAAAGCTTGGACCAAGTTATCGAATATTCTACAAAGACACATCCAAAAGTGTCGATATCTATTCTGATCTAAAGCGCGACCTCAAAACAATCGAATCCATCGAAGATGGTGCCGGCGAAGCACTAAATCGCTATCTAGATCAGGCTGGCTACCAGTATGAAGTTGCCAAAGATAGATTTATGTACAAAAACTACGACTCTATCAAAGATTTCTTCACCAAAGAAATGGCGGTTGAGGGTCGTAAGCTTAGTGTGCTTGCAAACATGGACAAGCATGTGCGCAAGTATTTCAAGACTGATGCCATGCAAAAAATCATGCAATATCCACTCGTATTCCTAGGCTCAAGCCCATACAATACCCCGGCGATTTACAACATCATGAGCCATATCGACTTCAATATGGGGGTGTTTTATCCACAAGGTGGCATTTACGAAATTACTGAGTCTTTGGCTGGAATTGCAAAGAAACACGGCACAAAGTTTAAGATAAACACACCAGTAAAAAAAATAATTGTCGAGAACGGCAAGGCGGTTGGTGTAAAGCTAGAAAACGGCAAGGACCTACGGGCAGATATCGTCATTAGTAACGCAGATATTTATCACACCGAGCACACACTACTAGATGAAAAGCACCGCACAAAGTCCAAAAAATACTGGGACAAGCGCACACTGGCACCAAGTGCCCTGATCATGTACCTGGGCGTAAAGGGCAAGTTACCATCTTTGACGCATCACAATCTTTTGTTCAGCAAAGACTGGAAACAAAATTTTGCCGAAATTTTTGATAAGCCACAATGGCCAAGCGATCCAAGCCTGTACGTCTGTAATCCAAGCAAAACCGACTCGAGCACTGCTCCAAAAGGACATGAAAACTTATTTGTGCTTGTGCCGATTGCGCCAGGCCTGACTTACACCGAAAAGCAGCTCGAAAAATATGCTGACACCATCCTGGCAACTATGGAAACCGAGATGAAACTGACTGGGCTGCGCGATCAAATTGTCTATAAGCGCCTGTTTAGCGTCAAGGATTTCTTTGCCCGCTACAACAGCCAAGGCGGCACTGCACTTGGCCTAGCCCACACTCTCAAGCAAACGGCCGTATTTCGACCAAATAACATCAGTAAAAAAGTGAAAAACCTTTATTTTGTAGGAGCTGGCACAAATCCGGGCATTGGGATGCCAATCACTCTTATTAGTGCCGAACTTATGTACAAGCGCCTGATTGGAGACAAAACGTCTGGCCCTCTAACGGAAAAACAGTTGCAGAAATAAGTTTTCAAAAACAAAAAAATCGGCTGATTGCTCAGCCGATTTTTGCTTTCTAAGCGATAGTTGCTTAGCGGTCGCGCTTGATAGTCAAGAAACCGTTACGTGGGTTCTCATTTACTGAGTAGCCGTCTGGAAGATCAGTAGCTTCTGGTCGTTCGTCCTTGCTAAAGTAGTAAATTCGCTGTTCTTTGCCACCACGGAGTGTGACCATTTTGCTGTTTAGGTAGTACGTTACACCTTTTGAGTTAGTGTGCTTGTAAGCCATAGTGCTTAACTTCCCTCTCTTACTTAAGTAGTAGTGACTCTACCATACGCTTGAGGTATTTCACTTGTCAACAACTTTCCCACAGATTGACCCCTGTAAAGAATTATCACCCCTGTTGTTTCTGTATAAAAATTACAATTACCTGCTTGCAGTCGTTAATGCTTATGCGCTACACTTAAGCCTGTAACAAATTATAAAGGTGGAGAGAATACATGGAATTTATGAACCGCAGTAATCCTGGTGCACCGCAGCAGCAGCACAATCCAGCTGCTCAAACCTCTGCGCAGCATCCAGCAGCAAAAAAGAAAAGTAAGTTTAGCGGGGGCGACGGTGACTCAAAGAGCATACGTATCGCTTCTATAGTTTTACTGTTTTCAGTGACAATATTGATCGTATTTTTGGTATTTTCATTTGTCTTGGGACCAAAAAACGAGAGCAGCTACGTTGAAAAAGACCGATTACAAGCAGTCTTCCTAAATGGCGGACAGGTGTACTTTGGTAAAATTTCTGATCTCAACGATAAGTACATTCGCATGAGTGACATCTTCTACTTGCGCGTTAACCAAGTTGTTCAGCCAAACCAAGAAGGCACTCAGCAAGCTTCTGGCGATAATATCTCACTCGTAAAGCTCGGATGTGAACTTCACCGCCCAAGCAATGAAATGCTTATCAACAGAAGCCAGGTTGTATTCTGGGAAAACCTCAAGGATGAATCTGGTGAAAACACCGTTCCTGGTGCAGTCGCCAACTACAAGACTCAGTACCCTAACGGCCAAGAATGTCAGGCTGGTGGTGGCACAACCGACACAGGTGCAACTCAAACCACCCCAACAACCGGCACTGGCACCGGTTCGGGAACAGGCGTAACAGGAACTGGCACAAACTAGAGCGGTCATTTCTTATACAGGCACATAGCCTTATTAAAAAACTCCAGCACAGTCTGGAGTTTTTTAATACCTACAGTTCGTGTTTGTAATACCAGCCAAGTAAAATTCTTGCAATCAAACACATACCAACAAGTACGGCCGCCACAATACTAAAGCCCGCAACATCAGGAGACCAGGCTGGTGAGGCAAAATCGAACTGATAGAGCTCCTTTGGAATAGTTGTATTATCATTTAACTGTTTAGTGTTGCTAGCTATGTATTCATCGACACAAGCAGCGCGTTCTTTAATGCGACCAGCACCGAATCGACTCTCACATATTCCAGGTGCCTCAGCTAGCACTTGCTTGTTATGTGATTCAATATCGGCATTTTGTGAACCAGTCAGTCTTTCGTATGTATACTTTAACTGGATTGGAGGCTTGATAGATACGCCACCGGAGTTCAGGTTGGTATTCATGTGCCCATACACATGCGTTCGCAGTTCATCAAGAGCTTCTTCCACCCCTTCACCGGCTTTATCGGCAGCATAGACAGCAGAGCGAAGCTCCACCATTCGCGAATAGTTGTCACGAAGCGCAATCGCGGCAACCGAAATGGTCACAAACAAGATACCCAGTAGCAATCTGATTGAAATACGCTGCAGCATCTTGTGATGACGATACATTGCTCTTTTCGCGTTCATGCTCACCTTCCTCCCAAAGCCTTAAAGCCCTGAGTATTGATAAGTATCGAGCAAAGTCCAGCAATCGCGAACCCCGTAGTTAGCAGCTGAAAATCTGTCATAAACTGTGACAGAACCAACAACTGAATCCAAGTAATAGATTTTACTAAACTACCAAAGGCCTCAAGACTTGAAAGGTAAACAATCCTAAGTCCTTCATGCTCATCAGAGGCATCGTAAACACCTTTGATATACGGAATACGGTAGCCCACTGTAAGTGCCTCATTCATTATATTTATTGCCAACACGCCAGCAATGCCGCTAACGAATGGCCGCAGACCATACACGCATGCATTCGCAAATGATGAAACACGCAACAATAATCCACCCTTTTTGCCGTCAACCAATTTACCCACAAAATAAGCAGAAGCAATTGAAATCATAAATCCGATTGACGCCAGTCCACCAATATTTCCATAAACATTTTCACTAAAAATAAACAAAACTAAAAATGCTGGCCACAAAACAAGACAAAGATTGTTTTCTATGCTGTAAAAAGAATAAGATAAGAAGTCTCGCTTGATTGACGATATATCAAGACGACTATAGAAAAGCTTCTGATGCGTTTTCACTGGTTCGGCAGTCTTAAAAAGCGGAACCAGGCCTATTAGCAAGACCACAACGGCTACCAAAAATAATACTTGAGGTCCATAAAATGTTGCCAGCAACCCGCCGGTTACTGGTCCCAGCATGCCCCCAACTCTCTCTAGGGCATTCAAGTATCCCAGCTCTTTGCCACCGTGATTTATGTGCTTTATTTTTGAAAAATCTACATGTAGCGCAATAAAAGTAAAGCTATTGGCCGCCCCCCATATGGCGGCAGGAATAAGTAGTGAGGCTGCTGAGGTTCCAAGAAATGAAAATGTGCCTGCTGCAATTATTTGAATGATGTAGCCAATGAGCAATGTGTGCTTAGGGCCAAAGCGAGCTACGGTATGCGCTGCAAGGAAATCCATAAGTACGCGAACAGCAAAAAAACAAATAAAAAATTGAATCACTCCCGTGAGCCCAAAACCGGACTTCAATATATACACTGGAACAAAAATGCCTATCAGCCCCAGTGCGAAACTACGGAATGACATAGCAATATAGACTTCACTCAACTCGTCAAATGTGGCCTGACGCCAAAAGTGTCTTCGAAGCATCGCCTTGTGAATGATATTTTTGAGCATTTTTTATTTCTTACTTTTTACAACTTAAGTGTACCATAGAGCCATGCATATTTTCTTTAGCGGCATCGGTGGGACGGGCATTGGACCATTGGCACTGATTGCGCATCAAGCAGGGTTTAGTGTTTCAGGCTCCGATAAACAAGATTCAGACTACATTTCATATTTGAAAAACCAGGGTATTTCAAATATCACAATCGGACAGTCTAAAGATTTAATTGCAAAAGTTCATGAATCCACTCCGATTGACTGGTTTGTATACTCTTCAGCAATTATTATGGAAGGAAATGCCCCCGAACTGGAGTACTGTAACCAGAACTCAATCAAGACCAGCAAGCGAGATGAACTAATCAATCACATTTTGAGCGAAAAACACCTAAAAATGATTGCAGTCGCTGGTACTCATGGGAAAACCACCACTACAGCAATGTTGATATGGCTGCTAAAACAGTGCGGCACACCAATTAGCTATTCACTTGGCGCTAAAATATCTTTCGGAGAAATGGGTGAATATAGCGCTAAAAGCGAGTATTTTATCTATGAAGCCGACGAATTTGACAGAAACTTTCTTCAGTTCTCTCCCTACGCAGCCGTCATTCCTGGCATCGCTTACGACCACCCTGACATATATCCTACAAAAGATGACTATAACCAAGCTTTCTTGGACTTCTTCAATAAAAGCACGCATGTATTTGCTCATCAGAAAGACTTAACTACTGTAAAAAGTGACTTACTGCCTAGTGAAGATATATCATCACTATTCACGCTACCTGGGCAGGTCAACAGAGAGAATGCTGCGCTCGTCGTTTCTGCTGCACACGCGATCACAGGCGTTGATCGTAATACTTTGATCGAACATCTAAACACATTCCCTGGTGTATCCCGGCGATTTGAAAAGATAACCGATCATATCTACAGCGACTATGCTCATACGCCAGAAAAAATTGCAGGCGCCCTACAATTGGCGCATGAAGTCGCTGGCAATAACGTTGTGGCAGTCTATGAAGGGCTTCATAATACTCGCCAACATTTCATAAAAGACCAACTTCCAAATATGTTTAAGGGAATCAAGAAGCTATACATTGTGCCAAGCTACCTGGCTCGTGAAGATGAATCCTTGGAGATGCTTTCACCTGCAAAGTTATGTGAAATAACCGAATACCCTGACGTGCGGGTAGAGTCTCGGCTAGACGATACACTTAAACAACGAATACAAGCTGAAGTAACCGAAGGCAATCTTGTGCTCTGTCTCAGCGCAGGTGGCGGTGGTAGCCTTGATGAATGGCTGCGAAAGAATTTCTAACTCCCTCTAACTATCGATTGTCTCCACTTCCTTTTTGCACACCACGATCAAGGCGAGATGCAAGCTTTTGCAAGTTTATCTCAGCAACTTCCTGAAGAGTGAATCCCAGATATTCAGAAAGTACACTTACGTACCACAAAACATCACCAAGCTCCTTAGCTATCTCTTGCTTGTCGCCTGGCGTTATTTCACCATTTCTATCTCTGATAATTTTTCGAATTTTTCGGCGACTTCACCTGATTCACCAACAAGACCAAGCAGTTTGGCAATCAGAGCCGGGTTATGTGCATCAAGGCTCTCTGGCGTCTTCATTAGCTCTGTAGTTAATGCTCCCTTTTGATATTCGTTTAAATTCATGCGGCGATCTCTCCTTGCTCATTTATTTTTACTGCGCCTTCGCGTATAACTTCTATAACGTCATCGACAACACGAATAACTGTTGATTCAGTTTGCTGACTTAAATCACCACCATCCACGTAAAAATCTGGGCCGTCTCCGAAATAGTCCACAGCTTGCTGCACCCTTGCTGAAATTGGCTCACCAGTAAGATTTGCGCTTGAAGTCTGCAGTGGACCGGTTTGCTGTAATAGCTCAAGTAATTGCGAATTATCTGGAATTCGCACTGGAATACTTCCAAGCCCTTGATGAAGATGATCAAGATCGACACACGGAATAACGACGCTAACTGGGCCAGGCCAAAATTGTTCGACTACGGTGAGATATCGTTTTTTGAAGCCAAGATCAACTAGCTGCTCAATGGAGGCAGCAATAATTGTGCCCGGCTTGCCTTCCCGTCTTTTCAAATCATAAATTCTGGTAACTGCAGACTTATTGGAAGCTAACGCCACTATTCCGTAAACAGTGTCAGTGGGGATCACACCAACACTGCCATCGACTAACAATTTACTTACTTCCAATAGTGATTGATACACCTGCATAGTTTAAGTTTAGCACTCGAGGTGAATGATTGTTATACTGACAAGTATGTTTGAAAGCACAACCATTTTTATACAAGAACATTGGCTCGGCGCATTTATTACATTGACTGCTATTTTCTTAACTCGTAAGTTTGCGATGATAATCGTAGCCCGACTCGTTCGTCGAGCAATTCGCCCAGATGCCTACAAGACAGTTGCCGAAGAGCGGCAACGTGAGGATACGCTCATTTCTGTTATTGGCGCCACGATACGAGTTGGACTGTGGATTATTGGTGGACTGCTACTGCTCGGTGTATTGGGCGTGAACATTGCACCACTTCTTGCGGGTGCTGGGGTTTTGGGTGTTGCGCTCGGTTTTGGAGCTCAGTCACTTGTAAAAGATTTTCTGTCGGGTCTATTTATACTTGTAGAGAATCAATATAGAGTTGGTGACGTCATAAACATTAACGGCGTCATTTCTGGACAAGTAAAGCACGTTAGCTTGCGCGAAACTGCACTGCGCGACCTCGATGGCGTGGTCCATCATGTGCCTAATGGATTTATTGACTACGCCTCAAACATGACAATGGAGTACGCAAATGTAAATCTCGACATTGGGGTTGGATACAATACCGATCTGGATGAACTAGAGCTGATTATAAATCGTGTTGGCAGCGAGTTGGCGGCTGATGAAAACTGGAAAGAGAAAATACTAGAAGCACCCCAACTACTCCGCGTCGATGCATTTGGCGAATCGGCAATTGTGGTTAAGATAACAGGCGCGACCGCACCTATGAAACAATGGGCGGTAACCGGCGAGCTTCGCAAAAGACTCAAAAAAGCATTCGATAAAGCTGGGATTGAAATTCCTTTTCCTCAGCGCGTCGTACACCAGGCACAGTCTCTAAAGTCTAAGAAGAAGTAGGTTGCGAATAATCTGTAATTTCTTGAGTATTCTGTAACTGTTTAATTTGATCTTTTGCCCACCAAGACCAGACTGGCAAGCTAGTCGCGGAGATGTTTCTCGGTTTGGCGAATGATGAATAATCTACTGGGTCTTCTTCAAGTTTAGCTATGTAATCACTCCACTTTAGCCAGTTTATTTCAGACACTTCTTCAGAATTGGGATTAGGCCGGCTTGTTGCTCGAGCGACAAAAACTGGGCAAAACTCATTCTCTATAATTTCATTATATGGCGGCGTGCGGTATCGGTAATTTGGCAGTACCAGTTTCAGATCTTTTGCAGTCATGCCAAGCTCATACTTTAGCCTTCGAATTATTGCATCTTCCAAGCTTTCATTGGGCAGTGGGTGTCCGCATACGGTATTCGTCCAAAAATTTGGCCAAACTTTTTTGCCTGCAGCGCGCCTTGTTACTAGAAACTCCCCACGATCATTGAATATATAGCAGGAAAACGCTGAATGCAGCGGCGTATTAGCATGATGACTGGCTAGCTTTGGACCAGTTTTCCCAGTTGGCAGACCTGACTCATCGACAAAAACTATTGGCTCCATGCACACAGTATAAAGGCTATCCTTCGCTTTGTCCTGGCTCGATATCGTTACTTGATCCTTGCACCAAAAACACATCAATGCTCGCTACTAAGTCGATTAAGTCACATTCGATTTCTTGGAGACCTCGAAGTGTGCGCACTACATCTCCCCGGATTTTATCTAAATCTTTACCCTGCTCAATGTACCTATTCATATCTACCCTGAAGGCTAGCTCATCTGCTGCTTCACGCACAGAGGGTCCAATTTCATAATAATTCATTAACATATTTAACGATACTTTGGTATCATTAACAATCTATGACCAGTGTTAAATTTTCTGAAGATGCAGTTAATCTATTGTCTGCAGCAAAAATACCCAGCTACTCGAACGTGCTAGAGCTTGATCCAGTTAAGCTTGCCGAAGACAATTCATTTTTGCTCACTGACAGAGATGGCGTGCTAGGACCCTACGGACATCCTACGAATAGTCAATCGCTTGAATGGCTTGCGGAAGCTGGTGCAGCACTCGACAAGGGTGTGGCAATTTTCACCAGCAATCCGTCCATAAAAGAATCCGCACTTCCTAAGGGAGTAAGTTTTGCATCTGCTGATTTCATGCGCCCACATCACTTTAAGCCTTCTCCATTTGGTGTGAAGAGAGCATTGAGAGGGCGCGGTGCCTCACCCGATGAAACATTAGCGATAGGCGATGGGTGTACCGACTTGCTAGCCTATCGGCTTGCAGGGATTAAGAAACTTGGCATGGTCGCTTCACTGGGTGCTCACCCACTGCAAGACAAAGTTCATAGATATTTATATAGTCCCGTTGTGGTGCCTTTTGCTGCAAAATTACTTCGTTTAGTTCGTGACAATGTAGGCAACGACGACACTGATCGACGCGATGACGCCAGCAACTATGATAAAGACCACATTACCAACACTATGGTTTGATTGGACAGGACCGGCTTTTATTGATTCTTTTGCGGTTGGCTGGGTTGGCTGTTCAGAAATTACAGATTCCGTAACTGGAGTTTCGGGTATGGTTTCTGGCTGAGGTGAGGATTCAGCAATATCTGCCTCCTCTGGAGCCAAGGCGACCGGAACTGATGAAGATTCTGTAACTGGAGTTTCGGGTATGGTTTCTGGCTGAGGTGAGGATTCAGCGTTTTGATTAGGTACCGCAGGTGGTGGGGTTGGTACTTTTGGCTGCATGCCAGGCGCAGCAGGCTCAACCGGCGGTTTAACGTCGACAATAGGCTCTGTTGCTGTTTGTTTTCCACCCTCTTGCATCTTATGCTTATAATAACATAACTACTCATCCAGCTCTACGATTCCGTGACTGGCTGCGGCTAACGATGAACTACGGCCAATCTAAGTCGGTTCGATACCTTTTCCTTATCTATAGATTTAAAGCATTTCATTGTATGCTATTACTAACAATGATTAATCGATTAGTTCGAACGTTTAAACGTTTTATAGTATTGGTGCCTGGTATAATTGGCACCTACTTTGTCACGCGTGACATATTTCCTGTACTAGACGAGCAAGTTCCGGTGCCGCTTGCAGTTCTTTTGGCATACATTATTGCTGCTTATGGAATTATTCCTGCTCTACTTCGTGTGGTCCGCCTAATCTTTCCGCCGAAGCACATTCCTCACTATTGCATCACTGCCGATGGATTTGCCTCTGACCCAATTAACATTGGACTCGTTGGTTCACGCAAGCAAATTGTAGCTGCGATGCATAAAGCCGGCTGGTACGGAACAGATAAGCGTACTGTTCGCTCAGTTGGTAAAACTATCTACTCTGTTCTGTTCAGCAAGCAGTACAAGACTGCGCCATTTAGCTACCTATACTTATTTGGAAGACGACAAGACTTGGGGTTTCAACTGCCCATTGGCAACAGCCCACACGCCAGACACCATGTTAGATTTTGGCGGGCCGAACCGACAATTTCACATCAGGAAAAAAACAGTCTCGATTTTTGGGAGAGACTTATTACCGGCAAAAAGCGCAGAGCCAAGAGTCAGTTATGGGTTGGGGCAGCATCAAAAGATACTGGCATTGGACTCATACGTCACAATGCTCAATTTACGCACAGCGTACATCCAGATACCGATGCTGAACGTGATTTGATAATTGAAGATCTTAAAGCCGCCAAGCGCGTATCTAGCACTCGAAAAGTGCACGTAGGAGAAGCGTACAAGTTGCGCAATCGTGTATTCAGGTCACACCTCAGGAGTGATGGCAAGCTTACAATCGCAACTTTAAAATAGGCTTAGTAGTAGTACCAACGCTCGAGCCCAGCGGTGTCTTCTACATTTGTAACCTTCTTTGGATCGCCGCCATTGGTGCTGATGACAAAATCGGCAGACTCGGTATCGGTTTTGATTCTGTACAAAATTGTTGAATCGTTAAGCCAAATTAATGGATTCTTTAAGCCACTCTGCTCAACAAGTGTCTGCTCACTTTGGTCGGAAATATTTTCGAGCAAAAGTACCCCTTTTCCGTCTCGACTATCGACACGAAGCGCGGCTGAGTCTGTGCCATTTTCTACATAACGTCTTGAGGCGATGTTAGCTGGCTGCCCCTCAAGCTTAGCCACAAACTTCGAGCTAATCTCGTATTCATGCCACTCAGGGCCAGTCGTAAACGATATGTGTCCATAATCAGTTCGGAACATACTCCACACTTCCTGTGGGAATACAATCTGCCTGTCGGAACCGTCTGCATTTATTCGATACAATGCCGGGGGTGTCTTTGCATATGCACTTGATGGGGCAAACAGAATCGTACCCTCTACTGCCATTACGTCATTAAAATAATTGGCGCTCGCAAGCTCAGCAGTCGTTCCTTGAGCAATATTATGCGTTTTAAGTTGGTGTCTTTCTGGATTTGCTGCACTGGTGCCAGATTTTATCTGCACGAATACCATTCGTTCATTTTGCCAGCCAATTACTTGAATACGCTCGGAAACTGCAACCTCTTTTAGCTCGTCTGAATTATTCATGTTGAGTACGGTCAATGTACTAAGCAGATATCCATCGCTATTTCGTTGTCCCGAACGAGTAGAGACCAAGGCAACAACATCCTGAGATGGGTGCGGAATTAGTGCAATGTCTTCACGCTCCGAGCCAGTTCCTTTGAGTAGTAGTTGCTCATCCTTGCCATCTGCATACACCGCATACACATCGTAGGTGCCATCGCGACGGCTGATAAAAGCATGCTTCTTTGCTGCGACCATCGAGGCGCTGACTGCGTCTTTACTATCAGCCTGTACTAGAATTTTTTCCTCTCGGTAGCCATTCAGCGCCAGTGTAACTTCGAATTCATCGCTTGGCTGATCGAGGGTGATTTTAATTTCACCCTTTTCATTTGCAATCGCACTGGCATCATCACTTATTGCCTCGACTCCCTTCAAGGGCTTATCTGATACGAAATCCGCTACCTGGAACGTGTACTGCGTTCCGACGGGCTGTAATGACTGATCACTAAGTGGATTGCTTCCAAAACCGATAGTGAGCGGCTTGTTGATTTCCGCAAATGCTCGTTTCCTGATCTGCAATTGCGTGCTGCCGAGCTTTATATTACTCAACGAAACCCTACCATCAATATCAGTCAGCCCCTTTGCGCCATTTATCTCAACTTCAACATTTTTGAGTGGCTGCAAGGTGCTAGTGTCGATAATTCGGATTGAGCTGCTGCTTCGAACGCCCGCTGTGTTAAGCAATGCGTATCGAGTTTGTGGATAGGCTCCGACTCCAATAAGTCCTAGAACAAATACCAGAACTGTTGCTTTGCGGGCTTTTTTATTGTGCCACCAAGCTGAAAAAAAATGTTTAATGCGACCGCCGAGGGTAGGCTTTTTGTCATCAAACGCCTTAGCCAATTTCTCGTCATCTTCTTTGAGAATCGCGTCACTGTCGGCTCTGGCGATATCATCAACCGCCTGATCAAGTGATTCATCCGACGGGGGTGGACTTTGCTTTGCTGGAGCAACTACGTCAGCTTCCTTTTTAGTTGGCTTAGATTCAGGCTCTAAATCTGGCTCAGGCTGACTTGATTCATCGGTTGAATCCTCGATATCATCTGATTCTTCAGCTTCATTTTCTAAATCAGGCTCGTCATTATCTTCCACTGAAGATTCTTGCTTCTCATCGTTGTCTGTCGGAACTGTTTCAGTCGTTGTTTCTTCTGGTTCTTCTAACTTTTCGGGGACCGAGTCCGCATCTTCTTCGTCTTCTTCAGGCTTTACTCCCTCGAGTGGTGGAGCGGTTGTAGGTTCAGTAGCTTCTTCTTTTGCATCCTCTTGCGCGTTAGCTTTTTCATCTACTGCCTTGGGATCGACCTCATCGACGTCGATTTCTTCTGAGTGGTCGTCATCTTCATGTGACACAATCTCTATTTTAGTTGGCAAAGCCTCAGCTTCACTCTCTTTTTCATCTGGCTCGTCATCATGGCTTACTACCTTAATGCTCGTACTGGGCGTGGTTGCCTCAGAAGCATCTGGTTGTTTTGGATCGAGCATTTTCTCAATCTTAGCCTCAAGGGCCTTTTCTTCAGCATCTTCGGGTGGTGGTGTTGGGTTTTTCTTTGACATAAATTCTGTTTATACTTACGCTTAAGTGTATCAAAACTAGAGTTATCCGCATACCGTTAATATGAAACAATTACCAAAACCGATTACTGTTCTGCTGCTCACACTAGGCTTCATGCTACTTTCATACGTGATATTTGCAGTGGCCAACCGAGACAGCTCATCAACTGGGCAAGACTATCTCGACCAAATACAGATTCAAACCGGCAACCCCCAACCAGCTGGAAAAAATATCTCGCAGTAATGCCTGCGCCAGCCTACTTCTTTTTTTTCTTTTTCTTGCCTGAACGTGTCTTGGACCTGGCTCGAGGCTTTGGCTTCTTGACGCGCGCTTCAACACTTTTTTTAGGTAAAGAGTTACTGTTGTCAGCAACTGGATTTGTAGTATCAAGTTCAATGGGTGCGGTAAATGATTGAGTATTGCGATTAATCAATATCCAAGTTCCACTGCCAATCCCAATCAGTAAAGCAATCGGTGCGATAAGCCATAAACGATCACTTGGCTCCTCAACCGCCTCAATAGCCGGAGCGGAAGCTGGCTGGCCAGCAGGAATAGATAGTCCCGTAGCCGAGTCGAGCACCTTATATGCAGTTGATTCTTGCACAGAGCCGGTTGCTGGAATAGTGCCAGTCTGAGTTGATTGAGGACTTTGGGTGCTTGGCACTGTTGGTGCGGTAATTTGTTGAGCACTAGAAACTGACGATGCAAAAACAATAATAAACGCCACTGCGATAGCTGCGCTGGCCACCTCTTGTAATTTACGTAAATACCTCATATTTACAGTTATTGTAGCATGCGAATGACGGCACAAAATTGTGTAAAAATACTTGACGGCTGGTAGTTTGACAGCGTAGCCTAGGGTGTATGGTCGCGGAGGGTAGCGAACTATGGTTGGCACGCCTAAACTGAGGCCGTCAAAACCAAAAACTATAATAGGCAAGACTTTGATTCATCAAGGTTTTGCCTATTTTTTATACTCTCAAAGCCAGCCAACGCCCCTCCAGAATGGCTCAAATATATCTGTTTCTGGCGTCAAATAGACTGACTCAAGCTCATCTATTGAGGGATTTTCGTCAATACATACCAAGTTTGGAATGTCTGACGCTACAGCAAGCGGAGTCTGCTCATTGCCCTCACCCGTGACGACTGTGGCGCCTGCAGCTATGCCCTGCGCACGGTTCGACACACTTCGCTCAAGCGTGTTGCCAAAAATATCTTTGGCGCCAATGTAGCTCTCGAGCGCCTTGAATCCGCTATGAGCGATGCAAATACCCACAGAACCGCGACGTAGTGGCATTGATGAGCTGTCACTTATAACCAGCCCCAATGGTTTGCCATAGGCTTTGGTCAAAGCTGCACGCAGCGTATTGGCAGAGAACTGAGGGTTGCGCGGCCACAATATGTACTGCCCGTTGCCATTGCTGCTGTCTACTCCTGCAGAGCCGATCAAGGAACCCTTAGCAATAGTAAAGTGATAGCCATACTTGTTTAGTGTTGGATCAAGCCAAAGATCAGCTTGCTCTTTAATGAGTGCCTCACGATCAGTGTTAGTGATTGGCACTACGGCACCTTCAGAAATTGCGACAATTTTAGAACTCACCACAATGACGCTATGCGATGTGATTTTGGGAATTGCAGCCAAAATTATATCAACAAGATCAACTTTGGAGGTGATGCGCGGCGTTTTATAGCCTACGATGTGCACGAAATGCCAAGCTCCTTAAGCTGTTGCTCATCAACCCTGCTTGGTGACTGCATCATAAGATCAACACCAGATCCATTTTTAGGAAATGCCACGACTTCGCGAACATTGTCTACGCCCGTCAGCACCATAAAAATTCTATCCAATCCTGGCGCAGCACCAGCGTGCGGTGGCGCTCCAAACTTGAAGGCGTTAAGCATTGCACCAAATTTTTCTTCAACATAAGCTGCGTCGTACCCAAGCACACCAAATGCCTTGTACATTATTTCGGGGTCGTGGTTTCGAACCGCACCAGATGCGCACTCGTAGCCATTCATGACGAGGTCATACTGATCGGCGACAATCGATAGCTTATCTTCAGCGTCAAGCCCTTCTAGCCCACCTTTTGGCATAGAAAACGGATTGTGTCCAAAATCTATCTTTTTGGCTGCTTCATCCCATTCATAAAATGGAAAATCTACAACCCACAGTGCCGAAACTACGTTTGGGTCTTTTAGCCCTAGCTCGTCCCCAAGGTGACTCCTAAGCCCGCCAAGAACTTTGTTAACCTTCTCACGACTATCCGCCCCAAATAACAATAAGTCTCCATCTGATGCGCCTGTTTTCTCTACGATCACAGACAGGTCTTCGTCACTAAAGAATTTAGCGATCGATGAGGTGGCCTTACCAGCTTCTATCGTCATGTAAGGCATGCCGCCTGCACCAAGTTGCTTGGCGCGTTCTGTAAGCTTGTCGAGCTGCGAACGACTCATATCAGCTTTACCTGATACAACTATCGCCTTAACAGAACCTCCGCCCTCTATGGCCTTGCTGAATACGCCGAAACCACATGACGCAAGCTCAGAACTAAGATCGACCAACTCCATGCCAAAGCGCAGGTCTGGCTTATCGCTACCAAATCGGTTCATTGCGTCATCAAACGTCATTCGCGGCAGATCTTCATCAAGCAAAGTCTTGCCAGCAAAGTCCTTCACTAAATTCTTCACGAGTGGATCAATCATATTACGAACCACCTCACCATCTTCGACGAAACTCATTTCCATATCTAGCTGATAGAAGTCTCCGTATAATCTATCTGCTCTTGGGTCCTCGTCACGAAAACAAGTTGCAAACTGGTAATAGCGGTGTACGCCACCAACCATCAACAGCTGCTTGAATTGCTGCGGAGCCTGTGGCAATGCATAGAACTTCCCAGGATGGAGTCGGGATGGCAACAAAAAATCTCGAGCCCCTTCAGGACTAGAGTTAGCCAAAATTGGTGTCGCTATCTCTGTGAAATCATTAGCCTCCATATAGCTACGAATAAAACTGTAGTAAGCTGCGCGTTTCTTAAGCATGTCCTGCATGTGTGGACGACGTAGATCAAGGTAGCGGTACTTAAGTCGTGTCTCTTCACTCGATAGATTTTCGTCGCTCACCTGGAATGGGAGTGGCTCTGCTTTGTTCAGCAGTCGCAAGTTTTGCATAACCAACTCAACCGACCCCGAGACAATGTTGGGGTTCTTGAGCGACTCGTCACGTTCAACAACCTGTCCGGTCGCTTCGATCACAAATTCATCTCGCAAGCCTTCAACCATTTCAAAAGTTGGCTTGTCCACTTCATCGGGACGAATTGTTAACTGCGTTAGGCCGCTATGATCACGCAAATCAATAAACACCAACCCACCATGGTCTCTGCGACTCTGCACCCAACCGGCAACCGTCACCGTTTCGCCAACCTTGTTCTGTATATCTTTACTAAAAATTCTCATGATTTCCTCGCTATTTGTTCTGCTAATTAGTGTCGACTAAAATCGGACCGTAAAGCTGAAATGCGCGTCGATATTTGTCGCCTACAGCTTGGCCCGAGAATTGTTATTTTGTTGCAGTGAATTCATCTTGTGTGAAGTATAGCCGAAAACTAGTCGTTTGATAAGGTGATTGTATCTGTTGGAGCCTCAGCTCATTTTTCAACTGGATGCTCATGACTAGCGTGATCACTGGCTGCGGCCCGAGATGCAACCGTGCGCATGTCGTCATATTGATCAAACTCATCTACAATTTGTGTTCCGAGTATTCGCTCAAAAACATCTTCTATAGTCAAAATTCCAACATATTCTTCAAAACCATTCACCACAATAAAAAGATGTTGGTGAGTGCGAAGAATTGCACTGAGCGCCTGCTCTAACACCTGCTCTTCATGAATATATAAAACTTCTTTTTTCATAACTGATGAAACAGGACCGGATCGTTTTTTTTGCACCAAATCGCGAAGATATAAAATACCGACGATATTATCAGGGTTACCCTCGTACACTGGGAATCTTGAAAAACCTGTTTTGTGTAGCTCGTCCATAAAAACTGGCCCGATTGTGTCGCTAGCTTCAACCATGTGCACAGCACGGCGCGGCACAAGCACCTCGGCAATCGGCACACTTGCGTACGACAGGGCATGTGCGGCAATCTCTAGTGCACTAGCCGACACCTGGTTATCCGGTTGTTTCTGCTGCATATCAAGAAGATCAATTAAGTCATCTTGATCATACAGGCCGGTATGTACATGAATCGGGAAAAGTTTTCTCATTTTATCCAACACAAACTGCACAGTCGGATAGATAATGCTCGCAAGCCGAGCGAGGACTGGCGAAATTCGAGCAGCCATTGAAAATGTCAGGCTGGTGACCCTTCTGGCCGGCAACCATATAAAACCAAACCAAAGAATTGCAGCACTAAGCAGCGCGGCAAACCATGCGACAGTGGCACGAGAAACATAGACAAAGAATATAACGTGCGCCACAAGCACAAAACACTTAAGAATTAGTGATAGGCTCGGACCGTACGCTGCGGAGCGGTATAGCAGCTTCGCAACTTCATCGCCATCCCTAGCGCGCTTCTTTAATTCACGCGCAGGAATGCTTTGATATGCACGATTCACAAGAACTGAACTGACTGCAAAACTGGCAAGTAAGAGAACAATAAATAATGTCATACGTTAATGGTACAATATGATGGCTAATTTGAGGGAATTATATGAATAAACAGTTTGTTATTATTATGGCGATTGCGGTTGCCTTGTTCGGTGGAATTATCTTTACACAAAAAAAATCAGACAACTCACAAACGAGCTCGGTTGAACCAAGCAGCTATACATATGGCGTTGACCCGGAAGCTGTTGACGACGCTGCCGTTGTAGTTAACTTAACTGAATACGGGGACTTCCAATGCCCGGGCTGTGGCTCGTACTTTCCTGTCGTGAAGGAAATTAAAGAAAAATATAAAGACCAACTCACCTTCCAGTTTCGCAACTTTCCATTGACTAGCCTTCACCCGAATGCCTTTGCTGCGCACCGATCTGCGGTAGCCGCCGGTAATCAGGAAAAGTTTTTTGAAATGCACGATTTGCTTTATGAGCGTCAAGCCGCCTGGAGCTCAAGCACCAACCCAAGTCAAGTATTCCGTGGCTACGCCGAAGAATTAGGGCTTGATATGGAAAAATATGACGTTGATGTAGCGAGCGAAGCAACCAATGCAATCATTCAAGCAGACTTAAGTGCAGGAAGGGCACTCAACATAACAGGCACGCCTACATTCTTGATAGATGGCGAGGTTATCGAGACACCCTCCTCAATAGAAGCCTTTGAACAAGTCATCGAAGACGCGCTTGAGACCAAAAAGACCAGCTAATAACTAAATACATTAAAACTAAAAAGCCTGTAGTGAATTACTACAGGCTTTTTAGGTATTCAGCTATTTAATAGTGAATAAACTGTTGCCATTTCGGGCGTCGTACTTGAACTTCCACGCGACTACCTCTTTGATTTTGTGTTTTTATTTGCACGTTCACCAAAAACCCTTTCCATCGCAAAAGCTTAATAATACTTCTGCGCTCACTTTTTTTATTTTTAATTTTTTGTTTCTACGATAGCGACTATGTCTCGATAGTTGCTACTGTTGTAGTGCGTCTATTTTTGCACGCTTTGGGGGCCCAAGTCAACAGGCTTTTGCTTATTTTTTGTTTATATCTTTTCGGAGGAATGTTTGTAGCGCTTTGCCCGCTCCACGCAAACTCAGCCGTCTTTGATGCTCAGCCTGAATGCGCGCGTGTAGCTTATGCACAGCTGGTGCAACCTTGTTATCATCATGAAGTTTTTTGAACTCATTATCGATATCTGCAAGTTCTTCATCGGTCAGGCTTTCAAGTCCTACAAAACTATCTCGAGCTTTTGAAGCTCGAATCAGCTCATCTAACTTAAGTTGTAACGCCTTTCCATCACGATTCTGGGTGTTCTGAATGAGAAACACCATCAAGAATGTCACGATTGTAGTACCGGTGTTGATAACCAATTGCCAGGTATCAGAATATTCAAAAAATGATCCAGTGACAGCCCATGCCAGCACCACCAAAAATGCAATCATGAACGCATAGGGACTACCGGCAGATTGGGAAACTTTGTTGGCTATTATGCGAAAGAATTGCTTCATGGTTTTATTTACCTTACGCTTATTGTACAATTAATCCAACTAAAATTAATAACAGAAACAACTAAACACATGCATGGCAATATATTCACTGAACTCAGTCTCTTATTAACTATAGCTGTTGGTATTTCGCTAATCATGAAGGCGCTGCGTCAGCCAATGATCGTTGGGCACATTCTGACCGGAATTTTAGTAGGGCCAGCGATTTTTGGATTTGTGCAGTCCCCTGAAACAATTGCCGACTTTGGTACATTTGGTATTGCGCTGTTGCTATTCGTCGTTGGATTAGGACTAAATCCTAAAGTCATCAAAGAAGTGGGTCGCGTTGCCCTACTAACTGGTTTCGGCCAGGTTATTTTCACCTCTTTGATTGGGTTTGGAATGATTAGGCTGCTTGGCTATTCACCTATAGTGTCTCTTTATATTGCGGTGTCGTTAACTTTCTCGAGCACTATTATTATCCTCAAACTGCTGAACGACAAGAAAGAGCAAAATAAGCTGCACGGCAAGATCTCGATTGGCTTCTTGCTTGTACAGGACGTCCTGGCCACATTCGCACTTGTTGTAGCTTCCGCCACTAGTGATGGCAACTTCAGCCCTGCAACACTAGGGTTCTTAGCACTGAAGGGATTTGGCCTAGGACTTGCAATTATGCTGATATCAAAATATGTACTTAAACCTATGAACAACTTTCTGTCTCGCTCCCAGGAGCTATTGTTTCTGTTCGCGATAGCCTGGGGATTCGGTATTGGCACACTATTCTTCGAACTTGGCTTCTCGCTAGAAATTGGAGCACTTGTTGCTGGAGTGGCTCTGTCTACAATGACCTATGCGCAAGAAGTTAGCTCTCGCCTTCGACCCCTGCGTGATTTCTTTATAGTTATATTTTTTATAGCACTTGGTGCCGGTCTGGACATTAGTAGTGTTGGGTCAATAATCTGGCAAGCTATCGGGCTGTCGATTTTCGTACTTGTCGGAAACCCGACAATTGTGATGATAATTATGGGCGTCTTGGGATACACTAAAAAAACTAGCTTTAAGGCGGGGCTTGCAGTTGCTCAGATCAGTGAATTTTCTTTAATTTTTATTCTCTTGGGGCGATCTAATGGACAAGTTGACGATCTGGCTGTTTCACTGGTCACCGTGGTTGGTATTATTACAATTGCCGCCTCGTCATATATGATCACTTACTCTGATAGCCTATACGAAAGCTTTGAAAAATATCTATCATTATTCGAGCGTCGCAAGGTGAAGATGGACCAAGAATCCAGGAACGAATATGAGCTCATTTTGCTAGGTTATCAAAAGGGTGGCCACGAATTTGTTAAAGTATTTCAGCAGCTCAAAAAACGCTTTGTGGTCATAGACTACGATCCAGATGTGATTGACGTTCTTGAAAACAGAAAGGTTAACTATCTATACGGCGACGTAACCGATATCGAGATGCTTGAAGAAGCTGGAGTAGATACCGCCAAGCTTGTCGCTTGCACAGTTGGTGATTTCGAAACAAATAGCTTCATTGTCGCATTGCTAGAAAAACTCAATCCCTCTGCAGTGGTCATCTGTCGAGCCGAAACGATACATGACGCCGAGAGACTATACGCTCAAGGCGCCAGCTATGTCGTGATGCCACACTTCGTTGGCAGCGAGCGAATGGGCTTATTCCTTCACAAAAATGGCCTAAGCAAAGCTGAATTCAAGAAGCATAAAGCACTTCATCTAAAATTCATACAAGATCAATTAGCTACTGAGTCATCTGACGAAGCATAAAGCCCCTGCTGAGAAATATAGGCTGAAACTTGAGGATCTAATGCTTGTGGGCTTTCGCGATTCTTTAACTGACTTCGTACTACCGAAGAGCTTACTCGCACCAGTGGACTTGGAATAAACATATGGTTAATCGGTTGGTTTCTGATCGAAGAAATGGCAGCAATCCTGGTTTTGGCCAGTTCTTCGTGTTTTCTAATCCCAATTATGAACGAAACACCTGTAAGCAGCTTATCGATATGTGGCCATTCGTGCATATGCGTCAACATATCGTCGCCCATGATTAACGTTAGCTCTGCACCCTCAAAACGTTTCTTGAGTATTGGTAGAGTCTCGTGAGGAGTAAAGCGTAGCTGGTCGATAATGATCGAACCTAGCTTGTCATCTTGTTCAATTGCCAACTGCATCATTGTTTGGCGATGCTCAAATGCTCGCACACCTTGCTTGCGGCGGGGGCTTCGTTCGACCATAAAATACACACGATCAAGTGAGCCAGCATCTATGGCGTCACGTGCAAATGCAATGTGCCCGGTATGAACAGGGTCAAACGTTCCCGAAAAAATACCAATTTTCTGCAATTTGCTTTTCATAACACCAATACCTCATTGCTCGGCTTAAACATCCTGTGGAGCACCTTCACAGCATTTTGTCTTATAGTGGCACTGCGGACACTCGTAGTGACCATGAGCGGGATATAGCGGATAGTAGTCACATATCTCGCAAAAATACTCAATTGAACAAACTTTGCCATTTTCATCAGTAATTTCATTCACACCTCCATTCTACCCTTTTCCACCAGCTTTTTTATCACATCCACGACACAATCCGCATGGACCACACATTTTCTTTTTCTCTTTTTCTTTCGGTGGTGCTTGGCACGACACACAAAACCTATAAGCATTAAAGCTGTAACTTTCTTCGCTGCTTGACTTGCTTCCAAATCCCAACGCTTCCAGAATTGATTTTTCTCCAGAATCAACCCCGGCGCCAAAAGATGAGCCGCAGCCACTGAAAGTTTGACCGGCAGCTGCCGCAGCATGGCCAGCGCTCGTGAGAGCCTCGCTGAGTAATGTGTGCTGTACGACCAACGGCCCGGTAAGCATATTATCTCGGCCTGAATATGTATCAGAGGAATGTATCATTTCTGCGGTCGGGACTGAAAACTGTTGATTATTGTAACGCTGACTAAGCAGTGCTGCAAAATTGTACATCGATTGGTCGTTTATGGTTCCACGCAAAACTTCTTGAACTGCGTGTTTTACAATATCTGTTTGCTGCAGCACGAACTCATAGGTATTTTGCTTATTTTCTACGACTTCACGACCAGCGAAATAAATTCCTCCATCATTTTTATGTAACGTTCTGTCATAGACGCCAACCAGCTCTTCGGTCAGTTTATCGGCCGTCTTATCGGACTGCATGTGCATACGTTGACCCAACAACTCACCAGGTTTTGCATCCTCGCCAAAATGATCGTAGAGCGCCTCAAGTGCAGCTCGATTACTGCCATCGAGTGTCTGAGAATACATCTCTAAAGTATCTCCGTCTCTTCGAATGACTCGCAAAAATGTCTGCCTTCGCCTCACATTGTATCCGCCAACATCCACCGGGTAGTGCATCAGCTCATGCGGAAAATCCGAAACAACAATCATTGTGTTTGGGCCGTCTCCCTGCATCAATTCAAGCATCTCATGATATTCGTCGAGCTCATGTGCACGGCGGCGTTTTTCAAAGGCAAGCTGGGGTTGTGATTTAATCAGTTCATCGGCATGAACCAATGCGTCATCGAATATAGCGCCAAGTGCCGACCCATCCTCTGCGTGCAACTCATTTGACGAAACATCATACCTATAACTAGTTGGCGTGCGCATCTGTCCGTCAAGAGCCTCTGCAGCCCATGTAACGAAGTCTTCACGAACCCGGTACTCTCTATCGAATGATTGACGATAGTCTTGGTTAATTTCAAGGCTTGGAATATCGAACCCAAAGTTCAGATTATTTTGTGTTTCAATTCCAGCTGCGACGGCCATGTTACCCTTCTTGCTCGGTGAGCAAAAGAGCAACCGACCTTAGTGGGTGTACTGCTCCTGCTCGGGAGACTTTTGTTGCTGTATCGGACTTTTTAGCTATTACCTATGTAGGCAGGCTATTACCGTTGCGGCACAGTGAGGGAATTACACCCTACTTCCAGCATTACTATGTTAATTACTCACCACTATACTTCAAAATATACCCGCTACATATAGTATTTTTGTATACATTCGCTACACTAGAGTGACTATGATTGAAATTATTGATGAGAAATACATTATCGACACGGATCTATCGGATTTTCGTTCTGAAGAAGAAACAATTAATGGCGTCATGCAGCAAGCTGTTAGTGGTCATCAAAATGAGCACGACCATTTTACGCCACTGGAATACAACCCAGAAGACTACCCTTTCCAACGTGCGGATTGCATAGGCATGATTGGTCGGGCCGCCACAGCTGACACCTTCAAAGGGCTTGCACCTCTGATATTTCCAGCATTCAACGATGTGGTCGACAGAACTATTGATGAACGCGAGGATTTGCTTAATCACTGTGCAGATGTACTAGAGCGTGATGATCTGCACGTACTTACCGACCACCGAGATGTAGTTGGAGTAGCTGTAGGCAGTTCACTGATTGCAGCCTCACTCTACACCTCTGGAAAAGTCTCTCATGACCACATAACTACATCAATTGCAGTCAGCACTATGCTAAAGAACACGGCAATACTTGGATTGCCAGCAGAAAATCTCTTAGTAGACGTATTCTCCACCACTATGTTTGTCGTTCCTTCATCAAACCCACAAAATAAGCTTCAATTGCCGGCAAACTACTCTAAAAACTTCAATAATGCCAGTCAGGCTCACACGCCAGAGCGTACCAAGAATGACCTAACGGCCGTTGCCCCAAGCGGAACTCGTGATATTCGCGTTCATCGTTCACTTCGCCCTGGGCACCCGAAACCCGGCTACTACGTCGGGCCGCCATCCAACGGAACTATAGAAAAGTACATGACCAATGCTTATTGCCTAGATATGGGGATAGATCTCTCAAAAGAATCAGACGGAGTCTATATCGGTGAGATATGGACGCCAAAAGGCAGCTCAGCTGCTCGACTAGCAATAATGGAACATATCGCTAATGGAATATCAGAAACTACTGGCGTCAAGAGCTACTTCGTCCCAGAACGAGACAAATTCAACGAGCTAAAGAAACATCTGAAAGAACAGTCTTAGTTAGCCGGCGTGGAGCTGTCTTCTTGAATTGTAACGCTACTAACGTTCACTAGCTGCTTACTAGAAGGACGGTACAAAATTGCGAGCTTACTTTGCGCATAGATGAGTGTCACGTCACCATTTTCAGCATTTGCAAAAAACGGCTGATCGGTGAGTTTGCTCTTGTCGTTGACTGTAGCTACACTTGGTTCCTCGTTGGCGGGTAGTGCGTATAGCTCACCGACTTCTGCAACGTATCGGTTAACTTCTTCACGTGCTGCAGCATCGGGATCGGTCTTGAATTCTTCAAGTTTAGCTTGTGCCTCGTTGGCTTGGCTGCGAGCATCACTGGCTGCCTTGCGTTCTCGAACATACAAAAATCCTAAAGCACCTACTGCGACAACCAAGACGGCTATCAAAACACTGGTTATAACTTTTTTCATATCTATGGTTCCCTCTTTCGTTTCTTATGCTTACCTTATCTTACAAGTATGCTGAGGCACCGTCAACGAGTAACTACAAGAAGAAGTGCTAGTGAGGCAGCGCTGACAAATCGGTAGTACGCAAATGGCCGGATACTGTAGCGCGATACGAATCCAATCAAAAATCGAATTGCCAGCATGCCACTTATAAATGCCGCCAAGAATCCAACCGCAAACATTGATGCGTTTGCACTAATCTCTGCTCGCGCCTCATTGCCTGCCAAGATTTTTAGTGATGCACCTGCAATAATCGGCAAAGCCATCAAAAATGAAAAACGCGTTGCTTCAACACGCTTCATACCCAAAAAAAGTCCCGCACTAATTGTCGCACCCGAACGAGACACGCCAGGAACAAGCGCACAGGCTTGAAGCAATCCGATCTTCACGGCGTCTACTCTAGTCAGATCAAGCATCTTAGTCTTATTCTTAACATCGTCGGCGTAATTTTCGGCTAACAGCATCACACCACCAAACACAGCCAGCATCAAGACAACCACCCAGGGTGACCGCAAACTTGTGTCGACAATATCCTGCAAAAGCACTCCGACAATCACCGCGGGAATCGTAGCAATAGCCAGCATATATGCTAACTTCTTTTGTTTGTCATCGCCTTTGAAATATCCGGAAATTATCTCCCATATATCTCTCTGGAAGTACAAAAATACTGCCAACAGCGTTCCAACATGAAGTGCAATATCGAAGGCCAGCACACCTTCTTCCATGCCTAGCAACTGATGAAATAACACCAAGTGCCCCGAACTCGAAACCGGAATAAACTCAGTAAGTCCCTGCACAATTCCAAGAAGTATCGCCGCAATCATGCCAGCATTATACATCGTAAGCATAGGTACTTTGCTTCGGCATCCATTTTCTGGGAAGATACATATATGAAACAACCCCAAAACATTATAGAAGTTACAAACCTACACAAGAAATTCGGCACCTTCAGTGCCCTCGACGGACTCGACTTATCTGTTGTCAAAGGCGAAGTTCACGGCTTCCTGGGGCCAAACGGTTCAGGAAAATCCACAACTATTCGCATCCTACTGGGACTATTAAAGAAATCTGAAGGAAATGTGACTGTGCTTGGCCAAAATCCATGGGATGACGCAGTCAAGATTCACAAAGACATCGCTTACGTTCCTGGCGATGTTGAGCTATGGCCACAACTTACAGGTGGTGAAGTGATTGATATTCTTGGCGAGCTCAATGGTGGACTCAACGAAGCAAAGCGAAAAATTCTACTTGAAAGATTTCAACTTGATCCACGCAAGAAATTTCGTACATATTCCAAAGGAAATCGCCAAAAAGTCGCAATTGTCGCTGCCTTTTCGTCAAACGCCGAAGTCTACATACTCGATGAACCAACCTCTGGCCTTGATCCACTAATGGAGGCTGCATTTCAGACATGTGTTGAAGAGGTTAAGGAAGATGGCAAGACTGTTCTGTTGTCTAGTCATATACTGGCAGAAGTTGAAGCTCTTTGTGACCGTGTCACCATTATCAAGGATGGCAAGACGGTAGAAACTGGCACGCTCAGTGAACTGCAGCATCTCCACCATTCGGCAATCACTGTCCAGACCAAAAAACAGCTGCCTGACCTGGGCAAAATTAAAGGTGTGCATAACTTAAAGCTAATTGATAAAAACTCTGCAACATTTGAATTAGAGTCGGCTGCATTTGATGAAGTAATGAAAAAACTGAGCAATCTGGGTATCACAAAGCTTACAAGCCATCCACCAGCACTAGAAGAGCTATTTCTACGACACTATCAAGCTGAGGGTAAATAAATGAAGGAGTTCAAAGGAACACTTAGACTTCTCCGGCTCATTCTGCGCCTGGACCGAATCAAGCTAGGGTTGTGGGTTATTGGTATCTTGGTGATTGTCGCCACTAGCGCAGCTGCACTTAGCGACGTGTATGGCAACTATGAAGCACAAGTCCAATACGCCGCCACAACGGCCCCAAGTATAGCTGGGAGGGCGTTTGGTGGACTTGTGGACGGTCCTTCACTTGGATCGATCGCCATGGTTGAGCTTTTCAACTTCACTGCAGTTCTAATTGCATTTATGAGCACAATGTTGGTCGTGCGTCATACACGAAAATATGAAGAACTTGGCACGAGCGAAATCATTGGTGCTGGCAGTGTTGGACGCTTTTCTGGGCTAGCTGCTGCTTTGTTAGCAGCTCTTCTTACGAATATTGTACTGACGATTGGCATGCTGGTAATTCTCAGCACCACCGAGCTAGAAATTACTGGAGCGATCGGATTCAGTCTTGCGCTTGGGGCTGTCGGTATACTGTTTGCTGGCTTGGCTGCTGTTTCTGCCCAGCTTGCAGAGTCTGGACGTGGCGCTAATAGTATCGCTGGTGGTTCAATTGGTGTCGCCTTTGCACTCCGCGCAATTGGCGATGGATTTGGAAAGGTTGGAGTCGATGGCTTAAGCGCCACCCCGATATGGCCAACTTGGCTATCTCCTATTGGTATTGCGTATCAAATTTCACCGTTTACCAGTCAGCGCTGGTGGCTTTTTGCAGTTTTGGCGACGCTTATTGCAAGTAGCGTACTGGCAGCGTTCTTTATCCTTGGCCGAAGAGATGTTGGACTTGGCCTGCTTCCAAGCCGTCCAGGACCAGCCCGCGCCAAGCAAAATCTACTTCGTTCTTGGGGGCTTAGTTGGCGCCTACAGCGCGGAACGCTGATTGGCTGGAGTGTTGGGTTTTTGTTGTTTGGTTTAATTATTGGAGGTATGGCACACGAATTTTCCGACCTGCTTGCTAGCAATCCCGAAGCCAGTGAGGCGCTAGCAGCATTCGGCGGAAGCAACACCAGCATTACTGATGTTTTTTTTGGCGTAACCTTTAGCTTTGCAGGCATTATTGCAGCGGGCTATGGTGTTCAGTCAATTCTAAGAATTCGTAGCGAAGAAGCCAGTGGACATGTCGAACCTCTACTCGCAACCTCGTTAAGTCGTGGAAAATGGCTAATCTCTCATATTGGGCTATCGTTTTTGGGGTCTCTATTGCTGCTGGTGGTAGTTGGCACGTCAAGTGCCGTTGTGCATGTATTTGCATCTGGGGCAGCCTGGAGCGAAGTTCCACGCCTGCTAATTGCAGCACTCAATCAAGCACCAGCCGTACTTGCATTCAGTGGTTTTGTTGCCTTCATAGTAGCCGCTACGCCACGTTTTGCTGCTTCGATTTCCTGGGCGGCATTCATTGGCAGCTTTATGCTTCTTCAACTTGCGACACTGTTGCGCCTCCCAGAATGGGTAGTCAATGTATCCCCTTTTACACATGCAGGTGCAGCACCATCCCAACCCGCAGCACTACAAAGCTTAGTAGTGTTATCGATTTTTGCTGGCTGTTTTACGCTTGCAAGTTTTGTGAGTTTCTGGCGCCGCGATATTAGCTCGAACGCTTAAGCTCACTTAGCCGAGTAATAAACGACTGAGCAGCGCCCTCAAGCCCGAGTACGCGAAGTGCTCCAATCAAAACATAGAGTTTGTCCAACTCATCGTCCGGTGCGGCAGAATGCTCTACTTCAGCAAATATGTGATCAATTTTTTGGATCAGCCATTTTTCTTCTGATTCACTTACTGCATTTGTTGATAACTTTTTACTGGCCTCAGCTGGCGCCAGCACCTCAAGCGAGCGTGCCTTGTTGTCGCGCTTCACTAGATGACCTCGCTTTATTAGACTGTTTACGTGCAGCGCAACGGTTGCGACAGATGTGTAGTTACAGCCAGTCATAATTTCGCGGTAGCTTGGACTGTAGCCATGCTCGGAAATAAAATCAGCAATAAACTGCAGTGTCTCGCGTTGTTTCTTGGTGGGCCGGATAGCGGTTTTGTCTGCCTCTGCCATATTTATTTTCTCTTAGTTCGTGCTTTTTGCTTATTTGGGCGCTTTTTCTTAGCAAATACCCAAAGCGTAAAGAGTAGCCAGTTCCAGACTGTAAAGAATGCCGAGCTTATAAACTGACCAATGTAGGGCGTAACGCCAATTTCACGTAATCCGCCCACAATCCCCAGATCAAGAACAAAGTTCACTAGCATCAATCCATAATACTTACCTGCACTGGTTTGGATTTGTTTTTTCGATACATTTTTGACGCGAAACACCCAGAAGCGTTCGAGTAAATAATTGACCGTCACGCCCAAGAAGTAAGAAATCGATTTTGCCCACCAAAAAGAAATGCCAAAAACAGCATCAAATAGAGCATAGGCAGCATAGCCACTCCAAAATTGCGCACCACCGCTCACCATATACTCGGCAAATCGTCGAAGCTCGCGCTGCTGTTTCTTTTTGAGTTTCATTTTTGTGTTCCTTTTATGGTAAATAGTATACCACTATCAATTTGTCTTCGGTGGTACAATGGTGGTTAATGAAGAACAATGCGTCAGTTTTTTATGCGGTCATTCTAATTATTGGTGATGCCCTTGCGCTAATTGCAGCCTTTAGTGTGGCCTATATACTGCGCGTAAAACTCGACACCCGTTCACTCATCGAGCCAATCACTTCAATAGAGTTTCTATACACTTTTCTTTCGGTTCTGCCGTTCTGGTTAATTGTTCATGCTTCAATCGGACTATATCGTAATGATGTCTACGAAAAACGGTTTACTGAAATTGGGCGACTCATAACCGGGACATTTGTTGGAATCCTGGTAGTAATTGGCTATGATTTTGTGATTCAGGGCGCTCTGTTCCCCGCCAGACTCGTGCCAGTCTATGGTTTCTTCTTGGGATTTAGCTTTCTGCTGCTCTTTCGTACCACCGCACGCATAGTTCGACGTATTCTGTTTAGATTCAATATCGGAATAAGCGACATCCTAATAATTGGCAATACCGACGCTAGCGTTGACCTTGCTCGTCTGATTTCTGATACTCGAACCAGTGGAATGCGCGTGGCTGGTATCGTGGGCATCAAAAGCCCTCGCTTTAAATGTTTCAAGGATTTTGCCGATGCAGTTCAAAAACTACCAAGCATGCCGCATGGAATTATTCATACCGAACTTTACCGTGATGATGTCAAAAATTCAGAGGTAGTTCGCTATGCTCAGGAAAATCACGTCTCGTACCGCTTTCTACCAGGCAATAGCACACTGTTTGTTGGCAATATTGAGGTTGACTTGTTTGCTGGCCAGCCGATGATTGCTGTTCATCAAACCAAGTTGATTGGCTGGGGACGAATAGCCAAACGACTCTTTGACTTAATTGGCAGCACCACAGCACTTATTATTCTATCGCCTGTGTTATTGCTTGTAATCATCGCCCTAAAGCTAAGCGACCCACGCGGGCCGGTGTTTTTTAGGCAGATTCGCCTAACTAGGTTTAACCGTGAATTCAGGGTTTTCAAGTTTCGCACTCACCGCGCCGACATCAGTGGACTAACCGACAAGCAAGCTTTCGCCAAAATCGGAAAGCCAAAAATGTACGAAAAATACGTTGCAAATGGTTACGCATTAGATCGAGACCCCCGCGTCAGCAGACTTGGTCGATTTTTACGCCGAACCAGCCTGGACGAACTCCCACAACTTTTCAATGTACTAATTGGAGATCTTAGCCTAGTTGGGCCGCGCACCCTCATTCCTGCCGAACTAAATACCTACAAGCGTAAACACGCTATTCTGAGCGTCAAAGCAGGTATTACTGGACTAGCCCAGATATCTGGTCGCGAAGATATTAGCTTTGATGAACGGCGACGCCTTGATGTTTTTTACGTACAAAACTGGAGCTTTTGGTTAGATATTAGTATTTTGTTTAGAACTATTCGCGCCGTACTAGGCGGCGTCGGAGCCAAATAATGCAGGGATCAGTAAAGGTAATATCTAATAGATGATAGATGAAAAGATTACCAAATTCGAGGATATGCCAGTGTGGAACGATGCAATTAGCCTTGCAGTTCTTGTGTACGAAATAACAAAACAATTTCCGAAAGAAGAGCAATTCTCTCTCACCAGCCAAATTCGACGAGCGGCAACCTCTATTTCTGCAAACATAGCTGAAGGTTTTGGCAGAAAAACAATCAAAGATAAGTTGCATTTTTACGTAATAGCGTATGGTTCATTACTTGAAGTAAAGAACTTTGTATACTTAAGTACTAGGCTGGATTTTATTACTGAATCTCAGCAATCTTCAATACTTGATTTATGTGTAAGTCTCCAGAAACAAATAAATGCGATAATGAGGCATATGAAAGAATCTTCGTCTTGAGCTCATCACCTATCACCTATCAAAATTCACCTATCGACGGTTGCAAAGTTGCGATAGTGCATGACTGGCTGTACGGCGGTGGCGCCGAGAAGGTTGTACTCGAAATGCACAGGATGTTTCCCGATGCACCAATTTTCACCAGCTACGCCAGTAAAGAATGGCGGGAAAAGCTTGATGGCAAAGTTGTTACTAGCTACATGCAGCATTGGCCATTGTCTCGTCTTCGTAGGTTTCTGCCCATCCTAAGGCAAATTTGGTTTCGAAACCTAAACCTCACAAAGTTTGATGTAGTTATAAGTTCGAGCGGCAACGGCGAAGCAAAGTTTGTTCGTGTTCCAGAAAATGCCGCGCATATTTGCTACTCGCACACGCCGACGCATTTTTACTGGCGTCATTACGACGCCTATATTGCTAACCCTGGCTTTGGCATGTTCAATAGCCTAGCGCGTCTTGGTCTCAAAGTTCTAGTAAGGCCACTTCGTAAAGCCGACTACAAGGCAGCACAACTTGTTGATCATTTTATAGCCAACTCAACGCACATCGCTCGTGACATTCAAGAATACTATGATCGCGACTCGACAGTAATATTCCCGCCGGTAGATATTGAGCGATTCGAATCAGTCGACAGTCAGAGTGAACGAGCCGGCTTCGTGACGCTTGGTCGCTTAGTGCCAAATAAGCGCGTGGACCTAATTATAAAAGCCTGCAACCAATTAAAAGCACCTCTAACGGTTATTGGGCGCGGACCAGAACTAAAGTCGCTTAAAAAGCTCGCCGGTCCAACAATTGTCTTTCGCTCAAATGCTTCAGATGATGAAGTATCTCAATTATTATCTAAAGCAAATGCGTTCGTGTTTGCAAGCTTTGAAGACTTTGGCATTGCACCAGTAGAGGCGCTTGCCAGCGGGACGCCAGTCATAGCCTACCGTGCCGGTGGAGCATTAGACTATGTTATTGAGGGAGTAAGTGGAGAATTCTTCAACGAGCAGACCACCCTGTCGTTGGCGGCGGCACTTAATTCATTCGAACCATCAAAATATAACTCACGTGATATAAAAAAGGTTGCCAAAAAGTTCTCTCAATCAAAATTTCAAGAAAACTTGCACAACTACATGCACGGCGTTCTACAATAGACCCTGCGCGGAAATATCAAATTGAAATTAGTAGGACGTATACATGTGTGGAATTGTTGGCTATATTGGCAAAAAAGGACAAGCAAAGCAGTTTGTAATTGATGGTTTGGAGTCGTTAGAATACAGGGGTTACGACTCGGCAGGCATTGCTATTGTTGACGGCGCTCATGGACTACTCGAAAAGCAAGCTGGGCGAGTAGAGAATCTTATAGAGGCGCTCGAAGCCTCAGGAGAATTTGGAACAGATATGCGAGCGATTGGACACACGCGTTGGGCTACTCACGGCTCTCCCACCAAAGCCAACGCACACCCGCACACTAACCAAAACCAGACAGTATTTGTAGTTCATAATGGGATTATCGAAAACTATCAAGAGCTTCGAGATAGGTTAGTCGATAAAGGTTACGAATTTGCATCAGAAACCGACACAGAAGTTATTCCACACCTAATTGATCAGTACATGAGCGAACACAAATCGTTTCAAGCTGCATTTCAAGCTGCAATCAAGGACCTAAGGGGCGCCTACGCTATTGCAGCAATTAGCACTACTGAGCCCGATACAGTCTACGCCGCTAAGCTTTCAAGCCCCTTGGTGATAGGCGTTGGAAACTCAGAACACTTTTTAGCATCGGACCCTGGTGCGCTCTTGCACAAAACCAAGAAAGTATTGTACCTAAACGACTATGAGGTTGCTAAAATTACCCCGGGGAAAGTCACAATTCATAATTTACAAAAAGCAATTGAAGTGCAGCGAGACCATGAAGAACTAGACTTTGATGCCGAGAGAGCGCAGCTTGGAGACTACGAGCATTTTATGATCAAAGAAATCAATGAGGCACCTCAAACTGTCCAATCGGCCACGCGAGGCCGTGTGCGCCCGGAGTCTAACACTATCAAACTTGGTGGGCTTGAAAGCGTAGACGAACAGTTGCGATTTATTGATCGTATTGTAATCGTTGCCTGTGGCACCTCGTACTATGCAGGACTGGTTGGAGAGTATCTGATTGAGGAGCTGGCTGGGATTCCAGTGGAAGTACAGCTCGCGTCAGAGTTCAAATATCGAAACGAGCCATTTTCCCGCAGTACAGCCCTCCTAGCAATCTCTCAATCCGGTGAAACAGCCGACACAATTGCAGCCATAAAAAAAGTAGAAAACTATGGGGTGCTCACACTTGGCGTCGTTAACGCCGTAGGATCAACTATCGCCCGCATGACCAATGCTGGTGTTTACTGCCATGCTGGACCTGAGCAATCTGTCGCTAGCACCAAAGCATTCATCGCCCAGGTCACTGTGCTTACAGAAATAGCTTTGCACCTCAGTCAAGGCAAAACACCACTATTCAAGCCAGTTCTTCAAGAATTATCCCTTCTTCCAAATAAAATCGAAGCGATTTTAGATGATGAAAAGTCTATCAAAAAACTAGCCAATAAATACGCAGATCATGATGATTTCTTATTTATTGGTCGAGGCTATAATTACCCGTCTGCACTGGAAGGTGCACTAAAGCTCAAAGAAGTCAGCTACATTCACGCCGAAGGCTACGCAGCCGGCGAGATGAAGCATGGACCTCTAGCCCTCATCGACAAATCATTTCCAACCTTTGCAATCGCCACCAACTCCTCCCTGCTGGATAAAACGCTGTCGAGTATAGAAGAAATAAAAGCACGAGGCGGCCCACTGCTCGCCGTTGCCACCAAGGGCAATAAAAAGGTCAGCAAGTTAGTTAATGACATTATCTACATTCCAGATACGCTTGAACAATTGCAGCCGTTGCTCGTTGCAACCGTTATGCAGCTTTTTGCATACCACGTTGCGACCTCAAAAAAGCTTAATGTTGATCGTCCACGCAACCTCGCAAAATCCGTAACAGTCGAGTAGGTTAGTCTTCTATGCCGATTGCTTGATTGATTCGAGTTGAAGAATCACGTTTCACAACGTCCTGGCTGCCAACTCCAAAAATCATTTCTATACCGAGTTTTTTGCAGGTTTGTGTTTCGGGAATTGCTCGTTCGCCGTCACGGTCTCCGCCATTGGCAAATATAAGATCGTCACCTGGATACATGTCGTGGATGTGCTGCAACGTTTCGATAACTGGCGGGTTGGTGTCAATGGCGAGCATACTCTCGTCAACATCTCGTAGTGCTCGAACCAAACGCAAACGATTGGCCTCGTCCAGTATTATTTTGCCCTTTTTGAGCATTGCCTGCTGATCGTTATTTACTACAACTATCAGGTAATCTCCAAGCTCCCGGGCAGTCTCAATCATGTCTAAATGACCTCCGTGCAGCGGATTAAAATATCCACTTACAATGACGCGCTTCATGAAACTTTTACGATTCCTTCAATCGCGTAAGCTGTGTCCACCCATGAACGTACCGGTATGCAATCAATTCCCATTTCCTCAACTGCAAAGTCATTCCCACCTGGCATGATTTTGTCGCCCATAAACAGAACATCCTCGATCGATATACCCATGGTGTCAATGAGTTTTTGCATGCCATAACCTTTGTCGACACCAGGAAATGTGACATCTATCGATGTGAGCCCAGCTACCTTTACATTAAACTTAGGTATCATTTTTTGAACTAATTCAGCGATTTCAAGACGCAACTTCATGTCAGGATCCCAGGTCTCCTTAATCTGCAATCCCTGCTCTCCTAGCTCTGCTACCACCTCTTGCCCGAGCGGAGATAATGTAATCTGGCTATCTCGGTCCTCAATTATAGGCCCATATGTTTTCTCAATTTGATGCCCAGATTCCTTTAGTCCGAGCTCTAGCGCGGATATAATTTTCTTCTTTTCCGTGGGCGTAAAGTCTTCTGCAAACTGCAACTTCCATTCATTGTTTTTGAATCGATAGTAACGAGTGCCACTCGTTGGCAGTAAGTGAAGACGCTCAAGAGAAGCAGGCTCAGAAGTGATTTGAGAAAGGAACTGTCGTTTGAATAACTCAAACTTGGCGCCAGAAATGACACAAACCTCATATTTTGCGAGCAACTGGTCAAACAAAGCCACCATTCGAGGATTAAAATGTGATTTACTTGGCGCTAATGTTCCATCCAAATCGAACGCAATCAACTTTTTCATATCTACTCCTTATTTTCCAATAACATCTTGCAAATATTCCCTGAAGTCCGCACCAATATCATCTCTGGCTAATGCAAAATCAACAACCGTCTTGACGTAATCCAGCTTGTTGCCCGCATCGTAGAATTTCCCATTTTCAATCTCGCAGCCATAAATCTTATAGCCATCGTCAATCATGTCCTGCATTGCAGTCTGCATGATAAATTCTTCGCCAGGCTGGAGCGTTTTGCGGCGTTTGTGCAGGTACGGAAAGATTGCCGGGTCAATTATGTAGCCGCTAACAGAAGCAAAGTCAGACCCCGCCGCCTCGCGACTGCCCGGTTTTTCAATAATTTTGCTTGTTTCTATAATTCCATCAGAGATTTCTTCCCCAGCCACAAAGCCATAGCGCGAATAATCCTCATCAGATTGCGCACGAACACATGTTAGCTCCATGCCTCCGCGCTCATTGTGAACTGCAAGTAGTTGCTTAAAGCGGCTTGGTGAAGCGCTCACAAAGTCATCTGCAAAAGCAAAATAGAACGGCTCGTCACCCAGCAGATGCTCGGCACAAAGTAATGGCGTAGCGTTGCCGTACACGCCTTTTTGCCTGATGTAGGCAAAGTTGGCTAGATCAGAAATATGATCGACTTCTTCTAGTCGGTCAAGCTTGCCGCCCTCAACTAAGTTCTGGCGCAAATCTGCGCTAATTTCATCAAAATGATCCTCGATTGCCCGCTTGTGGTAACCAGTTACAATCACGATATCTTCAACGCCAGCCTCAACCAACTCCTCGACGATGTACTGAATAATCGGCTTATCTACAAGCGGCAACATCTCTTTGGGCATTGCCTTGGTCTGTGGCAAGAATCGCGTACCAAAACCGGCTGCAGCAATAACTGCCTTTTTTATAACTTTGTCTTTTTTCATACCTAGCTAGTCTACCATTTTTAGACTGTCCGTTCTGTTATACTTTTGACTATGAAAGTACTTATCACCGGGGGCGCAGGGTTTATTGGCTCAAACTTTGTTCACATGCTCCGCAAAGATCGGCCAGACTGGGATATAACTGTTATCGATAAGATGGGCTACGCTGGAAACCTGGCAAGTCTGGACGGCGTAATTGATCAAATCAAGTTTGTAGAGGGCGACATATGTGATGCTGAGCTGCTAGATGGCCTCGTGCAAGACAATGACCTAGTGGTGCATTTTGCCGCAGAATCTCATAACGACAATTCATTGAATGATCCGTGGCCATTCGTAGAAAGTAACCTAATTGGAACCTACCGAATCCTTGAAGCAGTTCGCAAACATGGTAAAAAACTTCATCATATTTCTACTGACGAAGTTTACGGTGACCTAGAGCTTGATGATCCAACCAAGTTCAACGAATCAACGCGCTACAACCCTTCAAGCCCCTACTCCAGCACCAAAGCTGGCTCCGATATGCTGGTTCATGCTTGGGCTAGAAGCTTCAAAGTACATGCGACCATCTCCAACTGTTCTAATAACTATGGACCACGTCAGCACGTAGAAAAGTTTATCCCGCGTCAGATTACGGAAGTTCTAGAAGGGCGAAAACCGCGACTCTACGGAACCGGTGAACAAGTCCGCGATTGGATTCATGTCGACGATCACAACAGTGCAGTTCTGGCCATTATCGAAAAAGGTCAAAGCGGAAACGTGTACCTAATTGGCGCCGATGGGGAGCAAGATAACAAATCTGTTGTCGAGCTGATTCTGCAACAAATGGACAAAGACCCGACTGACTACGAACACGTGAACGACCGCCCAGGACACGACATGCGTTACGCAATTGACAGCTCCAAGCTACGTAGCGATCTTGGCTGGACTCCACGCTACACAAACTTTACCGACGGGCTACAGGCAACGATTAACTGGTATGCACAAAATGAAAGTTGGTGGAAGCCTCTCAAAGAAGCAACCGAAGCTAAGTACAGAAAAGTTGGCCAGTAAGTGTCCTGGAAGAAGCTTAGCTCAAAAATTATCTATAAGAATAAATGGTTCTACGTAAGTGAAGATCAAACGCTTAACTCCCAAAATAAACCCACTACCTATAGTACATTTACCATTACCGACGACATCGTATATGTGGCGGCCGTAGACCAGGATAAAAAGGTACACCTTGTAGAGCAGTATCGTTATCCAATACAGGAGAATTCATGGGAGCTAGTTGCCGGACACACAGATAATGACGAGCCTGTTGAAGCCGCAAAACGTGAGCTTTTAGAAGAGGCGGGCATCGAGGCCGCAAATTACACAAAACTAGGCAGGTACTACATCGACAAAGGGCTGTCTGGATCTGGCTATACGCTTTACTTAGCCACAGAGCTCAGTAAAGTAACCGATGAACTTGATCAAGAAGATGGCATAATTCAGACCAAAAAGTTCACAGAAGATGAAATAAACACAATGGTCGCCAATAACACATTAAAGGATGCCCACACTATCGCAGCACTATATGTGGTTTTTGAGCACTTACGCAAAGGAGAGGACAATGAATAATCTGACAGTTAGCGAGTCACCAATTCCAGGGCTTTTTGTAATAGACCTTCCCTTGTATGGAGACAATCGGGGTTGGTTTAAAGAAAATTATCAAAAAGAAAAAATGGAAGCGCTTGGTCTTCCGCAGTTCGATGTTGTTCAAAATAACTTCTCATACAATGAAGAAACTGGCGTTACTCGAGGCTTGCACGCTGAACCATGGGAGAAATACATTTCAGTCGCCAATGGCCGGGTGTTTGGGGCCTGGGTAGACCTACGTAAAGGCGATAGCTTTGGAGCTGTTTTCACTACCGAAATTACTCCCGACAAAGCAATTTTTGTCCCACGAGGCGTTGCCAATGGCTACCAGACACTAGAGGCAAACGTAACCTACACATATCTCGTAAACGAACACTGGTCACCTGAGGCAAGCTACACATTCGTTAACCTATTCGACAAAACTGTTGCCATCGACTGGCCTATTTCGCAAGAGAATGCAATCGTGTCAGACAAAGACAAAGCACACCCAACGCTCGACCAAGTAATTCCGATGGAGGTTTAGTTGTGGACGACACAAAAATATTTATCGTTGGGGCTAATGGACAACTTGGAACTGCGCTGCGTGAACAATATCCCAAAGCTGGGTTTGCAGACATATCAGAACTGGATATAACAGATAAGGAATCTGTAGAGGAGTTCGATTGGACCCCCTACAAAGTCATTATTAATGCGGCTGCATACACTAATGTCGATGGCGCCGAAACACCAGAAGGTCGACCTCTTGCCTGGGCAGTCAATGCCGATGCTGTTGCTAATCTAGTGGCCGCAGCCGCACAGCACGACACAACACTGGTGCACATATCTTCAGACTACGTTTTTGACGGCACCGTCAAAGAGCACGACGAAGATGAAGCATTTGCACCATTATCTGTATATGGCGCCAGTAAGGCCGCTGGCGATTTAGTAGTTAGTCTCACGCCAAAATTTTATATTCTTCGTACAAGCTGGGTAATCGGAGAAGGCAAAAACTTTGTACGCACAATGCTAGAACTCGGTAAAAAGGGCATTAATCCAACGGTTGTATCTGACCAAATTGGCCGCCTCACCTTCACTGCAGAGCTCGTTCGAGCCATCGACTACCTCCTAAACTTATCGATCACTTATGAGTCATCACCCATGGAACAACCTGCTCCATACGGCACCTACAACGTCAGCAATAGCGGCGAGCCAGCCAGCTGGGCCGATATTACACGCAAAATATATGAGCTAGCTGGCCTGTCCAACACCGTAACTGATATCTCCACTGCAGATTATTACGCCGGCAAAGAAAATATCGCCTCTCGCCCTCTGCAAAGTTCATTAAATCTTGCTAAACTAACAGGTACAGGTTTCAAGTCAACAGACTGGGTGGATGACCTCACAAACTACATAGCCAAGGAGCAGTCATAGCATGAAGGGAATAATTCTAGCAGGAGGTAGTGGCACACGTCTCTACCCAATCACCAAAGGCATCAGCAAGCAGCTCATGCCGATCTATGACAAGCCGATGATCTACTACCCGCTCAGCACACTTATACAGGCTGGCATTCAAGACATTCTGATAATCACTACACCTCACGATAGGCCGCAGTTTGAGCGACTCTTAGGCGACGGTAGTGAATGGGGTATATCGCTCACCTACGCCGTTCAACCAAGCCCAGATGGGCTTGCACAAGCATTTATAATCGGTGAGGATTTTATTGGTGACAACAGTGTGGCGCTGGTTCTAGGTGACAACATCTTCTATGGACACGATTTTGACGACAGCCTCAAAGCCTGCACCAATCCTGAGGGGGGCATTGTATTCGCCTACCAAGTTTCTGACCCAGAACGCTACGGCGTCGTGGAGTTTGACCAAAATCTGCAAGCAAAGTCTATCGAGGAAAAGCCAACAAGCCCAAAGTCTAACTTTGCGGTGGTTGGATTATACTTTTACGATAACTCGGTGGTAGAAATTGCAAAAAATATACAACCCAGCGAGCGTGGCGAGTTAGAAATAACTTCTATTAACGAAGAATACCTAAACCGTGGCAAGCTAAAGGTCGAGACCATGGACCGCGGGTCAGCTTGGCTCGATACCGGCACCTTCGAATCCATGAACGACGCCAGCGAATACATTCGCGTCATCGAAAAAAGAACAGGTTTAAAAATCGGCTGCCCAGAAGAAATTGCCTACCGAGAAGGTTTCATCACAAAAGACCAGCTTCTTGCCCTTGCCGAACCTCTTATAAAGTCTGGCTACGGCAAATACCTTTCAGGAGTGGTCAAATGAAACAATCAGTAGCGTTCATAATCCCGGCTTACAATGAAGCTACTGTGATTCAGGGAGTTATTAAAGACCTCATAAAATCAGCCAAAAAAGAGTCTTTCAACTTCGAAGTTGTAGTCATCGACGATGGGTCAAAAGATGCAACATTGAATGAAGCAAAAAAAGGCGGCGCAACCGTCATCCGCCACATCCTCAACAGTGGAAGCGGCGGCGCAACAGCAACTGGCCTCAGTTACGCCCAGCAAAACGACTTTTTTATTGCAGCAACTCTCGATGCTGATGGCCAACACAAAGCCTCGGACGTGATAAATGGAGTTAACTTGCTACTGAACAATAAGTCGACTGCCGATCTGCTAATTGGCAGTCGACTTATTGATTCAAGCGGAATGTCACGTGTAAAGATCCTGGGCAATAAAGGCCTTAGTTTTATTACAAAACTCATCTTTGGTGTTAGCGTTACCGACTCGCAGTCGGGTCTTCGCATTTATTCGCGCAATGCTCTTGATAACCTAAAATGGAAGACAAGCGGCTTTGAATTTTGCTCCGAAATGCTGTGGCGAGCAGACCAACTCAACCTTAAAATTGAGGAATACCCTATAGAGGCAATCTATTCTGATTACTCAAAGGGCAAGGGTCAGAACAATTGGAATGCCTTCAATATTGTGAAATCACTAATAAAACGAAGATTCGTGGAGGTGTTCGGTGAGTAGATATCTAATCCTGGTCCTGTTAAACATTCCACTAATTTCACTGGCTATTCTCAATACAATAATTTCCAGAAAGCTACGTAAGTCATCCCGTAAACGCGCAGTTGCAAAGATTGTTTTCTGGATTGGAGTTCTCGTGGGGCTAATTCTGGTTGAGCCAATCTACACGTTTCTGTATTCCGAAGGACTCACACAAACCGAAGCACTTAGCCTGTTTGACGTGCTCTTAATATCATCCTCGATTGGACTCTTCTATCTACTCAACCAAGCATACCTAAAGATTGACGCAATCGAACGGAGACTCAATGACCTCCACCAGGAAGTGTCAATTCGTCTATCAAAAAACTAATACAAAAACATGAAATCTGATAGGCTAGTATAAGATACCAAAGGAGTGTACATGTTCAAAAATAAGACTTTACTTATAACTGGCGGGACTGGTTCATTTGGAAACGCAGTATTAAAAAGATTTCTAGACAGCGACATCGGTGAAATTAGAATTTTCTCGCGTGATGAGAAAAAGCAAGACGACATGCGAAAAGCGCTTAAGAGCGACAAGGTAAAATTCTACATTGGTGATGTCAGGAACCCAGAAAGTATCCGAGACGCCGTTAAGGGTGTTGACTATATTTTTCATGCTGCAGCACTTAAGCAGGTACCGTCGTGCGAGTTCTTTCCAATGGAAGCAGTAAGGACGAACGTAATCGGTACGGATAATGTGCTGAGCGCAGCCATAAATGAAGGTGTAAAGAAAGTGGTTTGTCTTTCTACCGATAAAGCCGCCTACCCTATCAACGCAATGGGCACATCCAAGGCGATGATGGAAAAGGTAATTATAGCCAAATCACGAAACATCGATCCAAAAGACACAACAATTTGCTGCACACGGTATGGAAATGTTATGGCATCCAGAGGATCAGTTATTCCACTCTTCGTTAATCAGCTAAAGTCCGGGCAACCAATAACTGTCACAGACCCTGACATGACTAGGTTTCTGATGAATCTGGACGAAGCAGTTGATCTAGTGTTGTTCGCATTCAAAAACGCACAACAAGGCGACCTATTTGTTCAGAAATCACCAGCGAGCACAGTTGGGGATCTTGCAGAAGCCATTAAGCAGCTTTTCAAGTCCAAGTCAAAGGTCAAGGTCATAGGCACGAGACATGGTGAAAAAGCACATGAAACCCTTCTCACTAAGGAAGAAAAAGCAAAGTGCACGGATTTAGGTGATTACTTCAGAGTTCCCGCTGATACTCGTGACCTCAACTATGACAAATATTTCGAAAAGGGCGAAAAACAAGTAGAGCTTATTGAAGAATACACATCTCACAACACAAACATTCTTACTATTGATGGAATTATAGATAAACTAAAAACCACCGACTACATACAAGAAGAGCTCATTGGGAACGAGGGGCATGCAATATGAACATACTGGTGCTGGGCGCAGGTGGCATGGCGGGCCACACCGTATCGATTTATCTTCGTGAAAAAGGCCACTCAATAGATACGATATCTGCTACAAATCCACTAGATAAGAACACTGTTTTGATGGATGTCACTAATAAAGAAAAGCTTGAATCCTATCTTACTGAAAATGATTACGACGTGGTGATTAATTGCATAGGTCTACTTGTCAAGCAAAGTGAAGACAGGAATGATCTGGCTGTATATCTAAACTCGTATCTACCTCACTTTTTGGAAAACCACTACAAAAAAACTAAGACAAAATTGATTCATTTGAGCACTGACTGTGTATTTTCTGGAAACAATGCCCCATATCACGAAAACTCTACATATGATGGCGATTTATTCTACGATCGATCAAAGGCACTCGGCGAGATAATAAACGAAAAAGACCTGACCTTCAGGATGTCAATAATCGGACCCGATATGAAAAAAAATGGCACGGGATTGTTTAATTGGTTTTACGCACAAAGCGGTGAAATATCAGGATACACTAAGGCTATGTGGAACGGGGTGACTACCCTGGAACTAGCTAAAGGTATCAATGCAGCGATTTCGCAAGAATTATGTGGACTATACCATTTCGTACCGGCAGAGAATATATCGAAATTTGAACTCTTGAAACTCTTCAAAGAAGTTTTTAACCGAAAAGACATAGTCGTCAACCCCAGCGACACACTCGAGATCGACAAGACATTAATAAATACAAGAAGCGATTTTAACTATAGTGTGCCCAAATATACAATCATGGTTGAAGAAATGAAAAACTGGATTGATGCACACCCGTCGCTATACGCACACTATGAAAGGAATGAAGGATGAGCAGCAAATTAAAGTTAGTGACAGTGGTTGGCACACGACCCGAGATCATTAAACTCGCCAAAACCATAAAAGCATGTGACAAGTATTTCGACCACAAGCTGGTTCACACAGGACAAAACTGGGACTATTCTTTAAACGAAGTATTTTTCAAGGATCTCGGGTTAAGAGAGCCTGATCATTATCTTGACAGTGTAGGTTCAGATCTTGGAGAGACGGTGGGCAATATCATCGCTAAGTCATACAAAACACTCCAGGACCTGAAACCAGATGCAATACTAATTCTCGGTGACACCAACAGTGCGCTTTGTGCAATATCGGCAAAACGCCTTAAAATTCCTATATTTCATATGGAGTCGGGTAATCGGTGCTTCGATGAAAACCTTCCAGAGGAAATCAATCGAAAAATTGTTGACCACATAAGTGACGTAAACCTTCCCTACACCGAACACGCTCGCCGATACTTGCTATCTGAAGGCATAAAGAAAGAGAACATCTTTGTCACTGGATCACCCATGGCTGAATTGCTCGATGAAAGTATGAGTAAAATACATTCGAGTTCAGTTCTTCAAGATCTCAAATTAAAGAAAAATAACTACATTCTTGTTTCTGCACATAGAGAGGAGAATATTGACAACGATGCTAACTTCACCTCCCTCATGTCTGCACTAAATGACATTGCAGAGAACTACAAAATGCCAATTATCTATTCCACTCATCCACGCACCAAAAACAAATTAACAAAGCATGGGTTTAAACTACATGACTTAATAAGAAACCTTGAGCCGTTCGGGTTTTATGACTACAACCGTCTTCAGCTTGACTCGTTTTGTGTGCTTTCAGATAGCGGCACACTAGCAGAGGAAAGCTCTATACTTGGCTTCACGGGAGTGTCGTTGCGAACATCCACGGAGCGCCCAGAGGTGCTAGACAAAGGCTCATTCATTGTAGGGGGAATCACCACAAAAGACATCACTCAAGCAATGGAGCTTGCCCGAGCAATGAAGGATAACGGTGAACTCTCCCTAGTAGCCGAAGACTATCATGACAAAAACGTTGCCGCTAAGATAGTGAAAATAATTCAAAGCTACACTCATATAGTTAACAGGAATGTTTGGCGCAAGCCTTAATGAAAAGCTCAAAAATACTCGTAGTTTGTCAGCATTTTTGGCCAGAGTCATTTCGAATAAATGACATTTGTGACTATTTTATTGAAAAAGGTTTAGATGTGGATGTTCTTTGTGGCATACCCAATTATCCAAGTGGGCGATTCTTTAAAGGTTACTCCTTTTTTAAAAACAGGCGTCAGATTCACAAAGAAGTGAGGATAAATCGTGCTTTTGAAATACCAAGAGGCAATAATTCAAACCTTAGAATATTGCTCAACTATATATCATTCCCACTGGCAAGTATTTTTCATATACCCAGACTTCTCTTCATGAGCTATGACAAAATATTCATATACCAACTGTCGCCAGTAATGATGTCAATATCAGGCATTCTTATTGGCAAAATTAAAAAAACCGAGACTACTATGTATGTGCTCGATTTATGGCCAGAAAATCTATTCTCTGTTCTAAAGATTAAGAACGTTTTTTTAAGAAAAATCGCAACAGTTGTCTCAAGATGGCACTACAAGCATGTAGACAAATTGGTAGTACTGTCGAATATGATGAAAAATAAGCTAGTCCAGGACTGTGGCATACCTGAAGATAAAATAATCGTACTGCCCCAAGCGTGTGAAAAAATATACGAAACAGATGTCATAGATAAAGACCTCCAGAAGCGATTCTCCAATGGCTTTAACATACTTTTTGCGGGAAATATCAGTCCTGCACAGTCGTTTGAAACCATGATGTTGGCCGCACAAAAACTCAAAGACGCGGGCATCAACGATGTAAACTGGATAATCGTAGGTGACGGAATGTCAAAAAAAGAAGTCGAAACAAAGACTATCGAACTTGGTCTAGATAACTTCTATTTTGAGGGAGTTAAGCCCATGGAAGATATTCCAAAATACAGTAACATTGCAAACTTACTTGTTGGCTGCCTAGTGAAAAGTGAACTTCTAGAGGCAACTATTCCTGCGAAGGTTATGTCCTATATCGCATCTGGCAAGCCTATCGTGCTTGCCATGGATGGTGAAGTTCAGGATTTAGTGAACGAAACAATAAAATGCGGGTATGCAAGCGCAACTGAGGATGCAGAAGAATTGTACAGAAATATTAAAAAAGTCTATGAGATGGACGGATCTGAGCGAATTAATCTGGGTAATAATGCAAAAAAATATCATTTTAAGCATCTAGAGCGGAATATTATTCTAGGCCAACTCTACAATTTCATATTTAATAAAAGTTCTATACACTAAGATGATGGCAAATATAATGTTGGCACTATACGTGCTTTCCACTTCTCTTGGCTTGATATTCATTAAGCTGGGAACAACCGATAGTCTTCCGGTTAAATTTCTTGATGGGAAAATCCACCTTAACCTCAATGTACATATTGTTGGCGGAATACTTCTTTACGGCATAAGTTTTATGCTTTACACATATCTTATTTCAAAGCACGACCTTGGGTATATAATCCCCTTGACCACCGCACTAGTTTACATTGTTATATTTTTAGCCTCGTATCTTATATTTCACGAAGTGTTTACTCTTCTCAAGATAACTGGAATCGGACTCATAGTTATTGGACTTATCCTGTTGAACATAAAGGCTTAGTTAATTAATTAGATGGATTTGCCTGCGCAATATCACAAAATACATCTAGCTTAATACTAGTATAGAGCAACTCCAATATATAAAATACTTATAAACAGAGAGAATGCTGCCGTGCTTGTTGCGATGATCGAAATTGATCTGTCGCTAGTTTTTAGTGATATCGGGGTTACGTAGGCGATCATCATAATCAACGGCAATAGTAGTGGCAAGAAGTATCTTCCTTGAACTCCCTCAACTACTCGACCGGCCAAAGGAGTAAATCCAGCATATAGTGCACCGAATATTGACAACGACGTTAGTAATGCTAAAACCGAAAGCCATGTGTTTATTTTTCTAAAGTTTTTTAGATCGTCTTTGGCGTAGAAAGCGGTCAATAGCAGCGCTCCAACCAACATAAATGCAATTACAATGGGTATCCTGATCGAGTTACCGCTAACTGTAATAAAAAGTCCGCTAAAGTATGCATCTCCGAAGCTGATCAAGCTCCTGATAATTGCCTCCGCAAAAAGATGCGGATTGGTCATGGCATATTCTATCTGTGACGATGGAGAGATAATTGCTTGGTCGGCCCTCTGGGTTACAGAGCCTCCTTGCGTAACTTGACTAACGAAAGACCAGCCAACCGCCGCAACAACCATGACAGCAATTACGGCAACCTTGTATCTGATGCTTTGTTTTTTACCACCCAGCAATTTAGCAGGAATAAATAGCAAAACTAAACTTATAAAAAGCTGGTTGGCTTTTGTTAGTGGAGCAAGTATGCTCGTTATCGCAAGTATCCATTTTGAAATAATTTTATCCCGTGGGTTCTTGGTGACGAAGAGACTAATGAGTGCCGAAAAGAATAATATAGAGATGGCAATCATAGTATTGTCTGCAGTCACTACTGCTGCCTGAAAGATTGATGTTGGAAGCAAGGCTAAGCTAAATATTAGCCATTTTACTTTTGTCGATCTTAACAGCCAAAGAGCCACGGCTACAATAACTATATACGCAACAAGTGAAAGAAGTCGTGCCAACAACAAGGTCATACCCATACTCAAATTTAGTAGCTTAGCGACCAATATTGCAAACACTGGTCCTGGGTATGCCACAGGAGAATAGTTAGCGATAACCGGGAAGTACCCTCTTGATTCAGAAAATTTCTGTGAACCGAAGGCGGTATATACTTCTGAGTCTGTAACATCCTTTCGATCAAGGATGCTGCCATTTTTGACAACGTCAAGGATATCGTGAACTCGGTAATTAAATAGCTCCGAGAAGTTAGTCGGCATCGAGTTGGCGGGGTTGTTTGCGTCCGTATTGGATATAAAACTACCTTCAGTAATTTTATATGCTCTAGCAAAATGAGCCTGCTCATCCAGGCCCCAAAGAGGTGGAGTCAGAACCATGAATAAAAGTCCAGAAATCATGGCAATTATTGCAAATGTAAGATGAGCTTGTTTTATGAGTAGCTTTGTCTTGTTTAACATGAAAATCCAGAAAATTAACTATTATACTTGCTTTGTATCTCTTGGTTGTTAGTATATAATGATTTAAGCGTTAATGCTAAAATAAAAACATGAAAATAAAAAAAACATCCACAAGAAAAAAGAAGCTAATTTACGCTTCAATCATTCTTATAATTATCGTTGGTTCTATTGTTGCACTTCTTAGTAAATCTAATTTTCCTGGTATCAATAAATCTGTCGAACAAGACTCATCCGAAGAAATTGCCGAAACTACTAGCGAAGAGCCTTCTGCACAGTCTGAATTCGTCAGCACTGACAACCGAGAGCCCGGAAACACAATCAGCGAGCAACGAGGTTCAGCGATCATATCTGATGAGGCAGGAAGTATTGATGACAGCACCGATACTAGCAATCCAATCTCTTCTTCATCAGGAGAGATTTCGGTTTACACACCTAGTCAACAATCGATAGTAAGACAAGGGTCTAGCATTTCGGGGACCTCTACACTCAACAAGATTAATTACCGAATTATTGACAACGTATCTGGAGTTATAGCACTTGGGGAGCTGAGTGTCGTTAATGGGCGGTTTGCTGGAAAATTAGATTTCACCACCAACGCCACTGAAGGTCGAATTGATATATATAGCGTGACAGATCAAGGTGTTGAATTCAGTAACGTAAACATTACCGTGAGATTTAAATGATAGATTATATACGATCTGCTCTATGTTCAGTCGTTTTGGCATCTGGTGCAATCATAATAATTGGCCTAACCGCACCAAATAATGTTAGTGCGGCCCAAGATCCTGGCAGAATTTTAGACGATGCACTGTTTCTTGATGCGAACATTATGACCAAGGAAGCCATCCAGTCCTTTTTGGTGAGTAAAAATAGCGGGCTAGCAAACTTAAGCTATCCACTTCAATGCTATGGCGCAGGCAGCACAGAAAGACAGCTTTATACTAATGCTGGAGCTACTTGTGACACCCCCATTCCAGCGTCACACATTATTTATTATGCATCCCAAATTTACGGTGTGAGCCCTAAGGTCATTCTGACCACGATGCAAAAGGAACAAAGCTTAGTAACTTCACCAAACCCAACTTCGTGGCAACTAAACCAAGCTATGGGCTATGCTTGTCCAACGTCAGGTTCGTGTGCTGGCAATAGTACGTTCTCATACCAAATAGACAACGCCACCTGGGCTTTGAGATATCACTTCGAGCGGGCACGCGGAAATATGACATGGTGGAGTACGAGCTCGTCATGGACTTGCGGAACAACAAAAAACCTATACAGTCCAAATCTATATCCTGGCCAGAATGTAAGGTTTTATGATACTAACGGAACGCACTACGCTACCGTGTATATTCAAAACGCCACCACCTCTGCCATGTACTGCTATACTCCACACACATACAACAACCCTCAGGGCCTATACGGACGTGCCCCTTATGGCACTACCGGGCTGTATTATAGCGGCAGCTACAATTTCGTGAGCTATTATGAACTATGGTTTGGTAGTACATTGGCTGCCTTCCATAACGGAATAGACTACTCCCCTGTTTTTAACGCTGAGTTCTATCTAGACAGATACCCTGACCTCAAACAGGCGTTCGGCAACAATGCTTCATTGGCATTTAGTCATTTTATTGTTAACGGAATTCAAGAAGGGCGCCAGGCGAGTGCTAGCTTCAATGTACAGTCATACAAAAACCGCTATCAAGATTTACGAATTAATTACGGAAATGTATTATCGGCATACTACGCCCATTTTTCAATTTTTGGATTCCGAGAAGGTCGCGTAGCTACCGGTACAGCAACTCTTGTGCCCATTACTAAATTCAAGGGAATCGATTATGCCAACGTTTACGATTTCAATGCCTACATCCAAAATCACTCAGACATGCGCATTCATTTCCAAAATGACGACGCTGGAGCAATTCAGCACTTTGTATCACTCGGCATGAGAGAGGGTCGACTAGCAAATGCTAGCTTCAATGTACTGTCATACAAGGGTATATATGTGGATTTGCGACGTGCATTCGGAGAAGACAATAAAGCGTACTACCTGCACTATCTGACTAACGGCAAAAAAGAAGGCCGAATCGCTACCGGAAGCACAGTCAATGGAACATCGGTTCTGGGCGGCGTGAACTATGCGAGTATCTATAATTTTGAGACTTATCGCAACAACAACAGTGATATTAAGCGCGTGTTTGGATTGAACGACATCGAGGCACTAAGGCATTTCGTTGGTCTAGGTATGAGTGAGGGTAGAGCTGCCAGCTCAGAGTTCAATGTATACACCTATAAAACCAACTATGCCGATCTGCGCCAAGCCTTTGGATCTGACCTAAAAGCGTATTATATGCACTATCTGACTAACGGCAAAAAAGAAGGCCGAATCGCTATCTAAGCTACAATCGGTTCTGTGATTTAGCTGTTCTTTTTTGATCCATTGTCTAGCCTAGCGCTTGCAATATCTCTTCTGAAGCTAGGGTGATAGAATGGATCGTTCTTGATGAGACTTCCCCACTTTTTTATCATCATTTTAATTTCTTTATCAAACTCTCCAATATCCCTAACCTTTGAGCCTGGTTGCCCGACAGAGACAGATTCGTGATGGTACAGCTTTACGTGCGGCAGGTATACATTCCTGAATCCTTTGTCGTATATCTTCAGGCAAAGGTCTACGTCATTAAAGGCAATCCTAAATTTGTCGTCAAAGCCCTTAACACTATTAAACTTTCCCTTTTCGACCATCACACATGCCGCCGTCACTGCCGTAAAGTTTCTCGTGCCACCTACGTATAACTGCTGCGCTGGATCCTGAGGCGGTTCATCGATAAATACTGGGAAGTAGTGTCCTGCTATCCCTGGTGTATCATTCATGCCCCCAACACCCAATATTACACCGCCATGTTGGAGCTTGTTATCGGGGTAGAGTAACTTGCACCCAACTGTTCCAATTTCTTCCTGTTGTGCATACGCTAACATGTCCTCAATCCATGAAGGACTTATTACTTCCGTATCATTATTTAAAAACAAGAGATATTCACCTGTTGAATCCTTAGCTCCATAGTTACACACCGCTGAAAAATTGAATGTTTTCTTCCACTTCAATAGCTTGAAATCAGGAAATATGCTTTTATATTCTTCGTATAAGTCCCACACCTTTTCATCGGTTGACCCAGTATCAACAACAATCAGTTCAAAATTCTTGTAAGTGGTAAATTCTTTTATCGATTCTAGACATCTCTTGATGTACTCGTATTGATTTTTTGTGGGGATAATAATCGATACTTTGTAGTTCTTCTTTAGTTTGTAGTCAACCCTCCACATAGAAAACGGGATCTGCCATTCTATTTTAGCCTTGTAGCCCCTTTGTTCAACGTCATCTTGGAGAGCTTTCTTTTGATTTACGTATGCGTAGTCTTTGGCAGAAGGCTGCGATGCGGTGGATGTTTCGGATTTTCGCCAACTATACAAAACCTTTGGTATATGATGAATCTTCTGGGTCAAACGACTAACTCTCAGAAAAAGATCCCAATCTTGAGCACCTTCGTAGCCTGGACGAAATCTGCCTGCTTTTTCGACAATGGTTCTCCGAATAACTGCAAAATGTGTAATGTAGTTAATGGACCGAAGGAATTCTGGGCTCCAGTCGGGCTTGAAGAATGGATCAACATGCTTACCCTCCTCATCAATTTTGTCTTCGTCAGAGTAAATGAAGTCAGGACTGGCTTCGTTAATTACTTTCACTGCCTCGTATAGCGCGTTCGGCCAAAGCACGTCATCGTGGTCCAGTAATGCTATGAACTCTCCTTTTGCTAAATCCAATGCAGAATTGGTAGCGTGACATATATGCCCGTTTTTATCGCGTACAACAAAATCGATGCGCTTATCTTGTTTTGCAAATCTTTTAATTGTCTTGATAACGCTTGGGTCTGTAGAGGCATCGTCTGCAATGCACAGTTGCCAGTTGTCGTAAGTTTGGTCAATGACCGATTGGATACATTCCGCCAGATAATCGCTATCAGTATTGTATGTCGGCACCAAAACACTCAACAATGGCTTATTTTTCAATTTAGCAACTTCTGTTTTTTGCTTTGCTAACAAATAATTGCTTGGGTAATTGCTCTTTATCCAAGTCTCATATTCAGCCTTTCGGACAGCAACCGCCGAAGCGGCCGTCATTACCGAATCCACCTTTTTTAGCAATCTAGAATATATTGGTATCTTGGCTGTATACCTATTGATAAACACTCTTTTGCCTAGCAGTTGGGTGTGCATCAGCCGGATAGCATGCCCTGCAAAAGGTTTAAGAATTTTTTTAAGAGCGCTCTTTGTTCTGATTTTTAGACTCATATCTCTGAGTGACCTCTCTCCATAAATTATTGCACAATTACACTTTCTAATTTGCATGCGCCATGTATTTGAATTTACGTACATAACGCACGCATGGTCGCCCATGCAAAGATGAATTTAAACGGTATTTATCACACAGTATTATACTGTATCCTACAAAAGACACAATTGCATCAGCGCCGAACTCTTGCCAGTAAGGCTCTTTTAAACGCCCTCATTGCTTTGGCTGCTCTGAATAATTTCATATTTGTTATCGCATTTAGTTTTTCACTTAACTCTGCATTTTGGTTCATGAGGTGCTGGTTGTTCAGCTTAGCTTCACGCAACTCCAATAACCGATTTGCAATAACTGACATGTAGTTCATTGTAGATGGATGAGATTTTATGTGTTTAAGTAAAATATATCTGTTGGCATCTAACTCTTTGACCGTTCCATTTAGCTTATCAGATCTACTAAGCCTGTCGTCGTGAATTCTATAACTCAAGCTCGTTCCAGATACCGGAACAGCCTTGGCGCCATCCAGACACATTGAAAGAAATATATCCCAATCTTCATAACCAATCCCACTTAGGTTTTTATCGTATGCGTACTGTTTTAGTGTTTTTGATCGCACCAATGCGCTAGAGTGGATGTAGTTGTGAATTTTCAACTTCTCAAGATTGAAGTCGGACAACTTGATGATTACTTCTTTGGTTTTTAGGTTAACAGCCTGGGTGTAGCATATGTCAGCCTTATGACTTATCATCTCCCCGACAAGACTTTTCAAATATCCCTTTGGAATAGTGTCGTCAGCATCTAGTTGTAGTATGAAGTCGCCACGAGCAGCCTCGATGCCTTTGTTTCTCGTATATACTATACCCTTGTTTTTTTGATTAATTATTGAGAAGTTACTCGTAGCCTGTTTATTCGTAATGGAAGAAAGGCTGTTGTCGGTTGAGCCGTCGTTTATAACAATCAGCTCAACATTCTTATAAGATTGTTGCAGAACTGAATCGATCGCCTCACCCACATAGTTAGCGTAGTTATAGCATGGTATTATTACAGTTACTAATGGGTTCTTCATGAATATAAAACAATTATACCGCAGAATGTTTAAAAGGCGCCTAAAGGTATATTGGTGGAGGTACGAATACCCTCGTAAAATGAATTTTGGCGATGAAATTACCCCATTGCTTATTGAACGACTTTTTGGACTGCGGTGCGTATGGTATCCCCCTGATACATGCGATCTAGCTGGGGCTGGTTCAATACTAGAAATACTGGATAGAGAATCTGGTAACAACGAGATCAAGGTTTGGGGAAGCGGATTCATTAAAGACGGTGCACCATTGAAAAGCAAGAACCTTGTTTTCCATGCGGCAAGGGGCAAGATGACACAAGACAGGATTGCAGGCGACTCAATTGGTCTTGGTGATCCTGGAATTCTAATGAGTAGAGCTTTCCCGATGGTGAAAAAACCAAAGTTTCGAATTGGCATAATTCCCCACTACATTGATGCCGACCATGAAAAGATTCTAAGCTTAAGAGGCAATGCTAATATTCTAATAATTGATGCTCTCGGACACCCGTTAAATGTTGCGAAACAGATAAACTCCTGTGAGCTCATACTCTCCTCTAGTTTGCACGGCTTAATATTCAGTGACAGTTATGGTGTTCCGAATTGTCGAATAAAACTATCCGATAAGCTGACTGGAGGGGACTATAAGTTCAACGACTACTATTCTGTGTTTAATAAAAAGAGTGTGCTTTTTGATATGACAAAAATAAAAGACCGTGGCTATGTCCAGCTACATATCAAAAACTATACAAAACCAGCCAACCTTAGCCATGCGCAAGATGAGCTTGTTTACCACTTTCCATACTAGTCGCTCGTTCGTATCATCATTAACAAACCACTAATCCAGACCCTGGGCGCTATTCTCTTAAGTTTTTTGCGCCATATTCTAGTGTAAGGATTGAACATGTTGTGCTTTTGGTTTTTGTGTTTGTAAGGGCGCTTTTTCCAGGGCTTATCGAGCGAGAAATGAAAAAACACCAGGCTATCTACAGGATAGCACCATTCGTTAAACTGCAGTACAAAATTATACTGCGGCGGTAGATAGACAATCTCTTTCTCCGCTAAGTGCACGTACTGAAAAAGTGAAAATAAACTGTCGTCACCCTTCCGCGGGACACCCTTCTTTAAACTCTCTTTAAACAAGTGGCCCGTCTTGGATAGAAGACCAATTTCCTTCATTTTCTCATTATTAAAATATACGACTCCCGCGTTAATTCTTCTCCTGTTTGCAATATCCTGATTGAGATTCCATATTTTTTTTATCTGCCTCCAATCATTACCAAAAATTGCAGAATAGTCGTCGTTCACGCTAGTACTCACCACTCCAGCGATACTTCTAACCGCAGGTAAACCCTTTAGTGGATTGGAAGTGCACAGTATGTCCCCGTCAATGTATACCGACTTGCTATATCCCTTTTTTAAAAACAGCTCGGGCCCTGCGAATATGTAATAGCAATCTATAGGGTAGTCCCAGGATCTTGTAAATTTTTCGCTGAGGTCTAGCTCACAAAATTCGATCTTATTTTTGTTAAGTATTTTTTTGTCGTATTCTGATAATCCAGAGCTTAATACGCATAAACTAGCATTGGGAATCTGATCCCTCACAGTTAACAGAGATATGGCAGCATATATGGCATAGCCTGCATTTGCTGTGGAGTAGAACATAGTGTCTTCAGCATGAAAGCTATTTTTAGTCACTGCTTCTGCCTCCAATCCACAATAATGAGCACATTAAGGAGTAGCAACGATCGCATAAAAGTGCGTATTATCCCACCGGTTTGCTTCAGCTGGATAGATGTCCACTACCTCATCAGTATTAAATCCCACTGACCGTAGAGTTCTGAGCTCTTTATCCAGGTGCCTATACTGTGAATAATACGCTTTGTTTAGCTCTTCTGAGACACCAGACACATTAACATCCTCTTTTACGCCAAACTGATTCTTTATTATTAGCCTACCTGTTGGCTTAAGGCAATCTTTATATTTAACGTAGAGGTTTCTAATTTCATCCTCATTGAAGTACTGAACTATTCCAAACATCAATACTAAATCATACTTTTTACTAGGAGTGAAGGCTGTGATACTTTCGTTATAAATACTTATGTTGCGTGACTTGGGAATAAATTTTGTGAATTCAGGAAACACTTCCACTGCGTCTATATGGCCAATCTTCTCAAAGTACTTACTTATGGCCATCCCCGTGCCGCTTGCTAGATCCAGAATCTCACTATTTTTGTTTGCATACTGCATAATAAACTCTGCATCAACAGTAGTGTAGTCGTTTTGCGGATTAACCTTGGCAGTTTTTTCATTAGGGTTGCTGTCCGCCATGTCTTGCCAATATTGTATCGCCTGGCTGTGATCCATCATCTCTCCTGTTATCGTACTATTTCGTTTATGCAACTTTTAAATCATCTGCGATACTGACCTTGATTGCAGACGATGATATTCCTTCGGTACGTCTTGTTACAATAACCTCTTTATTATTGTCTATGCACCATTTCTCAAACTTCTGAATGCTTGGGCTGGTATGCTCGGGGGCTCTTGCGAAAACATCAAACACCGCTTTTCCTATAAATTCGCCCACCGTGTCGTAAACCACCACCTCGTCAATATACTTGTTTGCTTCTAGCATTTCTTTTCGCTCCTCAGTATTATACAGTATCTTTGTGTCGGGCTTTTGGCTCAATGTATAGTCACCGTTCTGTACTGCAACAATCAAACGGCACGGCTCACCTACTGCGTGTCGAATCTGCTTAAAAAGACGTAAGTGACCAAGATGGTAAAAGTCAAATACGCCAAATGTTATCACTGTTCTCATTATTGTAATTATATCACAAGGGGTGTTTTGCAATAATGTCTGTTAACAATTTTATTAGTTCTTTTTCCTCGTAAATCACATGGTCCGCCGCAGATAAGCAAAACTTGGATGGCTTGTGTGACGCACCGAACGCTATGGCTACATCTGCCTTGCGCATTGCCTGAACATCATTATTGCTGTCTCCAACAAAAACTACAGTGTGCCCATCATTTTGCAACATCTCAACTACATCAGCTTTTTCTAATATGCTGGTAATTTCTAGCACTTCATTGTCGTTTACAATTGCCTTGCTCGAGTAGTATTTACAGCCAATCTTATTGCTTAGCCCATCCACCCAACAATCAAGATTTCCGGTAGCAATATAGCAATTGTCTCTATTTTCTTGAATAAATTTTACTAGCTTAAGGTGTGTCGGGGTCTTCTCTAGTAAAATGTCAATTTCATCCACTGGAACGTGCTTCAATAAACCAACCCTACGAACAAACGAGCGCCTCCATGGCAGCTTGCCTGCTACCGTATCTTTCGTTAATTGCGTCAACTCTTCATGAATTTTAAAGTTTTTGGCAATAATAGGCAAAGTCTCGACAGAGGTTATTGTGCCGTCTAGATCAAATACAAATTTCATCATGATGGATCGATACGCGTAATAGTTTTCCTTAGCTTTCTCTTAATGTTACCTGCCAATAATCGTATTGAGCGCTTGATGCCAAGGAAGGAGTTTAGTTCGTTGGTCATAAAGGTGACCTTTCCGATTAGGGTTTGTTTTTCGATTCTCAAGCGTTCTGACTCGTTTTTATAACCCCAAAACTCACTCGACATCAGGTTATGCATTGCAACATACTCTTGGTCGACTTTATCTTCTAGATACAAACTAATAATCCTCATCCAACTGTCTACTGCCCTGGATGTGAAATCTTGCCGAAAAATCTTCTTTGATAATTCTTTCTGTGTATGAAGGTATTGTGACGATAACGCTTCGGGGACTTGCTTTACTAGAGCACTGGCTGTTTTTGATAACGACACATAGCCTTCGTCGACATACTTTGCGCATCCACTTTTTACACCCGGAACATCAAATTTGTTGATGTTCTTCGAGTATATCGTGACAGGCACTCCTACATACAGTGCGTCAAAAACAGCACCTGAAATATCACTAATAACTAAATCAGTTCGCGCCAGAAGACCTTTTAGTGAAGCTTCTCCATCATAGAACTCATCAGCTATTTTTTGTATTTCTATTTTTACATTTTTAACAGATTTAGGTATTTTTGCCCCAAAATCCCCATAAGGGTGTAATTTCACAATTATTGTATAGTTCTTCTTCAGTTTAGCTACAGCCGATACAATCCAGCTCAAGTCATTTTGCCCCTCCCAGGATGGAAGGAAAAGAATTGTTTTCTTTTTTGATTGTGTCTTTATTTGACTCTTATAGCCTACGTACTTCAAGTCTGGCAATAAGTATGTTTTTGAAAAAACACTAAAAATATCCAAATCTCTTTGACTATGCAAAAAATAGCCATGGTAATGATTAAGTCTGTGAGCTTGATGGGTGAATATGGGCTTCACTGTATGGCTTGGACCATAGCTGTATTTTACATAGTACTTTGCTTCAATCCCTTGTTCATAATTCGGCGTAATTAATGCCAAGTGATATTTATTTTTTGAGGTCACTTCTCTTATTACGTTACTGAAACCATCCTTTGACACAATGTCGTGAGTTTTATTAAACATCGCATTTACATTCAGAGGGTTTCCTTTGTGCTTAGGAATGAATATATCGAAAGTTGTGTTGTTTTGTGCAAACTTTTCAAGAATTGGCTTTATTGAATCATACTGTGCATCCGTTGCTATTTTTATGCAAACTTGTTTGTAGTACTTATTCATTTTATCAATTCAAGTTTGCCTGTTGTTTTCATAATGCCGGCAATTTTCGTGTTTTTCGGTATTTTGAAAATCAGCTCACTATTGTAGCCAAAATCTGCAACATTGTAATTTTTTTCTTCGTCTACCAGCAATGCCACAATCCGACAATCACCCCAGTTATAACTCTTAAGGTCAAGCTCAAACATTAAGGTGTGTTCTTTTTTGTCATTCGTAATAATATTGTGATGAATTTTAGCGTTTGTTATCATGATGTTCGCGTTAGAATGTTGAACCACTATCTTGGCATAGACTGGACGTGAGTCGGTGTTCTTATATTTGACCTCGATGCTTAGTGTGTCTGTGCTTTTCAAGACAGGTGCACCTAATACTTTTGCGCTTATCCACGGGCTATTCAGTACACCTCTCTCGGACTTTTCTTTGTCATTACCGGACTTCAAATTTTCCAACATATACTCATCAGCAACTTTGTCTGGGTTTCCAGCAACAACAACTTTGCCGCCTCTTATGAACATAGCTTTGCTACAGTGCTTGCGCACACTCTCCATGCTATGCGTCACCAATACTACTGTTTTAGTTTTGTCCTGCTTAATTTTTTCGAAATATTCTTCACATTTTCTCTGGAACGCCTCATCGCCTACCGCTAAAACCTCATCTAATACCAGAATGTCGGTATTGGCTTGAATAGCAATGGAAAAGGCTAGGCGTACCTGCATGCCTGAAGAGTAGTTCTTAAGCTTCTGGTCCATGAATTTTTCAAGCTCTGCGAACGCCACTATCTCATTATATTTATTTTCCATCTCCTTACGGGTAAATCCCAGAAGTGCACCATTTAAGAAAACGTTTTCGCGCCCGGTTAGTTCTGGATTAAATCCAACGCCGAGTTCGATGAATGGAGTAAGCTTGCCGTTAATATGAATAGCGCCGCAGTCTTGAGAATATATCCCAGCCATGAGCTTAAGCAAAGTACTTTTGCCTCCGCCGTTGCGACCAACTATGCCAAAGAACTCTCCTTTTTTTACTTCAAAAGACACGTCTTTAAGTACTTGTTGTTTTTCGTAAGTGCGCTTGTCTCGAAACATGTTCACAAACATCCCTTTAAGGCTTGATGTTTTTTCGTGGGGCAGCTTAAACGCCTTACTAACCCCGCTAACTCTTATCGCGATATCTTTCGAGTCCACACCATGTTCATTATCTTGTAGTTTTTTGCTCTTCATTATAGATTCTCCGCGAAGTGAGTTGACTCTCGCTTAAAGTAAAGCACCCCTATGATAAGTATTAGTATGCTTATCGCTAAGGGTATTAGCCTGGCGTAGCTAGAGCTAAAGATCTCGGCGATAGTCACAGTCTCGCTTGTTACTACTAGATTACGTGCATCTTGAATTGCTTGTGCCATGGGGTTTAGCACCAATACTTTTTGAAAGGTCGGGTTGGTTATAAGCGTGATTGGGTAAAGGATGGGTGTCACGTAAAATCCAGCCTGAATCACAACCTCCCAAACATAACTTACGTCACGATACTTAACAAACGCTGCCGACAAAAACAGCGACAAACCTAAGGCCAGTATGTATATCTCCGCTAAAACAAAAGGCAACCACAGTATGTAAAGTGTTAATTCAACCTGGTTCACCGCCATAAACACAGCCACAATGACCATATTTAATCCAAGGTTAATGACTGCCGATACACTGCTAGATAACACTATCATCCAGCGCGGGATGCGAATCTTACGAATTAAATCGCCCCTGCCAACAACAGAAGCAAGGCTTTGGTTAGTCATGTCTGCAAAAAACTGCCATAAAACGATACCAAGCAGTAAGTAGATCGGATAGTGTGGCACATTGCCTCCAATCCTAAGAAACTTAGTAAATACAACGTACAGAATCAAAAACATAAGCAAAGGGCGCAGCAGAGACCAAGCGTAGCCAAGTACTGAACCTTGATAGCGCAGCTTGAAGTCTGTTCGGACAAGCTCCGAAAGCAGTGCTTTGTTTTCTTTTGAAAAAATCTTCTTTATTGTGCTCAACATCAGATAAGTATTATATGATAGCTAGGTAACTTATGAAACCTAATATTGTTGTAGTAATACCGAACTGGAATGGCGCAGAACATATAGGCGCTTGTTTGGAGTCTCTTGCAAGTCAATCAACTGCTCATACTGCCGTGGTAGTAGACAATGGGTCTGTCGACAATTCCATAGAAGTTATCGAGAAATCATTCCCTACCGTGCACATAGAAAAACTTCCCAAAAACCTAGGTTTTGATGGTGGCGTAAACGTTGGAATTGAATGGGCAAAAACACAGAATGCAGAGCTTATTGGAATCTTCAATAACGATGCATTAGCAGACAAAGATTGGCTAAAGCACCTGGTTGCACGCATGGAAAAAGACACCACTACCGGCATCGTGAGTTGCAAACAACTCCGAGATGACAAAACCCACATAGATAGCACTGGTGATTTTTATTCTATATGGGGGCTTCCTTTTCCACGAGGCAGGAACCACGAAGATACTGGACAATACGATGCCGCAGAAGAATTATTCTGTGCGCCCGCGGGTGCGACGCTGTACCGAACTGCCCTATTTGATGATATTGGTGCATTCGACGAAACGTTCTTTGCATACTATGAGGATGTTGACATTAGCTTTCGAGCTCGACTTGCGGGCTGGAAGATTTGGTATGAACCGAAGGCAGTAGTGTTCCATGAGGTGTCTGCCACAAGTAGCAAACTTGGCGGCTTTACCCGCTTCCACTCAACAAAAAACTTTCATATATTGTTTTTAAAAAATATGCCAGGAATACTGTTCTGGAAATATTTTCCTTTGGCGGTTTTGCAAAGTCTTCGCCTAGCACTTGGTTCAATCAGCCACGGTCAGCTACTCACGCACTTCAGAGGCTATTTTGCAGCAGTCAAGCTAATTCCGCATGCACTTATAGAAAGAAAGCGCATCCAGCGCAGTAGAAAAGTGAGCATCTCGCAGGTAGACGACTGGCTCTACCACGGCAGACCGCCAAAAATTCCAACTATCGACTGATTTTTACGGGCTTTTTGTTGAGCAATGCCAGGCCGGCGAGGGCCCAGAATGTATAGGCTACGGCTTCGTTTGACCAAATGTGTACCAATAAATTTGTAAAACTCAGGCCGACCAGGCTCATAACTAAAACCAGAGCCAAGGTGTCGTTTTTTTGCTTTAACAACCTTGCGAAAATTAGACCAATAATAGCCAAGAACAACCCTAAACCTATAACTCCAACCTCGTGAGCAATTTGTAGATAGTAGTTTTCGTTCAAGATTACCTGTTCGTCGTTACGAATAGACGCCAGTCCTGCTGTGCCCGGACCATGCCCAAGCGGCTGCTTTACTGTTCGGTCGATTGACTCTTGCCAAAACCTGCTGCGCAGCTGATTTGGATCCTCCATGACGGTTGATTCGTCGGCGTGAAACACAACATTTTGCACAAAATACTGATCACGCAACACAAAAAGCAAACCAGAGCCAATCAAAACAAGCATAGCACTGCTAATTGCTGCCAGCTTTAGAGACCTCTTAGGGATTTTTGAGAATTGTGTAGCCGTAAGTGCAATCAGCGCAACAACAAGTCCAAGCCAAGCACTACGCGAGAACGTAAAGAGCAGGTTTAGCGCACCAAGAGCAAGTAGTCCGCTATATATTTTACGTAACTCCAGGTTTTTGGTCTTTCCAATAAGTACAATGACTGAACTAATTATAAGTATCAGATAGGATCCGTATGAGTTTGGATCACGCAACGTTGCCATAATTCGCTCCAACCCAGGCTTGTTGTCTATAGAGAATGTCGGCAAAACACCGTTTTCCCTGCTATACCCAAAGAATCCTAGCGCAGAATCGGAAAGTACTAAATACTGAGTCATTCCAAATACCAAAACTAACGCTGCCACCCCCAGGACAATCTGCAGGCTGCGCTTAATTAGCCAAAACCGCTGATAATACTCACCCAGCAGCCCAGCATACAAAAAAATCATCAAAAACCGGGTGTTATACACAACCCCCAACACCTCGGCGTCTGGATCGGTTGGCATGATAGCAGCTAACAGAACCGTAATGCCCACGTACGCCAGTATGGCTACGGATACCGGCTTTCTTAAGAGACTCCAGAAGAAGCTACGTGAACTCGAGACACAAGCTAGTAAAAATCCAACCACCAGCACAAAGTCCTTGGCTATTTTTGCTTCTTCCAAAATCCCGAAGTTGCTGCCAATCCAGGTTGAAAGCAGTATGTGTAGCGGAACATAGGCCAACAGGCCAAAGAAAATATATAAACTAGTTCGTTTTATTGTTTGCACGCTATAATTGTACGAGATATGACGCAAAAACACATTGTTATTGATGCAAGAGGGAGACAATCGAGCAGTGGGCGCTATGTTGACAGACTTTTAGAGCACCTCCAATACACCGACACTATTAACCGATACACAGTGCTCTTGAAGGCCGCAGACCCCTGGAAACCTCACTCGAATAATTTCGTGGCTACGGTGTGTGAATTTAAGCAATTTTCATTTAATCCGCTAGATCAATGGACTTTTGCGCGATATTTAAAGAAACTTGAGCCGGATTTAGTGCATTTTTGGATGACTCCACAGGAACCAGTCATGTACCGAGGGGTACGCGTCACAACAACACACGACCTCACCATGTTGCGCTTTGCACGACCAGGCAAATATCCTCGTATTTTGCACGAAATTCGCATGGCCGCATACCGCTGGCTCCTTGCAAAAAGCCTAAGGCTCGCAGATGCAATAATCACACCAACCGAGTTTGCTAAGCAAGAAATTACCGACAAATACGGCAACAAGATTGGCAACAAGATTACTGTCACGCACGAAGCCAGTGAACCTCCGCTCAAAACAGCAGCAAAACAATTAAAATCTGCCAAAAAACCATTTATCTTTGCTGTGGGATCTGCATTCCCGCACAAGAATTTAGAGAATTTAATAAAATCTTTTGAGATTGTTAAAACTTCACAACCTGAATTAATGTTGGTATTAGCAGGGAAGAAGGAACACTATTATGAGCAACTCGAGGAATTTGCTAAGGATTCGCCATTCCGTAGTTCGATTATTTTTGCTGGTTTTGTGTCTGACGCCGAACTAAAGTGGCTGTATCAGAACGCAACCGCATATGTATTCCCTTCCCTTAGTGAGGGGTTTGGACTTCCAGGGCTCGAAGCTATGGCCCATGGTTGCCCAGTTATCAGCAGTAACGCTACCTGCCTGCCAGAGGTAAACGGCGACGCAGCTATCTATTTTGACCCAGAAGACATTAACGACATGGCCGATAAAATCATCGAGGTAGTTTCTGACAAAAAACTACAAGCAGACTTGGTAAAAAAAGGCACCGAGCAGTTAAAAAAATTCTCGTGGCAAAAAATGGCCCAACAAACCCTCGACGTCTACAATTCGGTTCTAGAAAAATAAGAAGCTATTGTTCGACTGGTCAATATTTAATCCCCTTATTCGCGTCGCGAACCCCCATCTGACACGATAAATACAATGGGGGCTGATTAGCAAACTCACAAGCAATAAGATTACGGTATGAGTACTTAAAACCTTCTTTGTTATCAAACTCTCCTCGTTTCTTAAAAACAGACTGAGCATTAAGGACAGCTTCTTGATCGCCAAAAATCCTGTTGTCCACCCCTTCAGATTTTGAAACTGAATATTTGCAATAAGAAACGCCACCGCCAAACTTCTCTTGGGTGGTTGCGCAGCCTGATTTAATTTCGAGATCAAGGCCTGTTGCCTGCTCAATTTGTTCTATGGGGATTGAAAAGTCACGGTTTAGACCACGGAGCGCTTGGGCGTTGTCCCAATCTTTGTATTTAGTATGAGCTGACGCCGATAATGAAAATATGAGGATAAACAATAGTACCGAAACTAGTTTATGGTGCCTGATCGCGTTGATCAGCTTGTCGTCAAGTCTTAGTTTGGCTTTTTTCATGTTTTATTGCTTTCCAAATGTTGATTTTCTTCATAGTCGCTTTTTGTTTTTCAGTATTTAATCCCCTTATTCGCGTCGCGAACCCCCATCTGACAGGATATGTACAGTCTGGAGTTAGAAAACTCACAAGCACTTATTTTCCTATACTTAAAATTGACAACCCTTCCATTACTAGACTCATTGTAACCTGAAAAAAGACTGTTTTTTTGGAGTGTTGTTTTCGCAGTTTTCAATTCAGAATTCGGGACAGATCTATCAGAAACTATGTATTGGCAAATGTTGACACCACCACCGAACTTCTCTTGAGTGACTGAACAGTTAGATTTCACCTGTAAATCCAAACCAGTCGCTTGTTCGATTTGTTCAATGAGAATAGGAAAGTCACGGTTTAGGCCGCGGAGCGCTTGGGCGTTGTCCCAATCTTTGTATTTAGTATGAGCTGACGCCGATAATGAAAATATGAGGATAAACAGTAGTACAGAAACTAGTTTGTGGCGCCGTATTGCGTTGATCAGCTTGTCGTCAAGTCTGGCTTTTGCTTTTGTTTTGTTGGGTGATTTCGGTTTGTTGATTTTTTTCATGTTGGCCTCCTGCGTTTAGTATAGACCAGAGTTATTGCAAGGCCAGTCAAAATTATTGGCACACTTACTATTGTCATTAAATCCTTGTTCTCCTTGGCTAAAGTATCAGGTAAAGATTCACCTGCTGTTCGTGCTGCCTGGACCTCTCCTGCACCTGGGTCATCTGGACCAGTCGTTTGTGAACTTGATTGCTCTGGCGGCTGACTTGCGAGGGTTGTAGTGGTTACTTCAGAGAGTCCAGGTGATGGTGGTACTACAGACACACCTCGAGTTGGATTACTAATGGCATTGTTTTGCTCAACTGACTCTTCTGTTGTCAGCAGGGCCACCACTGCATCACAACTATCGTCTATGCCGTCTTTGTCTGCATCTTGCAGTGCATTTTGGATTAACTTACAAGAGTCACTCACGTCCGGAATGCCATCTCCATCAAAATCAACGGTCGTAACGCCTACAAATAACTGTTGGAAATAGTTAACTTTAACGCCCTGACTGTCATGACTGTAGAGGTGAATTTCATGATAGCCAGGCTCTAGGTATGGAAGCTGTAGTGTAGAAGTAAATTTACCGAACGTATCTACCGTGCCAGAGGTAAGCAGTTGTGGGGTTGAGTGCACCTCAACACGCACGTCTGCTCCTGGATACAGACCGGCCTGCTCTAAAATTAGTTCTCCTTTAGAACTATCCACCATTTCTGACATCGATACTTTTTCTGCTGCCCCTTCGTTCATGTGCTCAACCGCCTCAACGGCCACATCTCCAAAAAGTTCGCTTGAAGGGAGCGGAATTGGTTGTTGTTCGCCAGGTGCAGGCATTGCTTTTGTAAGACCATTAGTTTGTTTTAGAATTTCCGCTGAATACTTCACAAACCCTTTGGGATTTGGGTGGTAGGTTTCGTTTCCAAAACACTTACGAATGCATACACTTCCAACAACTGGCAATGCTACAGTCACATCATTTCCAATACTCACACCGTTTACTAACAGTTGGTCATCTTGAGCTTGATCGCACAGCTTTCCGCCGTCAAATATATTTGTGACGTCAACATAATACACTCCAGCCTCTTGAGCAGCGGATTTGACTATCTCATTCATGTACCTCGTAGCTCCGTCGGCGGTTTTTCTCTCTTGATCACTGAGCAGTACGTTGAACGCACAGAAACCTCCTTCGCTTTGGATGAATGATGGATAGCCATGTACATATACTCGGGCATCAGGCGCAGCTTGTTTAGTTTGGGAATACAACCTAACTAACCGGTTTCTTTGACTGGCAATCATTCGTGCCGTGTTTATAGATGCTTCTGTATTTAGTGTTGCTGGGTCACAATTACCAGGATAAAAACAAGCTTTTAGGAAATCGCCAAACCCAGCGTCATTTCCGCCAATTCCAAGTGTTATGACTTCTGGTTTAAACAATCTAGGATTTTCATCGTTTGATGTGTCGCCGGTTAATGCTGAAAATTGTTTAGTGAATCCGGGTTGCCATTCTGAAATATCTGAAGATTCTAAAAATAAATACTGGTTGTCGGGAATTGAAAAGTCTCTAGCTTGACCTCCTTCAAGTCTATCGCCTAACAGCCCGCCAACATTATGTATCTTTGCCCCGCTGCAAGCTACAGAGTGAAATAATCCGTCGGCGGGAGGTGACTCTGTATTTTTATTCAGGTAACCGAGCTCTAGAGCCATCAAGTACGGATAACTTCGCCGCGATAGATGACAAAGGTTGCGACCCTGAAAGCTGCTCTCATCACCCTGTTCATCGGTTCCAGGTTCGTACCATTCGCCTCCTCGGTTATCGCCTTCTCCACTTGAGTAGCTATCGCCCATTGCTAGGTAACCTTGTGCGCCAGACACGTATTCGTCGGCAACTAACTTATATTCTTGCCAAGAGTATTTGGGTCTATTAACTCCAGATTCTGGTATCCAAGTACCGCGAGAAAAATGAATACTATCTCCATTTTGACTAAAATACACACGAAGAGTTTGCCGCGAGCCGTGCCAAAAATCAGCCGGGTTAAATGCTTTGCTGTTCTGCCATGCAACTTCACAACCTGGATATGACTGACTCGCTTGATACCTCGGTTTAATCCATTCGTTTTTTTCGTAGCTTGTTTCGCATGATCTTGTGTCAAAAACAGTAAGTACATTTCCGCTATTCACGGTGGCTATGTACTTTCCATCATTGCTTACCGCAAAATTTCCAAGTCTCACAGGCTCTGTCTGCCTCCCAACCACTGGCGTATATCGCATAGTTGCGAGGTCGACCAGTCCAATATGCTGACTATCACCCCACAATATATACCGCCCGTTTCGTGAAAATACATGCTTTTGAACTTGTACCTTCTCCCCATCAGCATACAAAAACTGTGTACTATTTCTCTGATCGTATGTATCAGGATTTACAGCGAGCTTTTGGGTATATTGGTCTATCTTTTCCTTGGTCCATGATTGGAGGTTTTTCTCTATGCGAACAGTATAGTAGCTCGTGTATCCGTCAGGGCGCTGTAACAGTGCAATATTACTGCCATATGGCGCCGGATCAAACCAGGATGTAGTGCCGGCTCCGATGAGTAATTCATTAAAGTTCGTAGACTTTGCATAGTAGCGCGTTTCGTAACGTGGCGCACTCCAACTGTCTGTATACTGCAAAGCAAATACGCCATTGCCATTTATCATATGACAAAACTCACCCACCGGTTCAAATGTCCGGTTTGCGAACAAATCCATAACAACGTCGCTTCTGCGGGTATCAAATTTAGTTTTGTTGGTGTTTTTTAGCTCGCAATCTATGGGTAGCGAGGACTCTTTATCATTAAAAACATTTCCCGTTTCTTCAATGTGGGTTGCACCCTGCCAATGTGATGAACTTGCCTGTGCATATAGCGGTGATCTGACATACAAAATACAAAAAGAGAGTAAGCTTATGAGTACCACCACACGCTTCATAAGCTAAACTATACGCCTGTTTTATAAAAGTTTCAAAACTCTAAGATTTTACAGATAGGACAATGTGACGGTCGCGACCTTCGCCTTCTGAGGCGGTTTGTAGACCCTGAGTATCGGCCAGCTTGTGGATTATTCGTCTATCGGCAGCATTCATCGGCTTTAGATGCATCGCCTCACCAGATGACTTTACTTGCTCTATCCACTCTAAGGCGGTCTGCTCGAGTCGTTGTGCGCGTTGCTTTTTGTACTCCGCAACGTCAACATTCACGCGCGATACAGCAAAATTTTGGTTACGAAGTGCGGTACTGATCATGAATTGCAGTGACCGCATAGTGTCGCCACGCTGACCAATCAAAAATCCATTGAGGTGGGTACTTGGTACATGAAGTTCGATTACTTCGTTATCTTCTGTGGTGGCGTACACATCGGTGTTGAGACCAAAGAAAGACAACAAGTCTTCTAGGTATTTTTTGGCATAAATTATTGCTTCGTCGACTGATTCATTCACTATCGTTTCCTCCGCTTAGCTTTCTTAGCTGCGGATTTTTTAGGTTTGGGTTTTTGAATAATTTCACCTTCGATTACGTCATTTTTGGCAGCCTTATCGCTGAATGCCATTAATTCTTCCTCGTCTTGTCCGAGTACTTTAGCTTGCTGCAAGTAAGCCACAAGGCCACCTACGAACCAATACAGAGCGAGGGCAGAAGCCAAGCCGATAGTAAATACAAATATCATGACTGGAATAAAATACTGCATGGTCTTGCCGGTTGCTGCAGAAACCTCTGATTGATCTGCCTGTTTGCCGTTGCCGGCCTCTTTCAAAATCTCCTTGAGAGAACGAGCGTTTTTATCGGTAGGCATCAATTGCTTACTGCTTAGGTACTGTGTTATTGCGCTACCAGTAACCAACAGTAACGCCGGGAAGTAAATGCCAGCCTCACCTACAGCACTACGAGTTAGATCAATAACTCCAAGGAAGGTTTCGTCAAATTGTGATATGTCGCCGGCAAGTGTTTGTAGCCACGACAAGTCACGAATCCATCCATAAGAGTAGGTGATGATGCTTTGTGGATCGTCTACAATTCGGCGCAGCCCAGAGTACAGGCCAAGCAAAATTATAAGTTGTACAATCAAGATGCCGATTGTTCCAAATGGACTAATTTCTTTCTCTTTATATAGCGCCATGGTCATCAATGACTCTTGTTGGCGATTGCCCTTAGCGGCCTTCTTGATGCGCTTGAGTTCAGGCTGCAGTGAGCGCATCGCTTTGCTGTGGTGTAGCTGTTTCTTGATTAGTGGCCACATCAACAGTCTAACTACGACTGTAAATATAATAAGTGCGAGTCCAAAGTTGTGTCCAGGGAGCAATGCATAAATAAATACAAGCAGGTTGAAAATTGGCTTTACGATAAAAATATCAAACATATAGCACCTATAATACCACAGAGGTGATTGGCTCCAACTGGCTAGATAATCTTAGCCTGGGAGAGTTGCGTGCGGATCATTGTGTCTAATTCTTCGTGCGGAATAGTGGCTGCAGATTCATGAAAAACAGTCACTACAATATCGTAGCTATCATTAATTTTAGGAGCGTAGTGGCGAATGATTTCAAAGATTCGGCGTCTGATCCTATTTCTAACCACTGCTGATTTATGCACCTTTTTGCTAACCACCACTGCTGCGCGGTATGTCTGTCGCTTTTCGTTGACTATAAACTTTACGGCGCAGAGCGGACCTCGCACAACCTGACCCGTCCGGTATACGCGCTTGAGACTGCCATAGCCATGAAATCGATGAGTTTTTGAGATCATATATTATTTCTTATTATAGAGTCTGATGTATTAAGTAACAAAAAACTACACACCAACTTATCTGCAGTGTGTAGAGATTTTAGCAAAAATCCTGATATCGTAGGAATCCTACGCAGAAATCTTCGAGCGACCTTTATTTCGGCGGCGCTTTAGTAGAGCTTTTCCAGCCTTACTAGACATGCGCTGCATGAATCCGTGGCGTCGTGCGCGTCGGCGGGTCTTTGGTTGAAACGTTCGTTTTGGCATAGGGACTTATTCTACCCTTACCGACCTCTGTTGTCAACACCATAACTTGCTAGCTGCCGCACAATCAACGCTTTGAACATAGAACTTTAGGGTGAAATTAACAATACTTCTCCCACTAATCCAAGCTACTTATCCACTCTTTTGAATTATTTTTCCACAGATTTTCAGTGTAAAAATATGCCTGTGTATAAAATCACCCCTGTTAGTATTGATTCTGCGAAAAACAAAGATTGAACACATAAATTCTGTGGAAAACTTTCGTTTGTTTGTTATATTAGGTGTACAAGACTCGTAAAAAAGTTGAGGGACACTAAATAAAGAGGGAGCGCGTGCGTGCAAGACAGTTTGTGGCAAGCAGTACTGGGAGAAGTAGAATTATCTATTTCACGAGCTAGTTTTGTAACTTGGTTCAAAAACACGCGCCTACTTCGCCGCAATGAAACCACTATGGTTATTGGTGTGCCGAATGTCTTTATAAAGCAGCAGCTTGAGAAAAAATATAATGAACTAATTGTCGGTATCCTCAAAAAGAATGGCCATGAAGCGTTACTTGTTGAATATAAGATTAACTCCTCTATTACGCCCAAGAAGAAAACTGACGAAGTGTTGGTTTCTCAAAATCAAGGCTCAACAACACAAGCAAAATCTTCTCGCTCCAAGCAGCAGCGCACGGCACTTACTCATAATTATCGTCAAGGCATTAACGAGCGCTACACTTTCGACAACTTTATTGTCGGATCAGCTAATGAGTTAGCCTATGCAGCCTGCCAAGCAGTGGCCCAAAACTCCGGAACCAAATACAATCCCCTCTTTTTATATGGAGGAGTGGGCATTGGCAAAACCCACCTGATCCAGGCGGTTGGCAATGAGGTAGTGAAAAACAACCCGTCAGCCCGAATCGTTTACGTATCTACTGAGCAGTTTGTTCAGGAGTTCCTTGATGCAATTCGATTCAAGAAGAATACAGACTTTGCCGGACACTATAGAAGTGCCGATGTTTTGATCATCGATGATATACAGTTTATTGCCGGCAAGGAAAAAACACAGGAAGAATTTTTCCATACTTTTAATGCCCTTCATCAAGCTAATAAGCAAATTATTATAAGTAGTGATAAACCACCACGAGAAATTCCAACCTTAGAGGAACGTCTACAGTCACGCTTTGCTTGGGGCATGTCAATCGATATGCAAAATCCTGATTATGAAACGCGATGTGCGATCATCCAAACCAAGGCTGAAACACACAATGCCAGCCTTACGCCTGACGTTGTGGAATTTTTAGCTAATCTTGTGCAGACCAACATTCGTGAACTGGAGGGTGCACTCAACCAGCTACTTGCCTTTTGTGATATGCGAGGGCTTCAACCGGACCTCGGAATCGCTAAATCACTACTTGGCGGCAAGCAAGCAAGACCAAAACATGTTAGCGCCAAGCAAATTATCGAACGCTGTGCCAAGCATTTTCACATTGAAATGGATGAAATACTCGGACCAAAGCGTGATAAGGACATTGTCGTTCCTCGGCAAGTTGCAATGTACATGTTGCGGAGTGAACTGCACTTAAGTTTCCCAAAGATTGCACGAGAGCTTGGGCGTAAAGACCATACCACAGCCATACATTCGGTTGATAAAATTGAGAAAGAATCGAACTTCGACCCTGACCTAAAAGCTGCAATTTCTCAAATCAAGGAGCAGTTATATGCTTAGTTTTCTGTGTACAACTGGTGCAAAAACAAGCGTACAAGTTGCGTATAAAAGCACCGCCTTATACACAAATGCACAGGTAGCTCGATTGTCCGCAAACCATACCACCCGACTTATCCGAAAGCTTGCACAGGATTTGTATGCAACTATCCACACCTTTGTCTGCAATTCTCATCTGTTAATCAGTTTTGTACACAGTATCCCCAGGGCCTATAACTATAACTACTTATATATAAGTTAATAAGAAACGAGGAATAATATGAAGCTACAAGTCACTCAGGAAAATCTAAACAAAGCATTAAGTAGTGTTTCCAGAACTGCTAGTACAAAAAGCACTTTGCCTATTCTTTCTAATGTCTTATTAAAAACAGTTGGCAATCGTTTGAGTATTGCAGCGACAAACTTAGACATTGCAATCACCCATAACATTGGATCAAAAATTGCGAGCGAGGGCACCATTACGGTTCCTGCTCGACTTACACAGGATTTTGTAAACAGCCTCCCAAGTGGAGTTATAGACTTAGAGCTTGAAGACAATAAGCTTCACATTTCTACAGAAAAGTATCAGTCAACCATCAATGGTGTATCTGCAGAAGACTTCCCTGTCATGCCAGAAATTACCGATGGTTCAACGATTACCGTGAAAGCCAAAGTATTAAAGGAATCACTATCTCAAGTTATTATCGCTGCTAGTAATGATGAAGCTCGACCAGTATTGACTGGAATCTACATGCATACCAACAACGGAGATTTATATTTTGTGGCGACCGACAGCTACCGTTTGGCCGAAAAAAAGGTAATGCCACTAACCCAGGACGTAAAGCTATTAGTGCCGGCAAATGCAATGCAGGATTTACTGCGAATTCTTCCAGACGATGTTGATTCCGTGGAGATTGTGTATGACGACCAACAAGTTTGCTTCAGGGCTGGCGATATTGAGCTGGTTACTCGTATGATTGATGGTGAATATCCAAACTATCGTGGTCTAATTCCGTCAGCTTTCGAAAACAGTGCTAGCGTGAGTCGAGCTGATTTCGTGAATATCACCAAAGTGTCTAGTCTGTTTGCCCGAGAGAGTGCCGGAAGTATCACGCTTAGTATCGATGAGGATAAGAAAGAACTCAGTATTACTTCGGTTGCATCGCAAATTGGTGACAACACCGCTGCCGCAACTGCCAAAGTTGAGGGTAAAGGTTCTATTACGCTTAATTCTCGTTATGTGCTTGATGGACTTAATGTTTTTAATGGATCAGATGTAGCCTTGCAATTTAACGGTAAGCTCGACGCCTCACAACTCATTGACCTCAAGCACAACGATTACATACACATTATTATGCCGCTCAAGAGTTAGTCGGCTATAGTGTTGGTATGATCCAAGATTTACGGCTTCAGCAGTTTCGCTCATACCAAGATGCTTCGTTTGAATTTGAATCAGGTGTAAATATTATCGTTGGTCCAAACGCTAGCGGGAAAACCAACTTACTTGAAGCCTTATTGGTTCTAGCTAGTGGCAAATCATACCGAGCCAAGGATAGAGACTTAGTACAACATGATATGGATTGGGCGCGGCTAGATGCCCTCGTGGATAACAAATCCCGGGTATTAAAATTGCAGACGAACACATCCACCGGCCGGGTGCAAAAAACATTCAAAACTCAAGAACTAGAAAAATCACGTTTACAGCTTGCTGACACGTTGCCGGTTGTAGTGTTCGAGCCAACTGACCTTCAGCTACTTACGGGCTCACCAGTGCGTCGACGTGCGTTTCTGGATACTCTACTTACTCGCACTCTACCCGACTATTCATCGATCATCCGTGACTACGAAAGAACTCTTGCTCAGCGCAATGCATTATTAAAGCGCGGTAACGTCTCACCTGACGAACTGTTTGTTTGGAATTTGCGGCTTAGTGAATTTGGCGGACGAATTGCCAAAGAGCGTTGCGATTTAGTCAAAAACCTAAACAAGGAAATAAATAATCACTATGAGTCGGTTGCTGGTGTGCGCAAAAATATCTCACTGCAGTATAAAAGTGATATAGCTCAAGATTCGTATGGAACAGGGCTACTTAAAGCGTTGGAAAAAAATACTAAACTTGATCTGCTGCGCGGCTTTACGGGATCGGGACCGCACCGCGATGATTTTGTTTTACTATTTCATGATCGACCAATAGCTGATGTTGCCTCTCGCGGTGAAGTTCGCACCTTGATACTGGGTTTGAAATTACTCGAATTATCGATAGTAGAAGTTGCCAGAAATCAAAAGCCGATACTGCTACTTGATGACGTGTTTAGTGAGCTCGACGGCGCTAGACGCAAAGCCCTCACGGATTTTTTGAGCACCCATCAAACTTTTATAACCACCACTGACGCCGACGTCGTAGTAGAACATTTCATGAACTCCGCCAACGTCATCGCTCTTTAGTTTTTAAGTACATCTAGATAATAGCTGATTAGACTTGAATCTTTTGACTCATCATCCCTAACCCCAAACACTAGTTCGCCGGTTGATGTGTAGAAAGAATTCTCGACACCGGTTTCGCTTGAGTTGAAACGATGCACCATGCGCAATGCATCATCCTTAAAAACAAAAACACCATAATCATTAAGTACGAACAACTGTTCATTAAATGAAATAGCAGAACGTGTGAGGTTGGTGTAGATAGGCTGCGTAATTAGATTATTACTTTCATCTATTAAACCCAGTGCTTCGTCGGTTACTAAAATGCTTTCAGTATCACTTGACGCTGAGTAGTTAACTGCTGAGCCTTCAATCTCAAAAGACTCTAATTCATCACCATCCCCAGATAGGATAGCCACATCAATATACTTAGCTTCCTTTTCATCATGATCATGATCATGTTCTCCAGCATATTCACTTGGAGTTATGCCGGTCGTCACTATGACTTTATTATTTGCAGCAATTATTTTTGAATTTTCAGTATCATTGATGTGTAAAATCTTCTGTACTGTTTTTCCTGTGTCGCTACTAGAGTACAATCCTTCACTGGATAATAAGAACAAAGGGCTACTTTTAGAGTGCCGTACAATGTCTTTGAGAGATAGAGTTATGGCGTTCAATTCATCGTTTTCAATACCAAACCCCGCCGGCTCTATCCCCTCTTTCGTGTAAACTTTGATGGCAAATTCATTTACACCAAGATTGCTACCGTTCTTAAAAAGCCCTATCCCAGTGAATGAAACGTAAATAAACGAATCATTGTCATCCCAGATGATTCGCTTAAGGTAGGGTACGGATATAAAGCCAATTTTGGGAGGCTTGAAGCTTTCAGTGTCAAAACTAGTTACGTCACTAGTATCTGGTTGAATTCCTTGAACTAAAGTTCCGTCCTTGATGCCATATGAAACAGCTCCAAAATAAGCAAAACTTCTGTCGTATGTGTCGCTAACATTTAATTCAATTTGATAAGATTTGAAATTTTCAACAGATAATCCCCGAACACTCATTCCATCATTATTGGTGGTTCTTATGTAGATGTCCCCTGTTTCCAGGGTTCTGAATGTTGTATCGCCATCCCCAACTTTCTTAAATTCACCATCTTTTTCTGTCGATACCTCCACAACTGAACTAGTATTCGTCGACACTGTAATCTTTGCTGACTTGAAATAATTGAATATGTTCACCAAGACAACAATCACCAACACTAAACACAGTAAAAACACCATGCGCCCCCTTGTAACCAATCTAGCTTCCATTGCTAATTCCTTCCGTTAGGTTTGCCTTTTTTGATGCCTCAATATTAATTTCAACATGCAGGTGATCTGTGTGTGGATTTGTTCCGGTGTAGTTGCGCCAGCCTTCCTTAGAGGGTGTCCAAGTTTTTTGATTCCAGATTACACGCTGTATCCCAAGCTTGTCCGCATTATTTATTAGGAAATTCCTTATTTCGTTACCCGTACGCAAGCCTTCTGGATTTGTCGCATCTACCATGATGTCGATTGCGCGTCCCACCCCATGAATACTGGTTGCAGATCCACCGACAATTGATCGACAACTATAGCCACCGACTGACGTTACAGGTGGTGACCAAGCACCTAGAACGAACTGTCTTAAGTTTTCTGCTCCAGCGGTAAAACTTCCCGTGCAGTTTGATGATTTGTGGCTCCCTGGAGGTGAGCCGTCAACAGTTATCGCAGGGTTGGCATCATAATTGGGTTCATTTGTATTAAAAGATCCACTACAACCAGAAGCGCTAGTTGATACACTATTGCCTCCGTACAAATCTAGTATATCTTGAGCTAGTCCAGCGCGGTTATTTAGCTCATTGGTTGCAGAATTGTCGCCGGTTGGTTGTACCGGGTCAGCCGCCTTACCAGCATCAATGACGGCTTTTGGTCTTTCGAAGAAGGATAAAAAGATCCATGTAGCTTGTCTCATGTCTGCCGAATCTTTGATACCCTGGTACCCGAGTTGAGAATTGTTCTCAAATTCGTGAAGCAGAAAATCTAGCTCCAGCTCCAGACTCAAAGTTTCAGACTCTCTACCTTGATCAATAGCAAACTGTCTCCAGTTGGCTTGCCTTCCGCCAGTTGTCCATTGGGCAATTCCGAACCCAACTCCAGGAACTATCTCACTAGGTGAGTTAATTGTTTGCATGCCAGCACCTTGTTTACGATTTGGAATAACGCCACTCTCCGCAACTAAATTACCAACTATTCCAGCCGACTGCTCTGGAGTCAATCCAACACTGCGAAAATAATTAAATGCCACCTCGGCATTATTAGATCCCGCAAATGACCCACCTACGGAGCATCTACTTGCTTCCGGAATATCGCCCTCACAATTTATTACAGCTACTCCAAGATCGCGCAGTTTCCGTTCGCTACAATTGGGATCAGTCAGTTGAGCGCTAGCCATGGGTGCGGGTAACGACACAACCAATAACAGAATTACAGTGATAGAAAAAAAGACGTTAATCTTGCGTGAAAGGTACATTAACTTCCTCCTGAGCTTGACCAGTGCCAACATTCGCTCGCTACTGCAGCATTTATTCCGTAACGTGGCGCATTAGTAGCTAGCCAAGCATATACCGGATATGTAGAAGGGCTAGCTTTACAGGTGGTTAGTGATGGATCGGTTGCTCCAGCTACAATATCAATGTCTATAGCTGCTCCAAACTGGTGATTTGACATTCCAGGCTTGGCTGCTTCACGACCCCCATTACAAGCCTTAGATACATAGCAATTATATAAATATTCCTGCTTCTCCTGTGATCTAAATGAACTGGATGTTCTAAGATTAATTCCCTCCATTTGGGCCTTTTTTGCCAACTCAGACCACTGTGCAGCTATGGTTGAATTAACTCGCGCCATACCATTATCGTCGGCGCTGGCAGAAGGTATCTCTGGGATGCCACACAATCTTATTTGATAGGCATTTCCTGATTTATAGCCAGTTGTTGGTCCAAGGTCTGTAGTATTCACTGGACATGGGGTGTCTGAGGTATTGCCTACGATCAAAGCTGATTCACCGACGGTTGTTGGAGTTCCCGGTGTGCTTGATACACCAGTGCTTTCTCCGATTTCTTCAGGGAAAAATTCCGCTTCAAGTCCGTCAATCAAGTCAAGATAAGCCAGATGACCCTTAAACCTTCTAGTTAGGTCTAGATTTGCCAGACAGTCATTCTTGACTTCGCTCTCGTCGTTGAATTCTATAGGAGATATTATATCTGTATTTTGCACACAGTTTATGTAGTGATCTTTGAATTCTTCACTTTTGGGCTGCAGATTTTCAGCATCAATATGCCCGTATGTTATCAAGTAATCAACGTTATTTGGATCTAATGCGTATACCTCAATGTCTGGACGCATCATAACTTCAGGGTTTCCGGCAAAATCTGTCACTATCTCCTTACCATCCATATAACCACCGTCTATGGTGTATGAACCATACTCAACTTGATCATCTGCGTAGACAGTTGGTGACAAAATAGTTCCAGCAAACCCACCCCCCAAAAACCCTGTTATGCCACCAGCGAATAAATTGGGCGCACTACTTGCTAGGTTCTCGAGGCCGATAGGAAGTGTTGTTGCGAACTTAAACGCCAAAGATTCAGTATTATTTGTATCTAAGTAACGTTCAAATAGCGAATCTTTCGCCCTCTCTTCTTTTTGCCAGGCTAAGTAATCGGCCTCCATGCTAGCAAACTGTTGGGTGGTTACCGGCACCATGCCAGCATCCAAACTTCTTTGTTTGTTAGCCGTGCCTCCTCCAGCAAGTAAGATGGAAGATAGTTCACCACCTGTTTCTTGCCCCGTAACTGGTAGAGCAAGCTGCTGCTCAATATGCATCTGAGTTAAGATCATGATGCCCTCGAAACTAAGCTCCACCAAGGCTGCAAAAGCAAGTTGTTTGGCTACTTGCTTAGTAAAAATGCTCCTCACGGCGTTCTGCATAGAAGTTTTTATAGACTGTGTTATTCCCGTTCTGAGTGCTGTTTCTCCGGCAGCAGCACCGGCGCAGCCAACCCCCGCAGTAAACACGCAAACTACTCCTTTGCCGAAAGTTGTTACCGCCCCGCTAGTAATCTGAGCAACAGGGTTTTGTATAACAGAACATTGATTCATGCTGGTGCCAGGAACGTTATCGGTTGCAGACTGTACTGCACCAAAAACCCCAGTGATTTGTCCATCGACCCCGTAAGCTGGTTTGTTTATATCGTTCTTGGATTTACTGAACATACCCGTGCTAGCTTTAGAGAATCCCGATGAAGATCCAAAATAATTTCCGAAAGTGTCCGCAACAACGATTCGCTTCATGACCTCATTAACCATTTCCGAGTCTGCTTCACCGGTTCTTATTGCGTCACCTACCCCAATAAAAAGTGCTGAATATCTCATTAGCGTTATGGCTTTTTGTGTCCTACCAATAGCCACGGTTAGGCGCAATCTATTTTTTAGAGTACACACCTTGTCCAGTACCTCTGTTGGATTAAAGATGCTTCTAAAAGCACCAAAAACTTTGGTTCCAATAGACGCTTTCGTGAATTTCTGTGCTATGGCCGAGGCCTGGGCGCCAGCACCCGTTGCGATCTCACTAATCAATGCTTTGCCTGCTCCGCTCTCTAGGGCCTCCTCTGCAGCACTTCCATATATTCTTCGAGCAGCAACATCAATTTTTTCGCCATCTTCAAGCACGGCTTTTCTTAGCTGTTGGTTCAGGTCTCCGCCATCGTCTCCTATGTCTTTTGCAACCTCATCTACCCCTTCACGACGAGCTGTTTCATCGCTTGTTTCGTTATCGCCAGCCTTGCCAGTATCAACACCAACTTTAGCTTCATCGTCAATCGTGCCTTTCGCAACCCGTTGATTTGCGACCTTATCTGGAGGGTCATCTACTTCGTCGCCACTAGGAGGAGCGACAATAGACTTCCTGGTTATCCCATACCTATTATAAAGCGCAGTAGCTCTCTTGGTTTTCCATTTTGCGGAGCGGAAGTTATGGTTTTTGTTAATAAAGTCGTCCACTTCTTCTCCAATTCCATCTAGGACTAAGTGTTCCCCTCTGGGCGTTATTAGTCCTGTAGCCTTGTTTGGATTACTGCTGTCTCCAAATTTGAACTGGTACCCCCTACCCTCCATCTCGCTAATTATCTTTCCACCCAACCGTCCGTCTTTGGAAAAAAAGTCTGCAGTTTTGTTGATGAAGTTTCGCCTGTACCTTCGTGCGTGAAATTCCTGCAAGGGATGATTCAGTATCAAGTCCCTCATATTATTGATTATTAATCCCGGACTTGTGATTACTGTCACGATTATCGAAATTGTTGAAACTAAAGCAGCTATGCCTGCAAATAGGCGCCGGCGTTTTGAGTTCATGAATCCGCCAATTTTGCCCTTTATTCCTGGACTACCGGCATCTTCGTTAAACCCTTTGCCCACTTGATCTAGTGCTCTGGTTTCGTCACTTGCACTATTATTAAGTACCTCGGGCGAAGCCTCTTTGCTGTTGATCTCGTCAGGAGTCATGCCCCTGCTGCTGTTGGCTTTATCGTTACCAGACTCGGCGTTTGAGTTATTAGACATACCCACCGATAGATCAACCTGTCCTTGATCTTTTAGTTGCTTTTCTTCATCGTCGTAATGACGGAGAGGCTCCCCCATAATTCATCAAACTCCAGGAGTTAAGCGGTTATTCAAATCTATTGTACCCTGTCCACCGGAAATTTCGCCTTGTTGTTCGACTTGGCTGACCTGCTCTGGATTAGTGGTGATTAGGTTGGTTTCGGTTGGGCTGGCGGCAATTTGGATGTGTACGTGATTTTGTCCAGCAAAGAAAAGCCCTTGTCCGACCGGGAATTGGCTGAGTCGCTTCTTTTCTTCACTGGTTAATTTAAAGACATTTGATAGCACATCGACAGCCGATGATGATTGCTTGAGCAGAATCTGCATAGAAGCATTGGCAACAATTGCTCGACCCATGCGTGAGCCCATAAAGTCTTCAACGTCTTGAGTAATAGTGGTAATGCCGAGGTTGTATTTGCGAGCTCGTTTTGCCAAGCTGAACAAGAAACTTGCCGAGTCTTCATACTTCATGAGTTGCCAGGCCTCATCAACAATTAGGATTCGGCGTTTTTTATCAGCTTTAGTTTTATTCCAGATGAAGTTCAACACAATATACATCGCCACTGGACGTAGTTCATCTTCTAGGTCACGAACATTGAAAACAACTAACGGGTTGTTGATATCAATATTTGAAGGCTGTGAAAAGATACCAGCAAATGTGCCTGTGGTGTATTTACGTAGTCGTTGAGCAAGCTGTGGTCCACTGCCACCCATGTGAAGTAGCGTGTCATACAGGTCGCTAATTGTTGGCGGCGGAGACTGATGAGTTAATGGGTCGTTTGTGATGCCGGCCTTGGCGTAGGTTTCAATTAGTGCAGCATCGAGGTCTGCCTCTTCAACCGGTGACAATGCCGGCATAACCGCTGCCCCGTTACCACCAGCTTGCATTTGTGCCTGGGCACCGCCCATCATGAGCCTCAGAAGCCCGTGTAGCGTAATGAGGTTGCTGCGCAGTGCATTATCGGCTTCGTCTTCGTCTACGACGGTTGGGATGTCGAATGGATTGATACGTGTCGGTGAACTCAAGCTAAGTCGAACATATGCTCCGCCCACCGCCTCGGCCATGCGCTGATACTCATTCTCTGGGTCAATAATAAACACTTCAGTGCCAAACATCATACTACGCAGTGCTTCAAGCTTTACAGTGAAGCTCTTACCAGCACCAGACTTTGCAAATACTACGGAGTTGCCGTTTTCGAGGCTGAATCTGTCAAAAATAACCAATCCAGAGTTGTGCATATTTATTCCGTATAAAATGCCGTTTTCTTGGGTGAGATCAGCACTAGTAAACGGGAAGCTGGTGCTCAATGCACCGGTACTGAAGTTGCGCCTAATCTGTAGTTGGTCGGTGAACTGCGGAACTGTACTGTTGAGTCCCTGTTCTTGCTGAGACGTCGCTGGCTTGGAGTAGATTAACTGTTGACCCAACATTGACTCGACCTTATGAGACACGTATTCCAGCTCGTCCATCGACTCACCATAAATCGTAAAATATAGTCCAAAGCGGAAGAATCGCTCTTCGCCAACTTGCAGTTTGTCGCGCATTTCTTCGGCGTCTTGTACTGCCGCCTGGCTGCCTGGATCACGAACGCGCCCTTTTTCGGCGTTAATCTGAATGTCTGCCTCTAGCCGCGACACTTTCTTCTTGAGGTTTTCAAGCACCACCTGGCTTTCAACGGGGTAGATGAATATCGACATATCAATAACCTCGTCGAGATTTACCATGCCACTCAACCAACCGGTGTAGATTTGCCTTGGATAGCCATAGACGTAATAGGTGCGAGCGTGTCTGGTGCCGATCTGGAAGGAGGCGTTAGAGAAGATGATCGAGCTTGGTGCTATGAAGTCGCGGAGTGCAGATACACCCTTATTAAATGCTGCTTGGACTTCTTGCTCCTCTTTAGCGCGTTGTTGTTGGGCTAGTAGCACCGGGTCAGTGGTCTGCTGCTGTTTTTTCTTTCCCAGAGCCATTAGTAGATGTCCTTTTCAAGCTGGGGTTGGGCAGCGTAGCCCTCGCCTTTTGTAACAACCGGGGCTGTCATGGAGTTAAAATCTTTTAGTTGCTGTCTTGTGGCGGTGTCGGGATTATATGTGTCGTAGTACAACTCGATTAGCTCTTGTGTATCTAGTGGAATGCCCTGTATGCCGCACTGCTGAAGTCCACCGAGTACTGCCTGTACACGATTTCGGAGCTCATCCTTAGCCTTATTGAGGGTTGCCTCATTGATTGTGACATGCACCTCTTTCGGCTTAAATATACCGCCAAGGCCAGTAAGTAAACTCTTCCCGCTTTCGAGCGCTTGTTTGGCATCGCCAACATTGAAGTATGGAATAATGATATAAAAGTTTTTGTCCATAATGTTGGTCTGAAGTGCGAGGTTGTCTATGTATTGAATATAGTCTTCCATGAGTAGCGCTAAAAGCATGTTGTCGTGCTCGCCACGAATTTTATCAAGTTTTTGGATATACGGACCGAGGTCTACTTTACGGGAGCGAAGAGAAATTTGGATATCAAAATAAAGAGAGTTCAAAAACCCCTGATAGCTAAATTCCACAGCGTCACGTTCCTCTGGGCTCATCAGGTCAAAGTTGATCGACTTAACCGCCACCACTGAACGGAATGATCCGTCGTTCATGATTACAATTCCGTCACGAATCTCGGCTATTTGTAGAGTGTTCTGGGTGCTATTAGTATTGCTCGGTGCAGCCGGCTGTGGGCCAGGTGCAGACCCGCCCTGAACAGGACCACTCTGTGGAGGTCCATACATAGGTTGTTGCTGTGCCCCGTTTGGATCCATAAATTTATTCCACCCCCGAAAAGTTGTTGGCAATCATTAATGAAGTGATATCACCACCTCATCTGGCGGATCTTCCCTCTTTGTGTTTGCCTGATGAGCGATTGTTTCAACACTCAAATCATCGTTATTAGCAAGTCCTAGTATAGCAGGGTCAGGCGCTTGAGTTCTAGGGGGTTCTGGCGGTGTTGTCGCAATCGACGCGGGTGCTTGTTTTGGGGGCTTCGGAGGTTGCTCCGACAAGGGTAGGATGGTTGTTTGATGTGATCGATGGGTTGGGCGAAGTGCCTGCTTAGCATGAATTTTATCTAGTATTTCGGCCTCTTCTTGCGGTGACAACTGCTGAGGTGCGGCTGCTGGTGTTGCGGCTGGATCTGTGTGCGGCGACACAACTGTACTGGCGGCTGTGGCCATGTTGGCAGGAAGTGACTCTTGTGCGTTTTGGCTCATGAACCAAAAGTCTGTATTTGAGCTAGGAGTGTCACTCGATGCATCTGGGTTTTGAGGTTGGCTAGCTGAACTGTGCAGCTTATCGATAAGTTGTTGTTTTCGTGTGTTGGTTGACTGGCTCATGAGTTGGTCAATTTGTTGAGCCCGCGAATTGCTGCGCTCATCAAGCATGTCGTCAGAGTCTTTAACATCTACTGCAATCGAGCTTTGCTGAACGGTTGTTCCAGACACCAGTCTGTCTGAGTCATCCGCTGCATTTCCAAAAGGAGCCGCCTGAAGCTGCTTTACTGCCCAACCACGACTATCTACAGTTTGAGCTAATGCAGATAGTCGATTGCGCACTTGTCGCGGATCAAGGCCATCGGTGTAGTTTCGCTTTAGTTGTTTGGGCACGGTAACGGTCACCAACTCTTTGGCGCCCGATTGGTCCCAGATGCGTCTACGTGGCTTGAACCAAAAACGGATCTTGGCGAGGATCAATACCTCTGTTGACTGTGTCTTGCTCCAAGGTACAGCGAGGATGCCAAAAAAAGCACCCGGCGGCAAGAATAATAATCCTGCAAGAGCTAGGCCTTTAGTAGATAAGAAAAAAATCAAATATAGACATATAAGAGCAATCGAGAAATAGATAAATTGCTTAAGACTCAGTGGCCCCAGCAGCTTATCATCTGCCTCGATATCTTGGATTACCTTATACGTCGCCATTTCCGCTTAAGTATAACGGAGAAGTCAGGGTATATAAAGCCTCAGGACTAAATGCTATTGATTTTGTCTTGGCGTTTGTCGATTCTCGCCTTATGGGCCGCCACGGCCTTGGTTGCACGTTCCTTGCGCACGTTCCGCCAACGAGAAAGTATCGGCTGCTCTACAGATTTTTTTAAGCCTGTTCTTGCCTTTTCATCCTGACGTCGTACTCGTCTTTGCTCCCAGCTTTCTTGCGGTATATCAGTTATTTTTATTTCTCTCAACTGGGCACTTCTCTCGCGGGCCGTCAAGCTGCCTGACTTGTACGCAGCTTCCACGCCGCGTCTCGCACCAGCCTTTTTGGCTCGCCCGGCTGGATTAATGCCATCCATTTTCGTCTTTGTTCTGCCGCCATATCGTTGCTGAACGCTAAGTCGTTTAGCTTCTTTGTATCCGCTCCTAAATCGTTTATCATCAAGCCTTTTGTCCATGAATCGTTCCGCAAATGATCTAGGCCTAACGCCACCCGCACTCACTGCCGTGCCAGTGGCCACGGCACCAATGCCCTCGTAAAGATCATCCTTATGCTCCATTCGCTCAACACGTGCTTCGGCTCGATTTTTTAGTATTGTCGATACCACACCTCGGAAGCCGTGATAAGCAAGCTTGCTGCTGTCTAGGATTTCAGAGAAGTCGACTGCCCCTCTGTCGCCTGATGCAAAAAGGGTTTCGTTTGTGACTGGGGATGGAGGAGGTTCAGGCAGTGTAGCCGAAGGTTCAACTATTGTTTCGAAGGGTTCTATTGCCGTAAATCCTTCAGGAAATGAGAGCTGTATTTTTTCTGACATAATCATACTATAGCAAAAAAAGCTGAACATGTCAAGCACTGCTACTAAGGGGTGGGTGGCGTGTATTGTCCGGGATTTGGTGGAACTTGGCCAGAATCATAGAGGCCAGCACGATCGCGAACAGCTTCTCGTGCTTCATGGTTACTTCCTCCGAATCCTGCACCATGCAGATGGTCTCCAACTTGCTGATCAACTGACCTGGCGTCAGTTATGTCTATTCCGGCACCAGCTAATCCTGCAGTAATGATTCGTTTATTTTCTTCTGGCATGTCCTGACCCATGGCATTTCGCATAGCAGTAATCTTAGCACCAGTCTCAAATAGGGCTTGTGTGTCACCACTGGACCGTGCAGCATTATATCTCTGTACCAAGTCATCAGTATGGGCCTTTAAGGAAGTTGTGTGACCCCGGACCACTTTAGCCGCACCAGTTCTGTCGAATGCGCCATCAAGAATTTCGGATTCGCTTTTTCTTACTACACTCGTAGCGCCAGTTGTCGGATCAGTTACGGTGCGAGTTCGAGCGCCGTTAACTTCGCCAAGGTCAGAGCGACCACTTTCTCTAGCCATGTAAGCTGCGCTATCGACAGCCTCTTCATAGGCAGCGCTATTTCTGCCATGCAGACGCGCAAGAGAGTTCTCCACCCATTCATTACCAGCTTCGCCCCCAGCTATGGATCTTGCCTTGTTTTGCATTAATGTATCCATGGCTGCAGCAGATCTTGATCTAGTAACTCCAACCGCCATTGCTGATTTGTACGCAGAATCTGCTCTAGCGGTAGCTGCTTCCTCAGTCTCCCCGCCAGCGACCCACATATCACGAAGCTCATTTGCTGCCTGTCGTGCCCCAGCGGCTGTTCCGCCAGATCCAGCCATTACGGCGTTGCCATCGTCACTTCGTAGTCCAAGACGCTTAAGCTTTTCATCTTTAGATTGTCTTTCGGCTTTGAGCTCATCTCTTTGTGTTGCGACGGCTAGCTGACCTCTTTCACCTATACCGAACCTGCCTGCCATGCCAACACTTGCACGTTCACCGAGACGGTTGAATGAATTTGGACGGAATTTCTTTTCACCCGCTTTTGTGTCTCGCCAGTTTTCGGACATTTTTGCACCACGATATTTCTTTTGTCTATCGAATAGTCCTCTACCCCTATTGTTTGCCATGCCTGACAATGTGCCGAATGCACCGCCGGCAAACTTGAACGTTGCCGGTATCATCATGTACGGTCCAATGTACGCGACCAGCTTGATCAGGGTATTTACGATATTTCCATCAGCTGTATCGCCAACAATGTAAGCGAACGACTTGCCAGTTGCTATCAAAACCATAATTAGTGGGAAAAGTAGTAGAAGCTTCGAGAAAGAGTTCCACCACAGCTTCCACAGTTTGTCATTGCCGGGAAATATCCATGAAATGATCGCAAGTGGTGCTAGGATCATTAATGCGACTATTAGCATCTGTCGAAGTGAAAGCAGTATGAACCCAATAGCAATCGCAATCAGAGCAACAAAAAGGTAGCTCAGAATAATACCTATACTCACGGTCGCCGCCAGCGCTGCTCCTCCGATGGTAAATGCTAGTAATGCCCCGCCCGTTTCAAGACTTGCGGTTCCGTCGGGTGAAAAAATTGAAGCCATGCTTATATCTTCTGCACCGGTGAATGCGCTAATCACCAACCCGTAAATTCCACGTCCAGCATCATTTGTCAGCACTACAAGGAATTTAGTTATATAAAAGGACAGCGAAATGAATATTGCAGCAGCGATTAGCCTCGGCAATGCTCTCTTGACTGTATAGGCACTAATAAAATCAAATCCAAGAGCTGTTCCAATCACCATTACCAACATAACTGGAATTAAAATTGTAAGAGCAATATTTCTCAGTCGAGACCAGGCCAATTCGAGACTGGCGCCAGACCCACCCTCGAAATAATCATTTGGCACGGCAAGCAGATTATTCAAAGCGTTGTCTAGTGCGGTTACCGTCTTATCCATGAAAAATAATAGAGGACATAGAATCCAGCTTAGAGAGCCACCGTTAGCTTCGCATGAATTGTCATTTGTTGCGCCCACGGCACTGAAATCGAAGTCGTCTGCTGTCGGGTGGTCCAGTCCAGCATAAGTTATGACGACTGTATCTCCATCATCGTCTTTGAGGGTTAGTGTCCCACCGGTACTGTCGAGATCTTCAGGAGTAATTCCTTCTATGAATTCCCCATTTGTACATCCGCTTCCCCGCACGAAAGCATTCCTAGAATCACACCACACAAAGTTATTGTTGGAGTCGTCGTCAACGGCTACTAGTTGCGCTGACTCTCCGAGTTCACCATTCCATCGGTATACAATATTGAAATTTGCCAAATCCGAGGCGCTCCAATTAGATTGTGCTAGGCTGATGCCCTTTTGCTTGTTGACCAGCTCACGACTATCATTCATGCACTCCCAGTCGATACCATCACCTGCGTCATCATCGGCAGTCAATACAATAACTTCATCTTGGCCAGCACAATTAACGCCGGCAAAGTCGTCCTCGTCTATGGCAATAGTCAGCTCAACATCCTTGAGGTAGTTGTTGTAGAACGCCCCCATGTTGGATGTATCGATTGTCTTTATGTAGTCTGGTTCATCAAAGTCACCGTCATCTTTTACGGCACTTCCTAACGACCCAAACCTGTCAATAGTTGACCATTGTTCATCCCCACCGGCGCTAATAATATAATCGAAATTTCCGTCGAGATTTCCATCAACAAACTTTTGCTCTACATATGTTTTGAGCTTTACATTTCCAAGAATACTTTTGTCGGCGTTAGATCCAGTAACGGTAACCTTTATTCTAGAACGGTCAATCCATGCAGCTGAGATCTTGAAGGTGTCATCAAAATACACCTTGCCGCCACTCTCTGTTACGAATGTGATTGGATCTATATTGTCTGAGGCTGCATCTGCACTAACTTTTTTTACTGGAACGACAATTAGCACCGAGAGTATCATAGACAATAACAAAACCCCCATAAGCATGGTTGCTCTGACTCGAGTAAATATCACGAAGTCCACCTTTGAGTTTTAATAAGCATAGGCTTATTTTAGCAGAGCATATAGATCAAACAATATTTAATACTGAATATCTTTAGTTTAGCTCGGGATGTGGTGTGCTAATAACGCGCCCCGTACTGGTGTTCACCACAACCTTACCTTCTACTGAGCCGGTTTTTGAGTAGTCGTAGCCACCTTCGTCCCCGAAGCCTAAGATTGGACTGCCAGATTCGAAGTTATAATGCGCGTAGTCAAAACTAATAGTAGTTTCATCGCCCCTCACGGTGACATCCTTTAATTCTATGAGTGTAGGTGGTATGGCGGCGTAGGGTCCAAAGTAACCATCAACTACAGACTTGGCATTAGTAGCTTCGTTTCCTGAAGGGGCATCTTTAAGCCAACCAGCGGCTACAAGTCGTTCAGGATCGCGCGTGTTGAAGGCTGCAAAGGTATTGGACGTAACATTGTAGACAAAAGTTGTGGGGTCGGAATCGATTAAGTCCAAAGAGGTTGGGATGAAGTCCATGGGGTAGTTAATTCTCTTGAGCTCTTCAACAGTTGTTTCGTCTATGTTTGGATAGTAGCCGTCTTCAGGAGCTTCAACTCCTGATGCTGTCTGTTCAATTTTAGTGGTCGGAGTCGTTTCAGGAGTTTCCAGTGCTTCAGTCGTTGAGGTAGTGGGCTGCTCGCGTATGGTGGTCGGAGTCGTTTCAGGAGTTTCCGGCTGTTCTGTTACACCAACAGCTTCAGTATTGTTATTTTCATCCCCCGAGTTCTTCCCGAGCAGGAACACGACAGACAGTGCCGCTCCAGCACCTATTAGACCAAGCGTAATTTTAAGTTTAGAAGGTCCACTTCCAGCCTCCGTTGAAACATATTCTGCGTGTTCAGGATCTAGAGAAATTGCTGGCTGGTCGAAGTCAGCTTGAAGAATCTCTGGTAGACTACCTGGGTCATCAGGAGTGGTAAGAATGCCCTCCTCGGCTACCTTATCAAGGCGATTACCTTCTTTGCTTGTATCGAATTCACCAGTTGGGTGATCTTCGCGCATAGAAGCTTCTATTTTTCCAGAGTGATGAATCTCCGACGCCTCAGTGTGTTCGAGATGGTCTTGATTGTCGTCTACTCTTGGGCTTTGATCTTTCTCTTGCTTCATGGGATAACTCCTATTTGTAAACATACAATACCATGTTTAGTGTTTTATTCCAAAAAGTTGCCTTGCAGTCATTAACAGGATACAATCGGATAAATGCTTTCAAAATACAAAATCACTAAAAAGTTTACAGCGTTACTGATCGGGTTTATGTCTATTGGGTTGTTCTTTGCGCCTATATCAATGGCATTAAATGACACTGGTGGCGGCGGTGGTTCTGCAACTGAGGTCGCAGAGGACTGTTCAGAAATAGCCGATTCAGCAGACAAAGCAGAGTGCCAGCAAAAAATCAGATCCTGTAATACACTTTCGGCTGATGATAAGGCTGCATGCCAAAAAAACATAGCTAGTCAGTATAGGGGTGCTGAAATAATTGACGCCTCTGGTAGTCCAGTTAGTGGCCCTACCAGTGGAGATTCGGGTTCTACGGGCAGCAGAAGCTCCATACAGTCAGACTGCAACTACGATGACTCTAATGAGCTTGACGGTGGGTGTAAGATTTTCAGCTATCTAATTGACCTTATAAATATACTAACCGCACTAGTTGGGGTTGTGGTTGTGATCATGATTGTGATTGGTGGAATTCAGTATTCGGCTGCTCGCGACAATCCGCAAGCTATTCAGGCGGCTAAAGGAAAAATTACCAATGCCGTGCTCGCACTTGTGGTGTTTATTTTTACATCAGCCTTCTTGCAATGGATAGTTCCAGGTGGGGTGCTGTAGACATGTTAAGGAATCTAGCCGTTACTTCCCTCCTGGCGGTTTTCATCAGTTTAATTGGAATGGGCGCCACGCCACAACACGTTTATGCAGCAGATGTTCCAGAAGCGGAGTGCTCTAGTGACGTTACGATACTGGGAATAATACCAGCATGGTATAAGTATCTCGATGTACAGGAAACTAGCGGAGAATGCGACATAGTGTTGTCTGAAAACGCAGACGGAAACACAGATTGGCAAAAAACTGTTATTGCCATCTCCTTTGCTCTGTTGGATATACTGATGAGAATTGCTGGACTGGTTGCTGTGGTTTTTGTCATCGTAGGTGGCTTTACCTTTATTACTAGCAATGGACAGCCCGAGCGAGCCAAAAATGCCCGCAATACTATATTGAACGCACTAATCGGCGTTACAATTACCATGGTTGCTGCAGTTGTTGTTAATATGGTAGGCAAGGCACTAATAGCTACGTAAAAATGAATAGTCTAATTAACTCACTTATTAGTTTTGCGGCAGGAGTAATTCCAGCGAGTGAAATCGATAATCTGCCAAATGCAAATCAGGACGCAGTAGCAGAGGTGGTTCGCTTGGCTTCTGTTTTCGGCGCGGTAATAGCGGTAATCGTGGTGATTGTTGCAGGGATCCAATTTACGCTCTCCGGTGGCGATCCAGGCAAGGTTGCCACGGCTCGGAATGCTATAATTTATGCCCTTGTCGGACTAGCCATATGTGTATTCGCCATAACGATCACCTCGTTTGTTATAGGTAAGGTCGGGGGTGCTTAGCATGAAAAATATCACGATCAGTTTAATTTTTGCCACAACCCTGCTCTTTCCGGGCTATGCATTCGCACAGATACTTGACGCCCCGTGTGCTGAAGTTGCTGCAGAAATCTGTGATACACAAATTGATCCTGGGGAGAACGGTAGTGGATTGTTCGGACAAGACGCAGCGATTGGTCAGGTTATTCAGCTTCTCGCCATGGCTGCTGCTGTGGTTGGGGTTGTCATGATGATAATTGGTGGCTTTAAGTTTATAGTTTCAGGTGGCGATGCAAGTAAAACCTCTAGTGCAAGGAATACCATTCTTTATGCTGCAATAGGGTTGGTAATTGCCGCCACAGCACAGTTAATAGTTGTTTTTGTAGTTAATAAATTTTAAGGAGAAAAATATGAAAAAGTTAAGAAATATATTTATCGCAGCAGTAGCGCTCTTCGGGCTTCTGGCCCCAGTCACTGTCCTGGCGGCAACGAATGATGCTGCCTGCGAAGGATTGGCGCTTACTGGCCAAAACGTATCTTGCGACAATACAGGCGGACCTAGTGTTGAGGGTATCGTAGAGAAGGTAATAAATATACTTAGCATCGTTGTAGGTGTGGTCTCTGTGATCATGATTATCATCGGCGGACTTAAGTACGTTACATCTAGCGGTGACTCTGGGAATGTAACTAGCGCCAAGAACACAATCTTGTATGCAATCATAGGTCTCGTAGTTGTAGCTATGGCCCAGGCGATAGTAAGATTTGTATTGACTAACCTAGACTGAAGACGAAACGCGGCTTTACCCCTGGGGGCGAACGTGTTATAAATTAATAACATAACTAACAAGGAAACATATGAATAAACTTCGAACATATATTATGAGCCTCGCCCTTGTGCTTGGGTTTGCGGCTCCAATAGCTTTTACGGCTAACACTTCAGCTCAAATTAATCTTGATTGTGGATCGATTGGTGACTGTGCTGATGGTGGTGCGGGTGCAACTGATCCTGACGGCGCAGCAAGTGGCGATGAGGCAAGTGATCGAGTTAGCGAAATCATCGAAACTGTGATTAATGTGTTCTCTATAGTTGTGGGTGTGGTCTCTGTGATCATGATTATCATCGGTGGACTTAAGTACATCACTTCTGGTGGAGACTCCGGAAACGTTACTGGCGCAAAGAACACAATCTTGTATGCAATCATTGGTTTGGTTGTAGTGGCTCTTGCACAGGTTATCGTGCGATTCGTACTGCAACAAGCAATTGGCGACTAGTTCAGTCGATTATTCATAAAACACCCCGCCCACAAAGCGGAGTGTTTTATTTTTGTCAAAACTGATAACCAAATGCACGGTAGTGTTCATTTTAAAAAACCTTCACTAATTGGTGAAGGTTTTTTAAAATGAGGATTAATCCCCTCGGGCTCTTACAATACTTGGATCTTCTTGACTGTGTCTTGCTTGAGCTTGTTAAAGCTAATTGTCAGCACGCCATCTTTGAGTAGTGCTTCAATTTCATCTTCTTTTACGGGCACAGGAAGTGCAATGCTGCGGCTGAATTCTCCCCAGTAACATTCCTGGACAAAGTAGTTTTCTACATCTTCCTCGTTGCCAGCAGAAAGTGTTCCGCGAATGCTAAGTGTGTTATCGGCAATGCTAACATCAAGTTCTTGTTTGTTCACCCCTGCTGTTCGAGCTTTTACAACTAATCTTTCCTTAGTCTCGTAGACATCAACTGCTAGTTGTCCTGGAACGGCTTCTTCTTCATCCCAGTCATCTTGTGGTTGTGCGGCAGCTTGTTGCTGGCCTGGCTCGTCTGCAAATTCAGCTGGCGCTGGACCTAGATCGTCATCACCAAGAAATGCAGCAGTTAGTTCATCTTCCATTAATAAGTCGTCATCACGATTGTTGCGTGCCATATAAGTTGTTACCCTCCGATATGGGACACCATTTCTGGCGGTTTACCGTTGTGTTTGAGTAACGGTCCCTTGTTAGTTGTAGTTTTTGCCGTTTTTGTTGCCTATCAGTATAGCCTGAAATCCTCCAGAGGTGCAACAGCAGGAGTGGTTATTTACAACACATTAATCACAACGGCTTGGTACACTGAATACATTATGTGGACTCTTGATTCGCTTCTGTCGATAATTGCACTACACAGTTGTATGAAGTGCGGCAAGGAAGGCTCCCTTCTCTGTTCGTGGTGTGAGCTTGATGCATTTCCAACGATGTCGCCTCGCTGTTACCGCTGCAGTAAGTTCTCTGGAGAGTTTTCTGTTTGCAGTTCATGTAAGACGGCGCAAAGGCCTAGCGCTCTTTGGGTGGTGGCAGCTTACGATAAAACTGCAAAGCACCTTGTTCATGACCTTAAATTTTCACGAAACATTTCTGCCGCCAAAATAATGAGCCGGCATATGGCAAACGTACTGCCTGAAATTCCTACAAACTGGGTGGTTACACATACTCCCACTGCAACATCTCGCCGGCGTCAACGAGGATATGACCAATCGGAGCTGTTGGCAAAAGGAGTTGCGAAGCGGAAGGCGCTCAGCCACAAGACTTTACTGGCGCGGAAAGGTCAGTCTAGACAAGTTGGCTCAACCAAGAAACAAAGAGAATTACACATGAGTCAAGCATTTTATTGCCCTGCTCCGGATAAAGTCAAAGGACAAATAATCTTACTAGTTGATGATTTAGTGACTACAGGCGCAACCATAGAGGCTGCAACCAAGACACTTAAGCGTGCTGGCGCCAAGAATGTCTACGCCCTAACCTTCGCGCAAAAGATCTAAATAGGCCATAAAAGCAAAGAGCCACCAAAAATGGCGACTCGTTCTCTTCTTGGCGGAGTCATGTACCAGCTGGTACATGGCGGAGAGGGAGGGATTCGAACCCTCGGTATCGTTTCCGACACGCCGGTTTTCAAGACCGGTACCTTAAACCACTCGGTCACCTCTCCAGGTGTTTGATCGTTTCTCGAAGCATTTGTCGTAGAGTTGTTTTGCCCTTTGAAGACTTTAAGTATTTTTCTCTTCGAAGTGCATCGTATTTGTTTTCGTATGCTTCATAGAATAATAGCTTTATTGGTAATCTGGGCTTAGTTGATGCCACATTCCCCTTTTCGTGCTCGCTGTATCTTGATCTCAAGTCTTTTGTGAATCCAGTGTAGAAATTCCCATCTGAACACGACAAAACATAGACGTAGTACATACAGACAGCTTACTCTAAATCGTACATTCACGCCGCATGTTGTTTCGGCGGAGCCATGTACCGTACGGTGCATGGCGGAGAGAGAGGGATTCGAACCCTCGCTGGAACTTGCGCCCCACTAATGATTTAGCAAACCATCCCCTTAAGCCACTTGGGTACCTCTCCACGCATTCTATCTTTGAAATGTGCTACAACAGAGATGAATTATAGCAGATTTTGGCTGTCTGGCCAGGGGTATTGCTTTGTATGCTTGACATAACTGCGCTACAATATGCTTATGCAACCGGGTGAACAACCAGAAACTACTCAAAACCAAGAACCTGACAGCTTTGGTGTGAGTGGATTTGCTGAAGAAACCAATTCTTCCGAAAATGAAACGACAGAATCTTCCTCTGATCCGCTTGTGGCATGGTCGGCATCCGAATATATATCGCATCAAAAGTCAGCAGGATGGTACATCGCCTTGATTGTTGCGAGCCTACTGGCTGCTGGCATGGTGCTGCTTATCACCAGTGACTGGGTTACTTTTGGTGTAATACTGGTCGTGGCAAGTCTTTTTGGAGTGTTTGCAGCTCGAAAACCTCAAGTATTGGATTATCAAGTCTACCCTGCTGGCATCGTGATTCATGGTAAGGAATATCATTTTGACGATTTCAAGTCATTTGCAGTTCACGCTGAGGCGGCGCTGCCATCAGTGTATTTCATGCCGGTAAAGCGATTTATGCCTGGTTTAAGTGTCTACTTTCCACCCGATCAAGGTGAAAAAATAGTCCAAACACTGAGCGATTACCTACCGCGAGACGACAAGGGGCCAGATCCAGTAGACAGGCTAATGAAGCGCGTTCGATTCTAGTCAGTAGATAATAATTCCAATAAGTATGAAGATATATATTGGTAGTGATAGTACATTGGTCAGTATGATTGGTTTGGCGCGGTGAATAATTCCATATGTGAGCATGGACAGGCACCATATTGTAAAAAATCCCCACGTAATAATGGATATATTTGCAGCATCTTTATTATTCCAGATTTGAACTGCTTGCGGCAGGATTGAACCGATAAGCAGTACGCCAAGCAGAGATATCCAGGAGTCTATGAACTTGACGGTGAGTTTATTGCTTGGAAATGCTTCATGTTTTTGATGAATGCGTTTTCTGATGTCGATATGATGCCTAGGATTTGTCATGAGGCAAGTATGGCATAGAGCTAGAATATCTGCACCTAGCTTTTACCTCTATAAAATGCTATGATTAATCTCGTTTTGTGATGCATTGAAGCAATTTACATTAACAATTGCAGTAGATAGGCACCCGTAGCTCAGCTGGATAGAGCGTTTGTTTGCGGTACAAGAGGTCGCAGGTTCAAATCCTGCCGGGTGCACCAAATAAGACCCCCACTCAATGTGGGGTTTTTATTTGGCATAGTTCTTGCATTTTATCTGCGACCGTAGGCATCAGTAGCCTGTGGCTGCTGATGTTTTCCTTGCTTGGCCGACGAGCAATGCTTGCATTGTGCAGGAGCAGGTTTAGGGCAGGTTCAAATCCTGCCGGGTGCACCAAGGGCTTGCGGATATCTTTAGATATCTTCAAACCTTTTTTTATTTCTAGGATTTGAACCGATAGGCGAAAACTGCCGGTGGCAGTTTGAGGAATCATTTGGAGCGAAGCGGTGACTGAGGCATTTGCTTGAAAAGCAAATGTTGCCCGAAGGAGAGGATTAGTCAAATCCTGCCGGGTGCACCAATGAATTTTGAAGTCTCATCTTGAGGCTTTTTGTTATTATGAGAATGTTTTATGGAAGAGTGGCCGAGCCTGGTTGAAGGCGCACGACTCGAAATCGTGTAAACATGGCAACATGTTTCGAGGGTTCGAATCCCTCCTCTTCCGCCATGTACCAGCTGGTACATGGCGCTGCCAGGAAGTGAGGCGATCATGCACGAATGTGCCACGGTCTTTTCTCTTTCTAGAGCAAGATTTGATTTCGACTATTTGTTCTTTAAGTATTATCAGAGCCTTTTATTGGCTGCGTCTTGAGCTCTTCGTTAACCCCTTGTTTTTCTCGTGAATTACGCCGCCGGACAACAAGCAGGCACATAAAGCCCACTACCGCGTACGCTACCAATGCTCCGATGCCGACGCTTGCAACCTTGAACTGCAAAGCACTTATTACTTCAACCAGTGCTTGGCTGATTTCTTGATTTGACTGAGTCGAGATTGTTGCACTTAAGCCTTGAATGACAAAATAGAGTGCGACTCCGGTGATTAGCAGCGATATTGATGTTTCGATAAGTAGTATGCCAACACGACGTATGCCTTTAGTCCTAGTGTCGGCTAGCAGCAATACACCTAGCCCGCAAACTACAGCAACTGCTGCAAATATCCAGGGCGATAACTTGAACATATTAAATCCCGTTGGTGCGCTTGCAACTACCTCAGTCGAGTCTCGACGTTCCACTTCATGGAGCAATTTGTCCCCATCGAATACTGTATCTCCACCAAACAGATCATTGTCGTTTTGGAGAGATGCAAGGAATGCTTGTTTTTGTTCATCTAGATCAATGGGTGGTCGACATTCGATAGTGAGCGGGTTTGGTTCACTATCGAGTGCTGCAAGCTCCTGAAATGTACAATCAGGTAATTGCTCGACGCGATTAATCGCTGCATCGCTTAACACGACAGTAAACCTGTCGATGTCTTCCTGGAAATCAATAGTAAAGTCTGGCGATGTCGCGTCGCCATCAAGCCACGCATATGTCCCAGATACTATAGATTCAACGATTTCTTGTTTTCGTTCGGCAGGCACAGCTGCTTCAATCGCATCTTTGACCAATGGATTACTGCTATTAATTCCTTCATCCGTTTCTTGTTCTTTTTGTTCTTCAACCTGAACCAGTGAAGTGAGCGGTACGCTATATATTTCTGAAGCACGAAGCGCCGAAAGTATTACGTCGGGCGAGCCGATGGCCATAACCAGGCCTCCGAATAATGCCGCCCCGAATAATGCCGCCCGAAATCCATACGCACAAAGTCCACGAATAATTTTTTTGAGTAATTTCATTATATTAGTGTAACAAACGTCTTATGCTTACGTGAGATGGGGCGCACATTGCCACACGGATTTTCAGGATACTCATTCGAGGTTATTAGTTTGTAGGTCCATATAGTGTTGGAGATCCAATTTCGACTGAGGCGTCTGGATTGATTGTAACTTGTTGGTGTCGAATGTAGCTGCTAGTCGACTTATCAAACTGGAGTACATATAAAACTCCCGGTGCTTTTAATGGACCAAAAGTTGATGCGCTGGCCGCTTTGCCGCCCACTGAACCTCCTGTGAGTTGCAACGATCCAGACTCAAAAACAGTAGTGCTATATTTGTGAGTGTGTCCGCTGAGAGCTATTACAGCACATCCCTGCTCCAGGCTATCCTTGGCCAATTCTTCGTCATGGATAAGCAGAACGTCAACAGTATTGTCGGGTCTACAAGCCTGTTCTGCCAGTCGTTGCCCTGCTGCCTGCTGGTCTTCAGAACCGACTTGATTGATTGCTTTGGTGAACTCGCTGCGTCTTGGGTCACTATCTCCAAGAATTCGCAGACCATTAATCCGCTCAACTTCCCCATCTAGCACAACAAATCCTCTGTTTTTTGCCTGAGACTCCGTGATTTGACTGTCATGATTACCTGCCGAAAAAACGATAGGAGAATCTGTTTGGTCGGCAATTACCGCCAGGCACTGAGCCTCAAATTCCGTTCCCCCCATTGTCGTGTCCCCGCCATCAAATAGCACATTTGCTCCAGTAATATCTTCCAGCTCGCCAATAACGCTCGCCATGCCTAGATTGCAATGACTATCAGTATAGAAAAGCGTAGTTTGTAAATTTTCACCACTCGTGAGTATTGACTGTTGCTCGGCTGCTTCGCTCAAATTGGAGCCAACTTTCGCATAAAACGCATCGTTTTCTTTTATTAGCCCGAATATTTCTGGAGCTAGTTCATTGATAAACTTATCCATTACCGGCCCGTTCACTCGAGCGCCCTCAAGTATCGTGCCGTTAAATACTTCGTCAACAGGTGTCTTGTAGCTAGATTCCGCCACAGAACTGCCTACGAGAATCGCTCCGCCGCCCAGTAAAAGTGCACCAGCAATATGTGGTGCTTTACTGATGCTGAGTCTGTTTCTGGCAATTTTCATTCCCTCCTCACCTAGAGTTAGTCGCAGCGCAAAAAAACCAGCCAGTGCGAAGGCGGTGTGCTTTAGAGCCTGATCTTTAAAAGCATTCTGAAGTTCCTCGATGTCATCCGATGGGTCACTCAGGAATCGAGCGTAATCCTCAACCTTGATTTCGTCTTTATTGTTGCCCTTAACCACAACATCAACACCAAGACCTAGTGGTGCATCAAGAGGTATGTCGATGCTGTCAAATGGCCCAAAATCTGCAGTTAAATAGGTATCAAGCGTGGCTGTGGCCTCAACCTCGTGTGGTCCTAGACGGGCTTCAACAGGGTCATGAAATGCGCCAACAACCACACCGCTGGCCGCAATCGCGCCAAGCCCCAGCAGCTGCCCCACTCGCCGTCCAGATCGTTGCAAGAGTGGCCGGGACTCCTGTGTGATTTCTGGCTGCAAAGTATCGTTTGCTTGCTCGGCTATCATATGTACTTAAGTATGGCGCACAGTTTGAATTTTTCCAGAAGTATATTACGTGAAATTCACACCAATTTTTTCCTGTAGCATTGGTTCTGTTTAGTGCTACAATTCAAGTATGTTTGGAAACGCTACAATTGGATTATTGCTTGGAGCTGGCATAGCTGCCTGGGTTTATTCAAAAATGATGATCAAAACTGGCAACAATACCCAGCAAGCCATTACCACTGCTGCAATTGCTGGCGGTGCAGCGTTTCTATTAATTCTCTCACTTCTTAGCCTCATTCCTGCCTAACTAGCCATTTAATGCTAGTTTTTCTTGGTTTTTGAACAAGTAACGCGTATTATTGGGCTATGGATGAGGTGGGACTAGCCGCGGTTTTAAAAAGCGCTCGTAAATCAGCCGGACTGACACAGCAAGAGTTGTGCCAGCAAGCAGATCTGAGCTATTCGACTTTGGCAAAAATCGAACGTGGCGCGATTAAGTCCCCTTCTATTTTTACTATTGCCCAGATTGCCGGCGTTCTGGGTCTGACACTTGATGAGCTGCTAGGTTCATTGTCGTCATCAACTCCTGCTTCTTCAAAGAAGCAATCAAAAACTGGCATAAAATTTGTCTATTTTGACATCAATGGTTGTCTTGTCCGCTTTTTTCACCGAGCATTCGCCTCTGTTGCAGCCGAGACTGGTGTACAGGCTGATGCAGTTGAGTCGATCTTTTGGCACTATAACGACGCGGTTTGCCGCGGAGAGATGACCAACGAGGCTTTTAACGCAGTCTTAAACGAAAAGCTGAACACTACCGGACTTGATTGGCGAGAGCATTACTTGAATGCAGTAGAGCCAATTCATGAAATGACCGAAGTTGTTACCTGGGCAGCAACTCACTACAAGGTGGGGCTGCTTAGCAATATCATGCCAGGATTTATTTCTTCCATGATCGATAGAGGGATGTTGCCAAAGCTCAACTACGACGCAATTATCGACTCGTCGGAAGTGAAATCTATTAAGCCCGAGCAAAAGATCTTTGACGTTGCACTCACCCGCTCTGGTGTTACCGCTGACGAAATACTATTTGTGGACGATTCTCGCACCAACATTATGGTAGCCGAGAAAGCTGGCTGGAAGGTGCTTTGGTTTGATGACTACCGACCAGATGAATCGGCTTCACGTGTCCGCGAATCCCTCGAATTTTAACTTCTTTCTTTGGTTGCAGAAGAAAGAAGCAAAGAAACAACAGGCGCCTGAAAATCACTACTATCCAAAACCAAACTGTCTAATTGGTTTCTGCGGAACTTGCCGTTTGGGGCTTCAGGCAGTCCTCGAAACAGATAACTAGCTAGTTAGGTTTCGTCTAATCAGTTTTTCCAGAGCCTGGATGAGCTCGCATTCCTACGTTTTTGTGATGTGTAGAAGTTAGTCCTTAAAGCGGTTTATTTCACTCGCGACCTTATCGAGCATGGCTTTGGCTTCTTCTAGTTGTGTCTTCGTTTGGTCGACAATCTTCCTCGGTGCATTTTTAACGTACGATTTGTTGCCGAGGCGCCCTTCAAGTTGCTTGATGCTGGCTTGATGCTCTGCCTGCTTGTCCTTTAGTGAGCCTACAAATTGCTCAATCGCGCTGTGGTCAATGTTGAGCCAGGCATCAAACGGTGTTTCGGTTAAGTTGAGCCCATGACCGTCGCTCACAGATTCAACAGCCTGAAGTCTGGCGAACTTCTTAATGAGCTCGGCATTTTCTTCAATGAACGCTTCTTCTTTGTGGAACAGTCCAACTTGCTGGATTTTCAGCTGGTTTTTGATGAATCGAATCTCGGACACGATCACTCGAACGTCTTCAAAGGTCTTGGCCTTCTCTTTGTCGGCCTTCATCTGTTTCGGCCATGGCATGATTGCCAGTAAGTCCTCGTCAGGTTGCAACGTCTGCCAAATGGTTTCAGTCACGAACGGCGCAAATGGATGCAGCATCTTTAGGCACGTCTGAAGCACGTAGCTCATCATGTCGAGGTTTTCCTCTATTTTACTGGCCTCGATGTACCAATCGGCCACATCGTCCCATACAAAGTGGTACAGCGTGTCGTAGGCTTCAGCAAAACGATAGTTTTCTAGCGCACTAGTTACCGAGTCAAGACAATAGTTCATATTCTGTAGTGTCCAATGATCTGCAAGTGAGGTTGGCGTTGGCTTGCCAGGAGTGTGCCCATCAAGCTTGCCCTCAACGTATCGCGCAATATTCCATAATTTGTTGCAGAAGTTCCGTGCGTCCTCTACTTTTCTTGGGTCATATCCCCTGTTTACTGCTGGAGAACGACCTGCGATGATTCCCATACGTAGTGCATCTGATCCGTATTGCTCAATAACCGGTAGTGGATCAATAACGTTGCCAATTGACTTGCTCATTTTTGAGCCGTCCTCGGCCATCACATATCCGTGAATATAGACTTCCTTAAATGGAATATCTTTCGCCATGTATAGCCCGAGCATGAGCATTCGTGAAACCCACGGATATAGAATCTCGCCACCAGTTTCCATCAGGCTCAACGGGTAAAAGTCTTTGAAATCCTGACTGTCCGGATACTTTAGTGTTGCGTATGGCCAACTTGAGCTACTGAACCAGGTGTCAAATACATCCGGGTCTCGGTGATAGGTCTTTCCATCGCGTTCGATAATTTTTTCAGATACTTGGTCGTCATAAATCCAATCATCTTCGTCGTCAACATTTTGAAACGCTGGTATTGGGATTCCCCATGCAATTTGGCGACTAATGTTCCAGTCCCGCAGCCCCTCCAGATAGGTGATAAGTTGTTGCTTTTTAGAGTCAGGATAGAAGGTTATTTTGTCCTTCTTCAGGGCTTCAAGCGCAGGCTTTGTCAGAGGTTGCATGTTAATAAACCACTGTTTCATCATCATTGGTTCAATAATCGTGCCGCACTTGTAGCACTTGCCCACACGGTTTTTATAGTCCTTGTCCACCTTGATGATGAGACCCTTTTCTTTCATTGCGGCGACTACTGCCTTGCGTCCATCCTCGATGGACATGCCCCTGAACTGACCAGTTTTTTCATTTAGCGTTCCGTCGTGATTGATCACGCGTACAGCTGGTAAATTATGTCGCTGAGCAGCCTCCCAGTCGTCAAAAGAATGAGCTGGTGTGATCTTCACCACCCCTGTTCCAAACTCTCGATCAACCATTTCATCGGCAATCACCATCACTTCAAATGGTCCATTAACACCTTCAATAGTGATGTTTTTTCCAATGTATTCTTTGTAGCGTGAATCATCTGGATGTACAGCAACCGCTGTGTCTCCAAATTTTGTTTCGGGTCGTGTCGTGGCTAGCTCGAATGGCCCGTACTTGAGGTAGTACAGTGGCGTAGTGGCCTCTTCGTAGGCAACCTCGATATCTGCAAAGCCAGTGCCGTGATATGTGCAATAGTTCACCAGTCTTTCACCCCTGTAAACAAGTCCTTCGTCCCACATCTTCTTAAAAGTTTTATAAGCGTTGTTTACGATGTGGTCATCAAGTGTATAGGTGTAGCGAGACCAGTCTAGGCTGGCGCCCAATCCGCGAAATTGTTTTTCAAAGATGGCACGATTTTCTCCAACAAAGCTAAATATTTGTGAATAAAGCTCTTCCCTTGTGAAATCGAACCGGCTTTTGCCTTCTTTGTTGAGCTTTTTCTCGTATACAGCTTGAGTTTCAAAGCCCGCGTGGTCTGCACCGGGCAAAAACAGGGTTTTATCGCCCTTCATTCGGTGGTAGCGTACTGCGATGTCTTCAAGGCCTAGTGTCATAGCAGTACCGATGTGAATATTGGCATTGGCGTTTGGTGGAGGCACAACAACACTGTATGTCTTACCTGTTCCGCGGTCTTTTGGAACGAAAGCCTCACTGCCCTCCCAAAGAGCGTAAATGTCGTCTTCGTATTGGCCTGGTTCGTAATTTTTAGATAGCTTCATGATGATTGGTCTCGTTTTTAAGTGATGATTCGGGTGTTCGTGGGCAAAAGCGTAGCCGCAGGGACCCCTGTCCTGACACGCTTCATCACTCGGTTTACTAGTAGATACATAGCCCCAGTCTAACATCTACCTAGCAATACTTCCACCCCTGTTCGGTGATCACAATTACCGCTTATTCTTTCACATGAAAAATTCGCAAATAAACACAAGGGTTTTCACATGAAACCCACCTGTCCAGTTGCGAAAATTGTAGTAGTTTTGTTCCAAATGTACGTCTTGATTGGCTACTTCAAGCAGTTCCCACATTTTTGTTTTCATAAGCATTATAACAGAGAGAAAAACACCAATCAACATTGACAGAAAGAAGCGTAGATGCTATAATAAGAAGATGAGTATAGAGCAATACCGCCCACCTGAGGGTGTAGATTTTCATGAATGGATGACGGCAACAAGTTATGACGACTGTATTGCATCGACCATGCAAACTGATAATGATTTTGTTGAAAGCTCCAAGTCCAAACAGCCGAACGAAGAGAATCAGTTGCATGACAAAGAGAAATTGAGAATAGCAAATGATCCGCTCTATGAGCTGATCTAAGCAGTTACATCGATAGATTTGGTTTGATGTCGAGAGAGTAGGGGTCGGCCGTTGGCTGATTGTGCATGGCATGAAAGCAGCCAAGGGTGGCAATCATCGCACCATTGTCGGTCATGAGCTTGGGGTCATTGTAGGCAATAGGCAACGGGATTCTTTCGCTTAGTTGCCTGCGAAGTTCTGGACTGGCTGCAACTCCACCACCAATAACTACAGACTTGGGTTGAAACTCCTCAAAGGCCGTGACTACTTTGTCTACCACTGTTTCGACTGCAATTTTTTGAAAGCTAGCTGCAATGTTGGCTTTCTGAGCGTCTGTTAGGCGCGCTGCGATGTTCATGGACGGGAAGGTGTGATCTTCACCGATTTCTTTTTGTGCAAGCCGCAGAACGGCTGTCTTGACCCCAGAGAAGCTGTAATCGTACTTGCCGGGCACTTTTGCCTTAGGTAGCTTGTAGGCACAGGCGTCACCCTCGTGGGCTAGCTTGCCAACATTTGGACCGCCAGGGTAGGGGAGTCCGATCAGTTTTGCGACCTTATCAAATGCCTCACCGATAGCATCGTCTGTGGTTTGACCGAGTAGTTGATAATCAAAATGATCCTTCCAGACGACGATTTGTGAGTGGCCGCCACTCACAATTAACCCGAGCATAGGAAACTCAGGTTGCGACTCGCGTAGTTGATAGTCGGGCAGGGAAGTCTTGGTCAAAAAGTTGGCGTAAATGTGGCCCTCGACGTGGTTGATTGCAAAAAGGGGTTTGTTTTTAGTGATGGCGTAGGTCCGGGCGCTCATGACGCCAACCAGGAGTGAGCCGCCTAAGCCCGCGCCGTAGGTTACTGCAATGCCATCAATATCGCCCCACAAAGCCTCGACCTCGACCTGGCTAAGCTGGTCAAAGCCCGTCTTTGCTAGGTCGCTTTTGGCGGATTGCTGCGTTGACTGCTTCCGAGACTCACTCACCGTACCAGATGTACGGCTTGTTCGTTTCTCATTGTCGCCTTGCGCTCCATCCAAATCGAGACTTTGCCCGTACTTCGCAATATACAGGGCTTGGTTAATGACAGGGGTAATGGCTTCAATATGGCTGCGGGCGGCAATTTCAGGCACTACGCCACCGTACGCGGCATGCAAATCCATGCTGGACAGTACTACATTGCTCAGTAGACGTGAACCATCCTCGACAACGGCTGCCGAAGTTTCATCACAACTTGTTTCAATTCCCAGAATTTTCACGATAGACCAAGTATACTAGTAGTATGAATCCAAAGAAAATTGCCCGCAAAGTTATTCCAAAAACTGGTGTTCGTTTAGCCGAAGAGTCTTACCGTCGTGGACGCATTTATGCACTGCAGGCTCGCTATGGGTTTCCGGCTCGCAAACTGAAAGTGATTGCGGTAACTGGCACCAATGGCAAAACCACCACCGCCTGCTACATGAATGAAATCCTCAAGGCGGCTGGACTCAAAACGGCACTTTATACGACTGCTACTGTTGAAATTGCTGGCAAGTCTGAAGTTAACCATACGCATCGGACGCTGCCAGTTTCGAGTCAATTGGTGGCTTTCTTGAACAAGGTTCGCAAAAAAGACGTTGATTATTTGATCTTGGAAGTCACCAGTCAGGCACTTGATCAGCACAAGCTGCTGGGGATTCCTGTAGAGCTGGCAATCATGACCAACCTCACGCAAGACCACCTGGATTATCATGGCAGCATGGCTCGCTATGCGAAGGCCAAAGCAAGACTATTCAACAGCTACGCCAGCCCAAATTACTGCATACTGAATGCTGACGACGAGTACTTTGACTATTATCAGGATGAGTCAGTTGGACAAGTGGTGAGCTACGGTGAAAGCCGTGATGCAACAGAGCGAATCACCTCCGTTAAGTCAACAAAATCAGGCATGACCTGGCGGCTCCACAACGGCTCAAAAACCTTTGATCTTCAGGTGCAACAATCAGGGCGATTCAATGTGGCAAATGCTTCAGCTGCCGCAACAGCCGCACTGGCCCTGCAAATAAAACCAAAATTTATAATTAAGGGCTTGATTGCGCTTGATATAGTGCCTGGCCGCATGGAGAAGGTCGACAATGACCAAAATTTCACCATCTGGATTGATTATGCAGTAACTCCAGATGCGCTTCAGAAGGTACTACAGGCTGGTCGTGAGCATGTTAGCAATAAGGGCAGGGTGTTGGTGGTGTTTGGTGCAACCGGCGACCGTGATCGTAGCAAGCGCCCAATCATGGGCGAGATTGCTGCCCAGAACGCAGACAGAATCTATTTAACAGATGATGAAACTTATACTGAAGACCCAGCCGAAATTCGAAAAGCGGTCATGAAGGGCATTATTTCAGGAAAAGGCAAAAGCAAAACTACCGAGATTGCAGATCGCCAAAAGGCTATTGCCGCCGCCTTAAAAGCTGCCAGCAAGGACGATGTGGTGATTGTGACTGGAATTGGACACCAGAATGTCCGCAACATGGGCGGCAAAGAGATCCCATACCACGAGCGTCAGACTGTTGAGTCTCTTCTCAATTCGTAGAATTTATTGTAGAATATTATTCATGAATAGCCCAGAGGCATTTGAGTCAAGACACTTTAGCGATAGTCAGATCGTAGGGGATGTTTGCGAGACCTTCAAACAAGAAATTCTCGCTGAGCTCGAGGAAGTAGAGACGCAGCAGCCACTTTTAATTGACTCAATCGAAGCTCATCTAGGTTTTATGAGCCGTGTTTCAGAAATTCGTGGAAAACAATTAGCCCTAGATCGAATTGGGGAGCTTTTAGTTGGAAAGAACCTACGCAGAACAGATTAGCGCTATTTACAAAGTAACGCGTTCATGCTAAGATAGTATAATTGAAAGGCAAGACAAAAATAACGAAAATGACAGAAATTTCAGAACAAGCTCAATACATCGAAGAACTTCAGGCTGAAGCGGGGAGCTTGCCGGAGTCTGAAAGGGAGGCTAATGAACTGATTATTGCGGAGTTTGTTGCCGAACTGGCACTCAAGGAAGCAGCTCAGAGGCAAGCCATGCAAGCAGTAGAGAGTGCCAAAAACTGGGAAAGCTCTCAGGGTAATGAGGATTCAGCCAGCGTCAGTGTTGAGGTGTCTAAGGAGAAATCTGTTGAAGTCGACTTTGATAAAATTGGCTGGATCGGGAAAGCTGAGAAGTCTAAGCTCCCCACGGAAAGCGTTGAAACGAATACCGGTGCTTATAATTTTGTCGACTTAACTAGCTTGTCCCGGAGAACAGCACAAACTGTTCAAAAGCTTCAAAAACAAACCGATGACAAAGGGAACAATGTTTATGAAACTCTATATTCGATTGTTAAAGAAACGGTGATTCCTACACTTCACGATAATATTATTCACGGAAACGGAAAGTTGCGGCCAGTATCTATTGGCGGCAGGAAAGTAAAAGATGTCCCGGCTGACCAAAGCCTAAACACTTCATACCCGGCCTATAAAGAAGGCGTTCATGGACCGCAAAATCGCGCTATTATTCTGAAACTTGGCGACGATACCGAAGGTATGCCAACGTATGCATTGGCAGCACTATACGATCACGACGATGATAAAGGAATTCATAACACATTATTTATAAAACAGTTATAGCCATCTGTTGCGTAAACTGTCAAAAATTAGCAGATAAAAAACATCAGGTTGCTTGATAATATAGCACATCTATGGTATAATGATGTGCATGATTGAGCGTATTAGTGGAGTCAGTCATGAAGGCGAACGCAATGATGCGAATGAGTTCGATACTCAGCCGCGTCATAGTTTGACGTACGAACTCATCGGCACAGTTGATAGGTTCGTAAAGCATCCTTCGACAGTCTCGCATAACGCCAGAACCACTTCGAATGCCGTCAGGCTTGTTGAATACTCAGATGTGAATGAAGAGCAGTTGGCAGTAAGGTCCATGCTAGTCGACAGAGGTTTGGTGCTGGGCGCACTTCTAACTGACGAAGAAGACGAGAAGCAAGTTTTTCGCATACCAAGGTCAGCCAGGCCAATTAAGCACGAAAGCAGCGTCCAGGCGTCCAGTCATTTCTCATATAATGATGCCGAGATATTTTTTGGAGTGGGGTCGATGGTTGGCATTCTTCGCGATCTTGACAATGAACAACGTGTATTGATTGGCGATATCGGCATGCTTGTCACGATGATCGAATTTACGCCACCCAACCAAAAGCCGCTGAGCCTTGCTCCTGGCGTAGAGAAGGCTATTGTTTCATTGCCGGCAGCTGTAAATCCAACAGAATATTACATAGAGAAGTTAACAGCTGAGTTTGGTGACAGGTTCAATTGGAACAAAGAGTCATTTATTGAGGGTTTTGACAGGGGACTGTAATGTCTATTTCTGACGGCAGAGAACAGGCAATCAGAGATGCGCTGCATCGTGACCTTGAGCAGGAGCGAGTGGATCAATTTTCTTCGATTATTTCAAATACAGAGGTGACTATTAGGGACGTGATCCCCGACATCGATCAGGATGACTATGATGTTAGGGGCGCAATGAAACGCTTTGTTGCGTACGAGTATAAAGAAGAGCCGACGCTGTACGTTAACCCCAAATTGGGCATTGAAACGGGCATTTCAGAATTACGGTTTGCGCCGTACATGTCCAGGGGTGGTAAGAAGTCCAAACACGGGGTGTTTTTCGGTAAACTAGCTCTTGGAGGCTATGATGGAATTGATGTTGCGGTCAAGCCACATGACACGACTCTTGAGAGTACTGACTTCCAGTACTTTGAATCTGCAGTTGGTGATTATTTTAAAACAGCTGCCGTACATGATCTGGGCGTGTTTACGCTAACCCATGCAGGAATTTTTTTAGGTAGCCCAGATGATGAAATGGCATATTCAATGACCATGCTAAAAGAGGGTGTTACGACCATAGATTCAATTGATTGGTCGCAGTTTTTCCCAAACACCCAAAGGCATCCAGGCATGCAGCAAATCTGGACTAGTATAGCGGAACAGCTGGCTTGTTTTCATGATTATTCTGACGGAAAGCTATATAAAAGCCATGGGGATTTGGCCCCGAGAAACATAGCTACCAGTTCGGACGAAGGACAGTTTTTCATTGACTGGGAAACAGCTTCATTTACGCCTGGAATTCCTAAGGATACCGAAGTTGGCGCTACCTCTGCTTATCTTGATTTATCGGTTCTTGTCGAGTCAATGTGCTTGCCGCCTCACGCTAATCTGGGGGGCAAGAATGGTATTGGAATTTTCTATGGCAAGCAGGGCGATTGGTGGAAGGGGTTTCGGGACATCTTTTGGGATACATATGCAACTATGCGTCGCGAGTTAGCAAACAAGCAAAGCCACAAAAATCGCCTAACCAGTCAACTGGATGAAGAACTGGACTGGCTTGAATCCGAGCTAGAAGACTCGATCATAATGTACCGAGATATCTGCAACGACATACCTTCGCTTAAGGCTTGACCGGATTTTGGCACTCGGCTATTATGAGTGCTAGTGAATTAGCACTCAATTGCGAGTAGTGCTAATTTGCTCAACTTTTTAGTTAATTTTTAGGAGGATGTTCATGGCTTCAACCATCAAACCACTCAGCGACTATGTTGTCGCTCAGGCCGAAGAAGCGGCCACCAAAACAGCAAGTGGGCTGTATATTCCCGAAAAATCTCAAGAAAAGCCCAAAGTCTCGAAGGTGATCGCAGTAGGCAAGGACGTCAAAGAGGTAAAAGTGGGCGACCGAATTATATACGGTGGCTACAGCAATACAGACGTCAAACACGATGGCGTGGACTACACACTTATTAAAGAAGAGAACATTTACGCAACCGTTAAGTAAGGGAGTTTATTTTTATGTCCAAAAAAGTATTTTATGATGACGATGCAAGGCGCCGAGTTCTAGCCGGTGCAGAAATTCTATACAATGCAGTCAAGACAACCATGGGGCCAAAAGGTCGAAATGTGGTGATCAGCAAAAGCTATGGTGGACCAACAGTTACTCACGACGGCGTGACGGTTGCGAAAGGTGTGGATCTAGCTGATGTTGATGACGAAACTTTGGGCTACAAGGTTGGCGCAGAGCTCATCAAGCAAGCTGCCAGTAAAATGAACGATGTGGCTGGGGATGGAACCACCACGGTTACGGTGCTGACTTATAACATCTTGAACGAAGCCAACAAGCTGATTGCAGCAGGACACAACCCAATGTTGCTTAGAAAAGGCTTGGAAGCAGCAGCGCATGATGTGATTACAAAACTAACTAGCATGGCTGAAGATATCAAGGCCAACAAGCAGCGCGTGGCAGAGGTTGCAACTATTTCTGCTGGCGACGGCGAAATTGGAAACCTTATTGCAGATGTTATTGACCAGGTTGGTAAGGACGGCGTGGTGACCGTAGAGGAAGGGCAGGGTCTTGATCTGGAGAGCGAAGTTGTTGAAGGCTTTACCTTTGATCGCGGATTCGTTAGCCCATACATGGCCACCGATACGGCTCGCATGGAAGCGATTCACAAAAATCCAGCCGTTGTTGTGACTGACATGAAGATTAGTAGTCTCCAGGAGTTCTTGCCGCTACTCGAAAAACTTGCCCAAACTGGCAAGAAGGAATTAGTGCTGATTGCAGAAGATGTCGAGGGTGAAGCACTTGGAACGCTCATCCTAAACCGATTAAAGGGTGTATTCAATACAGTTGCTGTTAAGGCGCCAAGCTTTGGTGATCGTCGCAAAGACGTGTTGCAAGATATTGCAATTCTTACTGGCGCAACAGTTATCACTGCCGATCAGGGTATGAGTTTTGAAAACGTAGAAATTGACGTGGTGGGAAGTGCCAAGAAAGTCATTGTCGACAAAGATGAGACAACAATTATTGAAGGTGCAGGAACATCCGCAGCTGTAAAGGCGCGGATTGCCCAGATTGACACGCAAATTGCAGCAGCAACTAGCGAATATGACAAAGAGAATTTGCAGAAGCGCCGCGCGGCCTTGCAAGGTAAAGTTGCTGTCATTAAGGTTGGTGGCGCTACCGAGACAGAAATAGAGGAAAAGAAGTTCCGAGTCGATGACGCAGTCGCGGCGGTTAAGGCGGCATTGGATGAGGGAATTGTGCCAGGTGGTGGCGTGACGCTAATTAATCTCACAAGTAGCATCAAGGAAGTGAAGACCGATGATGATGCTGTGGCAGCGGGACGACAATTGCTCAAAAAAGCCCTCGAACAGCCGTTCCGAGTACTTATGGAAAATGCCGGACTTAATGCAGACGAGTGGCTACCACTGGTGAAGCAGGCAAAACTAGGGCAGGGTGTGAACGTCAACGAGCCAACCAAGCTTGTCGACATGAAGTCGGCTGGTGTGATCGACCCAGCTCGCGTAACCAAAGAAGCTATTCAAAATGCAGCCAGCATTGCTGGAACCAGTATGACTATGGGTGCCTTGGTAGTTGAGGTGCCTGCAAAAGAAGATGCATCTGCCGCTGCGCCAGGCATGGGCGGTATGGGCGGCATGATGTAAGGATGTTATGAGGAAACCGGGATAGGTTTCCTCATCGCGCAAGGAAATCAAAAGATTTCTTTGGCTGCTCCTTCCTGAATTTGATACCTACCATCGGAGTAAATCCGGCGGTAGGTAATTTTATGAATTACAGAGAGGAGGTGACTCCTCCTCTCATCGACCGGATTACCGGTCTGCTCACCTCCCCAAGTGTATTAACAACACCAGATCAACCTGGTGTTGTTTCATTTTAATAAAGCAGTATTTTTGCCGTGTTTTATTGGGTTGGCATCAGTGGTAGAATAAGGGAAGCTTAAGCGGGTATATTTAGAAGAGGGTGCATGCGACGTAAACTAAAACTAAGAAAACAAAAATCTCATCTGCCACGTTTCACTATTGGTGCGCTTATGTTGCATGGTGCTCAAAAAAAGCAACGAAGATTTGCGAGCGCCCTCCCAACCACCCTCCTCCTCACCTTTTTCCTGGCAACCCTCCTCATCCAATCCTTCTCTCCATTCATCTCACTCAAGTCCTATGAGCTGTCAGCTGAAGCCAAAAGTCTTACTGGTGAATCCCGTGATGACACCAA
>JBFIJL010000002.1:0-212289 GCA_041600755.1 Saccharimonadales bacterium (SeqCode)
GCACAACGGTTACCGGCATGTGGGACACGTCCGCTGTAGCCCTAGATAACGGCATAGCTATCCTAGGTGGCAACGACGGTTCATGTGGTGGAGCAGATATCTGCAGAGACGTACAGTATGCAGCATTTAGGCCTGCTGGTGCACTGCATAGTGCTGCGTGGCCGTCTGCCACAAGTTTACCTGCAGCTAGGGGAAACGGTGCTGCCACTGTTGCACACAACGGCTACATTTACGTTTCTGGCGGAGACTCAGGTGCAAGCAGCAATGGCCACACTACCATTTACTACACCCAAGTTGCCGCCGACAGTACCTTCTCGGCTCCAACTGGTGGAGGGGGGTGTACTGGAGCGTGGTGTCAAACAACACAAGCACTGCCTTCAGGGAGGGCTCGTCATAGATTAGTCGCACACAACAACACACTTTATACCGTTTTTGGCTGTTCTCATTTTGACGGGTCAAATGCGTGCGACACCAAAGTCAACCATGTGTACTCGTTGCCAATTGGAGCAAACGGCAACATTACATCATATACAAACGTAACAAGTCATAGTGGGGCAGCTCCGGCGGGGCGAGATTACCATGCCTCAGGAATTTACAACGGCTATTTATATGTTTGGGGTGGTTTTAATGTGGCGGGAACAGTTTTAGCAGAAACATGGTTTGCTCAGCTTGATGGAGCCGGATCATTTACGTCAGATAACCCTCTTTGCGTAGGTACAGCAACCTGGTGCCAGACAGGTGATATGTCATCAACCAGAGCGTATTTTGGCGGCACATTGAGCGACGGTACATTATACGCAGTTGGTGGTCTGGTCTCTGGCAGTACTAGCACCACAACAGAATACGCCAAAATTAATGATTCTACGGGTGCGGTTACATGGGTGGCCGGCACTAGCTTTACTGGCGCTCGATACTTTAATGTAAACCTCGTGGTAAACAAGGGTTATTTGTATATAGTTGGCGGCTGTGGTGCCACGGGCGGTACCTGCGGAGGGACTTATTACAATACCGTTCAGTTCGCAAGGCTACAGACAGACGGATCGATGGCTTCAAATTCTGGATGCGGAACATCATGGTGTAGTACGCAGAGCTTTACTTCCGGAAGGTTCTCGTCACAGAACGTAGCCGTAAACGATGTACTGTATGTGATTAGCGGAACCGTTGCTGGACCGAGCGGAACAGCCAGCGTTGAATACCAGGCTATAAATAACGGGGGCGGTGGACTAGCTACGGCAGTATATAAGGCAGCGGGCTCATTTACTGAATGGGGTGGAGGATTTGGTGGAGAATCACGCTATGATCAAGCAACTGCTCAATATACAAGCAATGGGGTGAGTTATATCTATATTTCTGGTGGCTCCCATCTTGATTGTCCATTAGGATGTTCACACGTTAGACAGGCAGATATTAGACTTGTCACCATGGGTGCTTCTGGGGCTCCTGCTTCATACGGATCAACTACCAACTTGCCAGACACTGGCGGCGCTATGCATGAATTAGTGCAAGTGAATGGTTTTTTGTTCATGATCGGTGGAGTTCAAGCCGGTGGCGCAACGAGGAATGGTGTATATCGTGCGACTATAAACCCTGCCGATGGCACGCTTGGTGCTTGGACGCAGCTGGGCGATTTACCAGGAAATATACGTAGCCATACTGTTTCGGTATTTGGAAACAAACTAATTTTGACTGGGGGGTTTGATGGCAGTGTGGGAAGTAGTAGTGTTTACTATGCTTCGGTAGACAGTAGTGGTGGAGTAAGTGGCTGGACTGCAACCACCAGCTTGCCTCAGGCTAGGATTTCACACAAAGCTGTCGTGGTTGGTGATTTGTTATTTGTGTCTGGTGGCCATGACATGTCAGCAAATTTGTTTAGTAGTGTAATTGTGGCAGATATTAGTGACGACGGGACTGTTGGGAGTTGGCGTACAGCTGGAAATCTACCAACTGGACGACAGTCACATGTTTTTGAAGCGTATAATGGGTTTCTGTATTTCGGGCAGGGGTGCACTAATAACGGCTTAAACAGACCTTCTTGTGCTGCGGCAGCGATCAACGACACTTGGGTAGCTTCAATTGGTGTCAATGGGAGTCTTAGCGCATGGGTGCGCACAGAGCCCACAAATAGCGGTGCAGCGTCATACGGCAGAATTGGAGCTAGTGCTGAAGTGATTAATGGATTCTTTCATGAGATGGGGGGCTGCAGAGATGGATGTGATACTGCAGGAGAGTCATCAAGCAGCGGACGGTATATTGGCCTAGCCTCGATCTCCCGAACTGGCTCCTTCGCTAGACATTACGACTTCGCAGCTGGAGTTCGCCCTACCAAGCTGATCACCCGTGGCACCAAACAGAGTGGGGCAGTAGTATCTGTGTCTCAGCAATCTAATGTTGCTTGTGGAGCTACTGCCTATAGCAACCAACAGATCATCACCGACACAGGCTACACAGGGTCAAACCTCCAAACCATCAGCCTTGGTACTGGAAGAACACTTGCTCGATGCCTCACTCTCCGCTATACGATAGACGACTCACTATCTGCTGTTTTCCCAGATACCGGCAATGAATCCAACATATCTGATTTTGATCTATACTTTACTGCAAACCCTGGCAGTCGTCTCCGTGGCGGCCGAACCTTCACTGGCGGGGCAGATGCCGGATTGGACGCCGCACCGTTGTAGACAGTAGTATATTTACATGGCTTGCTGAATATGATATAATAACCGTATATGAGCAAACAAATTTCTACTTTGTCGACTGAAATAACTATTCCAGATGTGCTGAAGTCAATAGTGAATAACGGAGAGTATGTAGCACTCAGCATCGATGCAATGAAGCAAGTCAATAGAAGTATTCGAAATCTAAGGGATGAGCCAGAGGAAATTGAAAAGCTGGCTTCACAGTTGATCGCGTATGAGGGCGAAGATGACGTATGTTTAAATGCTTCACAGTCCGAGCGACGTGATAGATTTGCTGGCATACTCTACAGGGGCAAGGTAGATATTCTTCAAGGATTTGTGAGGCCAAGTAAGGACGTTGCTGCAGAAGTTCAGTTTATGCGAGAGTGCCAACCTGAACGCTATGCAAGAACTTTTAAATCTTCTGAAGATGATGCCATCCCAGACGTCAGCAGTCCAGGAATTGTTTACGTTCAATAATTCTACTTCTCGACAGACTGCTCGATCTGTTGTACAATTGCATTCGTAAACTAATCGTGATGACTAAAAGTCGCCTTGTTTGATTCTTTATATCAGCCTGGAGATGTTACATCATACTGTCGTATAGATAAACACTAATAGTTAATAGATATGTAACCTATTTTCTATCACATATTATCTATTCTACGACTAAAAGGAGTAAAGATATGGCTGAAGCCAAAAAAGCTGCTACCCCTGCGACGGGAAGCAATTCACAAAAGATTCGTATTCGCCTCAAGGCATATGATCACAAGGTTATCGATCAGTCTGCAAAGCAGATTGTTGATACGGTTGTGCGAACCGGCGCCAAGATTGCCGGACCAATTCCACTTCCTACGAAACGAACTGTTTTTACGGTTGTAAAAAGCCCGCACGTTTATAAAAAAGGACGTGAACAATTTGAAATGCGCGTCCACAAGCGTATCATCGACGTACTCGAACCAACACCCAAGACCATTGATTCGCTGATGAATCTTAGCCTTCCTGCTGGTTGCGACGCCGAAATCAAGATGTAGATCGTTGCTTCTGCAGCTAAAAGCACTCGCGCTAGGCGAGTGCTTTTAGGTTATGCTTGCCATTTTACGTAATGTTTATGATAGTTACTGTATGGAGTTATCGAATCCACAGATGGAGTTTAGTGATTTATCAAAGCAAGCCCAGCTTTTGGTTGTAGCTCAAAACTTCTTATTATACTCAGAGATTGTCATACCAAGATCACTTGATTTCGTAGAAGCTAGCCATGTAGGCACAACTGTTGAGCTTTCAGTAGCAGCAGAGGTTTCAAAGGCTGTGATCGGGACTTACGTCGCACTTGATGCAAAACTTCATGTTTCAGAACACGGAGATGAGTCATTGCTCATGGTGGGTCGAAACGATCCAGTAGAATATTATGAGGACGATCCTTTCGTTGACTACTTTTTAGAAACATTCGTTAGGAACTTTCCGAGCAACCTTACGCAAACGATAATGTAGAATTAACATCATGTTGACAGTGGTGGGGGTTTGGTGTTACTCTAGTCCGGTATAGCAGAAATATTCTGTAGCATTGGTGCATTGGAGAGGTCTGTCTTTGTCGAAATTAACAGAGGCGGAAACCGACGGTCACCAATATTTTTGTGTCAAGCAAAGCGAGATGCAAGCCAAGTTTTATTTATCAAAAACGGTTCCCATGAAAGGAAACTATGAAAGCACTTATTACACGAAAGGTCGGCATGACAAGCACCATCGCTTCTGATGGTACTGTTACTGCTGTTACTTTGCTTTCCGCTAGTCCATGCGTCATTACGCAGGTCAAGACCAACGAAGTTGATGGCTATAGCGCTATTCAAGTTGGTACGGAAGAGGCAAAACTGGGCAAGGCACAAGCCGGACACGCAAAGGCATCAAACACAAATCCTAAGATTGTACGTGAGTTCCGCGTTAATGAAATCACAGAAGACATGAAGGTCGGCGAGAGCATCTCAGCCGACATTTTTACTGTTGGGGATTTGATTGATGTCACTAGCACTAGCAAGGGTAAGGGTTGGGCTGGTACTATCAAGCGCCATAACTTCCATCGTCAACGTGCATCTCACGGTGCAAAGAGCAACCTTCGTAAAGTTGGCTCAATTGGATCTATGTACCCTCAAAAAGTTTTCAAGGGTAAGAAGATGGCCGGACAAATGGGCAACGAGCAAGTTACTGTACAGAACCTTAAAGTTGCACTTATCGACAATGACCTTGGTGTTATTGGCGTTGTTGGTGCGGTTCCAGGACCAAAGAAAGGCATCGTAATTATTAAAGAGGCTATCAAGTCCAAGGGAGGCAACAAGTAATGGCTGTTCCAACCTATACTAAAGCTGGCGCAAAAGCCGCAACAGCTGCCAAGCTCGACAAGAGCGTGTTTGGTCTTGAAGTACGAAGCCACGAGCTTCTAAAGCAAGCATATACTGCATATCTAGCAAATGGTCGCACCAACAATGCTCGCACGCTGAAGCGTGGTGAAGTAAGTGGTGGTGGACGAAAGCCATGGAAGCAAAAGGGAACCGGTCGTGCGCGATTCGGCTCTATCCGTGTTCCAATCTGGCGCGGTGGTGGTATTACTTTTGGTCCAACTGGAAGCGAAAACTACAGCAAGGGTCTAAGCACCAAGATGAAGCGAACTGCTATAAAGCAGGCTCTCAGCTTGGCTGCTGCTGAAAACAAGCTAATGGTGATTGACGCTTTTGAAGTAAAAGACGGCAAGACGGCTAGTGCACTCAAGCTTACGAACAAGCTAGGTCTTAAGAAGGCATTGATTGTGATTGATGAGAAGACTCCAGAAACTGTCCGTTCAATGAATAACATCCAGGACATTAACCTGATTGATGCTCGGTACTTAAACGTATTTGATGTTATGAACGCAAACACAATCGTGTTCACTGCAAAGTCATTGACTGTTGTAAATGAATGGCTTGGAGGAGACAAGTAATGAGTATGTCTATGACCCTAAAACCACGAATGAGCGAAAAGGCCTACGGCTTGTCTCAGACGCAAAACACCTACGTGTTTGAAGTTCCACGTGACGCGAACAAGCACACGGTTGCTGATGCAGTTGCTGCTCAGTTTGACGTAACAGTCACAAATGTCCGCATTATGAACCAAAAAGGCAAAGCCAAGCAGACATACGTCAAGCGAGCTCGCCCAGTTGCTGGTCGTGAAGCTCACGCCAAGCGTGCATACGTCACTATCAAGCAAGGCGACCTAATCCCAGTTTTTGCTGCTGTAGAAGAGGCAGAAAAAGAAACAGAAGCCAAACAGGCTGCTGCAACTAAAGCTGCTGCAAAGGCCGCAAAGAAGGGAGCTAAGTAATGGCATTAAAACAATATAAGCCAACGACTCCTGGTCGACGTGGCATGACTAACCAGGACTTTGACAAGGTTACTACCAAGAAGCCAGTCAAGTCACTACTTAAAGTTAAGATTCGTTCAAGTGGACGAAACAACCAGGGACGTATTACAACTCGTCACCGCGGTGGTGGAGCAAAGAAGTTTTACCGAATCGTAAACTTTAACCTTAAGCCGGGCACAACAGCAACTGTTGAGCACATCGAATATGATCCAAACCGCAGCGCGCGTATTGCTCGTATTCTCGACCAAGACAATAAGTACCACTACATCCTTGCAGCTGCAAAGATGAAGCAAGGTGACAAAATAATTGCTGGTGAAGAGGCGCCTATTGAAGCTGGAAACCGCCTTACTCTTAAAGACATCCCAGTTGGTAGCATAATTCACGCTATCGAACTGCAACCTGGCCGTGGTGCTCAAATGGTTCGTTCTGCTGGCGCAAGCGCTCAGCTGACTGCCAAAGAAGGTGATTACGCACAAGTTAAGTTGCCAAGTGGTGAAGTCCGAATGGTTCACATTACTTGTACTGCAAGCATGGGTGCAATCGGCAACGAACAGCACCAAAACATCAAGTGGGGAACCGCTGGACGTAACCGCAACCGTGGTCGTCGACCATCTGTTCGTGGCATTGCCATGAACGCGTCAGATCACCCGCACGGTGGTGGTGACGGTGGTGCGCATGGTATTGGCCGAAACCCTGTTACACCTTGGGGTCAGCCAACACTTGGTTACAAGACACGAAGCCGAAAGAAGAGTAATAAGTTTATTGTCCGCAGCCGACACGCTGGGAAGAGGAAGTAACTATGTCACGATCACTTAAAAAAGGTCCATTTATTGATCCAAAGCTTGAGAAGAAAGTTCTTGCGCTTGGACGTGAAGACCGAACAATCATTAAGACATGGGCTCGTAGCAGTACTATCTCACCTGATTTCGTGGGTCGTACAATTGCAGTTCATAACGGCAAAGTACATGTTCCAGTGAATATCACTGAAAACATGGTTGGACACAAGCTTGGTGAATTTTCCCCAACCCGTAAGTTCCGCCGTCACGGTGGTAAGCTCGCAAAGGGAGGTAAATAACCATGCCAGTACAAGCTAAGGCAATGTCAGTGCGCATGAGCCCACGCAAGGTTGCAGTTGTTGCAAGTCTTGTTCGTGGCCGCACAGTTGCTGACGCGTTGACAATCCTCGAGCACACGCCTCGTCGTAGCGCCATTCCTGTGCGCAAAGTCATCGAGTCTGCAAAGGCAAACGCTGATTACAACCACGGTTACAAAGCCGACACATTAACGATTACTGAAATTACCGTAAACTCTGGGCCTCGCGCCAAGCGTTTCCGACCTGTTGCTCGTGGTTCAGCTCACCCCTACCAATTACGTACATCACACATTGTAGTTACTGTTGATGGTGAACTTCGCGCTAAGGCCAAGCCTGCCGCCGCAAAGAAGCCAGCAGCTAAGACTGCCAGTAAAACAACCAAGAAGGAGACGAAGTAATGGGACAGAAAGTAAATCCTATTAGCATGCGACTCCAGGTCAATAAGGACTGGCGCAGTAAGTGGTTCGCTAACAAGCGTGACTATGCACAGTACCTCACACAAGACCTCGAGGTGCGTCGCTATATTGACAAAAAACTTGGTTCACGTGCCGCTATCAATACTGTTGATATCGAACGATCACCAAACCTTGTTAACATCACGATTGCAACCGCCAAAGCCGGTGTTGTAATTGGTCGTGGTGGTTCGGGTGTGCAAGAACTAAAAGCTGCAATCGAAAAGATTTACGGCGTACAAGTTCGCGTAAACATCGAAGAAGTGAAGAAGCCTGAACTTTATGCAAAGCTCGTTGCAGAAAACATTGCACACCAAATCGAACGACGTATTTCGTTCCGACGCGCAATCAAGTCTACTGCAGCCGCGACTATGCGTGCTGGCGCTAAAGGTATCCGTGTTGAGGTTGCTGGACGACTCGGCGGTGCTGAAATGTCACGAACCGAAAAAGAAATCCAAGGCAGCGTGCCACTTCACACAGTTCGTGCAAACATCGACTACCATGGTGCTCGTGCCTACTACCCAGGTTCAGGTATCATTGGTGTCAAAGTTTGGATTTACAAAGGCGAGGCTAACTAATCATGTTGATGCCAAATAAGACCAAGTACCGAAAAGTACGCAAAGGAAAAATCCGTGGTGTAGCGACCAAAGGTCACTACATTGCACACGGTGATTACGCACTCCAGAGCCTCGGCATGGATCGTATTACATCTCGTCAAATTGAGTCTGCTCGTCAGGCAATGACCCGCTATATCAAGCGTGGTGGTAAAATCTGGATTCGAATCTTCCCGCACACTCCTGTGACTCGTAAGCCACAAGACGTAAAGATGGGTAGCGGAAAAGGTAACCCAGAATTCTTTGTTGCAAAAGTTCGTCCTGGAACAATTTTGTTCGAAATGCAGGGAGTTCCTGAAGAAACTGCACGAGAAGCAATGCGACTCGCTGCACATAAGTTGCCAATCAAAACTCGTTTTATCGTAAAGGAAGGTTTGTAATATGAAAGTTGTTGAAATCCGTAAGTTCACAACTGCAGAACTTACTACCCAGGTCACGAAAATTCGTGAAGAGATTGCAGAATTAAGGCGTCGCATGCACAGTGGAGAAGTCCAAAATGTTCGTGTATTGCGCGCAAAGCGAAAAGATTTAGCCCGAGTCCTCACGGTTCTTGGCGAACAGCTCGCAAAGGAGACTAACTAATGGCTAAGACATTAACCGGTGTGGTTGCGTCTGACAAGGGTGACAAGACAATTGTTGTTCGAATTCAGATTAGCAAGACCCATCCAATTTATAACAAGCAGTTTTATGTGTCTAACAAAGTTATGGCGCATGATGAGTCAAACAAGGCCCGAACTGGTGACACTGTTGTGATTGAGGAAACTCGTCCAATCAGTGCACGTAAACGCTTTGTACTCAAGACCATAACGAAGACTGCAGCGATTGAACACGTAGAAGCAGAGGAGCCAACCGTATGATCCAACAAGAATCTCGACTAGTTGTCTGCGACAACTCAGGCGCCAAGGAAATCTTGTGTATCCGAGTGCTCGGTGGAACGCGTAAGCGTTACGCTCGCGTTGGTGACCTCATCACTGCAACAGTCAAAGAGGCCAGTCCAACTGGTGCAGTAAAGAAAAAGTCAGTAGTTCGTGCAGTTGTTGTGCGAACTAAAGACACTATCCGTCGCAAAGACGGCTCAACCATTGCTTTTGATGATAATGCGGCAGTTATTATTGGTGACGATAAGAATCCAAAAGGAACTCGTATTTTTGGTCCAGTACCTCGTGAACTACGCGAATTGGGCTATGCAAAGATAATCAGCCTTGCGCCGGAGGTACTCTAATATGAGACACATTGAAAAGAAGATATTTAAGATTCGTCTCAAAAAAGGCGACACCGTTGTTGTCCGTGCTGGAAAGTATAAGGGTCAGTCTGGAAAGATTACCGCTGTACACCCTGCAGATAACAAGGTGACTGTTGAAGGTATCAATATTGTTAAGAAGCATCAAAAGCCGAACCGCGCTTACCCACAAGGTGGCATCATCGAGCTAACAAAGCCAATCGCAGTTAGCAAAGTCGGTATCGTCGAACCTACCAGCAAGAAGCCCAGCAAAATTGGCTTCAAGGTTGATAAGGATGGAAACAAGACACGTGTCTATAAGAAAACTGGAAAGGAGATCAAGTAATGGCTGAAACTAAAACCACAAAGAAACCTGCAGCTAAGAAAACTGCAGTGTCTGATGTTGCGCGTCTAAAAGATCTCTACAACAACCAGTTCCGTACTGAGCTCATGAAAGAACTCGGCCTTACAAACATCAACCAAGTTCCAAAGCTTGAAAAGATTGTAGTAAACGTTGGACTTGGAAAAAGCAAAGACGACAAGCGTATGATGGAAGTTTCTGAAAACACAATTGTTAAAATCACTGGTCAAAAACCAGTTGACACTTTTGCAAAGAAATCTATCGCTGGCTTTAAGCTACGTGAAGGTAACAAAATTGGTATTAAAGTAACGCTACGCGACCAGCGAATGTACGAATTCATGGATCGTTTGGTTAACATCGTACTGCCACGACTTCGTGACTTTCACGGTGTGAGCGCCAAGGCATTTGATGCAAGTGGCAACTTTAGTATCGGTATGATCGACCAGTCTGTGTTCCCAGAACTTACGTTCGAAGAAACAACACACGCCCATGGCTTGCAAGCAGTATTCGTTGTTAAGGCAGAAGAAAAAGCCCACTCACGTGCACTTCTTGAGAAGTTCGGCATGCCATTTGAAAAATCAACTAAGAAGGAGTCGTAGAATATGGCGAGGAAATCAAACATTGCTCGTGATCTAAAGCGACGCCGAATGATTGAGAAGTATGCTGACAAGCGTGCTGAATTAAAGAAACTCGGTGACCGTGAAGGATTGCATAAGTTGCCACGCAACAGTAGCCCAACAAGATTAAAAAACCGCTGCACAGAAACAGGACGACCACACGCATTTATGCGTCAGTTTGGTCTGAGTCGTCTAAGCTTTCGTGAGCATGCAAGCAAGGGCGAAATCCCTGGCGTAACGAAGTCGAGCTGGTAAGGAGATTATATGTCTAAAGTAAGTACAGACCCAATTGCAGATATGCTAACTCGAATTCGTAATGCAATTCTTGTTCGCAAAACTGAAGTATCAATGCCTCATTCAAAGGCAAAAGAAGCTATTGCACGACTTTTGAAAGAAAATCGTTACCTGGACGCAGTGGCTGTAAGTGACGCCCCAGTTGGCAAAACACTGACAATTACTATCAATTCAGAAGATAGCAATGCACGAATTACAGAAATTAGCCGTATCAGTAAGCCCGGTCTCCGAGCATACAAGGGTGCAGCTAAGCTTCCAATCATCAAGCGTGGACGTGGAATCGTTGTCGTGAGCACCAGTCAAGGTGTTATGACCGGCGACAAAGCTCGCAAGCTTGGTATCGGCGGCGAAGTAATTTGTAGCGTTTATTAAGAGAAATTAACTAAAGGAAGCATATGAGTCGAATAGGAAAACTACCGATCAAAGTACCAGCCGGTGTGACAATCACTGTCGACGATGACAACATCGTAGTCACCGGGTCTAAGGGCACATTATCACAATTCACAATGCCGGGCATCACTGTCAAGCAAGAGGGCGATGAAGTAATTGTTACCCGAATTGATGATCAGCCAGAACATCGTGCTAAACACGGATTAATGCGATCACTTGTCAATAATATGATTGAAGGTGTTAGCAAAGGATTTAGCAAGAAACTTGTAATCACTGGTGTTGGTTACCGTGTTGCACTTGCGGGATCTGATCTTAAAATGAACCTTGGTTTTAGCCATGAAGTGGTATTCAAGGTTCCAGCTGGAGTTACCGCAACTGTTGAACAAATGACAATCACTATCAGTGGTCACGACAAACAACAAGTTGGACAGGTTGCTGCAGAAATTCGCAAACTTAAAAAGCCTGAACCTTACAAAGGTAAAGGTATTGCTTACGAAGGAGAACGAATTCTTCGCAAGTCTGGTAAGTCAGGGAAGGATAAATAATCATGAGTAGACTCATTCAAAAAACAGCCAACCTTGCACGTCGCAAGAACCGTATCAGAAAGATTGTATCCGGCACACCAGAACGTCCAAGACTTGTAGCACATGTTAGTAATCGACATATCGAAGCGCAAATCATTGACGACACTGCCCACAAGACGATTGCTCATGTAACAACTGTTGGCCAAAAAGCTGCGACAGGAACAATGAGCGAGAAAGCTGCATGGATTGGTGCTGAAATCGCAAAGCGCGGTAAAGCAAAGAAAGTTAAGCAAGTTGTGTTTGACCGCAATGGTCGACTATTCCATGGTCGTATCAAGGCGCTCGCAGATGCAGCCCGAGATGGAGGATTGGAATTCTAATGGATCAAAAAGCAAGACCACAACGAAGAAATGATCGCCCAGCTCCGGAAGAAAAGCTGTACGACGAGCGAGTTCTAAATATCGATCGCGTTGCGCGTGTAGTAAAAGGTGGACGCCGTTTCCGTTTCCGAGCACTTGTTGTTGTCGGTGACAAAAAAGGCAAAGTCGGTATTGGTGCAAGCAAGGGTGCTGACGTTACGTCTGCAATCAGCAAAGCAACTGATGTTGCAAAGAAGAACATGGTAGCAATTTCTCTTTCTAAGGGAACATTGCCTCATGAAGCCGAAACTAAAGTGAGTGGTGCAAAGATTCGTTTGATGCCTGCAAGCCCTGGTACTGGTCTGATTGCTGGTGGTGTCGTTCGAACCGTACTTGAAGTAGCTGGTGTCAAGAATGCCCTATCTAAGTCACTTGGATCAAGTAATAAGATTAACGTTGCTTATGCAACTCTTGAAGCACTGACAAGTATTAAGCCAGAAGCTGAATGGGTCACCAACATGGTAGCGCCAGCAGCTGCTAAGAAAACAGCTAAGGCGGAGGCAAAATAATGAAGTTTCACGAACTAAAAACAACTCGCAAGAAAAGCAGTATTCGTGCTGGTCGTGGTATCTCAGCTGGTCGTGGTAAGACTGCTGGTCGTGGTACAAAAGGTCAGAATGCTCGAACCGGCGGTGGAACTCGCCCAGGTTTTGAAGGTGGACAGAACCCACTTGTAAAACGTATTCCAAAGCTTCCTGGCTTTCGTTCAATCCGCGTACCCGCAGAGAACGTCTACACTGGTCAACTCGCTGAAGTTAAAGGTGTTATCGATAACTTCACCCTATTTAACGCTGAACTCACATCTAGTCCTTACGTAAAGGTGAAAATCGTCGTAAAGGGCGAAGTTAAAGCAAAGCATGATGTAAAAGTTCAGGCTGCAAGCCAGTCTGCAATTGAAATGATCCAGAAAGCCGGTGGTTCATTCACCGCAACTGAACAAGTAAAGCGTCAGAAGCAAACTAAAAAATCCGAATAGATTACAACGTTAATTTGTAATCAAAAGTAGCGGCAAGCGCTGCCTGGGTGCTATACTGCGAACAATCAAGAGAGGGTAGACATAACGACATGAGTTGGAAGATTATTTGGAAAGCTTTAAAAACCAGCGATATGCGAAATCGCCTACTTGCTGTATTTGGCATGTTGGTAGTGTTTCGTGTGCTTGCACATGTTCCACTTCCACTTGATAACCCCGAAACCCTAAAACAAATTCTTGATAATTTGTTTACTAGTGATTCCCCACAACTACTCAGCTTCCTAAACACCATATCTGGTGGTGCACTGGCGAACTTCTCGATCATGATTGTTGGTCTTGGGCCATACATCAATGCTTCGATCATCATGCAGCTACTTACTAAAGCTATCCCAAAGCTTGAGTCTCTGAATGAGGATGGTGAGTTTGGTCGACGCAAGATTAACCAGTACACCAGGATGTTAACTTTCCCGCTAGCAATCGTACAGTCTATTGGTGCGATTTACTTAGTGCGCCAAGCTGCAGTGCAGGTTGGCGGTATTGGGGACATTACAGCTGGCGTAGGGCCCGCACAGTGGATTCTGCTCGTCTCTGCTCTCACAGGTGGCGCAATGCTACTCATGTGGTTGGGTGAGCTGATTACCGAGCAAGGTGTCGGAAACGGTATCTCACTGCTTATTACGATCGGAATCGTTAGCCAATTGCCTTCAACAATTACATCCATCATGGGAGCAATATTTGTATCCGATGGCAATATAAACTGGTTTGGCGGAAAGATTATTTTTGATAGCTCACAGATGATATTTGGATTAATCTTGCTGGGTGTAACTCTGCTGTTAACGATTGCCATCGTTAAACTAAACGAATCGTCAAGAAATCTTACTGTCAATTATGCAAAACGTGTTCAAGGAAATCGTGCCTATGGTGGCGTTACCACCAAGCTTCCGGTGAAGCTGATTATTGCCGGGGTGATTCCAATCATCTTTGCAGTCGCTTTCTTGAGTGTTCCAAGCTTTGCCGGCCAACTGATGGCTGGTTCTGGCAGTGCCCGCATGCAAGAACTTGGCACAAATCTTTCTATCTGGTTTGCGAACCCAAGCGCTCAGACATTTGCACTTGGTGGCTGGGAGCCGTATATTTACCCAGTTTCATACTTCTTGCTAGTATTCTTGTTTACGTACTTCTATACAGGCATTACGTTTGATGCCAAGCAGATTAGCGAGAACCTGCAAAAACAAGGTGGCTTCTTGGAGGGTGTTCGCTCTGGTAAGCAAACGGAGGAGTATCTTCGTAAGGTTGTTGGGCGTCTAACACTATTTGGTGCAACCGCACTAGGGTTCATCGCTCTAGTGCCAATCATTGGGCAGGTATTTTTAAGCAGCAACATCGCCCTTGGCGGAACTAGTATTTTGATTCTGGTATCAGTGGCGCTTGAGACATTGCGATCAGTCGAGTCACGCGCACTCATGGTTACCTATGATCAGTACGAACAGCCAGATTTCTTCTACGATGCACCTACTGAAGATGAAGATGCTGCACCAAAGAAAAGCAAAAGACGACTGCTCGGGCGCAAGACAAAATAATAAAACACTTTACAACAGGTAGTCTTATCTGTTAGAATCGGATGACGTTATATTTTATGGCAAAAAACAAGGAAGTAATCGAATTGCAAGGAGTTGTTACCGAGGCCCTACCGGGTACTCAGTTTCGAGTCGAGCTTGAAAACGGTCATAAAATCATAGCTCATGTTGCAGGGAAAATGCGAAAACATTATATTCGCCTCGTACCTGGTGACAGCGTAACAGTTGAGTTGACCCCTTATGATCTTACTAAGGGCAGAATCACGTTCCGCAAGTAATTATTCAATTTAAAGCAGTGTGTCACTCACTTGAGAGGAGATGATCCGCATGAAAGTGCGTGCAAGCGTTAAAAAAATCAGTCCTGATGACAAGATTGTTCGCCGTAAGGGCCGACTTTATGTCATCAATAAATTAAAACCTAAGCATAAGCAGAGGCAGGGATAATATGGCTCGAATATCTGGAGTAACTATTCCTGATGGCAAGCAAGTCCATGTCGCACTTACCTATGTCTACGGCATTGGCCCAAAGACAAGTGTTGATATTCTTGCTGCTGCAAAAATTGACGGCACAGTTCGAGTTAAAGACTTGACTGATGCTGAAATTAGCCGAATTCAGGATTATATCAATGAAGCCTTGACTGTTGAAGGTGAGCTACAGCGTGTAGTCAGCACCAACATTAAGCGCCTTAAAGATATCAATGCATATCGTGGACTTCGTCATAAGCAAAGTTTGCCGTCTCGTGGACAGCGAACTCGTACAAATGCACGAACTCGACGAGGCCGTAAAGTAGCTGTTGGTGGCGCGCAGAAGAAAGCAGCAACAAAGACTTAAGGAATAATATGGCAGAAGCAACTAAATCATCAGCACCCAAGACGGGCGCGAAAAAGAAGAAGAACAAGCGCGCTGTACCTTATGGTCAGCTCCATGTCTTCGCATCATTCAATAACACAATCGTTACGTTCACAGATCGCAGTGGTGGCGCACTTACAAGTGCAAGCGCTGGCGGATGTGGTTTCCGAGGGTCTAAGAAGGGCACTGCTTACGCAGCCCAAGTTGCAGCCGAAAAAGCTGCAGCTGCTGTAAAGCAACTTCATGGAACAACCAAAGTTGACGTTTTTGTAAAAGGTATCGGTCTTGGCCGCGACGCAGCTATTCGTAGCATGAGCAGCGCTGACATCGGTGTCGAAACAATTACAGATATGACTGGCGTGGCACACGGTGGAACACGACCGAAGAAAGCACGAAGGGTTTAATCATGGCTAGAGATACACAATCTATCGTAAAGATGAGCCGACGTGAAGGCTATGCTCTTCATCCTAAAGCTCACAAGGCACTTGCAAAACGAACTGCACTTCCTGGCCAAAACGCCGGACGTGGTGGTTACCGCGCAAAGCCAAGTCAATTCTCGATCCAACTTCGAGAAAAGCAAAAAGTGAAGCGACTATACGGACTGCTAGAAAAGCAATTCCGACGCCTCATGACAGAAGCAAGCAAAACTCAAGGACGCTCAGGCGAGAAGCTTCTTCAGCTACTTGAACTACGTGCCGATAATGCTGTATACCGTGCTGGATTCGCTCCAAGCCGACGTGCAGCTCGACAGCTCGTTACTCATGGTCACTTCATGATTAACGGCAAGCGTTTTGACATTCCTTCACTTCGTGTAAGCCAGGGCGACAAGCTCGAACTTCGCGATAAGAGCAAGACGAACGAATACTTCAAGAAGATTGATGATACGAGCCCAGCTCCTTCAGAAATCCCTGCTTGGGTAAAAGTCGATCGTAAAAAGATTGCATTTGAAATAATCGGTGTGCCTGCTCGAGACGAAGCAGAGCCAGACATCAATGAACAATTAATCGTCGAATACTATTCACGCTAAGGGAGGCTTATAAATATGTCAAAACACATTCACACACCAGGACTCGTCAAAGTTGACGATCACAGTTCGACAAGTGCGACATTCACCATAGAGCCACTTCACAGCGGTTATGGAAACACACTAGGCAACAGCCTTCGCCGTGTATTGCTTTCAAGCATTTCAGGTGCTGCTGTTACTGCATTCAAGATTGATGGCGCAACACACGAGTTTACGACCGTAGAGGGCGTAAAGGAAGATGTCGTTGATATCATGTTAAATCTTAAGAATGTACGTTTCCGCGTATTCGGTGACGATGTTCAAACACTTCGTATCAGCAAAAAAGGCAAAGGCCCGGTTACTGCAAAAGATATCGAAGTAAACGCAGATGTCGAAATTGTAAATCCAGATCACGTTATTGCAACAATTGATGACGCAAAAGCAACCCTCACTATTGACCTAGTTGTAGAAACAGGTCGTGGTTATCGCTCAATTGACGAATCAGCTGCAAAGAAAGCTAGCGACATGATTGCACTCGATGCAGTCTTTAGCCCAGTTACTCGTGTACGTTACAAAGTAGAGAACACTCGTGTCGGACAGATTACTGACCTCGACAAGTTGCTCATTACTGTCGACACAGACGGAACTATTGCTGCAAGCGACGCTTTTGAAGAAGCGGCTGCAGTACTCGTAAACCAGTACACCGCGCTTGCAGGATCAACCAAAGTTGAAGCAGTTGCACCGCTTACTGCTGCTGTATTCGAGGATGCAAATGATGCTAACTCTGACGAACCACAAGAACTCATGACTTCAATCGAAGACTTGAATCTTTCAGCTCGCACAACTAACGCGCTAATTAACAATGACATTCACACACTGAAAGATTTGTTTAGCCTTAGCGACACTGAACTTCGTGAACTTAAAGGTTTTGGAAGCAAGGCTCTTGACGAAGTAAAAGAAAAAATGGCGGAGTTGGAGCTCTAATATGCATCGACACGGATATAAAGGAAGGAAGTTTGGTCGAGAGACAGATCAGCGCCGTGCGCTCATCAAAGGTCTTGCTGACTCACTCGTAAAGTACGAGTCAATCGAAACCACACTTCCGAAGGCCAAGGAAATTGTGCCTTACATGGAAAAACTTGTCACAAAGGCAAAGAAGGGCGATTTACATAATCGTCGTCAGATCATTTCAAAACTACAAACTAAAGCAAGTGCACACAAACTTGTTGATGAGCTTGCACCAAAAATGCAGTCTCGCACTAGTGGACACCTTCGTGTAGTTCGTACTCGATTGCGTCGTGGCGACAACGCACAGATGGCTCGCGTTAGCTTTATTGCTGACGAAGTGAAGTCTGAAGTTCCAGCGAAAGCTGAAACGACTGCAAAGAAACCTGCGCCAAAAAAAGCTCCGGCCAAAAAGCCAGCGTCAAAGAAAGAGGCTAAATAATGAAAACTTATAGCGCAAAACCTACAGATGTAACGCGTGAGTGGTATGTCATTGACGCTTCTGAAGCACCAATTGGTCGCGTGGCGACACGCGTGGCTCACTTGCTTATGGGTAAGGGTAAGCCAATGTTTACTAACCACATCGACTGTGGTGACTTCGTAGTCATCATTAACGCTGGGGATGTACAGGTTACTGGTAAGAAGCTGGACCAGAAGGTCTACTATCGTCACAGTGGTTTTCCTGGTGGAATCAAGCAACGCACACTGAGTGAACAGATGGAAGCAGATCCAACTGCAGCTATCACGCACGCAGTGCGTGGTATGATGCCTGCAAACAAGCTTCGTGATGGTCGTCTCATGCGCCTAAAGGTGTATGCTGGTGCCGAACACGAACACGCAGCACAAAAGCCAAAGTTAATTAGCATTAAGGACGTACGGTAATGGCAGACAAGCACTACACATACGCTCTTGGTCGCCGTAAGGCTGCAACTGCCCGTGTTCGTCTCATGGACGGCACAGGCACCTTCACAGTAAACGGTCTCACTCTTGCTGCATTCTTGGATGACAGTAAGTATCTAGAGACTGAAATAATGAAGCCATTTAAAGCACTCGATTTCGATCAAAAGAAATACGATGTGACGGTAATGGTTGCAGGTGGTGGACAGCACGGTCAAGTTGAAGCAATTCGACTTGGCATAAGCAAAGCCTTCGCAATCAAGAACGAAGATCTCAAGGGTACACTGCGTAAAGCAGACCTCCTTGGACGTGACCCTCGCAAGAAAGAACGCAAGAAGTTCGGTCTTAAGGGTGCACGTAAGCAACGACAGTTTACAAAGCGTTAATTTTTTCCGCAACTATTGTCGAGGCCGTTTGGAGCAACCCTCCAGACGGCTTTTGCTTTTGTTGGAGTATAGTAGGGCGATGCAGCGTAGCTATAGGAAACTAATCCACAAGAGCGATGAGTCAGTTCTAGTGGTGTCGCTAGTATCACTATCACTTTTGATATTTTTTGGTGGAGCACTGCGCTTTGTTATGCTTGGGCTTGCACTTGTGATCACAACCGGCTATATTATCAGGCATTACGGCGTGTTCCGTGGTGCACTACACATCGTAATCTACATGATAAGTGCTGGTGCTATTTACAAGTACATAATAATATGATATAATTATAAGATAATGAATATAACTATCCGAACTAACCGATATTGGTTTACCGACTTTAATAGAGGCGGAGTTCGTGCTACTACACAATAGTTAGCAATAATCACAGAAAACCAAACCGCCTCAAAGCAGGCGGTTTTTAATTAAGCAAGGAAAAAACAATGGAAGAGTATGAAGCAAGAGTAATTTTGGAAGTAAACAAGGTAGAAATGGACATGTGTGACCCAAGGTCATGCGCAGCTGTAGTTACTGCATTGGGTCTTGCGGCAGAGTCAATATCTAATGTGTCGGATGTAATGGGCGAAATCAATGAATCTATTTATCCAAGCTAAGCAAAAGAATTGAAAAAATGTAGGTTATAATAGGAGTAAATATGAGTAAACAAGTGATTTTAACGGGGCTTCGAGCCAATAATGACCTGCACATTGGGCATGTCTTTGGAGCTATGCGCCCAATTATTGAAATGGCAGCCAATAGATCTGATGAATTTCAGGTGAATATGTTCATTCCTGATCTTCATAGCTTTACGACGCCAATAGATCATTCGCAGCTGCAAGCACAAATTATGCATAACATTCGATTGTTTGTAGCTGCTGGATTGCCGCTCGATAACGACAGTATCAACCTGTATCGACAGAGTTATATCCCAGCGCACAGCGAGCTGACAATCATTCTCAACAGCTTTACAGGTATGGGTGAAATGGGTCGAATGACGCAGTTTAAAGACAAGCAAGAAAAGCTTTCAAGAAATGTAATAGATTCGGGTGAAATTTCAGTTGTTGGTAACGCTGATTCAGATCGTGCGCGCATGTTGGCATCTGTAGCCTCAACTCGAATCAGTGTTGGACTGTTCGATTATCCGGTGCTCATGGCGGCCGACATTCTGCTGTATGGTGCTAGCTACGTTCCAGTGGGCGATGATCAATCCCAACATCTTGAGTTTACTCGGGATATAGCGGAGCGCATGAACAATAAGTTTGGTGATGATTTATTTGTAGTTCCAAAATCTGTAAAAAAGCAACATGCTTTCTTTGGGAAGGAACAGGGGCTGCGCATTCTTGACTTGGTGGATCCTACTAAAAAAATGAGCAAATCCGATGAAACTGGCAAGGGCGTAATATTTCTTGGCGATGCTCCAGAGTTAGCGGCTAAAAAGATTATGTCAGCAACAACAGACGACTTGGCATTAATTGCAAAAAATCATGAACATCAACCTGGCATTACAAACCTACTAGAACTTTACGAACAGCTAGGTGGTGACTCGACTGAGTTCATTGGGCAAACCCAGTACGGGGCTTTCAAGAAGGCAGTTGCTGACAAAGTCGTGGTTTTTTTGACAGAATTCCAAGCACGAGTTGCAGCAGTTGACGACACTGAGATTCGTGCCAAGCTAGCTGCAAGCGAAAAAGCAATGAACGAGCAGGCACAAGCTCGCTTATTGCGTGTGCAGCAAGCGATTGGCCTGAGAGACGTTAAGCAGCAATGAAGACCTTCCAGGTAACCGAAGAGCACCATAGAGAACGTGCAGATGTGTTCATGTGCCGAGAATATCCTGATTTGAGCCGGGCCTACATCCAGAAGTTATTCAAGGATGACGAACTGACGGTAAACGGTGAACCTGCAAAATCAGGATTTCGTTTGAGGGCAGGCGACACACTTGAGCTTCACCTAGATCTCGATAAAGCTCAAAAGATTGAAGATATAGACTTGCCAATTCTGTACCAAGATGACGACATTGCTGTCATCAACAAGCCTGCGGGTGTAATTAGTCACAGCCGGGGACGTTACTGGTATGAGCCATCAGTGGCATCATTCATGCGTCAAATTAGCGGACAGGATGGTGAGCGAAGTGGAATCGTGCATCGACTAGACCGCGCCACATCAGGCGTGATGATTTGCGCCAAAAATAGCGCTGCACTAGCGCAGCTTCAAAAGCAGTTTGCCGATCGAGATGTGGTGAAGACCTATGTTGCCGTCATAGAGGGCACTCTAGATCCCCCAGCTGCAATTATTGACATGCCAATTGAGCGTAATCCAAAAAAACCTCAAACGTTTCGAGTTGGGGCACAGGGCAAGGCAGCTACAACTTCTTATGAGGTGCAAGAAGTCGGTGAAAAGTATAGCCTAGTAAAGATGCAGCCACGAACCGGTCGAACTCACCAATTACGAGTGCACTTAGATTATCAAAAGCACCCAATTGTGGGCGATGTGCTTTATGAAGGAGCAGATGCGCCAAGACTTATGCTGCACGCACAGCAGCTTGAAATTACCATTCCTTCAGGCGAGCGAAAAACCTTTGTTGCGCCACTTCCTGAAGAATTTGAAACGATGGTAAAAAGTGCATGAAAGCACTGGTTCCAGAAAAACTCGTTGACAGACTTAACTCTTTTGTAGCCAGTGATGCGCATGGTCTGACGATATTGGGCTCGCACGCGGCCTTGCTTACTGATGAGATTATCCATAAGCTAAGCCTTAACTCCGAGTTTGTAGTGCAGAAACTTGAACCAGATGAAAAGAAATCAATCACCATCGAGCAAGTAAGGGCTCTCAAAAAAAGCTTTTCACTCAAGCAGATCGTCTCTCAGCCGCGACTTATTGTTGTGCCGCATGCAGAGTTGATGGGGCAAGACGCGCAGAATTCAGTCTTAAAGTTACTGGAGGAGCCACCAGCACATGTTAGTTTTGTGCTAATCGCACAGTCAAAAGAATCATTGCTTTCAACTATTTTATCGCGAACATTATTATGCCGAGTGCCGCAAGCTACAATCGAAGAGACAGTTGCACACTACAAAAAACAAGGTGTCGACATGTCTGAAATTCAAAAGTCATTTGTTATAGCATCTGGTGACGCGGGTAAAATTCATGGGCTACTATCTGGCGAGTCCACTTATTATGAGTCAATTGAGCAAGCCAAACAATTGATTTCGCAGTCAAGGTTTGAGCGCATTGCTGCAGTTGATGCCATAGCAAAAGACAAGCAAGCCTCTATTCAGCTACTTTTATCTCTTGAGGATGTGCTGCGTGCACTGTCATCTAGCAAATCCACTACTCAAGATCGGATTGTTAAGTTTACGCAACAAAGGAAAGACATACAGTCTGCACTTAATTCATTATCGCTCAACGTCAATACCAAGCTAGTGATGCTCGATGTACTTTTGGGTTTGTGATGATATACTAATCAATACTGATGTTTGAACTAGTACTACTTGTAGGTTTTGGGGCTTTTACTCTGCGCAATCTTCATGTTCGCGAGGAAGAGTCTGTCGTGACGCGCACTATCAGCGACAAGTTAGGAAAATTATGGGATATTGCGCATCAAGGTATGCGTGAGAATCGCTTTCTTCGTGCCGAAAAAGCCCTGCTAACCATCTTGAAACTCGACGAAACTAACGCTGCGGCCTACAACCGACTCGGCATACTGTATGCCAAGCAGAAAGAGTACAAAGACGCCATTGACTGCTTTGAGATCGCCAGCAGTATTGACCCCAGTCCATCAAGTCTTCATAACTTAGGGCTTATTTATTACGAAACAGAAAACTATAATAAGGCTGGAGCGGCTTTTGAACATGCACTTAAACTGGAAGATAGCCTTGCAGCTCGCCATATTGCATACGCAAAAGTTCAGGAAAAGCTTGGGAACACCAAATTAATGATTAGTGAGCTAGTTAAGGCCACAGAACTTGAGCCGACACAGGAAAGCTACGGATTGTTGGCCAAAGCCTATGAGGGCGTGGGTAGATTATCCAAGGCAGACGAGATTCGTGAAAAAATGAAAAAATTGATTAAGCCAACCGGCGGGCGGCCAAAAAAAGTGAAACGACCAAAACGCGTAGTAGTCTAGAAGCAATTAATTGCTAAATAACTTCTTATTTGTTACAATTTCTCGGTACTTTTACAATATAACGTTTGCCACCTTAGCTCAGTTGGTTAGAGCATCTGTTTTGTAAACAGAGGGTCGTCGGTTCGAATCCGACAGGTGGCTCCAAGAGCACATGTCCATCCGACAGGTGGCTCCAAGAGCACATGTCCATCCGACAGGTGGCTCCATAGATTATTTAACATTGTACATTTTTCGTTTAATTGCCAAATGCACAGTGTTTAATGATAAATACATATGCAGGGTTAGTGAAGCGGTCAAACACGTCAGACTGTAAATCTGATGGCTTATGCCTTCGCAGGTTCGAATCCTGCACCCTGCACCAAACAACATGAAAAATCTCATACACTTTATAAATAAATATGCAATTTGTCCGTTACTGGTGGCTTGTTTTGCGACAGGTGTCATTTTTACGATAATTGGAATATATAATTCCCTTAACGGCAATGATACATCAGGCGAGTTTACGTATGGGTTACCCCTTATAGTTATTGGGTTGGTTTCTTTAGTGATCGCGAAAGTGCAAACGAAAAATTCAGAAGAAAGTATCATGAAATTTTTAGGTGAAGGTATATTCTGGGCTTTGTCACTGTAACTTGACCAGTAGATTTTATTTTCCAAAAAGTACACCTACGGTCACTTTTTTGATAGAATAGCCTAAGCGCACAAATTTGCCACCTTAGCTCAGGGGTAGAGCACATCCATGGTAAGGATGGGGTCGTGAGTTCAAATCTCACAGGTGGCTCCACGATTTTATGATTGATTTATTAAATGTAACCTGTTAAAGTAGTAATCTATGGCAAAAAAAGGCGGAAAACGCAAAATTATCGGACTTGTAAGCGAAGCTACTGGGCATCGTCATTACTACACTGTCAAAAACACGATGAATACTCCTGACAAGATCGAACTTAAAAAGTACGATCCAATTGTTAGAAAGCATGTACTATATGTTGAAACCAAGAAAAACCTTGGACGCAACGAAGTAAAGCCAAAGAAATAGTATTCACGTATTGATTATTAAATAAGCCTCCAATGTGAGGCTTATTTAATATGTCCAGGAACATATACGGGACTCATCGCTCCAAGTGCTAGAAGAATTTGCTTACCTATACGCCTGGTAAGTGATTCCCGAGGTTGCTGTAGTTGCGCATCTAACGTGCAAGACGAATCTCCCGTATCTTCATCTGATTCATAGCCATTACATATATTCCCACGCATTCTTATGTGATCTGTGAGCATATTTGATCGTATTGTATGCTCCTCGTGGGTGCGAATTTCAACCACTGAAGCTGCAATGCGGGTTAGAGAAGGACAGCCTATGCAGTTACTTGCATCAAATTCAACCAAAACCATATTGCAGTTATCTGGATTATTGCCCCCGTACATTGGATTGTCTGTGTAGGTGCGTTCACTCATGCAATAGTTATAGCAACTTATAGTCGTTTTGCGTAGTCTAGAAGAGTGTTTACTAGTTCCGCATGGCTCCATACGAGTGGAGCAACGCCCACCGGACGTCCGTCGTTAGGATTTACTTGCTCGGCTAATATTCCACTTGGTAGGGCGTGCTGGAGTGCCCAGTCAATAATTTCTTTTGCGATATCTTCCTGGCTAGCTTTAAGTGCTAGCTGGGCATACCAAAGCGAAGTCACAAACCATGGATTGCCTAAATATGGCGGGTCAGATTCAAAATAGCGGTCGTGTTCATATCGAGGCGATCCACCAATCGGTGAACTTTGGTATAGTACTTTCTTAGTTGATTCAAAAGAGGCTAATAGCTGGGGTTTCAAGTTCTTTTCATCTGCGAACATCCAGGCTCCAAACAAACTTGATACATCAATCGTGTTGTCAAAGCCTAACGAACCATCCGGCTGCAGTAAGATACCCTTCCTGAAGCTTTGTCTCTCCTCATTATATAGTGCTGTAAAGTTCATCCCAATCTTTTCAACGGCCAACAGCCAGTCTGCTGAATCGTTTTCTTTATGGAGCGATTCAGCAATTTCAGAGGCAGCTAGCAAGGCCTGATAAGTGATCGAGGTTGTATAGGTGCTTGTTAGGAACTTCTCTTCCCAAAGATCATAGCTAGCGTGCGGCAGGCCAGTTTCTTCATCGATAAATCTGGTCATGAAGTTAGCTGCTGGCTTCACAAGAGTTTCGTATAAAGAGCCGACGAACACTTTATCTCCAGACACACGCCCATATTCCGCAAGCATAAAAATAACCACTGCGGTTTCGTCTTCTTGAATAGCCAACTCTTTGTGATGATTTTGAACTAGGGGATGCCAGGTGCTGCCAATCGATCCGTCAGGCTGGAATTTGTGCATAAGATAACCTTCTGGAGTGAGAACCTTTTCGCAAAATTTGAAAAATGCTTTGGCTTCTTCCTGATAGCCAAGTCGGATAAGCGGCCACAGTGACAATGCTCCATCCCTTGGCCAAACATAGGTATAGTAGTCTCTTCCGTAGTTATAGATTGAGGAGTCACACGAAGCTATAAGGCCACCCCGTTTGTCCAGGTGTGACTTAATGACAAGCAAAGATTTTTTTAGCATTGATTGGTGAGCTGCGCTTAGCTTAGAAATACTAGGATCGGCTTTGCTAAGCCACTCATTCCAGTGTTCTTTTGAAGTTTGCAACAGGGATGCCAAGCCGTTTTTAAGGATTATATTGTGAGGATTCTCGGCCTTTACTTGTGTGGAATTCACAGAAATCCAATAATCAAAATTGTAAGTCTCGCCTTCATCTAGATTTCTTGCAAAACGCATTACAGAATCCACACCTCCATGCTCTACAAGACTTCCAGATAATTCTCCATCTTCGGCATCCCGAAATGTACCTTCTTTGCCTTCTATGCCGTAGTTTCCAACTGCAAATTGGTCAAAACGATCTCCGTATTGATCGACTCCTGAGATCACCAAACAATCGTGACCCTTGTAGTCATATATATAATGCCCATTAGGTTCAAACAAAGCTGTATCTGCACGCCCATTTCTTGAAATTTCGAATACTTGATGCATGAATATTCGAATATCACGCGCGCCAGGCAGAAGCGAAGTAACCGCAATTTTACGACCAAATACATCCGTAGAATAGTCTACAAAATCTTCAGTCTGAATATGAATGCCTAGCTGGTGATGTGTCATAGAACTATGGGCTACGAGCGCATCGTCACGAAAGTCTACAGATGTATCCCAGCTGTCATCGATCCATGAAAATTCGCTATCAACCCAAACACCAATTTTGTGGTTGCTGCTTCTGGCATTCGTTAAATTTTCTTGGCCGACATAGGGGTAATAAAAATCATGCACAAGTCCATGCTCATCAATACCGACTGTGAGTGATCCATTTCCAAGAACTGCGTGCCGAGCCACTAGACGTCAAATCCTTTCTGGGTTAACCGAAACTTCAGGTCATGATAGGCATTCATAAATGTAATATGAGCCTGATAAGGAGTTTCATAGGGGCTGAAATAAGCATGAATATCACCGTCGCTAAACCACTTGGTGCACATATAGTAAAAATGATCAGACGTCTGAAGTTTTCGCCAGTCCTCAATAAGCGCCAGATCTTCTGATTTGAGTATTGGGGTTTCAAGTTCATAAAGTGCCCGAATTGCTTCATGTTGCATCGGGTTGCCAAGCCAAGCGCTTAGGTCGCGCTCTGTATCTGCCCAGGTTGTAGTGTAGGGCGTATCAACTTCATCTTTTACTTCATGGGTATCTGCAGCCTCGCTTACAGTCATAAATTGATGTTCTGGATCTTGGAGCCAAGTTGCAGGTAGATGCCTTAGAAAGTCAAAGATACCGCTTTCTGACCATTGATGCTCACCAAATGTTTCATAGTCCATAAACAAGTTGAATATTTCGGCATCTGGAGTTTCATTTAGCCAATGTGTGTACTTGTCGGCAGTTAGTGGCCACTGCTCCCAGGCTTGATTGCCAAACCTAAAGGCGATGTCGTCGCTAAGTTTATAGTTTTTCATGAGCAGCTTTACGTTATGAGTGTGTGTTGGTTTATATACATAATTTGGACTTCGCCAGCCAAGAATTGGATCCCACCCCTCGGCTAGGATTGCTTTGTACCCAGCCCGATCAGCCCATACAGCCAGGTCGTTGTTGTAGCTAAGCTCGGTATTGCGAAATGCTGTTGGAGTTTGCCCAAACAATTCTTCGATTTTTTCTTTATGCATACGAACCTGCATTTCAAATTCAAACTGAGAATAGAAAAACGCAAGGCTATGATGGTATGTTTCGCCAACAAACTCAACGCGACCGGTGCGTGCCAAGTCTTGGAACGAGTGAAGTGATTTTGGAGACCAAGCCTGCATTTGTTCAAGAACCGTTCCAGTCATTGACAGGCTGATTTTGAATCCTGGGTGCTGATCGAGTAATTGTTTGAGGACTTTGTTAGTGGCTAAATATGATTTCTCTGCAACTTTGTGCAGAATCTGCTCGTTTGAGCGTCGGTCGTCATACGGTGCATCAAAATAATCATGATGATTTCCGGCATCAAAAATAGTGTAGTCACGAACTCGATATGGCTGGTGCACGTGCATATAGAGGACTATCGAGCGCTTCATCGTGCCAACTCCACATGTCGGTTGTAATGCGCAAATAGGGCATCTGCAGCGGTCGACCAGCTCAGCCGGTTGTACTCTGTTAGCGAATTTGCGTGCAATTCGTCACGCAAGGCGTCACTACGCACAACGGCAGTAATCTGGTTAGCCATTTGATCAATATCCCAAAAGTCTACCTTTAGACAATTAGTAATTACCTCAGACACACCTGATTGTTTGCTGATGAGTGCTGGCGTTCCGTAACCAATTGCCTCAAGTGGTGTAAGTCCGAAAGGTTCTGATAGTGACGGCATAACGAATAGATCTGCAATAGTGTAGGCATCTCGCCATCTTTTGCCTCGTTGGAAGCCAGTAAAAATAACGTTACGGCTAATTCCAAGTGCAGCCGCCTGTTCTAGAAGTTCATACTCAAGCTCACCACTCCCGACTATCAAAAATATCGTCTTTGGTTCTCGATCGATTACGTGCTTAGCAGCCTGCATGAGATTGCTAAGGCCTTTCTGTACTGTAAGGCGACCAATGTTCACAATAACTTTATAGCCTCGTTTTTTCATGGCTTCTAAGTATGCGTAAGATGTTTCGTCTTTACTTGATTCAATGGATTTATGGTCAATGCTGTTATGCACCACAGAAATCATGTTTGCAGGAATATTGTAATCCCTCATGATGGCGCGCTTAGTGTGCTCGCTTACTGCGATCACCTGATCAGCAAGCAGCAGGGAGGTGCGTTCAATTTCGTGAACGAATGGATTTCCTTTGCCGCCACCGGCACGGTCAGATTCAACAGAGTGGACATGCAACAGGAGAGGCTTCCCCGATCTTTCACGAGCGCGCAGTGCAGCTCTGAAGGTGAGCCAGTCATGAGCATGAATGACGTCAAAGCTCGTACTATCTACGACGCTGTCAATCGACTCCTCGTATGCTTGATGAAAGTCCATTAGACCCTTCCACACCACCTTCCCGTCCTCGTACACAAACTTATAGCTATCATAAGCTATGCCGGCTTTTATGACTGTTTGTACATCCACAGGCTGTGCTGGCGTAATTTTCATAAAATCAACTTCTGGGTGTTCGGCATCATACGGCAGAATGAATTCAATTTCTGCACCAGAGTCAGCAAGAGACTTACAGAGGTGAAAGCACGCAACCCCTAGTCCACCACTGTTGTGTGGCGGCAATTCCCAACCCAGCATTAGTACTTTCATTGCGTGCTACTACCAACTCCGTTTATGTTTAGTTAAAGTATACGTTTCAAATCTGTTAAGCACAACCGTAATATAGCTAGAGTGTGTACCTGTTGTCTTTGTTGACTTTTAATTTGCTGAGCACTGGATTGAGTACGTTAGTTTCCGCAATAGTTACTTCAATGGATGATGAAAGTGTTGCGATATATTCCATAATTTTGTTTGGTAATTGATTGCTGTGCAAAGCAAATCTCACCGTATTATCTGCGTCTGAGGCATTTTCGACTATCAGTTCAACTCCGTGATGAATTGCGAGTTTACGCAACCTGCCACGCAACATAACCCCATGAAGTTGAGTAGACTCTGACGTGGTGTTATATATGTTCCAGATTTGCATGAATCGAGTTTCTTAAAATTTGGCAGGGGTGACAGGACTTGAACCTGCGACACCTGGTTTTGGAGACCAGTGCTCTACCAACTGAGCTACACCCCTTTGCGTGCTTGGCAATTATAACCGAACTAGCCCCCTGCAGGCAACTAACCAACACTTTAAATATTTCCCCATTTCTGTTATAAACAATGGTAATGTCCAAGATTATGCTCAATAAGCCAAGTCTGATTCTTCTTTACGGCTACCCAGGTGCCGGTAAAACCTATTTTGCACGACAAATTTGTGATGAAATCGCAGCAGCGCACATTCACGATGATAAAATACGTCATGAGATTTTTGAAAATCCACGCTATGACAAGCAAGAAAATCAAATACTGATGCAACTTATGCAATACATGACCGAAGAGTTCTTGAAAGCCGGTCTAAGTGTTGTCTTTGACACCAATACGATGCGAGTTGGACATAGAAGGATTATGCGTGATTTGGCGCGTAAGTTTAATGCCAAGCCTGTACAGCTTTGGTTTCAGATTGACCCCGACTCTGCATTTGCAAGAGCAAGCACACGAGATCGTAGAAAGACGGATGACAAGTACGCAGTACAGTTAGACGAAAGAACTTTTTCTCAAATTGCAGGCTTCATGCAAAATCCAGGCCCCACAGAAGACTACATCGTATTGAGTGGTAAACATACATTTGGAACACAATCAAAAATGTTCATGAAGCGTCTTTTTGACATGGGACTAATCTCACCGCAATCAGCCTCTGCTAAGGTTGCACGACCAGGATTGATGAACAACGTTCCAAGCCAGCTACACGGTCGCGTAGATGAGTCACGACGTAATATTCGCATTCGCTAACAAATGGCTCAAAAACAAGTAGAGATTGAAGGCATTGGTCTTGTAACTCTTTCAAAGCGAAAGGGAATGAAACAGCTTAGGCTGACAATCAGCACTTCTGGTGTGCCGCAAATTACAATGCCTCATTGGGTGCCATATGGTTCAGGGATCGCATTCGCCAAACAACGAGCCGCCTGGATTATTAAGCATTCCAAACAGCCAAGGTTACTTGGCTTTGGTGACATTATCGGAAAAGATCAAGTATTGAAGTTCGAAAATGGACCGTTTGCTAAAATTAAAACAAGAATCAAGACTGGTGTTGTGTCAGTTCAGCTTCCTTATGATGTAGATCAACAATCGGTCGCCGCTCAAGAAGCAGCTCAAAAAGCGGTAGCTAGAGCACTCAAGAAACAAACGGAAACACTGTTACTGCCCAGACTTCAGGATTTATCACTGCTTCATGACTTGCCGTATAGCTCAGCCTCAGTTAAACGGCTCAGAAGCCGCTGGGGAAGCTGTAGCAATACGAAACATATAACGCTTAGTAGCTACCTCGTGCAGCTTCCCTGGGATCTTATCGATTATGTTTTACTTCACGAATTAACACACACAAAAATCATGGCTCATGGATCTGTTTTTTGGAATGAGCTTGCAAACTACGTAGAAGATCTCCCAGCTAAAAGAAAGTCCATTAGGGCCTATAAAGCCAACATCTTGCCGGGATAAGACCTCGCAATGCCGCTTATGCTATGCGATAATGCATGCATGCCTGAAATATCTCAGCCGCAACCAACTACCGTGGCGCAAAATGCCGAGCTCGAACGCGAACGTTTAACGAGCCTAATTAACAGTATGGCTGATGGCGTAATAGCCATAAATAAAGACCTCGACATCGTCGTGAGCAATGGGGCTGCTCTTAATATTCTTGACATCAACGCAACGGTCACTGCTAAGCCAATATCTGCTTTCCTTAAGCTAATAGACAAAAATGGTCAGTCAGTAAACATCAATAAAGTTATTAGTGACACTAAAACTTCTTTTACTTCACGCGATTGGAGGCTGGCTTACAGTGACGATGACATCATAAATGTATACATAAGTATTTCCCCAGTTAGGCTTGGATTCGGCAAGGACGGCATGCATGGATACGTTTTGCTAATTCGTGATATAACTCGCGAAAAGTCACTAGAAGAAGAACGAGATGAATTTATAAGTGTAGTGAGTCACGAGCTACGTACGCCAATTGCAATCACTGAAGGAAATATTGGCAACATGGAATTTATGCTGGAAAAGGCCGGAATTACGGACGAACCATTACTTGCAGCCGTTAAACAAGCGCATGATCAAGTCACATTTCTGGCCGGCATGATAAACGATCTTGCTACACTTTCCCGAGCCGAACGCGGCGTACTGCAAGTTGACGCAGAGTCAATAAATGTTCACGAGCTCATTGATGATCTAACAGCTACTTATCAAGCGGATGCCAATGCAAAAAACCTGGATCTCAAATCAGAACAAGATCCAGAACTTGAACTGCTTCAATCTAGCAAACTTTATGTCCGCGAGATATTGCAGAATTTCATCACCAACTCTATAAAGTACACCGACAAAGGCAGTGTAACCCTCGGAGCACGGCCCAAGACCGGAGGAATTGAGTTTTACGTGTCAGACACGGGTATTGGCATCAGCAAGGCTGATAAAGAGCGAGTTTTTGATAAGTTTTTCAGGAGTGAAGATTTCCGAACCAGGGCAAATAATGGTACAGGTCTCGGTCTGTACGTGACCATGAAACTAGCTAAAATGATTCATGCCGAGCTGTCAGTAGAGAGCGAGATTAATGTTGGCTCAACTTTCACTATTTTTATTCCAAATCTAGATCAGATTGACCAGAAATAACTTATTTTAGTTCGGGCAGTTTTTTGTAGACGTGCATGGTTGGAATGCAAATATTGCGATCTTTCCAGGTGATTTCCCCAAACTCATAGCCATACATAGAAGCCAGTGTTAGGTATATATCGCTCAGAACTGCAAACGGAAAGTTAAAGAATGCCAAGATGCTGTGAAGTGGATGACTAGCCGACATTATAAGATAGTGGCTAAGTATCAGAGGTGCAAGCGCCAGACTAGCTAGTGCTATGCTTGCAGTAAAGCCATTTAGAAGCCCGTAGCAGGCATATACAATCGGACCACCGAGCAACACAAGTTCACAGCTTATCAGCATCAAGACATTTTCTGGACGTTTGCGCAGAGAAGGATACCGTGTGCGGATAGCTGTCTTGAGCTGTGCTTCTACGGTTTTGATTGTCCGGACATTTATCATTTCGTCTGATCTGATAAAAGAGTATCCGTCGTTCTTTATCGCCTCGCGGGCGAAAGCTCTTTCTGGCAAAATATTATGTGCCGCGCTGGCAAAATAGCCTTGGCTTTTTAAAAATTTAGCGGTAATAAGCCAGCATGTACTGAGGACCGGCGGTTTATTAAACAGTCTTCTTGGCAGCGCCAGTTCCCACCAATAACGAAGAGGCTGTATTAAGGATGTATTTGCGCCACCGCCAATACGGAATGGCAGGACGCTCATCATCGATCTTTCTTTTATTAGCATGCTACTTACTAATGTCCGAATTGTTTGAGGCCCAAAACGAACGTCCACACCGCAAAACAACAAAACTTGCCCACTGGCTTCATGCGCAAGTTTTTCGTATGCCTGGTTTTTCGCCAGCCAGCGGTCGTGAGGTGGTTCGCCCGCGATAAATCTAACGCCATCGTGCGCAAAGTCCTTGATAACCTCTGCAGTTCTGTCTTGAGAGCAGTCATCATATACAAGGACTTCAAGTTTTGGATAGCCATTAGCAAGAATTGTACGCAGACACGAAGCCAATTCGTCCGTTTCATTCCGAGCAGGCACCAGTACGCTTACTGTCGGTAGTTCTTTGTCTGTGAAGAAGTGACTAGACACGTGATGTCGTGTCTTTTGTAAATTCTTTGTGGTAATAGCAAGTATCGCTAGGCTTAGTGCAAACAAAATGAATGGCAAGAAAGATAGCGTGGCGTTTAATCGCTCTCCAATTCCAAGTAATGCCACCGACACAATAGATAAATAAAGAGTAGTCCGACGACTTACAGACTTTAAGTAACTCAAGTTTAAGTTTCTGCGAACAATTTTGGCGTAACTAATAATGCGAAATACGCTCACAAACAATAGTAGTGAAGCCAGCCAAAATGGGGCGCTCAGCATAAAGTAGCCAAGCCAAACAGATAGCAAGGCAAGAGCGACACCTGCAATATAGCGACCAACCTTCCAGAAAGCTGGAATAAACACCATGCAAAGGTCTAATAGTACTCCCACACCAAACACTACAATCATGACACTAACTATATCAGAATAATTTCGATTTGACGGGGGCGGATTCAAAGAGTAGTATTGACAACGTTGACCTACCAAACTATTGGTAGGCTTTTTAATTTGAGGAGAGATGCGCGTGGCAGAAAAGAAACCCAAGCGACAGGTGAAAGCTCGTGAATCAGTTCGCGAACAGTCAGCTCGCAAAGCAAATAGTCCAAATAAACCGCGAAAAGTAACTCGTGTAGTAAAGACGGCCGGGAAGCCACTTGGAGCTGCAAAACGAGTATCAAAGAAAGAGTATCACCCGCTTAACATGCCAGATACCAAAGTAGGTAGGTTTTTGAACCGTCGAGTGCGATTCTTTCCAAGATATTTTACTGATGCTTGGACAGAATTAAAATTAGTGACCTGGCCTTCACGTCGCGAGACTGCTCGAATGACTACCGCAGTAGTTATTTTTGCGGTTGCATTTGGTGGAATTGTGTACGGACTTGATTACGGATTAGACAAACTATTTAGACAACTATTATTAGGATAAGGAAATAACAATGGCAAAAAGATACGATTCACATAAACAATGGTATGCAATTCATACGTATAGTGGTTACGAAGAAAAGGTAACCGAAAGTATAAGGCAACGCTCAGAGAGTCTTGACATGAACGACAAGATTTATCAGATCATTGTGCCAAAAGAAAAAATGATCGAAGTAAAAAACGGCAAGCGTAAAGTCGTTGAAAAGAAAATCTTCCAGGGCTACGTAATGATAGAAATGAAAATGAGCGAAGATGCTTGGTATATTGTTCGCAACACTCCATCAGTTACAGGGTTTGTTGGATCTGGTTCTGAGCCAACTCCAATCTCTCAGGATGAAGTAGATAAAATTCTCAAGCGTATGGGCCGCGACGAGCCTAAACACAAGATCGACTTCAAAGAAGGTGAAGTGGTCAATATTATCGACGGGCCGTTCAAAGGCTTTGACGGCGCAATCAATGAAGTTGATGAAGCTAAAGGCAAGCTTAAAGTACTGGTCAACATGTTTGGTCGTGAAACACCGGTTGAGCTAGACAGCCTCCAAGTAAAACGAGTGTAACATGAGTACCTACTCAGAACGTTCCTTAAACTCCGCATTACATGCAAGGTTTATGACCCCTGGTTACAGAGAATCGGATCCTAATATTGATGATGTAGTGATCTTGGATTATTTAGAGGCAGATCCGGAAGCAACTTTGAAAACCATTTCGGGGATAGAGAGCTGGGCAAAAGAACATGGCTGTGTAACTGAAGCTGGAAAACGTGTCGTTTCAAAACTTGTCCGAAGCTGTTATGAGTAAAAGATTGTAGAGACCTGAAATATGTCAGAAGAGCTTAATTTTGATGTGCTCGAAGAAGAGATATTGACTGATTTAGGCAATGTTATTGAAGTAGCTGAACGTACATCGGAGAGATGGTGTATGACTTCGATTGGTCTTACGTCACTAACACTAACCGGTGGACTAATGAACTTTTGCCGTGAATCTTCGCCAGTGTGAATAGGTTTAAAGACAACTGTTGGTGCATTGGCAGTATGGTCTGGTAAAAAATTCTTTGATGCAGAGGAAGTTAGAGCCGAGAGCTCAAACGCACGCTATGATATGTATCTGTGGGATAAAAAGGCCGATTGATAATGGAACTAGTTGAACTCACAAATTTTAAAAGCTCATATCAGCAAGAAGTAGAACAATGGCGTTCTCCTCATCCTAGAGTTGTACTTGATACTGCAGGTAAGTCATTCCGTCGCGGAGCAGCCGTTACGGCTTGCTTAGGGACTTTTATCATGATCGATACGCTGTTTACACAGGATGTGCCCGGAATTGCTGCTGGTGGAGTTGCTTATATGTGTACCAGCGCAGGCGCCGTAGCTTTGTATTCTGCTAGTGAATTCTTTTTTGATTTACCGGCCGCAGATGACGTAGCTTAGCATATCTTCGGCTTCATTAGTTTTTAACAATTAAACAACATACTACTATGTAGTATGAACACACAGTGTAGCAGTAACTACAAAGTACTGATATAATATACATTATGAATCCTTTCGAAAATGAAGTAAAAGTGCCCCCATATTTGATAGAAAGAGCTGAGCGACGACGAGCATTACTTTCAGAGGCAACTGCCAATGAGGAGCAAGACCCTAAGAACACGTTGCACGCAACGCTAGCCCTTAGTCGTGAGATGGCTACTAATGGCGTGTGCTCTATGCTTACGCTCGAAGCAATTAATGATGTTCATCAGAATGCAACCGGCAAAACAGAAAAACTGGCAGTAACCACGCTGGATACAGGTGTCTCCGAAATTGTAAATGCACAAGCGTTTGAACCGACAGCCCGAATTAAAGATGGGTGGGTCGAAGGTGTCTTGGTTGCAAATCACATTGACGAAGCAACTTCGCAGTTGTTTTTTAAGTTTGACTATGGAAGTAAAGCAATACTCCTTTGGCAGTTAACAGAGAATGACCCAAAAACAGGTAGATGCAGTGAAAGTTGGTTTTTGCCGGCGTCACAATCTCACGAAATTGACTACAGCTTAGTAATGACCCCAATGGACGAAGCACGACCTGCTTCAGCTGAAGAATTGGTTAGTGAAAAGCCAATGACAAACGCTGTTGTTCTAAAGCAGCTTATAGAATGTCTCAACGGTCGAAACAATAACTTAGGCGAGCTTATTAAACTAAAAGAGTTACTTGGCGAAACAAAGAACATCATACAACCTGAACTACACACATACTCAGAGGTTGACGATCCTCTTGTGCGGCATCTGGGTAAAATCTCTGGATTGGCGGCACTGGCGGAAACTGCCGTTACTAAATCCCATAAGTTTAATGACGAAACTTCAATTTCATTAGAGTTTAGTCCCGAGGGAAGGGTGGATGTTTCGGCTACGCATCATGACCTTGGCAAAAATGGGTTAAGCACTTCTATGGGTAGTATCGTGCTAAGAGGGCAGCAATTGCTGGGAGAGTACGGTGGAGTCGAAGCACCAGAGCCAATAGAGCTTGCAAGGGCAGCGCTTGAAATTCCAGAAATTATTGTAGATGAGCAGCTTCAGCAGTTAATTCAAGAGGAAATAAGGGATGGGGAAGAATTAGAAATTGTTGATTTTAATATTATAAAACACATTCGCGAATATCGCCGTCGCTTGAATGGCTGGACGATGCAGGATAGTACAAATTCTGCTGAATATAACGAAGCAGGTGCATATAGACCAGGTGATCCAATTATTGATATAGGGTCGGTTGACTTCCGGTCTTTAAGATATGGAGGGAGAGAGGAAGTTTTTCAAAATGCAATGGGCTTGAAGGCAGAGGTGTATTTAGGGAGATATAATCAAGTCTTCACAGGCGCTTCATACCTATATGAATGCACAGTGATTGGCGGTGCTGAAGCATTCTATAATTCCAGATACATTCTCAGAAGTTGTCATAAGCCATCTCAAGCTTCCTTGTTCTCAGGAAGCTTTCAAAGCGCAAACTACATATCTGAGTGCATAGTTGATGGTGCGACAAGTGCATTTAATAACGCAAAACAAGTAGTAGATTCTCTTGCGGTTGATTGCAGCAGCGCATTTAGCGAAGCATCAACAACCCGTTGTGTTGCAATTGGATGCCGAAATTCCTTTTATGAGGCCAATGTAGATGAATGCACAGTGTATGACCCACGCTTAATTGGCACAAATTTCATGACACACCTATGGAGTGATACGGGCATACCCTCGCTTGGTAGGGGCAGGTTGATTAAAAATCGGCTTACAGGCACGTATAACAACTACAGACGCAAAAAACAGGCGGCCAACAGTCGACAATAAGTAGTTTTTGTAGTACAATCTACAAGTTACGCACAAGATCACATGCTTCAGTGATTACAATGCAAATTTTAGGAGAATAAACACTATGGCAAAGACTATTAAAGCCAATTTAAAGATGAAAATTCCAGCTGGTAAAGCTAGTGCAGGCCCACCGGTTGGTAGCACACTTGGTCAGTATGGTGTAAACATGATGGATTTCGTTACACCATTCAACGATCGAACACGTGACATGGGTAATGTAACTGTCACTGCACACATCACTATCTTTGATGACCGCAGCATGGACTTCCGTGTTGTTGGTGAGCCAACAGACGACAAGATCCGTCGAGTTCTTGGCATCAAAAAAGGTTCAGGTCGCCCAAATACGGAAAAGCTTGACCAGAAGCTAACTGATGCACAGCTCACAGAAATTGCTACTGAAAAAGCAGCAGACATGAACGCTGACGACGTTGAAGCAATTAAAAAGATGGTTGCTGGAACAGCTCGTTCAATGGGAATCGTAGTCGAAGGCTAATCATGTCCTCAGTAGAAACTGATATCATGATTGCCGCCAATGAAGGCATGAATAAATTGCGACATGTTGAGCCTGCAAGGATTGCAGTAAACTCTTTTTTAAGATATCAAGAAGAGCTTTATGAAGCTCAGCAAAAGACCCATGCTGCAAGAGATAGAATGCAATCAGCGCTAGTGGGATTGAACAATCCTGTGCTCGCAAATAAGCTTCTACAGGATGCTGGAATTTTTGATTTCAACAATGGTCATGGGATTTATGTTGGAGATGATCAAGAGTAATTAATTAACGTGTGGGAGAGGAAACTCGTTAGCACCACAAAGGAGAAATGACTATGGCAAAAGCTGACGTATTAAAACAAGCACAAGACCTCGGACTTGATGTAAACGCAAAAATGACTATCGCTGATCTTCAGGCGGCGATTGACGCTGCACCAGCGGCAGACGTTGCAAAAGATGAAGCACCAGTAGCTACAGCAAAAGCTGGAAAGCGAAGTGCAAAGGGGATTAAAGAGGCCGAAGAAAAGCAAGCAAAGCTCGAGAAGCAAGCTGGAGACACAGATGATGAAGAGAGTGAAAAACCAAAAGCACCAGTTATTCCAACTCGTAGTAAGCTTGAGCGCCGCGGCAAGAAGTACAAAGAAGCTGCAAAGCTAGTTGAAGCTGATAAGCAATATGCACTAAAGGAAGCACTTGCACTCCTACCGAAGATTTCAACTGCTAGTTTTGATGCTACTGCAGAGATGCATGTCAAGCTAAACGTCGACCCAAAGCAAGCTGATCAAAATATCCGCGACACGATCGTACTGCCAGCTGGAACTGGAAACACTGTACGTGTAGCAGCATTTGTAGACACAGATGACGTAGCGGCAGCTAAAAAAGCTGGTGCAGACATCGCTGGTAGCGATGAATTCTTGCAGCAGCTCGACAAGGGTGAAGTTAACTTTGACGTGCTTATCGCTAAGCCACAGCTTATGGGTAAGCTTGGTAAGTACGCACGCCTACTCGGACCAAAAGGACTAATGCCTAATCCAAAGAGCGGCACAGTAACAAATGACATCGAAAAAGCTATCTTAGAAGCAAAAGCTGGTCGAGTAGAGTACCGCGTTGACGAAGCTGGAATTGTCCACGTAGGATTCGGTAAGATTAGTTTTGGCAATGAGAAGTTAATGCAAAACGCGTTAGCACTCGTAAAGAGTCTACGAGGCAACAAGCCAGCAAGCATCAAGGGTGCTTTCATTGAAAGCGCATACGTCACCGCAACGATGGGGCCATCAGTTCCACTCGATGTGAACGAACTAATTGCAATGTAATAGCTCGTGCTAGAATTGACCCATGGGACACATCCATGAGCTCTATGACTTCACAACAAGCGCGTTCATCATAAATGATGGGCGCGTTTTGCTTCAACATCACAAAAAAATCAAAATGTGGCTACAGCCCGGTGGTCACGTTGAACTGGAAGAAGATCCAATCGAAGCGTTGTACCGGGAACTAGAAGAAGAGACGGGGCTGCTACCCGAAAACCTTCAGATTATTGAATTGGTGAAAGATAAGCGTATTGAAAGCAGTGGAAGTAAGTTATTGCCAATCCCATTTGACTTTAATGTGCACTCTTTTAATAACAATCATAAGCATATCGATCTTTGTTATTTAATGATTTCTAACACCAATGATGTGACGCTTGAAGTGGATAAAGCTCACGACATTCAGTGGTTTACGGTGGATCAAATGCGGGCATTGTTGGATGACAATCTAATTTATCAAGAGACAATTGATTTAGCAGAAATTGCGCTAAGACACGCAGCCTAAACCTGCTACAATACGCTTATGATTTTGTTAGGAATGACCGGCCCTATTAGCCATGGAAAAACCACGTTTGCTGAAGCCCTAGAAGAGCTTGAACCCAAATCTATACACCTTGAGTCAAGTCTTGTTATTGCTAGAGTTGCCAATGCTATGCATATGGCCCTCGAGCGAGTGCCAGATCCATATGACGTAGATCAGTTAAACAATTGGATTCGTTGCCTTCCAAGGATTCTGAGCGAAACTGTGCACACTGAGGCAACATTTGACCAGCTTAGACTTGATCAGGCGAGCATAGAGCGTCACCCTGTTGAGTATCAAAAACTTATAATTCACGTTGAGCAACTCCGCAAGGACCCGAGTCTTGCTAGGCAGGCCATCACCATAGACAACAAAGAAACCTACAGACCGTTCCTGCAGTGGCTTGGTGGCTATCTAGTGCATAGAATAGAACCTGGTATTTGGTTCAACGAAATAATCCGTATGGTCTACGATGCAGAATCAACTGGCAGTAAACTGTGTATTGTTGGCGGTTTGAGATATCCTAACGATGCGGCAACTATTCGTCATGCTGGCGGACAAATTGTAAAAGTTTACCGCCCGGGGCATTTACAAAATGACATGCTAGATCCAACTGAACGCGAACGTGACAACATTCCTGTGGACTGCACCATTATGAGCAACGGCACGGTTGAGGACGTAAAGGCTTGTGCTGCACACGTTCTTGACGATATTCGCAACAATCGACTTTCAACCTTGTATCAAACCAAACGTGAAAGTGAAGTGCAGGCTTAGGCAATGACTGCTAATCGCTCGCGCAAACAAGTTAAGTCTGCCCACAAGATTCTACCGCAATCCAGCACTGGCTGCCCTTTTTGTAATGTGCACTCATCCGGACAGGATAAGGTTCAAGAAACCAAGCACTTCTTTGTGATTAAGAATATTCTTCCCTACGACTTATGGGATCACCAAAAGATCAATGACCATCTAATGATCGTTCCGAAAGAACACACAGAACATCTGGGCTCAATTGGCTCATCTGCGGCTATAGAATATATCGAATTAATAGATAAATATGAAAAACTTGGTTACGATTTGTATGCGCGTTCACCGTTGTCCCAAATGAAATCAGTGCGACACCAACATACCCACTTACTAAAGCCACACGGTCGAAGACGAAGATTTGTTTTCTATTTACGCAAACCTTATATACGGTTTCACTTCTAAGCGGAAGCGTTTTAAATAATATTACAACGTTTTACGCAAAATTATACTTGCTCAATACTCGCTCCTGCCACTACACTGGTACATAGAAATGCGGAGGAGGCATCTTGGGAGTTTTTAGTAATATTCAAATACGTGAAGCAATCGAATCCGGACATATCGTTTGCACTCCGTTTAACCCAAAGCATATTGCTCATGCCAGTCTTGATGTAACTCTTGGCTACTATTATTATCGAACAGGACAGGCCAAACGAGGTTACGTTTATAATCCATTCAGTGAAGCCGATACCAAACGCTATTTTGGCGAGGCTCAACAAGCAGTGTTGCATCGTGACTGGTGTGATGCAAATGGCGTGCAGTTACTCGAGAATATTCCTGCCGATCATCCCGTCATTCCTCTTCGACCTGGAGAGCGAATCTTGGCGCATACGCATGAATTCTTCGGCATTAAGCCACCGGGAGCCTACCAAGTAAAAGCTCGTTCTAGCTGGGGTCGGAATGGTGTTGCCGTGTGTTTTGATGCTGGCTGGGTTGATCCTGGATACATCAATAGACTTACTCTGGAAATCTATAACTTGAACGAGCACGAAACAGTACTAATCCCTGTTGGTGAACGGATCGCTCAGGCGGTTTTTCTTGAAACAGGTGAAGTAGAGGGAAGCTACGGCAAAGGACGCGATGGCGGATTTAGCGGTAAATATCAGCAAGGCGATGATCTTGACGATATAATCGCCAGCTGGCGGCCGGAGGCCATGTTGCCACGTGCCTACAAAGACGGTCGGATTCTACCAAGTGAGATCCAAGGTTTAAAAGCCCGATGATCGATCAGACTCAGCAAGGGGTCTTTTTTGTAATCGAGGGAACCGATGGTTCTGGAAAGGGTACGCAGTTCGCCAAGCTAAGCGAGCGACTCGCTTCAGAAGGTTACGATGTCGCTACTTTTGATTTTCCTCAATATGATCAACCGTCGAGCTATTTTGTGCAAAAATATCTAAACGGTAAATACGGTACCTCTGAAGAAGTTGGCCCATATACTGGATCTTTGTTTTACGCACTAGATAGATACGAAGCGAGTTTTAAAATTCGAGAAGCATTGAGTGCTGGAAAAGTGGTGCTTGCAAATAGATTCACTGGGTCAAATATGGCTCATCAAGGGACTAAATTTGACCACAGCGAGGAAAGAAGAGGCTATTTTATATGGCTAGATAACCTCGAATTCCAAATGTTAAATATTCCGAGACCTACGCAAAGCTACGTTTTACGTGTGCCGGCTACAATAGCCCAGAAGCTAGTAGATCAAAAAGATACTCGCAGTTACACTGACAAAAAGCGTGACATTCATGAGGCTGACCTGAAGCACATGGAAAAGTCTGTGCAAGTTTACGACGAACTTTGTGGCTTATTCCCTAAGGACTTCAAGTCAATCGATTGTGTGCGCAACGACAGACTTCTCTCTATAGACCAAATTCATGAGCAGCTGTACTCGACTATTAGATCGAATCTTCCTAAGCCAAACCTCAAAAAGGAGCAAACTGTGTCTAAGAAAAATACCAATGAGTATCTTGCAAAAGACGAAGCTGGCTACAGTATCACACCTAAGGGCGAGGCATTTCTGGATAGCGCAGTCACCAGCACCACAGACAACGTCTACGCATTCACAGAAGAGCTGGGGCCATTGACTATTGCTGCCGCTATGGCGCGCTTGTCGCGACGTGGTGACGATATGCGCATTACAATACTTGACGAATTCGCTGCAGCTGCCGGAAAAGACGAGAAGCTCTTAAAGCGGGTAATAACAGCGTACGGCGACGACTCTGTACAGCAGCTTGTTGGACAACACGTTGTCATAGAGGACGCCAGCAACTTACTGACCAAAAAACTTGAGTGGGGAAGGCTGGCTAGCTATCTTGATCAATCAACGCGCTACATTTACTTTGACCAAAAGGATCGTAATGGAAAGTATAAATACTATACGCCACAGCACTTTGACTCAAAAACAACCAAAGTATACGAAACGGCTATGGACTCAATTTTTGATCAGTACTCTGCAATTGTGCGTGAGCTTACGGACTACGTTCGCAGCAACGACAAGACACCAATATCCGATCGAGATATTGCCTGGAAGGGCGCTACACGTGCGCAAGCATGCGACGCAGCACGTAATCTACTGCCAGTAGCCACAAAATCTACAGTAGGAATCTATGCTTCTGGTCAAGCACTCGAGAGCTTGATTATGCATCTGCAAGGTGATGAACTTCCAGAGGCTCAGATTACAGGTGACAAACTTCTAATACATGCCCGAAAAGTCATCCCTACATTTCTAGAACGTGCCGACAAGCCTGATCGCGGTGGAGCAACAATTGCGTACAACGCCACCACGAAGTCAAATGTTGCAAAATTAGCCTACGACAATCTTCCTGAACAGCACGCACCCGAATCCCCGGCTGTTGCACTCTCTTCATATTGGCCAAAAAACGAACTAGATCTTGTTCCTGACATACTATACGAACACAGTTCGTTATCACTTCAGGCAATCCAGGAAGCTGTCGCAACCTGGCCAATAGCAAAAAAGTACGAAGTTTTTGAAGCCTTCATTGGTGAACGACTTAATCGGCGCCACAAACCAGGAAGAGCCCTTGAAAAAGCTCACTACAGCTGGGATTTGGTGTGCGACTACGGAATCTTCCGCGACTTACAGCGTCATAGAATTGTCGATGATCTTAACTGGCAGCAATTATCGCCACGGTTTGGCTATGAAACACCACAGCTCATTGAAGACGCGGGGCTCAGTGACGCTTACGACGCCTGTTTTGATGAGAGCCTCAAGCTTTACAGTTTTATGCAGTCTGCTGGATATGCACTTGAGGCACAGTACGCCACATTGCTTGGACATAAGATGCGCTGGAAGATCACCTATAATGCCAGAGAGGCCTTCCACCTGCACGAGCTGCGCACCAGTCCACAAGGTCATCCCGGTTATCGAAAACTAGTATTAGAAATGCATGAGAAACTGAGCGAAGTTCACCCAGTACTTGGCGAAGCTATGAAGTTCGTAAACAAAGGCGAGGACGAAACGCTAACTAGACTGGCCGCAGAACGATACACGCAATTCAAACTTAATCAGTTGAAATAACCTTATCAGGATCATGGCCAGAAGTTTCATCTACATCTGAAGTGACAGCACCTTCATTCGTGAAGGTAGCGCCAAAAATTTTTTTGTCCAAGTCTATTAACTCAGAAGCTGATGTGAAGGCCGCGGCCACAGCCTCCTCGCCAATGTCTTTGGCACGGCTTCGAAGTGAAGATATTTCTCTTGAAATCCTCTGGATATCATCCGGTATTCGTTCAAAAAATTCCATACTAACTAGCCGCATCAATAAATGCTTCAGTGCTGTAAGAGATCTGAAAAGCAGTAGTTTTACCGTCCATCTCGTAACTCAATTCTTCGAAGTAAAGCTTTTTACCGTCACCGTAAACAATGTAGTCTGTCTCTATTTCCGAAATTCCTATCATATCCAAGAATAGATCATGAGCAATATCGTTTACGCCAACCCCACGACCATTGCCATCATATCCAGATAAATTAATTGGAAAAACTGCAGAAAACCTATCTTCCTCGCCGCATTCGTACTGGCGCAGACTATCACGAAGTCTAGCAGCCATGTATTCAGCTGCTTTCTCAGTGTCATTTACTGGGTTTAGGTAAATTTCTGCTGTGCTCATAATTCCTCATAAAAAAACCGAATCTCTTGCTCGAGTTCGGTTTTTGTTTCTTGTCTTGATTTATCTAACCGCTACGAGCATTATGCGCACATCTTGATGTAGCCACCCATTAGGTAACTTCGCAAGATTACGAAAATGTGTTGCAGTAGGGTTTTCACAACTCCAACTTTACGCTAGCACCCCATTATTGTCAACCAGCACAAACCTAAAGTTAGGCTGTCGCCCCCTGGCATTTGACAGCAAATCGGCTTTAATGTAATTATTTACACAATATGAGCTCTTACGCGTACTTATCATATCTCCTCCTCAGCCTTCCAAGGCTGTGCTTCGATTCAGTTGAAGCCTAGGTCAATAGACCTGAAGACACAGCCGCACAAACAAAAGGGCTTCAGCTAGACAGTTACTTATATATAAGGAGATTATTATGGGGCAATCTTGGGAAAATTGGCATGAAATTGAGCATGAAAGCATAGATAATTATATAAAGCAGGATGCACAGCAGCCTATTACAGGATCTTCAGAGCGGACGAATTCACAAGATACTGTAGAGAGCGTTGCTGCACTGGGCGCTGTTGCTTCTCAGACCGCTAATAGCTCGCTTGACACGAAATCTTAGCGGCGTATTATTACAGGCATGACTCATCAATCAATCATTATCGTGATTAAGGAAAACCCTCAACAGCGGGCGTGAGTTTGTAATTTGCAAAAAAATCATAGCGGCCCCGCACAAGGGGTCGTTTTAAATTTAAGGAGAGAATCTATGAGCGCAACAACAAGAATGCATGGAAGAACTGAGGAGCTACGAGAGCCAAGCTCTATATCGCCAGTTGACAATTGGCTTGAGCCTGAGCCATTGTCGCATGAAGATCGTTTACTGATATTGGGGCAACACTGCGTAGAGAAAGCGCAGGGCACAGGCACTAGCCCTCAAGATCTAGAGACAACTGATTGACACACATAGCATATTTTGCTATTATTTCATCTGTTACCAAAGACAGCGACTGCAGAAATGCTTAATTTGTCGCCGAGGTGTACGAAACAATTATTTCGACACTTTATCTAGAGCCTTTTGGTAACAAAAAGGCTCTTTTTAGTTACTTGGCCCAGGTCGATCCAAGCAACACACATTAATCAACCTACTCGGAAACAAGAGGAAGATATACATGGCTTTAACCAAAGCAAAAAAACAAGAAGTAATCGCTGAAGTTTCAGGTCTTTTAAACGACTCAAAGCTTACTGTAGTTGCTGCCTACAAGGGCACACCAGTAAAGGCGATGCAGGCACTACGTAAAGCCGGAAAAGAAAACGGAACCTCACTTAAAGTAGTGAAGAACCGTCTTGTTATCCAGGCGCTGAAGGCAACCGACACATTCAAAGATGCAGATACATCTGCACTTGAAGGAATGTTGCTTTACGCGTTTAACAACGAAGACGAAGTTGCTCCTGCGAAAACATTGGCTGAATTTGCAAAGAAGCAGCCAACACTCGAGTTCATTGGAGCCTACAACGCTGCTGGTACATTCATGCCAGCCGAGGACGTAAAAGCCCTCGCAAGCTTGCCAAGCAAGAATGATCTTATTGCGCAGGTTGTGGCAACACTACTTGGGCCGGTCAACGACATTACAAATGGTTTGTCGGGCAACCTACATGCACTGCTTGATGGCGTAGAAGCCAAAGCCACAGCTTAAGCTGGGGCATAGGTGATAGGTGATAGATAGAATCTTGCATCACCCATAATCGTTAAACAATTAACTATAAATCGGAGAATATTAAAATGGCAGACGTAAAAAAATTAGCAGAAAGCCTAACTAAGCTTACTGTTTTGGAAGTAAACGAACTAAAGACAATCCTAAAAGACGAGTACGGCATTGAGCCTGCTGCTGCAGCTGTTGCTGTTGCTGGCCCAGCTGCTGGTGGCGACGACGCTGGTGCTGGTGACGAGAAGAGCGAATACGACGTTGTTCTTAAAGATCCAGGTTCTCAGAAGGTTGCTGTTATCAAGGCTGTTAAAGACATCACTGGTCTTGGTCTTGGTGAAGCAAAAGCAATTGTTGACGGTGCTCCAAAAGCAGTTGTTGAAAAAGTTGCTAAAGACGAAGCTGAAGAAGCTAAGAAAAAGCTTGAAGAAGCTGGTGCTTCAGTCGACCTCGTATAATAGCGAAGTCAAGCAAAAAAACCGCTTGGGAGCAATCCCAGGCGGTTTTTTTAGGTTTAAGTCTGCGGCAGGAATATTGCAGTTTTCCACAGATTTCTTTATATTTTTGACTTGCAAAATAGAATATGATACTTTTATGCCAGAAGTGTGCAAAAATAAACCACTTTAGAGAGACAACAAAATGGCGGAAGTACCAGAGAAACAAATAAAAAGACTGAAAGCTCTTTTGCAAGAATCAGAGACATCTCTGGCTGCTGCAAAGGAACTTTTGTTGAGCCTTATTGGTGATGAGCCAGTTGCAGCAAGACTTGCTGGAGAAGATCAGCCACTTGGAAAAATTATTGAAGGCGTGTTTGACGGCCAAAACATGGTTGGTTCTGACGCCAAGACATACCCAGTTCCAGCTAACTACGCTAGTAAATCTAAGCTGGTTCAGGGTGACATCCTAAAGCTGACTATTTCTGATGACGGTTCATTCCTATATAAGCAGATTGGCCCAATTCCACGTAAGCAAGTGGTTGGAGAGCTTGTTCAAGAAAACGGACACTATATTGTAAAAGTAGGAGAACGGGAATTCCGAGTACTCCTTGCTAGCGTCACTTACTTCAAGGCTAAGCCTGGCGACCAAGTAAGCATCAACATCCCAGAAGATGACACTCACGCCGAGTGGGCAGCGCTCGAAGCCGCACTCTAGATCTATAGATTACTGTTATTTGCAATGACCATTCGATAAAAGTAATCAAATAAACAACAGACTTACCTGCCCTGCGTAGCGTATACTCAATCGTACATGGGGCAGGCATTATACCGACAATATCGATCTAAGAATTTGGCTGAAATAGTTGGCCAGGAACACATTACACGCACGCTCGGCAATGCATTGGAAAAAGGCAAAGTTGGGCACGCCTACTTATTAACTGGGCCGCGTGGTGTCGGTAAAACCAGCATTGCTAGAATCCTGGCACATGAAATCAATGAACTACCTTACGACAAAGAGCAAGTACATCTGGACATTATAGAGATCGACGCAGCTAGTAATCGCCGAATTGACGAAATTCGAGATCTGCGCGACAAGGTACACGTTGCTCCGACCAGTGCGCAGTACAAGGTCTACATCATAGATGAGGTGCACATGCTCACCAAGGAGGCCTTCAACGCACTACTCAAAACGCTTGAAGAACCACCAGCGCACGTAATCTTCATTCTTGCTACTACAGATGTTCATAAGCTGCCAGACACAATAATTAGCCGTACGCAACACTTTACCTTTAAGCCAATTCCTCTACTTAAAGTCGTAGAACACCTCAAAACAATTACCAAGACCGAGAAAATTACGATTGATGACGGCGCCTTGGAGCTGATTGCAGCCCACGGTGGTGGCTCTTTTCGTGATAGCATTGGGCTCCTAGAGCAAGCTCGAGGACTTGGTGATTCCGTAACTGAGGATTTAGTACGTGACATGCTTGGGGTGCCGCCAGAAACTCTGATTGATCAGCTATATGATTCTGTGGCGAGCAATGACATGAAGCAGGTGATAGAACTTATGAAACAGTTGCTTACCCAGGGGTATCTTGCAGAAGAAATAAGTAGCCAGCTCTCAGCTAAAATTCGTAACATGATAATAGTTGGCCAGGGAACTTCGGAAGCAGCAGCTCTACTCAAAGACTTATTAGATGTGCCGGTGTCGCGTGAGCCAGCAACTATGCTCGAGATTACCCTTCTATCCCATATGCAGCCAGCAACAGTAGCCTTGGAGCCAAAATCTCCAGCTACGAATCATAATAAGCCGAAGACCGAATCACGAGAACCAAAATCAGAACCCAAACCAGCACCAGTAAAAGAAACAGCAAAAGTAGAATCATCGCCCAAGGTAAGCAAGTTTGAATCTGAACCAGCGGCAACCAAAGAAACTGTTCAGTCAAAGCCTGACAAAGAATCTTCCTCGCAAGGGCCTGCCAGCCCGCCAACTAAAGGAACGTCGATTGTAGACGAGTCAGTGTGGGAGGCGGTGCTCTCGCGTCTCAAGAAGACTCACAGCACGCTATACAGTGTAGGGCGCATGGCTACATTTGACAGCGACGGGCAAAACATCACCCTTACGTTTGGATTTGCTTTTCATAAGAAGCGGATGGAAAGCACTAAGCATAAAACAATTATCACCGATTTAATCCATGAAATTGCCGGCACAAAGCCAGTCATTACTTGTCTTGTGGTTGAAAAAAAAGAAGAAAAACCTGTAAAAATCCTGAAGCCAGAGCCAAAATCTGACCATCTATCAGACATAAGCAATATCTTCGGTGGCGCAGAAGTGCTAGAATCCTAAGCAAAGAGGGAAGTATGCCGCCAAACCAATCTCACATTCCACCGCAAAACGCCGAAGCAGAAGCTTCGCTTCTTGGCGCAGTATTGTTAGACCCAGAAGCGGTGGTAAAAATTGCTGATCTAGTGCGAGCAGAAGATTTTTACGAGCAACGACACCAGCACATTTATACAGCCATTCGAACGTTATACGAACGTCACAGCCCGATTGACGTACTAACATTGAGTGATGAACTGCGTGGGACTGGGTTTCTTGATATGGTCGGCGGGCCAGCCTACCTCACAGAACTTACTAACTTTGTGCCAACCGCTGCTCATGCCGAGCAATATGCAACAATCGTCGCTCAAAAAGCTACTCGACGACGACTCATTAAGGTGTCGCAAGACATTGCTGGGCTCGGCTATGACGAGAACAACACGCTTCAGTCACTTATTGAATCAGCCGAATCAAAGCTATTTGAAGTTAGCCAAACTCATGTAAAGCAAGATGTTACAAGCCTAGAGACAATCTTGAGCGATAGTTTTGAGCGATTAGACGAACTACATAAAGACAAAGGCAAGATTCGGGGTGTGCCTACCGGCTTTCGCGATCTCGACAACATACTTGCGGGTCTACAAAAGAGTGACCTATTTATTCTGGCTGCGCGACCTTCAATGGGAAAAACTGCTTTAGCCCTAAACCTTGCTCACAGTGTTGCAGTACAATCCAACCAACCAGTGCTAATCTTTAGCTTAGAAATGAGTAAAGAGCAGCTAGTAGATCGCATGCTTTCTATGGAATCAGGAGTTGATGCCTGGGCGCTTCGAACAGGGAATTTGTCTGACAGCGATTTTGAAAAAATTGGACAAGCCATGGGAACACTATCGGAAGCGCAGATATATATTGACGACACGCCGGGTATTACCGTCAGCGAAATGAGAACCAAAGCCCGCCGTGAAGCACATCAACATCCACTAGGGCTTATAATAGTCGACTACTTGCAGTTGATGAGTGGTGGCGCACGATTCGGAGGTGATGGAAATCGCGTTCAAGAGATATCAGAAATTTCACGTGGCCTCAAGGGAATTGCGCGTGAGCTTAATGTGCCACTAATTTCACTCAGTCAGTTAAGTCGTTCAGTGGAAAGCCGTAGCCCACAAATCCCGCAACTTTCTGACCTGCGTGAGTCTGGTTCGATTGAGCAGGATGCCGATGTTGTAGCATTTATCTATCGTGAAGATTACTACAACCCTGAATCAGATCGAAGAAATATTACAGACATTTTCATCAAAAAACATCGAAACGGACCAACCGGAGGTGTCGAACTGTACTTTGATAAAGAAAAACAACGTTTCCGAAGTCTCGATACCAAGCATTCCACGCCATTTGAATCATAATTCTGTATACTAGTGCTTATTGTGATGAAGAAATTATTGAAGTGTCGATTTGCAAAAACTCTAAAGGAAGAGGCTCAGCCACTGTTTATTGGCGCAATCTTTTTGACTCTTCTGGGAGGGGCGCTTGGCTATAGCTCACAAAAACTTGTCCCGTTTGTGCTTTCAGGAGAGATGAACTTCGTAGCACGATCTTTGTCTGAAGTGCTACAAAATCCTGTATTTTTTCATGTACAAGTTATCCAAAAGCTGGTTCACGCCGCAACTGGTAACCTGCTGATCTCGGTTCGCACACCTGGGGTGATTACAGCACTCATATTTACTTTCTGCTATTTTACTATTGTCCGAAACTGGTTCTCTAGGCGCATTGCGTGGCTGGCAACCGTGCTAATAGTTTCATCCTCCTGGTTCTTGCACATGACTGGCGTGAGCCTTCCCGAAGCATCGTATCTGCTGCTACTAGTGCCTTTTGTGTGCGGTATCTATATGCGCGCCAATCGTTATAGTGAACTTGCAACCTGGGGATTTACTACAGCCTGCATTATGCTACTTTATGTGCCAGGAATGTCATGGTTTGTTGTGCCAGCCTTAATATGGCAGTGGAAACAACTCGTATTGTCAGTTAAGTCTTTATCTTTGCCTGGGAGAATCATTGGCGGCCTACTACTAATATCTGGGACTGCTCCTCTTGTTCTTGGTGCTATTCATGACACTTCACTACTTTTGACACTGCTGAATATTCCCAACGAAATCAGTAGCATTACATCAGCCCCATCAACGATGCTAAGTTCGGTTGGTATGCTGCTCTGGCGTAGTACAGATCTTCCAATTCTGGGCATTGCTAACCTACCAATCTTAAACGGAACAATGATTTTATTGTTCGTGCTGGGCATGTACCATATGTATCGCAAGAAAAATCTTGACCGGGCTAAATTACTTGTTGCATCTCTTGTCTTTGGCCTGATTGTTATTGGGCTGAGTGGAGCAAAAGTACCGATCAGCATCTTATTGCCTAGCGCCTCAATTGCTATCGCTGCTGGCCTTGCGTTACTTCTGCAACGCTGGCTTGTAGTGTTTCCAAAGAATCCATTTGCAAGACGACTCGCGTTGGCTTTTCTAATAACTACCGTAGTAGTGAGCGGCGTCTATGAAACTACTAGATATTTTATTGCATGGCCACATAGTGATGATTTTGCTCGTGTCGAAAAGACCGCCCAAGAATAATCTTGTAAATTTTGATACAATGTTACAGATATAATCAACGGAGATATTATGAGTAAATTTGACCAAGCGAAAATGCTTTTGCAGGCTAAAAAACTTCAAAAAGAGTTAAAGAAAATGGAAATTGAAGTTGAGCAGGGTGAAGGCGCAGTAAAAGTTGTTATTACTGGCGAACAGAAAATCAAGAAAATCAGCATTGATCCAGAGTCAGTGGATCTTGATGATATTAGTGAACTTGAGCGCTGGGTAGAAGACGCGGTCAAAGAAGCGATTGCCGAAAGCCAAAAGATTGCAGCCGAAAAAATGGCTCCAATGATGGGCATGCTCGGAAACCTTGGAATGTAGCCAAGTAAATGTCAGTTCTGCCGCAAGCCCTCCAGAAAACCATCGAAGCACTTGGATCTATGCCAGGAGTTGGGCCACGCACTGCTGAACGATATGCCTACCATTTACTGAGGGCACATCCATCAAAAGCTGCTGACATTGCTGAGCGACTATCTTCATTGCATGAAAGCATTGCCTATTGCCCAAAAACTTTTGCACTAATTTCCAAAGACTCTGATGTTTCGCCGCTGTATACCGACCCAGACCGCAACAAACAACTCATTGCAGTCGTTGCAGAACCATTCGATATAGTCGCACTTGAAAACGCTGGAGGATTCAAAGGTACATATCATGTGCTTGGAGGACTCGTATCGCCAATTGACGGGATTGGGCCCGAGCAACTACACATAAAAGAGCTTATTCATCGCATAAAGGAAGATGAAGTTACAGAGATAATTTTGGCAACCAATGCAAGCGTTGAGGGTGAGTCAACTGCACTGTACATCCAACAACAGCTTACCGGCATGGACGTAAAGTTATCTCGATTGGCGAGAGGCTTGCCAGTTGGCATTGATCTTGAATATGCCGATCATATAACCCTCAGTCGAGCACTCGAAGGACGGACGCTGCTACTATGAATCAGGAATCTGCAAACACAATTAATGGTGCGATTAAAGCAGCAAATCATATCCTTGTCATTCAAGCTGACAATCCAGATGCCGACAGTCTAGGTTCAGCTTTAGCGCTAGAAGAGTTACTAGAAAATGCAGGCAAACGAACCACAATGTACTGCGGTGTTGATGTCCCAGGCTATTTACGCTACCTAGAGGGCTGGGATCGAGTTACATCTGAAGTTCCCAAGGACTTTGACCTCAGCATCATTGTTGATGCATCAACCAGAACATTATTGCAAAAACTGAATGATGCAGGTGAGTTGTCAATTGTAGAATCCAAACCGCACATCGTAATAGACCACCATACAACCGTAAGTGAAAATCTATCAAAGGCGCTAATAAGCGTAGTAGATCCCAACTCAGCATCGACTGGTCAGCTGCTTTTTGAACTTGCGAACCACCTAGAGTGGCCAGTCACTGCACTCGCAGCAGAAGCTATCATGACTTCAATTCTCGGCGATACACAGGGCCTCAGCAATGATTTAACCAGCGCCACGACGTATCGGACCATGGCGGCATTAGTTGACGCGGGAGCAAATCGTCCCAAACTAGAGGAACTCCGACGCGAGCAATCCAAAATGCCGGCAATTATTACCAAATATAAGGGGCGGTTATTGCAACGAGCAACATTGAAGTCAGGTGGTCAAATTGCAAGCGTTACCATTCCAAATGATGAAATAATTCAATTCAGCCCACTCTATAATCCAGGACCTCTGGTACTTGGTGATTTACTACAGACCCAGGACGTGCAAGTGGCTGTCATCTTTAAAGTATACGATTCTGGGCGGGTTACGGGCTCTATACGCTGCAATAACGGCTCAGCGATTGCAAACACCCTTGCTGAGGCCTACGGAGGCGGTGGGCACCCTTATGCTGCAGGATTCAAAGTCAATAAGTCTCACGATCCATCGAAGCTGATAAACGAAGTACTGGCAAGTGCAGAGGAGCTCTTACGACGTGAAGACTAGTATAAAACTCTATAATACGATGTCGCGCTCTGTTGAAGCTCTTACGCCTCAGCAAGCAAATACGGTAAGCCTCTATACCTGTGGCTTAACAGTGTATAGCCAGCCGCACATTGGCAATTGGGCTGCATACATTTATTGGGATGTCTTGGCTCGCATGCTTGAAGCTAACGGACTGAAAGTCGCGAGGGTTCAAAATATAACTGATGTTGGACACCTAGTAAGTGATGGTGACGATGGAGAAGATAAGCTAGAAAAAGGCGCGAAGCTGGAAGGCCTAACAGCATGGCAAGTGGCTGATAAATATACGGCAATCGCTGAAAACGAAGCATACGATCTTCTAAAACTTAAAAAACCAACGCATATGCCGAAGGCAACTGATTATATTCAGCAACAAATTGAATTTGTGAGTGACCTAGAAACCAAAGGCTACACTTATGTGATAGAAGACGGAGTATATTTCGACACAAGCAAGATTAAAGATTACGGAAAGTTAGCCAAACTGGATATTGACGGCCTGCGATCTGGCGCTCGAGTCAAAGACACTGGGAAAAAGAACCCTACAGACTTTGCTCTTTGGAAGTTCTCACCAAAAGGAGTCATTAGAGATATGGAGTGGGAGAGCCCTTGGGGTGTTGGATTCCCGGGTTGGCACCTAGAATGCTCCGTCATGGCGGAAGCTTTGCTCGGTCAGACTATAGATATTCACACCGGAGGAATTGACCACATACCAATTCATCACACAAACGAGATAGCTCAATCTGAGGCTCATACCGGTAAACCATTTGCGAAGACCTGGCTACACAATAATCATTTAAAGATAAATGGAACAAAGGTAAGCAAAAGCCTAGGCAATATCATTACGCTGCAGGACATTCAAGATAGAGGTTATTCATTGCAGGCTTACAAGCTCATGATTCTATCAAAACACTATCGAACAGAAGGCAACTTCACATGGAAGATTCTTGAAAGCTTTCAAACACGACTTAACAGCTGGCAAGCAACCGTAAATCTAATGCACCAGCTTGAATCATCAAAGGATACTTCAGCAACCAACGAAATGCTTGAAGCACTATCAAACGATCTCAATACACCCCAAGTACTTGCATTAATCGACGAGTACTTTAACAAATTGCTAAATAATGAACATAAAGCCCCGAACGCCGAGGTTGTTTCATTTATCGAAACTAATTTAGGCATTTCGTTCGACAAAAATGATATTTCTTCTGATGTAAAAGAATTAATGAACAGACGAAAAAAGGCTCGCGACAATAAAGACTTTAGCGCCTCGGATGAATTACGCGATGAAATCAACGAACTAGGTTATGGCATCGGGGACAGCCCCTTAGGCCAAATCTGGTATAAAAAGTAACTGAAACGAAGCTTTTTATTTACTATTGTCTACTGGATAGCGGTCGAGTAACCACACTCTTAGACAGCCGGCGAACGGTATGGCCGCAAGAGCGCCAAGCAGTCCACCAACCCCCGCACCGATTATCGCTGCAACAAACACAATAAGGGGTGTTAGCTCATTCGATTTGGATTGTATATAAGGCTGAAGTGTTGCGTTCTCGACTTGCTGGTAAATAATGAAAAACACCGCCATTATGATTGCCAATGTTGTCGAGCTGAATAGAGAGAACAGAACAACAAGCGAAGCTGCCAATATGTTTCCAATTAGTGGTATTAGTCCAAAAATAAACACAATTCCAGTTAGTGCGATTATGTTGATCGTTGCATCAGTCAGCGAGCTAGCAATCAGTAGAACTAACATTGCAAAACCAGCTGCAATGCTGGCGATTAACACCTGTCCATTAACATACGCTGTAACCACGTTGTACATTTTTTTGATCATTATTTTCTTCTTTTTGCGTTCACTGGCTGGGACGTACCTAAGGGCTTTATCGATAAGTGAGGGCCCTTCAACTAACATCATAAAAGTAAGTACGAGGACAGTTATGAAAGAAATTAATGTCCCGCCGACTCGACTGGCAGTATCCAATGCTCCTTGAGCTCCACCAAACCTATCCACCAAATCATCAGCTGCGGACGTTAGCTGCTCGTCCAGGTTATTTGATCTAACAAACCTTGCAATCGCAGTGTCCTGACTCTGGAAGCTTTCAACACTAGATGGAATGTTTTTTACAAATCTTGACGTCTGACTTACTAACGGAGGGACGATTAAGGCCATGAATGCCATTAATGTCGATATAACTACTACGTAAGCGAGCCCAACTGCACGCACGCGACTTTTAATTTTTAGTCTATTGAGAATGCCGGATACAGCAGGGTTGAGAGCCAGAGCTAAAAATGCAGAAACACCAATTAGGCGTAGTTGATGAGTAATTGAAAATATAAACTGCAGCAGTATGAATGCCGCAACCGTATAGACAATACTACGAACGATTGTGTCAGAGCTTATTGATATTGTCGTGTCAGATTTTTTGTATAGTTTCATAAATAGTACCTCTTGTTCTTTAGTATGCTAATCTTTCTTAACTTTTGCAATTGCTTCTTCGTAGACAGACATCACTTTAGATGAAACTTGCGATATATCGAACTGCAGTACATGCTTCTGCTGCCATTTCTGAGCATGAGCTCTAGCTTTAGGATTTTGAATAAAATGTAACATTTGAGCTGCAAACACCGCTGTATTATGCGGCTCAACAAGCTGCTGTTCATTGTCGTTCATAACACTCCTGTAGCCTGGGTTGTCGCCAGCAAGCACAACAGGCGCACCAGCGGCCATTGCCTCAATTAAAACAATCCCAAAGCTCTCGCCACCAGTGCTTGGAAATACTGCAATATCAGCTGATTGAAGCCTATTAATCTTGTCTTGCTCGCTCACTCTTCCATAGAAAGTTACAACTGAATGCAATTTATGAAACTTTACATATTGTTCAAGCAATGTTCGCTGCACACCATCGCCACAAATACTAACCCGAACATTACCAAGATGGCCACGCTCATTTAGCCATACCAATGACTGCAGTAGCTCATGGCAACCTTTACGGGCCACGAGCCGCCCCACAAATAGAATATGAATGACATCGGCGGTGATTTCTTTAAGCTTATTGGGTTTGTATGTATGAATATCTACGGGGTTTGGTACCACTTTTGCTGGCATTGTAAATGTTGATTCAGCACATACTTTTGCCGGAGCCGATACGGCCATTATCTTCGCAATATTGACCTTGGAGCGTGTCAAAATTTTCCCCAATAATTTAATACTGAACGCTTCAAATCTACTTGCGGGCAAAATGTGAAAAGTCCCAACAACCGGCAAGCGCATTCGGCCTGCCTGTCCTAGCACCCTTCCAGCCATAAACGGACTATATGGCATTTGCACATGAAGTACGTCAAATGATTCGCGAACAAGTAGGCTTCTTATTTTTCTCTTAGAAGCGGGCAAGGGAGTTGATAAAGTGTTTTTATTAAAACCAACTTTAATATTGCGGCTCAAACTATGTACATGCGAGATGTCTGAACGCTTAGACTGACCAACCAAATAGTGAACTTCGTGACCTTTTTTTGTAAATTGTGCACCGAGAGCAAGAATGCATTGCTGCACACCATCCGTTGAGTCAAGCGTATCATCAAATACAAAACCTATCTTCATGTCTGTAGCAGTCGCCTGTAATATGCTTCGTAGGCCTCAACAACCACATCGTAATCATACTGCTGCACGTAAGTGGTCGCCCAGTCTACCCAAGTATTTCGCATTCTTTCGTCATGCAACAAAAGGTGAAGTTGGCGAGAAAAAGCTAACTCATCTTTTGGATTCACTATCGAAGTTGCGCCAAAGTCACGCATCACACCACTGTATCCTGGGTTGTCGCCGGCCACAACTGGTAATCCATAAACCATAGCCTCCAATAAAACGATGCCAAAACTTTCACCGTACAGGGCAGGCGAACAGAAGACGCCAGAAGTTTTTAGCAAGCTAGCCTTTTGTTCGTCACTGATATAACCCAAAAATTCAACACTTTTAGTGACGCCTAGCTGTGCTGCGAGGAGTTCCAATTTTGCTCTGTCTGGGCCATCTCCAGCAATTATGAGTTTAGTCTCGGGGCTATTCGACAAGAGTGACGCGAACGCACGGATTAAATACTTAACTCCCTTGCGTCTTTCCAGCCGTCCAATATACAGAATTGAGTTGTCACGGGATGATACTTTAGGAATTTTGACCTTCGGAATATGGATTCCGTTTGGAATAATCGTAATATGCTCGTCTGAAAGACTTGCAACATACTCTGCTGCCGCATTTGAAACTGCAGTAAAACCATCCAAATAATTCATAATTGATCGTGTGTACGGTGTAATTACTTTTTCAATAGTCTTAGCCATCATCGTATCTGGCAATTTGGCATGAAATGTAGCTACATTTTTTGCCGATGAACGAGATAATATTTGCCTGCTCACGATTGGAACCCACGGCTCGTGGAAATGAATTATATCGAATTTCTCACGCTCCAAAACCTCTTCCAGGGTCCTAGTGTTCAGACTAACTGAAATCTGACCAACAGTAGCAAATGGAGATTTAATATCTCGCGCACGACCCACATATATAACGTCTTCTTCGTGGGCAAAATCTTTTTGGCGGGGAACGGGCGTAATGATTTTGACCTGATGACCTTTTGCCGCAAGCCCACGCTGCAAGGCACGTACACATTCCTGCACGCCACCACCTTTTGCCATATTATAAGGGCAAACCAGACCAATGCTCATCTGTTTTTTCATACTTAGTCCTAGTATAACAGGCTATGCTTTAGACAGCACGCGACGAATTTTTGCAGGAATAAACTGTTCGGCTTCTTTTGCATCTGCAATGACTGACGGAGCATGTGCCTGCATAGTTGTAGGTACGACTGTCACCTTTTCATAAATTACCTTCAAATGCTGTTCGACAACGTCATTGTTGAAATATCTATCGTTAGCAACAGCAATATGGTAAACGTTTGATGGAACTCGCTGGTTACATAAATCAACTGTCAGCATTTGAGTACCGGTGTACATATAAGTCTGAACGTCGTTGCACTGCCACAGCTTTATTTCAAAATCTACACGTCGTTTCACTTCCAATTTATCAGCATCCTTTAGTTTTGAATGTGATTTTTCAACTATCCTATAAGCCAAACGAATAAGTGGAGCCTGTAAAATAACATGTCGGACGAATCGTGCTGGCAATTTATGAGAGAATATCGTACCTGTACTGCGGAGCGCCCAATAATTCTTTCGTTTGAACTTAAAGTCTTCATGGTGGGCAAATCCAACAATGCTCACAACAAGATCGACCTTTTTGGCAACCTCTGGGTGTCGTTGTAGCATGCGAGTCACAACCAAGAAACCAAAACTCATACCAGCGATAGTAACTCGACGTCGCTTGTAGCGCAGCTTAACAAATGCAGCAAGATAGTCAGCCATGTTGTCCAGTGTTGGCTTTTCTCCAATGCTGTAAAAAGTATCCATGCCCCCAAACCCAGGCAGATCTGGCATAGTCACTGTACCGTATTTACTAAGGTATGCGGCCAGTCCGTACATTCTCTCAAGACTGCAATGGTGACCATAAACAAGTAGAATCTGTCTTTTTTTGGATCCTGAAGGCGGCATGTGTAGCATGCGACCACGCAAACCGTCCATGTTTAATGGCATTATAAATTTATCAGCAGGACTTTTTACTTTTTTCTTCATAGGTTATCAATACTTTACGGTGCGAGCATCAAACAGGCAAGCGTAAGCAAGGATTATTCATATAAATTAATTCTTCCTACCCAAATGAATTCCCACGGCTCTGGTTCAGGACCCTGCGCCTCGGCCTCCTCGGGGTAACTTGGAATCCAACCATGAGTCTTTGCTATCTCAAAATTATTTTCTGATATCCAATCGTAACATGATGTATTTTGGAAGCCGTACAATCCAATGCCGTCACAGGCTAGGTCGATTGTATAGCCGTTATGATGACGAGAGAAACCGGGAGGGGCGACCTTGTCCATAACACGGTTTATTGCCAGATCAGAATAGCCGTCAGCAACACCTGGCGCAGTTACACCTTGAGCGCGCATTTCTTGAAGAAATACACTACGCTGAAACTCAATAGAGCGATAAGCCGATGTAATCTGTATTGGAATTCCGGCTTCTTGTGCTGCAGACTGCAAACCATCCCAGCCGATTTTGGCGTTTTGCTGAAGCAAATCGTCGTCGGTTAAATAAGGTTCATCAATTTTAATAATATTTGAAACTGGAACTGCACTCAATTTATAGCCCCGCGAAATTGCAATTTCATATATCTTTTCATCGGCCGCTTCATTTCCAGTTATTTTAGGGTAATTTACTAGTCGCTCGGTATTTGGGTAAGCAAAAGCTGTGTAAAGATTCTTGAATTCCTCATCAGTAAACATCTTAAGCTCAGTTCCCTGTGGTGTGGGTTCAGGCACAACCACTTCACTTTCCAGCATTGGCTGTGGCTGAGACTTATGCACTAATTGCTGTCCGAAAGTTAAATACCCAAATGCAAGAATGACAACCAAAGTCACTGCAGATATAGGGCCCCGAAACGAGCGTCGTTTTTTACGATTTTTTTGCAACTTCGAAAACTGGTGTGGCTCGACAACTCTCATTTCAATTTAGTATACCCCGAATCTGCTTATGTAAAAACTACTTGACACCACAAAAATCAGGCGCATAGTAAATTTATAAGATGCAAACTATAACAAAAAGGAAGTTACATGTCTGGTGCACAGTCAATCAAGTTTAGCCCAATGGATATTACCAATGGATCTCACCTTCAAGAAGTTGATCCATGTTTGAGATTGAATGACTTCTTGAACAACCCAAGACCTATTGATCCTATACCAGAGAACGCACAACTAACTGATTTCTTAGTGGAAGAAGGTTACGGTGAACGCGAACGCAACCTATTTACTGAACTTGGCAAAATCACAGTGTTGCCACAAACCGGGAGGGAGCGCATTAGTCAATCTGTAACAAACTTTGGTGACGTGAAATTCAATATTTCACTAATGCCTCAGCACCCCGAGGGATACACACAAATAACCAGCCTCATCGCAGTTGACGGTCTATTTCTATTTGGATGCGCGTACGCTTCAAAGCAAACAAAAGAAGCTACACGCAACACGACGCCAGCACCACTTCGATCATCACAAATCAATAGATTCAAAGCACTCGCAGATCGAGCAAGACTTTTATTGCCTACCCCTAGTTGAGATATTTAGTGTTTTCAGGTAAAATCCATCTGTTACGCTCAGTAGTGGGGCGTGGCCAAGTGGTAAGGCACCACCCGTTTTGCTTGCAAAACAAAATAAACAATATGGTACTTGTACCAAAAACGGTCCGAAAAGACTTTAAACTAGCTTAAAAACTTAAATTATTATTGGGGCGTGGCCAAGTGGTAAGGCACCAGTTTTTGGTACTGGCATTCGCAGGTTCGATCCCTGCCGCCCCAGCCAATAAAAAGCAGTCCAATTGGACTGCTTTTTATTTCTTCTACTCTGAGTACTTAATTTAGTCCCATACCACAAATATGTCATCGATATAGTCGGACAAAACACCTTAATTGAGTTAAGAAGCAGAAATTTAACCACAGCACTCACATAAGGTATCAAGCCGTTTATGGTTGCGTAGAGGTATATAATAGTATGTAGGGGAGTTTATGAGTGAAGGTTTAGCAGCCAAGATGGATGCTTTTTTCCCGGAATACCCTATACGCGAGTACCATCGTGGTCAAATACTAATATACGATAAGGATATTGTTCAACAAATATTCTTTCTTTTTTCTGGCAAAGTCAGACAATACCGAATTGCCGACGAAGGAAACGAAGTAGTTGTTGAAACTTTTCACGATAATTCTTTTTTCCCGAGCTTATCAAATTATTTTTCCAAAACACCTAGTGATTTTTTCTACGATGCCACCACTGATATTAGAATTAAAGCAGTTCCGATGTCACGAGTGATCGAATTACTAAAAACTCAGCCAGAAACACTTATAGATCTTGTTATCCACGCCCAAGAAGCAATGGAAAATAGCCTAAAGCGCATGTCGCATGTCATGTCCAGTACTGCTTATTACAGACTAACCTACGAGTTACTGCTTGAGTGTGAACTTGCTTCTAGAGATAGAAGAGGGCAGTACCGGCTTTCGCTCCATGAATATGAATTAGCAAATCAAGCGGGTGTGTCTCGTGAGACTGCTAGTCGAGAACTCCAAAAGCTAAAACGCAAAGGCATGGTTGCGGTCAACAAACAATACATTGTAGTGAAAGATGTAATCAGACTGAGAAAAGAATTGGGCGATCACCTCTGAACTAGTGTGATGCAGATCACATACAAATACTGACGAGCATCAATGTTATGGATTGTTTCGATTGTTAAGCTGAACTAGGGTCGCGAGATGAGAGGTCAAGAAATATAAGCTTAAGACAGCGGCCTTGTGAGGTGATTATGCAGTTACTGTATGAGCCACGTACAAGCAGTATTTATCAAATTTTCAAACAGATGCTACAGCATCGAAACAATATTGTAGTTGCATTTATAGCCTCAATTTCGCTATTAATTTTTGCCGGAGCGGGAGCTTTATCGATCAACAGCCCCAAAGGTATGGAGCTCGATACAGGTCAAGACAACAATACTACGTCAAATAGTTCCAGTAGCAATAACTCAAGTGCAGAAATGGCCACCCCTGACGATAATCACGACTTTCAAACCAATGGAACAGATACCCACGAAGAAAATGAGCATAACTTAAACGCGCAGCTGCACACTGACAGCTCCAATAGCACCCAGAACAACTCAAGTTCTAATAACGTAGATATTTCAATAAAATCTGATGCCACAGACAGCGGCCAATCTGCAGTAGTGCAAGTAAATGGTCAACAAGTTCCAAATATCGATAACGGGCGAACTCAACGCATCAAACTGAACGACGGGACCGACGTCAGACTGAAGGTGCGTGAAAGTTCAAGTGATAATAACTCAAACTCAGTCCAAATTTCCGTAAGTAATAATGCAAACGAGAAAGGAGGAGAATGAGTACATTTAAATAAAGCACAATGGGCATCATCGTCCTGCCCGAGTGCGCCCACCCACTACCAGGCACACTTAGGCTGGGCGAGGGTCCGAGCTAACATTAAATCACGAAAGCTTAACAAGGAGATTTTATGAATAAACTTCTTAAATCAACCGCTATTTCACTCACTAGTCTGGTTTTTTCCGTGGGATTAGTAGGAGCACATGCGGGTTCAATCGATACCACTGGGCCGGATTCTGACAATTTAGTTAGAGTCACAAATACGGCCGATGTGGATCTCGACAACGACACTGATGTTGATGCCGATATCGATATCGATCAGGATGCAAATAGTGGAAATGCAGACGTCAAGCACAACACTGATGCAGGCGATGCAGAAACTGGTGACGCTGAGAATGACAGCGACATCGATGCATCAATAGACATCGACAATAGCGACTCATCTTCAGCTGCTTTAAGCGGCTTTGACTTCGGAGGAGGTGGTGAAGGTTCAATCGATAGGACTGGGCCCGACTCAAACAATAGAGTCATCTTCCGTAACGACATGAAGGTCCGCGTAGACAATGACACGGACGTTGATTTTGATGTCGATGTCGACCAAGATGCAGATTCTGGAGATGCAGAAGTAAGCGGAAACACAATGGGCGGAAATGCTACTACCGGAAACGCTAGTAACACGAGCTCAACATCGTTTTCACTCACAGTGCGTAACTAGATAACTGAGGAGGATATGCTCTTTAGTTTGCGGAATCCTCGGTAGCGAGAGCTGCTCGGACTCACCCAGCGCCACCGAGGATCCGCATAGGCAAACTCCTCAAATTCCATACTATTTATTAAAGGGAGACCAACAATGCGCAACGTAACACACCTACTCAGACTCAAAATACAGCCCTTGCTAGTTGCGCTGTTATTAATTTTAGCTCCAACCAGCAATGCAATTATTCTGGCTCAGGAAGCTACTTCAGCTCCGGACAATACAACACAATCGGCTGAAGTCACTCCTCCGCCTAAATATGTATATAATGCAGAAACTGGACTATGGGAGAACGGCACATACTCCTGGAACCCTGTTACCCATAAAACAACCCCACTACAGACCAAGACCTACAGCTACAACACAGCAACTGGAACTTGGGATACAAACTCATGGGCATATGATGAACAGGCGGGTGCTTACGCAGAAAACAAACCTGCAGCCCCCGCACAAGACCCAAAGCCCCCAGTACAGAGCCAAGCTACTGATATCCCAACTCAATCTACTTCCAGCTCATCATCTGGAGATACAGGCGCCATTCAAACATCCGCACCAGGCTCTGACAATAAGACGGGTTCGGCCAATATAAGTGCACTCAATACGGGTCCCGGTTCTACGAATAATGCGCAAAACCAAAACGACCAATCTCAATATTTCAGTAACTTTTTCAACGCTTCAATCAGCGGCAACATAAATTCAAATTCCCAGAGTGGTGATGCTTCAATTCTTCACAACACGGTCGGGGGTGATGCGACAACAGGGGATGCATTATCAATGGCCACAATCCTTAATATGATTCAATCAGCGTGGGGATCTGGAGAACTTTCACCAAATCTTTACACCTCAACCATTCAGGGTGGGTACACAGGAGACCTAACTATCAACCCAGGGGACTTGGGCCTGACAAACTCTTCGAACAACCATCCGCAAACAGACCTGAAGGTTGTAAGTAGCCAGGACGCATCTATAAAGAACGACGTAAACTTGGCTGCAACTAGCGGTAACGCTCTAGTGTCAAACAACACACAAGCCGGTGACGCCAGAACAGGGGATGCCGCTGCAGTGGCAAACATAATGAACTTTATTAACTCATCGATCAGTGCTAATAAATCGTTTATTGGCGTATTGAATGTCCTGGGGGACCTAGAGGGCGATGTATTACTACCCGGCGACCTAACTAAACATTTACTTGCGGCAAATATTCCTACGGCCAATATCAACCTTAGCCCCTCGGCCTCCTTGGATATCACCAATGAAAATGATTTCTCTATTAGCAATGAAATTAATACCACAGCGACCAGCGGAGATGCAGAGGTTAGCCACAACACGGTCGGGGGTAATGCGACAACAGGAAATGCAGAAACAAGCATAACTGTGTTCAACCTTGTTGGACAAAACATAGTCGCAGAAAATGCACTATTGGTTTTCGTAAACGTGATGGGAGACTGGGTTGGATTCATAACCAACGCACCAGCTGGGTCGACATCAGCAATGTTAGGCTGTTGCGCAGGCACTTCGTCATCTGACGATCTACTTAACGGCGTAGACACGGAAATACTCTCGAAGAATAAATTTTCTATCGATAATAATATTAATCTATCCGCGGTGTCTGGCGATGCGACTGTTAGCGACAACACAGTCGGAGGATCTGCCGAAACTGGAGATGCGGCGGCAGCAGCAAATGTGCTAAATGTCATGAACTCGAGCCTATCGCTATCAACCTGGTTTGGCGCCCTTTTCATTAACATATTCGGAAACTGGAATGGAAGCTTTGGAACAGATACTGCATTCGGTGGCTATAGCACTAAACCGAACTCGAGTAATCCCGATCCAGCTAAGCCACCAACTACCGGAAATACAGTGACAACAAGCTCTGGAGAGACTATTCGATATATAGTAATTGCTTCGACCAGTAGCTCAGTAAGCGGCGGACAATCAAATACCCAAAATTCGCTGGAGCCTCAATCAATCCCAGAAGTTAACGCAGCAACTACTGAGACCGTCGCAAATTCCAATGCAGATGAACCGTTAAGTACAAACACAGAGACAGATTCAAGCGTATTGTCTTACTGGGTTCTCCTCATTATCCTCACAATCACTGCAATTATGCTAATACGGTCAATACTAAAGGCAGACGACGAATCGATAACCGTCTAGGCTAGCATTATCGAATATTCAAGACGAGGAAACTATTAACCAAAGGAACCCTACCTCTGAACTTACAGATGCGCGCCTCAGAAATAGCTGTAAATCAGCTGTATAGTAACAATATGGTTAAAGAATTCTTTTCAAATAAAAATGGAGATGTCGTAATTGCTCAACGTCCAAATTCACCACTTATAGCATGGATTGCAATGACGCTTATAGCACGATTCACTAGCGGCGATATCGCCAGGTATGCCTCAATCTTAAGCACAGGCGCCGTCCTAATCTGGGCTGGTCTGGAGATTGTCTACGGAGCTAGCTTGTTTAGGAGATTTCTAGGCTCATTCGTAGCCGTCATGGTGATTTACGGCGCACTGAGCTAGTTTACGGAGTTTACACGGGATTAATAACTCAAGACTGTATAATGAGCGCATGAACGAGATAATTTGTCCGCACTGCAAGAAGGCGTTTAAGATTGATGAAGCTGGTTATGCCGACATTCTTAAGCAAGTTCGGGACTCTAAATTTGAAGTTGAGCTTCATGAGCGTCTATCTCTTGCCGAAAAAGATAAGCTCAGCGCTGTTCAACTTGCCGAGGAAAAAACCAAGAGCCAGCTACGCACTGAGTTTGTACAGTTGCAAAAACAAATGACGGAAATTCAATCACAAAAAGAGTCAGAAATTGCCAAACTACAAGCTAGACTTGAAGCCAGCGAAACTGAAAAGAAACTAGCCTTGACTGAAGCGGTAAATCAGCTTGAAAAAGAACGTGATGCTCTTGCCAACAAACTCAGCAGCAAAGATACCGAACAAAAACTACTAGAGACTTCACTCATCAATAAATACGAAACAGAACTTAAGTCAAAGGATGAAGCAATAGCTCTGTACAAAGACATGAAAGCCAAGCTGAGTACAAAGATGGTTGGAGAGACTTTGGAGCAGCACTGTGAAACTGAATTTAATCGTTTGCGAGCCACGGGGTTTCAAAACGCTTATTTTGAGAAGGACAACGACACCAGTGGCGGTACAAAAGGTGACTATATCTACCGTGAAACTGACGCCAGTGGCACCGAAATAATTTCTATCATGTTTGAAATGAAAAACGAAGGAGACGAAACTGCCTCCAAAAAGAAAAATGAAGATTTTTTATCAAAGCTTGACTCCGACCGAACCAAAAAAGGCTGTGAATATGCAGTACTCGTATCGTTACTGGAATCTGATAATGAGCTCTACAACACAGGGATAGTAGACATGTCACATAAACACCCAAAGATGTATGTAATCCGTCCACAGTTTTTTATTCCAATAATTACTCTGCTACGCAACGCTGCTATGAGCTCCTTGCAGTATAAATCTGAGCTTGCTGTCGTGAAAGCTCAGAACATTGATGTCACTAACTTTGAAGAGCAGCTGAACGACTTCCGTGATTCATTTGGCCGCAATTACCGACTAGCTTCAGACAAATTCAAAACAGCAGTGGAAAGCATTGATAAATCAATTTCTCAGTTACAAAAAACTAAGGAAAACTTGCTGCGATCCGAAGATAACCTGCGCATCGCCAACAGCAAAGCTGATGATTTATCCATCAAAAAGCTAACGCGAGGTAACAAAACGATGACCAAAAAGTTCGAAGACCTTCAAAATAAATAGTGCAGAGCGTTGGTAGAATCTAGGTGTTAATTATGTGCAGTGTGAGTTACTTCGATAGAGTCGCTGATGACAACTCCGTCAATTGCATATTCGCTGTGGTCATTAGCGTTTAAAATCACCTTAAAAGTTTTGGTTCCATCAAATGGCTCAGAATAGTGAAACGTAGACCCGTAAAGTCTTGCAACTTTCTTGCCGTCTACATACAGGTGAGCATGGCCCTCATTGGCAATATTTTCATCGTTTACGTTCTCTGGAGTAAAAGTGAAGTTTTCGGTGGTTAAAGTTACGTTCCACCCCGAGACCGCGTCTTCTTCAGCTGCCACAGTTACACTTGGCGCATTGGCAGCTTCAACTTCATACATTCCGTGACTCATTTCACTGTGATCATCACTCTCCGGCATTGTCTCATCATCACTGTGCTCGTGTTGTATCGTGTCCTGTGTCGCTACAGCATCGTCTTCCTCGCCATAGTTTGCAATTACATAACCACCAGAAACACCAATAACCAATGAAAGAACCACAGAGACTACGAATTTTACTGACATGAATCACTCCTTATTTAGTTCGATATATCTAACCATGAACACTATGACACAATCAAGTGATGTATTTGGTATACTTGAACCAAATGACAAAAGACAAAAATATTTCAGCGGAGCAATCTGTTGGCACGTCGGTTTTAGTGAGTATTGGCGATATCGTGATCAATCTTGGGCTTGCACTGCTATCCGGAAGTGCCGTCATGCTGTCACAGGCTCTTCAGGGGACTGCAGACTTACTTTCTGCAACACTACTGCTTGTTGGTGTCAAAAAGTCGAGCAGACAAGCCGACGATACACATCCTTTTGGATTTGGCCGAGAGATATTTTTTTGGGCTTTGCTTGCTAGCATCTTCACTCTTGTTGCGACTGGTATTTTTGTAGTCACCAAGGGCGTTGGTCAAGTAGTTGCTCAAAATAAACTAGACTACGCAAATTACGCAATTATAGTACTGGCTTTTGGACTGCTCAGTAACGGATATTCTATGCGGATTAGCCTCAAGCGAATCGGTAGCGGATTGAGTTCAGCAAGTATCAAAGATGTCATAAACCGAGTTATCCACTCATCGTTAATTGAAACTAAGACAACTTTGCTTATCGACACCATGGGCTCAGTGTCTGCCGCTATTGGGCTACTGTCGCTGGCAATGTACCAAGTTACTGGAGCGGCAATCTTTGATGGTATTGGTGCGATAGCGGTTGGCCTAATCACTATGGCTGGGGCACTGCTACTCATTTACAATCTCAAGAATTTACTCGTAGGCGTGAGTCCTCGCCCAGAAGTCATAAATCAGATAAGGGATATTGCAAGCAACATCAAGCACGTCAACGATGTTCTAGACTTACGCGCCATTACCATCGGATCAGGCAAAATTCTTGTTATCTTAGAAATACATTTCGAGGATAAACTAACTACTGATGAGATCGAAAAAATAACCGACGAAATTAAAGATGCGTTGAAATCACAAATGAATATAATACACCGCGTTCAAGTCGAGGCCGAGACCCCGTAAATGCCCTAGGCGAGTCTTTGACTTAAGCCGATACCTTGAAATTCCTTAGCAATATATACAGGTTCGTTATACGTACTAGACGCTTCATCAAAAACATAGCCAAGGTCTGAAAAGTTAGCGACATCAGGCATTTCTGGTAGTTGACTTCGTATAATCCACCTGGCATACGCTCCGCGGGCAATTTTTGCGTGGACTGCCACAAACTTTGGTTTTGAGCTGTCATTTAGCACACTCAAGAATTTCGGCTTAATTATTCGCACGTCACCCAGGTGAGGCATTAACAGTTTTTCATATTCAATAGATGTGCAATTAATCAGCAAATTTACATTATCAAACTCATTGGCTATTGAGCCTCCCCAGTAATCATATATGCTATTAAACTGTTTTTTGGGAAACTTATATGCGGCTTCAAGCCGATAGGGTGCTATGCCATCGTAAGGTCGCAATACTCCGTATAGCCCTGACAAGATAGCAAGATGCTGTTGCGCAAAATCTCGCTCTGACTGAGTGAAGTCAGTAGCTCGGAGCCCACTATAAATGTCTCCTCTAAATACTTCAGCGGCAGCCGACAACTCAGTTTCGCTAGCGTAGATTGAATGCACCTTATCTGCCAACGTCTTGGAAATATGCATCGTTGTCTGTAGCTGCGAAACTGAAAGTCCTGCTAGGTATTCTCTGAGTATATCGGCTTTGATTTGTAGCGCAGGAACCGACAGATTTTGACTAGGCTTGGTCGTAACCATGGTTTTGGATGAATGTATGAGAACTTTAAACATGATTCCTTCTGAGTTATCGACATGAGTGCTATTTGCTGTGTATTAGTATACTTTACTGAATCACTTTGCATCCAGCTGCTTGCAAATCATGCAATAAATTACAGTAGATGTATACTAACTGTCATGAGACCAAGTATTGAACTTCCAAATCATAAGACAGTTTATGAATTTTACGAAAGCTACAATCCCAGCCAACGAACTTCACGTGTGCTCCATGGTGCAATGTCCAGAATCTTCAAACCAGAGGTCACTTACGTTGACGACGCAAAACAAAAAATTGGTGAAATATTTGAAACTGGCAGGGGAGTTGTAATCGCGTCAAACCATGCAAAAGCTGTCGATCCTTGCATAATTGCATCAATGCCAATGCGCGAGCCAGTTTTTGCGCCTCTTTTAAATAACACTTTTATTCCATCCAAAGAATCGATACAGGCAATTCCAGTAGTAAGGCATCTAGTTGATGGGCTTGGAGCAATTCCGGTGTTTAGAGAGGAGCGTCTTAATGACCCTTCGGATAAAGCACAAAAATCACTACTAAGTGGTGCAGCACGAAATTTAATGAAGACTTCAATTGCAAGATTAAATGCAGGACAAAATATGGCCATCTTTCCCGAAGGAACACGCAACGATGGCGATCTTCGTACGCTTCAAGAACTCAAGAAAGGTATTGGACTAATGGTCTGTAAAGTTTCAGAAGTTCAACAGCCAGCAATTGTACCAATGGCAATCAGGTACCAAGATGGAGCACGAAAACCGTTAGTCGTTGTTGGGGAGCCTTCGACTGAACCATTCGTTCGGGGCAGAGAAGTAATGGAATGGCTTCCCGAACATATGCAAGCGTGTGTTGACGAAGCCTACAATATCCCAGCTTAAGCGTTAGTTTTTGTGCGGAACATGCGCGATGCTATCGGCACAGCGATAACGAGCAGCAGTATGCTCCATCCAAGCGCCAACCAACCATGATTCCCAATTGGCGTACCCAAGAATAACGCCCGAATTGATTCAATAACCTGTGTAATTGGCTGATTTTCTGCAAAAGCTCTTAGATATTTACCCATGCCATCGGTTGGGGTAAATGCGCTACTTGCGAATGTAAGCGGGAAGATAAGAACAAAGGTCAGCCACTGTACTGCCTCAACACTTTTGGCCATAACTCCAATTATTGCAGCGAGCCATGAAAATGACAGTGTAAATATTAGTAATATTCCCACAATTTGCAGCCACTCAAAAAGGTTGGCTTGCGGCCTAAACCCTATTGCCAGGCCAACAAGAATCATGACAATCGTACTAATTGCATTCCTGAAGATATCCGAAATAACATGCCCAGTTAGCACCGCTAGATTACTCATGGGCAAACTACGAAACCTATCAACTATGCCTTTTTGAAGGTCATTAGTGACTGCGATCGCCGTAGTTGTGGAGCCGAAAGCAACTGTCTGCACAATAATACCGGCCATCAAAAAGCTAATATAGCTAATTCCTTCTGGGAGAGCCTTAGAAATTGAACCACCAAAAACTGATGCAAACAATATAAGAAACATGATTGGCTGAAAAAAGGCACCAAGCAATTGATCTTGATTGCGCAAAATATGCGTACTGCTGCGCTTTATCATTAGCAGTGAATCACTCAAAACAAGTGCAATTTTTGATTTTTTCTCAAATACTAGTTCGTCTGACATTTATTTACCCTCCTTGGCGGCTGAAGCATCTTCTGTGAGACTCAGGAATACATCGTCTAATGTTGGTTTATGAATGTCCATGGCAGCGATTGCAGCCTTGGCCTCATTGAGCTCATCGAGTATGCCGCGCACGTCGCTTCCACTGCCAGCAATCTGTAAAGTAACTTGTAGTAATTCTTTGTCGCCAAGCACAACGCGCTTACCAAGTGTTTTTACGGCTTCGTCGTATGAATTAGGCTCTTTGAAGGTGATCATCAATCGATCTTTACCAACTTTCTGCTTGAGCTGCTTTGCAGTTCCTTCTGCGACAACTTTACCGCCGTCAATCAATATAATATTATCTGCCAACTGATCTGCTTCTTCTAAATATTGTGTGGTTAGAAGAATCGTAGTCCCAGCAGCTTTAAGCTTGGTGATAATATCCCACATAACAAGGCGTGAACGTGGATCTAGGCCAGTTGTTGGCTCATCAAGGAAGATCACCGGAGGCGCAGCAATCAGGCTAACTGCAAGGTCAAGCCGCCGGCGCATACCACCTGAATAGGTCTTTACGGGGCGTGACGCTGCTTCAACCAAGTCAAACTCAGTTAAGAGTTCTTCGGCGCGGGCAACAGCACTTGCTTTCGTGAGTCGATATAATCGGCCCATCATGATCATATTCTCGCGTCCTGTTAATAATTCATCGACAGCAGCTGATTGCCCGGTTAGTCCTATGACCTTGCGAACCTCCTCGGCATCAGTTACGACGTCATGACCCTCAACAGTGACTTTGCCGCCATCGGGTTGCAACAAAGTGCTCAGAATTCTTACGGTGGTTGTTTTGCCGGCACCATTAGGGCCAAGTAACGCTAGCATCGTCCCGCGCTCTACAGACAAATTAATACCGCGCAGCACCTTGTTGTCTCCATAAGATTTCTTTAAATTTTTTGCGCTAATGACTGTATCGCTTGTTTTCATGCAAACTATTATACGCCTCACAACAGAGGTACACAACCACCAGGGTCCCAAATTACTTGACAATTCGCCGACTCTGTGCTATAATGAAATTATACAGTTGTACATTTGGTACTTTTTTAAACAAAAACCAGACAAATTGTAAATGCTTCTGCCGCTTCAGCAGAACGTACGAACTACCAAAATATAGGCAAAATGAAGCCTTGGAGTCGTAACGTACATACATTGCAATAGTACATATGTAAATACGGGCACAGTGGGGTTTAACTCTTCTGTGCTTTTTTAGTTGTGAAACAAAATACCGAGCACAATAAGCAAGTTTGCTGCCACTAGTGGTAAATAAGTAAGCTTTAGTGGCAAGACCCTGTGATAGGTTGCATATATAGCCATCATGAGTGAGGAAAATAGCAAAACACTCCAGGTAATCAACGACAGTCCATCGCCTTTATCCAAGAACCATAATTCATACACTTGGAAAAAAACTGCAATTGGCACTAGTGGTCCAGCAAAGACAACAACGTGATCTATGAAGCTGAAATTGACCCTGCCACGGAGTTGTCGAACCGTCATGTGGTGCTCAGCTTGAGTGCAGCTATCTGCAGTTATTCTTGATTTTGCCATTATTGATACTCGGGGTTGTCGGTCTTGGCGTTGGTGACTGACTCCCAGCCACTGGTTGTATTTCCAATTGCAGGGATGCCACCAGCGTCCTTTAGTGCCCGCGCTGAATGCATTAAGTTCCAAGCCATAAATGTAGTATTGCGGTTTGTAAACTCATTATCGAATCCAGCAGGCGCTCCATCTTCATGAATCTTCTTGCCATCCCACTCGGTGTCGCCATAACTTGGTCCAGGCCCAGCCTCACCTAGCCAAGCACAATCAGCCTGAGGCGGGATTGTGTATCCAATGTGCTGCATGGCGTACAGAATATCCATGGCACAATGCTTGGCTCCGTCCTCGTTGCCAGTAATCACACAACCACCGGTTTTGCCGTAATAAACATACTGACCCTTGTTATTGCGGTCGCCGCTATATGCATACATCCGTTCTATTACAAGCGTTGCAACGCTAGATTTTACCCCAAGCCAAATAGGCGTACCGAGTACCAATATGTCGGCTTCTTGAATCTTGGCTTGGATTGTTGGCCAATCATCTTGCTGGCCGTCTTCGGCTCCATCTTTTATCATGCCGTAGGCGATTTGGTGATCCAACGCGTATATATGCTCTACGCTAACACCCTCTGATTGCATAATTCCGGCTGCCTTGTTGATGAGAAGCTGAGTGTGAGAGTTTGCGCTGTCTTTTTTTATAGAACAATTGATAAACAGGGCTTTTAAGTCTTTAAAATCTTGTTTAGTCTGCATACGAATATTATACCACTAGCACCTATCTGGCTTTTTTGACCCTCAACCCTAAGCGGTTGCGGTACCGAAGACGGTCAACAGAGCTTAAAGCTACAGTCGCTTAGCGATTGCTCGAAGAGTATTGATGTTGCGGACGGTCATAAGCCTGTAGTTTGGGGTGCCAACAATCTTAGTAAGTGCACTTTTACCGGTTAGCTCCCGCGGTACGCGCCACACAACTGCCCCTGGCGAATATATCGCCTCGTCAACATCTTGCCTTGGGCTTAGTAGCTGAATGATATCTGGCGTATCAAGCTCCCTCCATAAAAATAAAACATCAGTTTTTTGGTTTTTGTCATTTTCCCAGGTTGCAGGAACGATAGAAAGTGTCTGCTCTATTTGGTCTTTAGAACGCACGAGTACTGGGATGTTCAGCTTAAAGGTAGTGAGGATTTCTTGTTCAATCATAGCCTCCAAAATATTGTTAGGCGATTTTTCTACTTCAAAAAACACATTGCCTGAATTTATGTACGTTGACACTTCATTGAACCCCAGCTTCTCACACATGAGTTTCAGCTCGCTCATCACAAGCTTATTATTTCCCCCAACATTTATTCCTCGCAGTAACGCAACGTATCTCATTTCAGACTAGAGCCCAATGCTTTTCTAGAAATCGCCCTAGGTAGCAAACGAAGCAGGAATATCTGTACTCTGTTTTTCCAACCATGAATCGCTACTGCTTGGTTTTGGTCTAGCGCTTTGTAGCCAAAACGCGCAACATCTTGCGCGGTCGGAAGAGAACCCCTAAATATTGAAGCAGACCCTGCTTGGGCATTTTGGCTAAACTGAGACTTTGTTGGGCCAGGGCAGAGCGCGGTGACCGAAACTCCAGAACTTTTCAATTCTTCATGAAGTGCCTCACTAAATGCCAAAACATAATGTTTGGTCGCGAAGTAGACGTTCATGTACGGTCCAGGTGCAAAAGCAGCCGTACTGGCCACATTCAAAATTTTACCTTTTGACTTCAAAATCTGCGGCAGCAGTAGATGAGTAAGCTCTGTAAGAGTATTCATGTTGAGCTGCATCATTGAGGTAAGCTTTTCGATATCGCTTTCTACAAACGCACCATAATCACCAAAACCAGCATTGTTTACAAGTACGTCAATTTTAATCTTTTTGGCTGCTAATTTTTGTGCAAGCTCCTTAGCTGAACTGGACTTGCTTAAATCCTGACTGAAGTAGACTACATTCTTAAATTCGTCATCAAGATCCGGCATCGTGTCAGAGCGAGAGGCAACAATCACTTTAAAATCATTGGCTAAAAATAGACGCACAAACTCTAGACCAATTCCAGAACTTCCACCTGTAATAAGAACAGTTTTCATATGCCCATTATAGATTGTTTGCGCAACAATACTAATCTTGCTATCATTTTAACACTTTAACAATTAAAAATATCAAGAGTGCAGTTAGGGATCTAGCCCGAAGACCTGCCAGCAACCTGTCTGAAGAGATAAGGTGCTACGTCTAGCCCGCCAGGTGCGGGGAAGATGATTTTAATTTCTCTTAGAATCTCGTATCTCCGCGACCTAGCAGAAAGGATATTTATGCTAAGTACTACTAACCACGGAGAAAACGCAAAATGAGCAAAACTAACTATTTTACTAGTGAGTCAGTGTGTGCTGGACATCCAGATAAAATCGCCGATGCGATTAGTGATGCAATTTTGGATGAAGCCCTACGCCAAGACCCCAATAGCCGCACCGGAATAGAAACTGTAGTTGGCGCCGATCAAATATGCTTATTTGGCGAGATTAAAACAACTGCAAAAATTGACTTCGAATCAATTGCGCGGACTACTATCAAGAGCTTAGGCTACACAAACGAAGCCTGGGGGTTTAGTGAAAAGTCTAACTTCCAGAACTTTATTCACAAACAATCACCTGAAATTGCTCAAGGAGTTGATGCTGATGGTGCGGGTGATCAGGGAATGATGTTTGGCTACGCCTGCGACCAAACTGATTCATTTTTACCACTGCCGATCGTGCTTGCTCACGCCCTGTGTAAACGTATCGACGACGCAAGAGAAACGAAACGAATTAGCTGGCTACGACCAGACGGCAAGGCACAAGTGACGATTCGCTACGAAGACGATAAGCCGGTGGCTGTCGAAAAAGTAGTGATAGCTGTGGCTCATTCTGAGGATGTCGATGCAAATGAGGTTAGGAAGGGTGTGATCAAGAACATCATCGAACCCATTTTGAAGCAATATAAACACAAGGCGCCAGCCGATGAGGCGATAATCGTCAACGGTACAGGATTGTGGCACATTCCGGGACCCGACTCAGATGCTGGACTTACCGGACGAAAAATTGTCGTCGATGGATATGGTGGATATTCAAGAGTTGGGGGCGGTGCATTTAGCGGCAAAGACCCGAGCAAAGTTGATAGAAGTGGCGCATACGCTGCAAGGTATATTGCCAAGAACCTGGTCGCAAACGGCTTCGCAACTGAATGCGAGGTAGGGCTCGCTTATGTAATAGGTCAGCCTCAACCACTCATGCGCAGCATCAACTGTTTTGGGACCGAGACTGAATCGGCGGATGTTATTGAAAAGCTTGCGGACTTACTACTAGATACTAGCGTCAAGGATATCGGCGAACAGCTTAATTTAAAAAATCCAATCTATAGCCAAACTAGCGCCTACGGTCACTTTGGTAAATCTGACCTCCCATGGGAGAAAGTTGTCGCAATAGAGAAGTAGATTGAGAATCTTTTGCAATTAGAGTCTCCTGTCATTTAGTCTTAATGGCAGGAGAACTAATACATTATGGCAACTTACTTACACGTTTTTATATTTTCATTAATCGGTGGCATCGTTTCGCTTATCGGCGGTTTTTTACTGTTAGCTCACAAAAAGCGCGCAGCAAAACTAGTAACCTATGCAACGCCGTTTGCTGCAGGGGCTCTGCTAGCGACTGCTTTTTTGGATTTGCTTCCAGAAGCTGCACACGAAGGAAACATAGAACGAGCACTTCTAGGAACGCTGGGCGGTATATTGCTCTTCTTTTTACTAGAAAGGTTTCTTCGCTGGTTTCACCATCATCATGACGAGGAAGATGCCAATCACGAAGACGCCAACGCAAATCTTATTGTCATCGGTGATACTATCCATAATTTTATTGATGGTATTGCTATTGCTGCCGGATTTCTTGTAAGCGTGCCCACTGGAGTTTTAGTTACTCTCGCGGTTGCAGCTCATGAAATACCACAGGAAATTGGAGATTTTGGACTACTTCTTAAAAAGGGCTTTTCACCCAAAAAAGTATTGTTGGTTAATATTCTCTCTGCATTCGCGACGGTAGCCTCTGCACTACTCTTCTTCTCTCTAGGCACGACTGCATTAGAATATCTGGATGTAGTGCTTGGCATAACTGCTGGATTCTTTATCTACATAGCAGTAAGTGACATCATCCCAGATATCCATCGTGCCGAGGATAAAACTATTGCTGGACCGCAGACAATGCTTCTAGTGTTAGGCGTGGTTGCGGTAGGCATAGTGACGACAACACTTCACGACTATATCGACACACATGATCACAATGAAGATCAGCATAGTCACCAGGAGCTTCATGATGATCACGACGAGGAGCATGATAGTCACTTTGAACTTCATGATGAAGATCATCACGACGAAGAACATGATGAAGACCATCACGATGATGAGCACACGGAGTCTACACACCAGCATTAGCAGTTTGCAGTTCGCCTTCAATCTGGGTACTATTTAAGCAATGAATCCAGCAGAGACCGAAGAAGCGTTTGAAGACATAGACCGCGTTCCAATAAGCGTACTCGATCACATGAGTGATTATTGGAGACAAATTGCTGAGCGAAAAATACGCCAGCATGACGTAAGTATTCGTCGCATATTATTCGGACAACTCCTGACAATTATTTTCGTGGCAGCCAGCAGCCTGTTGATAGAATCCCGTGCTGAAGCATTCTTACTGGTTGGAACAACACTACTTTTGTATCCATCCCTAACGGATATACTGATGTCTAGCGGATCCGTGCTAGCTGCAAATATCCATCATGACCTCGAACGCCAAGATGAATCGCCATTTAGATATAGCTTGTTCGCCCTGATTCGTTCAATATTCGGTACAATTTGCGCAAGCATCCTGGTGGGCGCAGTCGCCTCAAGTATTGGCTACTTTGCACTCGGCATTAGCTTTTTGGTGACCATGAAGCTGGCAATTATTGCCACTTCAATCGCAGCGACTCTGGGGCTGCCAATTATTTTAATTACTACGCATGTCGTCAGAAACCATAAATCTAACCCAGATGAAATTGTGCCAGCACTAGAAAGCAGTTTGTTTAATGTCGTAATGCTGTTTGCGATTGCAATTGGCTCAAGGTTTATAACATGAAGACCATAACACCACATAATCGACTACTGGCTGGAATACTATTGTCCAGCTTGTTGGCATCGATTGGACTGCTTGGTGGCCTTGGGCTGCAACTAGTAAAAAGAGATATCTTGGAATTTTTGCCACTTTTGATTGCTCTACCTGCAATGAACGCTATAGCCGGCAATTATGCTGCTCTTACTGCTGCCCATCTGTCTGACCCAGAGAACTATCGCAAGAGAACTCAGAAACTTATCCTTGCACTGTTGGTTAGCATTCCGGTTTGCGGCGTTGCGATTGCTGGCATGAGTCTTGGTGTTGCGCATCTTCAGGGCTTTGACGTATCTAAAGCTTTGGCAATTGAATATTCACGTCAAATCTGTTTAACCTTGCTAGTTGTCATAACCCTACTTTTTGTGATCATATTTTGCAGTAAAGCGATATTGACCAAAAAAGGCTTTAACGTGGATGATACCTTGATTCCGATTGCCAACACCATTGCATCAGTTCTAATGCTGCTTGGTTTTGCTCTTCTGGCTGCCAGAGTGCTATAAACAGGGTATAATTACAAGTCTATGGATTTCGCCTCAAGCTATACACAATTAAACTACAAACAGCGAGAGGCGGTTGATGAAATTGACGGACCAGTTCTTGTCGTTGCCGGACCCGGCACAGGCAAGACGCAACTACTAAGTGTTCGAGTTGCAAACATCTTGAGCAAGACCGACACTAGGCCTGAAAATATTTTGTGCTTAACTTTTACAAACAAAGCTGCCACCAATATGCGCGAACGACTTACTGACATCATTGGCCCAAGCGCGCGCAATGTCATGGTTAAGACATTCCATAGCTTTTCTGCAGAAATAATGAATCAATACCCTGATTATTTTTGGAATGGCGCCAAGCTCACTGCCGTACCGGATAATGTACAGCTAGACATTATTCAGTCCATTCTCACTAATCTGCCAATCGACAACCCTCTAGCCATGACATTTGCTGGTAAATTCAGCTCTCTCAAACCTGTAAAAGAGGGGCTTAAGCTGACAAAGGAAGCTGGGCTTACACCTGCAAAACTACGTGCATTAATAGAAGCAAATATTGCATATATTGATTTGGTCGAGGCCGACATAGTTGAAGCGCTGAGCGGTACGGTATATGCAAAGAACCTTGATACGCTCAAAGCTTCAATTGAGGCGCTGCCTAGTCAGCAAATTCACACTGCAATAATGAGACCACTAGATGAAGTACTTCTAGAGACACTTGAACAAGCCATTGCTCGCGATGAAGGAACTGGCAAGGCCGCTAACACCAGCGCCTGGAAAAGAACATGGGTGAAGTCACTTGAGGGCCAAAAATGTTTAGCCGATGAACGGAAGCGCAACGCTTGGTGGCTGGCCCTTGCCGACGTCTACGAAACATATCGTGCCGTGCTGCACGACCGAGGGTTTTATGACTATTCAGATATGTTGGTGGAGGTCATAGCCCAGCTTGAACAGAACGAAAGCCTGCGCTCCGACGTACAGGAGCGATTTCTGTACGTACTTATTGATGAGTTTCAAGATACCAACCCAGCACAAATGCATTTAGCGCACTTAGTTTCTGACCATGAACTCGCAGATGGCAAGCCAAACATAATGGTGGTGGGCGATGACGATCAATCAATTTTCAAATTTAACGGCGCAGAGCTCAACAATATGTTGAATTTCCGTCATGAATACCAGGTTAAAAAGCCCATCGTACTAGAGGAAAACTATCGATCATCTCAAGCAGTTTTAGATGCTGCGCAAGTTATCATCGAACAGGCTGAAGACAGATTGGTTACTCGCGAGCCAGATATATCTAAAAATTTAGTTGCACGAAACCAACCAAAACAAGCCGGACGGCTTGAACACCAGCGCTATGAAACCTACGAAGCACAACTTCATGGTGTTGCTGAATACATTCGTAAACTTAAAGAGTCGCAGCAGGGAAGTGTAGCCGTTCTAGCACGTGGTCACAAATCACTTGAACAGCTAGCTCATATTCTGGTGAGCTATGACGTACCGATCAGCTATGAGCGTCAGAGAACTGTAACCGATAATGAAGCTGCGTCGCAAATTATTGAGTTGTCGCGTTTGCTAGTTTCAATCTCCGCGGGTGATCAAAATCAGGTTAACGCACTACTCAGTACACTGCTACGGCATCCAATGTGGGAAATTAACACCTCTCTGTTATGGCAACTTGCAATAAGTAATCGATCAAAGCCAGATTGGTACAAATCTTTACTGACGAGCGAAAATTCACAGCTTCAAGCAATTGGAGATTGGCTAGCCTGGATGGGTAAAGAAGGTGCTTCGCTGCCCCTTACGGTGACACTAGAGCATCTAATTGGGCTACGAACAAACGGTAACTTCACTTCTCCAGTCAGAGATTACTTTAGTCAAGAGTCCCTAGGAACACAGCGCTATATCGAAGGCCTATCGGGCATTCAGCTACTTAGAAAAATGGCTCAAGAATTTGTCATGCATGGAGCTGCTAATCTGCAAGATTTTGTGCGTATGATTACAATCAGCATTGAAAATAATCAGCTCATTTACGATCAATCACCGTTTATTACAGGCAAGGATGCAGTTGAGCTGCTAAGTGTACACAAATCAAAAGGTCTAGAGTTTGATTCGGTGATTATTATTGATGCGATAGAAGACAATTGGAAACCGCGGCAAGGGGGGCGCAAGCCGCCTGCAAACCTAAGCTTAAAGCCCTACGGCGACAACTACGACGACTATGTTCGACTTCTTTATGTTGCAGCAACGCGCGCCAAGCGTACTCTCATAGCAACCAGTTACTCAAGCGACAGCGTAAGTGAGCCAGTACTTGCAACGCCATTGATTCATGACGCACTACCAAGCAGAGAAATAATCACTGCAACAGAAGATATTCCGACCATACTAGAGGAAACATTTGCTTGGCCTGAACTAGCTACAAACAACGAGGAAATATTACTGAGACCAATACTTGATGGCTTCAATATGAATCCTACAGCTCTTTTGCAATTTTTAGATGTAACTAGTGGCGGCCCGCAAACATTCAAAGAAAGAGCCTTGCTTAGAATTCCAGAAGTTAAGTCAGTGCACCAGTCTTACGGAACCGCAATACATGATGCCCTCGAGACAGGTCAACATCTACTGCATCGTGATGAATTTTCACTACCAGCTGTAATTCGAGCTTTTACATCCTCGATTGAATCACAGTCACTACTGCCAACCGAGCTTCAGACCTACACCGTCAAAGGACAACAGGCGCTGACAACTTTATTCGAGGATTATGCATATGTACTGCCGCATAATGGCAAGCCTGAACAAAAAATTAGCGATGTAGTACTGGACGGTGGTGTTCGACTCAGCGGAAAGCTCGACCGAATCGATCAAGATGCCTCAACTGTGCGCGTCATTGACTATAAGACAGGTAAGGCATTGCCGAATTTTGAATCTAAGGCCGAGTCCTACGCAATTAAAATTTGGAAACACAAGCTACAGCTCATTTTTTATGGGTTACTAATTAGCCAGTCTTCACAGTTCGCTAAGGCAGAAGAGATAATTGGCGAGATGGTCTACGTTGAAGCCGATTCTGCAAAAAAACTACAGTTAGAATACCGACCTACTGCAGAAGATATTTCCAAGCTAACTAGCGTAATTACTGTTTGTTGGGAGCTTATTCAGGCCCGCATATTCCCGGATACTTCTGAGTACTCTCAAGATATGGCGGGCATTGATCATTTTATAAGCGACCTGCTTTCCGGAACATTTAAAAAGTCCTCGTAGATTTCTCCAACGAGGACTTTTTTCAAGCTTGAGTTTTGTCTTATTTTTGCTTTTTGACGACTTTCTTTTTCTTGACAACAACTTTTGAGCTCTTAGCTGGAGCCAATCGAAGCACTTTTGCATCAACATATTCCATAAATGCCACAGCATTCATTCCCAGCAATCCACCAATAAATGGAGCAAGGAAGTAGGTCCAGCTTAATGACATACGTCCCAACGAAAGCGCAGGGTTAACTAGTCCATTGCCAGCGAGTGAAGCTACGAGCATACCGACGAATAATGCTGCTCCACCGACAAAAGCTACTTGATTAGTTGTTGCATCTTTCTTTCGAAGTACGAGTGAAAGAATGAGTGTAAAGATGAATGCGCCTACGATTTCTGCAACAAATGCACGAGTAACAAATCGTCCGCCTGATACGTTAGTAAGCAGCTGATCAAGTAGGTACTGTGTAAAGTGTCCCGCAACCAGAGCTCCAACAAATTGAGCAATAATATTTACGATCATGCGGCCAGTTGTAATCCGTCGCCACATCCAAAAACCCAAAGTAACAATTGGGTTAGCTTGAACAATTGAATCTCGACGTCCCGACAAGATCAACATCGCAAACAGTACACCTGCCGTAAGCGCTCCAAAGAATGGAAAAGATGTTCGTCCATTGGTTGCAATAATAAGCAGCGTAAGCGAAAACGCTCCCGCAAATTCTAAGAACACTGACAATAATTTGCCACTTGATTTCATAAACCCTCCTAAAGTTATGCCTTTAGCATAATAGTTTCTACAAATATGTCAAATAATTCAGAGTCGACAAGCAAGGCTATGTAATAAATGCAGTGAACTGTCCAACTGCGTCTTCTTACAGATGACTTAAATACATTTCAGTCATCAATTGCAAACTAGACATTATCTAACGGCGGGTTCGACGCTTGAGATCGGCAACCTTAAGTCGAACTGCTGCACGCTCAACCATAGCCTGTGCTTTATCAAGCGATACTTGGTCACGTGCCCTACGTTGAAGCTCAAGGGCTTCGGCATGCGCCTTTTTAATCTTATCTTCATCAATTTCAGTCGATAGACTTGCTTCGTCAACAAGCACTCGTATGCTATTTTCTTTAACTTCAACCACACCACCGCCAGTTGCAATCAACTCTTGCTGCTCTTCGCTATCAGTTGCTTTTTTACGAATCTTAATAACGCCAGTCTCGGCTAGCGTCACAAGAGGCATATGATGTTCAAAAAAACCAGCATAGCCTTCAGTTGTCGGCATCTGTACTTCATGTACATTCTGTGCAAACTTTATTCCGTCTAGTGTTACTAGCTCAAAGTGAATCATTGATTATTGCTCTTTCCTTGAATTTTCAACAAAATTATCCAATATCGAAGCAACCACTCTGCCGAAACGATACGGCCTTGTGCCGCGATAATTTGGCGAATTATCATGAATTGTGTCCGGCTTCAAAAGTCGATGGTTCTCGGGCGTTTCAAATAATTCAACATTGCCATGACGCTCACCCTCGTCTTCAGCAACAAGTGATAACAAAGCGTCAAATTGACTGTCAGCTGTAAGTCCTTCAACTTGCCGTGACATTATTTGATGTCCTTGATTCCGCCCTTCATATAGAAGGCGCTTTCTGGCTTGTCATCATGCTTGCCCTCAAGAATTTCCTTGAAGCCAGCAATGGTGTCCTTAAGAGAAACATACAGTCCTGAGTTGCCGGTAAACTGCTCAGCAACATGGAAAGGCTGACTCAAGAATCGTTGAATGCGCCTTGCGCGGTTTACTGTTTTCTTGTCTTCATCAGACAGTTCTTCCATTCCAAGGATTGCAATAATATCTTGCAAATCTTTGTAGCGCTGCAAAATTTTCTGCACATCAGTAGCAACCTTATAGTGCTCTTCGCCGACAATTTCTGGATCAAGGATTGTCGAACTACTGTCAAGTGGATCCACCGCTGGGTAGATACCAATTTCTGTCAGCGCACGGTTAAGTGAGATTGTAGAGTCAAGGTGAGCAAAGGTAGTAGCCGGTGCAGGGTCGGTAAGGTCGTCTGCTGGTACGTATACAGCCTGCACACTGGTCACAGAACCCTTTTTGGTACTTGTGATGCGTTCTTGCAAAGCACCCATCTCTTGCGCCAAGTTTGGCTGATAACCTACTGCAGATGGAAGACGACCAAGCAGAGCAGATACCTCTGCACCAGCTTGGGTAAACCTAAAAATGTTATCAACAAATAGCAGTGTGTCTTTACCGGCATCTCGGAAGCCTTCAGCAATTGTTAGACCTGACAAAGCAACACGTAGACGAGCTCCCGGTGGTTCGTTCATCTGGCCAAATACAAGTGCTGTTTTGTCTAGCACGCCAGATTCTTCCATCTCGTAGTACAGGTCATTGCCTTCACGGGTACGCTCACCAACACCTGCGAACACACTGGTTCCACTGTGCTCTTTAGCGATGTTGTTGATAAGCTCGGTGATCAAAACGGTCTTTCCTACACCGGCACCACCGAAAAGTCCAACTTTACCACCTTTGGTAATTGGACAAATAAGGTCGATCACTTTTATACCGGTTTCAAGAATCTCTACCTCACCAGATTGTTCTGACAGGGCAGGGGGTTCTTTGTGGATTGGAGAAGTTGTCTTGAACGTACCTTTTTTGCCGTCAATTGGCTCACCAACGACATTAAACATTCGCCCCAAAGTATCATCGCCAACTGGTACGCTAATCGCTGCGCCAGTATCAACAATTTTGGCACCACGCTTTAGTCCGTCCGTTGCGCCGAGTGCAATTGCTCTAACGCTCGATTCGCTAAGGTGCTGAGCGACCTCAAACACAATCTTCGTGCCATCTAGCGTTGTTTCTAAAGCGTTGTAAATTGCTGGAAGGTGACCTTCGCTAAACTCAACGTCAACAACCACACCTACAATTTGCGTAATCTTGCCTTGTTTAATTTTATCTTTTGTTGCTGTTGCCATTATATTTCTCCTTCATTTGCTGTGATTGTCTTCGTTTTCATCTCTGCTGTGTATTTCATTCGAGTTCCTGTTGCCTAAATACCGCATCTGCCCACGAGTCTAGCTCATAGATATATCCCTGTTTCGCCTCTTCTCTGGACTTCATATCAGCATCAACTTCTTTCCAGTGGACTGCGTACGTAACTGCCAAATTAGCAACCGTATCTATTACGAGTGCATCTTGTTGTGCTGTTTGCGGGTCGATGATTGCATCAAGCTCATTGAACACTGCACGAACGTCGTGAGCCATATCGGGATTCATTATTCTCATCCATTAATCTCCGCTAAATCATTGCTCATATTGAACTCTCCTCAATCTCTATGCCTTGCTCGGCGCAGTGGGCAGCGAACGCTGCACCTTTCCGAAACTCAACAATCAAGTCAAACCACATTAAGGTAGGTAGAGGCCGATTATGATTTTCAATAAATCTAGCTTTCTCACCGGAGACCCATTCAATAGATGCATCTTCAAATGCATAGCATTCATCTGTTAGCAGTTCTCCTACAAAAATTCCGCTCATTTCATAGCCTCCGCCCCATCTGTTAATCCTACATAGATGTGAATGTTTTTAGCATTTGAAAGTATAGTTCCAAATAATCCAATTGCATGATCAATTGAAATTGGAGTTTCGTCAGGGAACGAATTTTCTGCAATTTCAGAAACTGCGTCACTGAATAATACTAAAGAGCGCTCTTGAAAATCAGTTCCATGAGCCTCATCTAAGATCATAGAAGCTCCACTAAAAGCACGTAAAATTAAGCTTTCTGCATCCACATTCATATAGTAGACACCAAGACGCTCACCCTCTTCATCGCATGCTTCAGACAAATAATCAGTAGCCACCCTATCGATCCCCATCAACAAATCATCAGAAATACGTGCACGCGGCAATAGCATTTCATATTTGTCACGGATGCTCATATCGACCAAGCGCTCGCTCATTTCATAGCCTCCGATATTTCGTCAGACTGTTCATAGGTAAATACGTCAAGTGGGTGATCGACAATCTGAAGCTTTTCAAGTCCAAGTAATACAATATGTCCAAGGGACTTTTCCGATCCATAATAGTATACAGTTTGAATTTTGTCTCTGTTTATTCCTTCGCCAATCAAACTAAGTGTAGGCATTTTCGCTTTTAGTGGGGTTAAATTACCAACGACTAGCAAGTTTTCTGCTGTTTCATATATAGATTCTGCAATATTTGCATCGTGCGATTGTCTAATTCTGCGCAAAGATTCTTTGTTGGCGTGCGGCAGGGCAGCTATCAATAATTCCATATCAAGTGCTGGCCACCACTTTGAATAAACACCAGCTTCATCTGTTAACATTTTATTTACTTTTGAAGCCGTGGCAGCATGTTTCAGCTCTCCACCAATAAACATGTTTTCAGGTCCAGAAACTATGCGCTCGCTCATTTCATAGCCTCCGCTCCACCAGTGATTTCTGCTAGTTCTTGGGTGATTGCAGCTTGACGCGCAGTGTTAAATGCTAATGTCAGGTCATCTACAAGATCGTTAGCGTTATCTGTAGCATTTTTCATGGCAACCATGCGCATCGACTGCTCACTGGCACCAGCTTCAGCAAATGCCTGATTGAGCTCTACCTCAATGAATCGTTCGGTAACAGCATCTAGCACCTTCTCTGGCGATGGCTCAAACAAAGCCTGCTCGTCCTTGGCAACTTTTTTGGCCTGAAACACAGCAGGCAAGAGGTGCATGGTTTCGACAACTTGCACAATGCTGGACTTAAAGTCAGTGTAGGTGACGTCAACTGAATCTACTCGCTCTTCTTTAAATGCAGCCACTACTTCTTTTAGAATTGGCCGAATTTCGGCCGCCGTTGGCATTTCTGAGAACCCATCATAGGCTGCAATAACCTCTACATCCTCGAGTTTACTAAGTAGTCTTTGTCCCTGTTTGCCTATGACAATTACTCGACTCACAACATTCATGTCACGATCTTTGATGAGCTCAGCCGTGAAGTGTCGGAATAAATTGCTATACAGCGCACCTGCAAGACCACGATCGCCAGTAATAAATACGTGTAGTCGAGTCGAAACTGCTCGCTGTTTGTACAGCGGATGATCTGTCACGTCAGTGAGCGTACTAAGTCTGTTCAATAAATCTACGGCCATCCGCTTGAATGCACGAGAACGGGCGGCGTGATCTTGCGCGCGGCGCATTTTACTCGCAGACACAAGTTCCATAGCCTTTGTGATTTGCTTGGTGTTCTTGACGCTGGTAATGCGGCGCTTCAGCGCAGTTGTATTTGCCATTAGATATCTCCAAACCTATGCATTCTTGATTCACCGTGCAGAACATGTTCAGATTGCAACACTGCGATAGTTGGGTCAAATACTGGTCTTGGCTCTAGTGAAACCATGGTGTCCCTATGCAATCTTCCTGTTTCGTAAGCGCCAATTACAAGGGCACGACTTTTGACATCTCCAAAAACTTCTGTGTCGTTTCTAGTATATGAACCGTTTGTTTCCTGAATGGCTTCGGATAACTCCACTGCAACTTCATCTGTTTCAAACTCCAGGACCGACCGACCAATGCGGTACGCTCGGCGGGCACTCACAAGTACACGTGCAACTTCTTGCAGACGAGCATGAGGCGTCTGGAGCTTGCCATCATTTAAAACTCGCGCAACTTTATCAACTACATACTGCTCAGAATCATAGTCTACTGGTAGTTCAACTGGTGCTGCATTATACCTCGTATTTGTCATGGTCTTATCTTGGATCCTCAATCATCGCCCATGCTAAAAGAAAAGTGGTTGGTAGTTTCCAGCCACGCTCTTCTTCGCGAAGTGCGACTGACATTTCACGTGTTAAATCATTACTAAGTGGTGGCTTAATAAGCCCCGCCTCATTATCCGCTTTGTAGCCATTAAGTAATTCGTCTGATTGCTCAACTAAAGTACGCTGATCGCTCATAATTGCGTACTGAACCATCACTCGCGTTGAAAAATACTGCGGAACAAGCCTCTTGAGGTTTTCTACATAATCAATAGAACTGGCTCGACCAATAGAAGGTATTACGCTTTGTGGCGACAATGCTTCAGTCATGGTTTAATCCTTCACCTCGTGGGTTTTAGCTATCTTTTGGGCTGTTTTTACAATCAGCTTCTGGGTTTTTTCATCCGGCTTGTCGCCCTTGTTTAGGGTTGCCATTTCTTTTTTGAACTCACTGTTTAGTGCTGTCAGTAGGCTTTCTTGCACTTCTTTCACCTTGTCAACAGAAATCTTGTCAAATGCACCTTCATTAGCTGCGTGTAGCAGGGCATATTGTTGCCAGACACCCAGTGGACTGTATTGTGACTGTTTGAGTAGCTCTGTCAAACGCTGTCCGCGTTCAATGCGCTGTCGAGTCTCTGCATCCATGTCAGAGCCAAACTGAGCAAAAGCTGCAAGCTCACGGAACTGAGCAAGGCTAAGTCGTAGGTTTCCTGCAACAGATCTAATAGCTTTAGTCTGCGCGCTACCACCCACACGAGAAACAGAAAGTCCAACGGAAATAGCCGGACGAATACCTTGGTAGAACAAGCTGGTTTCCATGAATATTTGACCGTCTGTAATGGATATCACGTTGGTTGGAATATATGCAGAAATATCGCCAGCCTGAGTTTCAATAATTGGCAGAGCTGTAAGACTTCCAGCGCCGAGTTCATCGCTCATTTTTGCAGAACGCTCCAGCAGACGTGAATGCAAGTAAAATACATCACCAGGGTAGGCTTCGCGACCCGGTGGACGTCGCAATAGCAAACTCATTTGGCGATACGCTGCAGCGTGCTTCGTAAGATCATCATAAATCATCAACGCATGTTGGCCGTTATCACGGAAGTATTCGCCCATGGCGGTCGCAGCGTAAGGTGCCAGATACTGCAAGCTAGCAGTATCTGCGGCGCTTGTAGCCACAATAATGGTTTGGTCCATTACGCCCTCTTTTTTAAGTCGCTCTACAAGTCGAGCAACCTTAGAAAGCTTCTGGCCAATGGCAACATAAATGTTAACAACACCAGTTTTTTGGCGGTACTGGTTGATCATTGTGTCGATAGCAATCGCAGTTTTACCAGTTTGGCGGTCACCAATGATCAGCTCACGCTGTCCGCGCCCAATCGGAACCATAGCATCGATCGCAACGAGACCGGTCATCATTGGTTCATGCACACTTTTTCGGGCTAGCACGCCAGGCGCCGCATTTTCGACTGGAGCTGTCCGAGCGGCCTTGATTGGACCCCTGTCGTCAAGCGGGCGACCAAGTGGATCGACAACGCGACCAATAAGCTCTGGGCCAACCGGCACTTCGACAACCCGCCCAGTCATGGTTACTTTAGCGCCTGCGGCAACATATCGCTCATCACCAAGCACTACGGCACCAATTTCGTCTTCGCCGAGGTTTAGGGCAAAGGCCGGAACCGAACCGTTACTAGTTTCTATATCAATAATTTCGTTATATCCAACGTCTCGAAGTCCGTAAATCCATGCGATTCCATCGCCCATTCGGGTCACTACTCCAACTTTTTCACTACCAGGACGTGATTTGAGGTCTTCGATCGCTAACCGAATATCTTTACTGAGTTCTTTTACTGAAATATCTTGTGCCATCTGTATCCTTTATATCCCTTAGAAATTATGTGACTTTAATCTGTTTAGTTGGCCGCGTACACTCAGGTCAAGCAGTGTGCCTGCAGCCTGAATCTTCGCGCCACCAACTAATGTTTCATCGATTGACGCATTTATTGTAATCGTTTTCGCGTCAAACATCGCCTTGACCTGAGCAGCAAGCTCAGCGGTGAGTGGACGAGCCGACGTAACGTCAACCTCCAGCACACCGTGATCATCGTGACGGATCCGCTCAACTTCACGCATGATTTTATCTAAATCGCCAGCTCGACGCTCTTCCATCAGATATGCCGCCAAGCTACTAACAACTTCAGACTGCTTTGATGTTTCAAGCGCAGTCGCAACAGAACTTGCGATGTCTTTGTAGCTTACGGCTGCCATTACTTTTGTCCTGCCAATGCTTTTTTAATAAGAGCTGCATCTTTTTTGGCATCAAGTTTTTCACCAATAATGACTTCTGTGGCTTCGGCTACAAGTGCTGCAACTTCACCTTCAAGGTCTTTTTTGGCTTTAGCGACGTCATCAGCAATACGGCTGTGTGCATCGGTAATCATTGTGTCGACCTTTTTGCCTGCACGAATTTCTGCTGCTTTTACGATTGCACCAGCTTCTTTGGTTGCATCAGCAAGAATGACATTCGCCTCGGTTCGAGCCTCTGCAATCAAGGCCGCTTGCTTTTCTTGAGCCAATGCTACATCTTTAGAAATTTGCTCAGCATCTGCTAACGACTTCTCGATTGTGTTGTGTCGTTCGTCTAGGACTGAAACAACTTTTTTGAGCGCAAACTTACGGAACAATATGTAGAAAATAATAATTGCACCAAGCTGGAAGGCAAAGGCAATTGGGTCGAGTCCAAAAGAACTCAAACCACCAGCTTCTTCGCCATGACTAGCATCTGCTGTATGTTCAGCTGTCTCTGAATGTGAACTATCGTCTGCATGCACGTCCTCGGAAGCAACGGCCACGTGCTCGGCTGCCGGCTCGCCAGTGCTTGCTAGAAATAGGTATGGTGTTGGTATGTTCATTGTTCCTTCTTCATCGTCTTATAATACTCGTTGTTTTTGTAAGATGCGCCAGTTTCCGTGAAGTGCTAGCGCATCTTACATTAAATATCTCGTAAAATTACGAAATGATAACACCAGCGATCAACGCGAATAGCGCTGTTGCTTCTACGAATGCTGCGAGGATAACCACGCTGCTTGCAGCTTTTCCAGCTTCTGGGTTTCGACCCAAAGCCTTCATATAGTTGCTGCCTACCATTCCGAGCGACAGTGCTGCACATGCAATCACGATAGCCACACCGAACATTTTGAACCCTGCGTCAGTAAGTTCTACTGCTGCGAGAGTTGTAAGTAGTGCTGAATTCATACTTTCTCCTTCCCTAAATACGGTTACTTAATAAAATCAGCCTCACTCAAACGTGCCCCCGTCAAGGACAGGATCAGCGGATGGGTGAGCGTTAGAATCGGTTGGTACATGAATTTCGTCGTGGTCATCATGGTGTACCGCCATGGCCAAGTATGTCGCAGACAACACCGTAAAGATGTATGCCTGGACGTATGCAACAAGCATTTCAAACAGGATAATCGGAATGAGAGTGAGCGGGGTGGCCGGACCACTAATAGAGATAAACACTGCAATCAATATTTCGCCAATTGCGGTGTTCAGGAACAATCGAAGGCTAAGGCTGATTATGCGCGTAAGCTCACCTAGAACCTCTAAAAATCCAACAAAGATATTAATTGGGTTGGTCGGCTTGTCGCTAAAGTAGTGCTGCAAGTGACCCTTGATACCAGACTCTTTAATAGACAAAATCTGCACCAGAGTAATAGAAAACACACTCAGCGCCAACACGCTATTGAGGTCGGCTGTAAATGGACGAAAAGCCGGTGTACCACCACTGGTAATGCCTTCACCAACAAATGGCAAAAGTCCAGACAAGTTACTGAATATGATCATAAAAAAGTAAACGGCAAATACCGGCGCAAACTTTACAGCCTGCTTGCGGCTTCCGAACACTGTTTCAAGCATACTGATGATATAGCCAACGATTAGTTCAAATATCGCAACAACTCCACGTCGCGGTGAAATAGAGGTTTTTCGACCAACATACAGCCCAACAATTAGCAATAGAACCATCAGAATGGCACCGTAAGCCATTGAGTTGGTTGTCTGGAGTCCACCAAGTTTATAAAACGGTTCGGCTTTCAGGCTAATGTGAATTTCTGACTCTGAGGCAAAAAACAGAGGGATGTTCATAATTTACCCCTGCTTTGGCACAGTGGTAACCGAGTCGTCGTCAGTGTGGCGGCGGCTTTACCCATATATTCCCAGATTGTAACAGGGAAGACTGAACTGTTCAATATTTTTATTTCGCAACTAACTGCGTCTGCAATAAGTTCATCGCAGAACTGCTATACTTAATCCATGAATAACCTTTACATTCTTGCACATGACGGCGTCGATCATGCCAGTGAAGCTGAGTCGTTAGCGCATCAATCAAGTTCAATAACTATCATAATTGTCGTAGTAGCGGCTGTTTTCATTCTAGCTGCAAGTCTTCTGCTTAGGTTCAATAAATCTGCAAAAAAACGTCAAAAATAGGATTAGCGAATCCACATATAGTGCCAGCTACTTGCATCAATACGCTAAATAGGCGTATAATTTAGTCGTGAACTAAACTGCGAGGAGACAAGTGGATGTCTGATGCATACGGAATAGAGAAAGCTCCTGGATTCACTCCAGAAGTTATCATTTCTCCACCTCTTATAGAATTTGATGCTGAATTTGAAAACCCCATAGACATGGGCAAAATGATTGATTTTATAGAAAACGGCAGCAATGGGGTAGATACATTGCTAGAAATTTGCCGCGAAGCAAACATTGCAGAGGATCCGGTTCGTGGTCTAATTAACGACGCCAATAAGCTTTACGAAGCAACATTCTTCGAAGACCCACGCACCAAGACCAATCTAGATATCGACAAACTCATGATTCTCTACGACGACACAGAAGAGTACACTCATTGCAGCTTGTTGCATACGCTAGAAAATCTTAGAGACGAGGTGCAGCATAAAGATGCAGTTGCACATGCTGACAGATTAGCTCGTTTACTCATACTAGATCAGAATAATTCTATAACCATCCCGCGGACTGGCAAGCAGTCAGGCTCCGAACTGTCGGTAGTGACGCCACCAGAAGACGAGTAAATATACTCTTGGCGAAAAGATAAGTTAAGATGGTTGGTATATGTTTGATGATTTTGAGACCAAAGACCATGTGATCCTAGTCTATACCGGAGAAGGCAAAGGTAAGACCTCGGCCTCCGTAGGCTTGATGGCCCGCGCCCTCGGCACCCGATGGAAGGTTGCATTTGTCCAGTTCATTAAATACTGGGGCGCTGGAGAGCACGTATTCATCCGCGACATTCAAGACATATACGGCGATGACCTATATTTCTACAAGGGCGGAAAAGGCTTTTATGACGCTGGCGAGCTCAGCGAACAACACATAACCGAGGATCAGCACAAACAAGCTGCCCAAGATACTTATGACGTCGCCATGGATTGCGTCACAGGCAAAAAGTATAATTTGGTAATCTGCGACGAAATCAACAATGCCGTCCATGACGGGCTACTGAGTGAATCCCAACTAAAAAAGCTCATTGTTGCTGCTAACACTCACAAGGTTTCATTGTGTCTCACAGGCCGCGATTTTCCAGATAATTTGCTGAAGCAAATCGATATCGCCACTAATATGACTAAGATAAAGCATCATTTTGATGACAAGTTCCTAGCCAACAAAGGCATCGACTACTAAATAGTCTACCGCGCCTAAGAGCTGACCCAGGCTAGGAATTATTCCTGATGTACGAGTGTCGAAGTCACTATGCATAGCAAGGATTTGTCCGAAACACTTCTATCCCAAATAACAAAGAAGTTCAAGTTGTCCGAGCATTGTGTTCTTTGACAACGAGGTCATAAAGAACAATTGCCGCCTGTCGGCTTTTGGCTTCCGTTTTGGCCGAGATCAAAATGGAAGAAAAGTGGTTTTTGCTGCTAAACTCATACGCATGAAGCCAACGCTCTATTTAATGCTAGGATATCCTGGAGCCGGGAAAACCACGGTTGCCAAGCTGGTGTCTGAAATTACTGGTGCCGAGCACATCTGGGCGGATCATGAACGTAAAATTAAATACGGCCAGCCCAGCTACTCGCAAACAGAAAATGATGAACTGTACAGTGAGCTAAACCACAGGACTGAATCTCTTCTAAGGGAAGGCAAAAGTGTAATGTTTGACACGGCTTTTAATCATTATGAAGATCGCAAGAAACTTGAAAATATTGCGCGAACAGCCGGTGCAGACACAGTGATACTTTGGGTTCAGACACCGCGTGAGGTTGCCAAGAAACGTGCAACAACAGACTTAGATGCTCAGCCCACCCGAGTTCTTAATGATCAAGAACCGCTACATCACGAACACTTCGAATACCTCAGCGACAAGCTCGAAGAGCCTCGCAACGACGAGACCGTCGTTATTCTGAACGGAACAGACATTACAAAAGAATACGTAAGCCAAAAACTTCGTGATGCTTAAGCTCACAAAAAAACAAAAACGAACCATTCTTTCGCTGCTCATTACACTTCTTCTTGGAGTTTTTGGCTATGCAATTACAGATGATGGCTTGCTTCAAAAGATTCCAGGCCCTGCACCAGCAGGGACATACCGAATTGTAGATTTTGAAGACGGCGACACAATAACGATAGACATGAACGGAACTGAAGAACGAGTGAGATTTATTGGCATAGACACTCCGGAAACTAAAGACCCTCGCAAACCTGTCCAATGTTTCGGAAATGCAGCTAGCGCATTTACAAAGAACCTGATTGGCGACAATCCTGTGCGCTTAGAGCTTGACCCGCTCAGCAGCAACCGTGATCGCTATGATCGACTACTAAGATACATATATCTACCAGATGGCAGATTGGTGCAAGCCGAAATTCTAAAGGCTGGCTACGGGTTTGCATACACCAGCTTTCCGTTTACAAAGTCAGACGAATTTTTGACTTATCAGCGTGAGGCCCGAGAAGAAAACCGTGGCCTCTGGAGCCAATGCGCTCCGGAACAAAATCAATATGGTGGCTACACTAGCAACCCTGAATAGTTTGCAATGTCGATTGTATTGTGTTATTGTATGATTGATATGAAGCAACATTATAATCCTGAATTTGAAAGTGGTGTATCAAAAACCCGAGAGCTGGTTACGTCTGCAGGGTTACTAATTGGATACTGTGGAATGCTTTTTTGGGGTGCCGCGATAGCCGTGGACGGCGGTAGTGAGCCAGCAGTTGATGGCGCCACTGCTCTTGAGGTTAACGAAACCTACGATTGGGGAAGTGATTTTGAGCGTGAGAACTTTTTTACGGCTTTCGTTATAGCCGCAGCTTCAACTGCCTCTGCAGTTAATGCATACGGTAAAGAGTCTCAGAGCTCAACAGCCTACCAACCTCAACACCTTCGTTAAACATGATTATTACATTGGGTGCGGGCGAGAGACTGTTTTTTTGAAAAAGTTTTTCAAACTTCTGGAATCTGTGGCCGGGTCATAGGAACGGCGAAGCGGATAAAGAGTAAGGTAGCCAATCCAATAAATGCTGACCGCCAGCGGTGCTCCAAGACTGTAAATACCGTGATCGGTGTATGTTTTCCTGAAAATATTCATATAATGTGCAAATTTTTGTGGACTATCATCATAGCGCCTCGACGACATACTTGCTCGAAGCGACTTATCGTATCTAATCCGTTTTGCGCGCCGAGATAAGTGAATCGCCAAGTCCAAATCTTCGTGAGAATCCTTAGATGTACATGCGCTATCGCGAACTTCCTTCCATGCGCCTGAAGTCAAGACCATATTAGAGCCAAACAAAAAAGGCATGTTACGAGCCCCCCGATACAACGCCTTGCGTACTGCGTGGTCAATCCTGTGATTGGTTTTTGTGTGGGGCATATCGTAATAGCCGACAGGCCCGGTTGCTGCAGCTAATTTTTTATCTACCATAATATCTAGTACTGTCTGCACCCAATCGGCAGGTAGGATTGTATCTGCGTCAATTCTGCCAATGAGTTCGGATTTAGCTTTGTTGAATCCAGTATTGCGAGCATGCACCACTCCCTGTTTTGACTCACAAACAACCCTAACAAATGGATATCGAGCAACGATCTCTAACGTTGCATCCGATGAATTGTTGTCTACTACAATCACTTCGCTGGGCTTTCGTGTCTGTGCAGCAATTGCATCTAGGCAAGGTCCGATGTAGTCTTCTTCGTTAAAAACAGGTATAATGATGCTTAAGCTTGAGGAGTTGGTCATATAGACTAGCCTATCAAACAAATCAATAAATGAAGAAGCAAAAAAAGACCACAACTAAAAATAAATCTGTTGCGCCAGTTCGGCGCGCACTTAATTTTGCAAAATTCTGGGTTTGCAAGTTTTGGAATGTTGGGTTTTGGCACAAATTAACTCTGGTAGTGACAACATTCATTTTTGTCCTAACACTTGGCATGTACTCAGTTGCACAGTGGTACATAGGCAAACATCGAAGTGAGCCGCTTGTTATTGGCGCCACCTTCATCCCGAACTACGCTCGCTATTTCGAACTCGATCCAAAAGAAACACTACATGCCATGATCTATGAACTTGGTATTCGTGATTTTAGGTTTGTAAGTTACTGGTCCAATGGCGAGCCAGAACCTGGACAGTATGATTTTGCAGAACTCGACTGGCAGTTTGACATGGTCGAGGAAGTGGGCGGAACTGTGAGTCTTGCAATTGGACTCCGACAACCACGTTGGCCTGAATGCCACATGCCTACTTGGGCAAAAGATCTTCCCAAAGACCAGTGGTCTGTTGAACTTGAAAAATACATGAGCGAAACAGTTGCCAGATATAAAGATCGTCCAAGCCTCCAAAGCTATCAGTTAGAAAATGAATACTTGCTTGAGGCGTTTGGTGATTGCCCAGACCACAGTCGTGAGCGATTGGTGAAAGAGTTCAAAATGGTTAAGTCTCTCGACCCAGACACTACATTGATTACATCGCGTAGCAATAACGCAGTTCCAAGCTGGCCACTTGGCGAGCCACGTTCCGATATTAACGCTGCATCTATTTATAAACGAGTCTGGGACGGGACAATCACCAAACGCTATTTCGAATATCCAGTCCCGGCATGGTTTTATGCATTTCTTGCCGGAGGGGCCGAGATCACAACCGGGCGAAATACTTTTATTCATGAGCTCCAGACAGAAGCCTGGACACCTCCAGATTTTGGAGGATTGAAAGATGCACCAATTGGCGAACAAGATAAATCATTTAGCGCTAGCGATGTTGAACCAAGACTGCAATATGCAATAGACACAGGAATGAAGCGCATAGACATCTGGGGGGTTGAATGGTACTACTATCGAATGACCAAACTGGACGATCCAAGCCTATGGAACGCCACAAAATCTGAGCTTACTCGCATAAGACAGGCCAATCAGAACTAAAAACACAACGCACAACATCTAACAAATATTATTCCAACAAATTTTAGTACTCGGGATCTTTACCGGGGAGATGTACCTATCTTCTTATTATAGCATACTTTGCAAGATTTGTCTATATACACAAGAGTTATGATGGGGTAGAATAGCTTCATTATGGGCAACAGAAAACGACGGCCACAAAACAATAGTCTGCGAAACCGTAGGGCTAGTTTTGACTATGCCCTGGAAGATTCGTTAGTAGCGGGGCTCGAGCTAACAGGAGCAGAAACAAAATCACTCCGGCATGGTCACGGCCACCTCAAAGGAGCGTACGTCACTACGCGTGATAATGAGCTTTACCTCATAAATGCCACCATAACCGGCAGCAATGCCGTACCCATTGCCGAGGATGACGTCACGCGAGCCAGAAAGCTGCTGGTCAAGCGCAAAGACATAGATGCGCTTCTTGCTGCAAAAAAGCAGGGAAGAAGCATTGTGCCTCTGGAAATCCTGAACCGTGGGAGATTTGTGAAGTTGCGTATCGCACTAGGCAAGGGCAAAAAGACCACCGACAAGCGCCAAACTATCAAAAAACGAGAAGATAAAATTGCGTCCGAACGAGCAATAAAACATCACTCTCGGTAAAATCCTTGTCTATAGCGTACTCCTCCGATATAATTGGACGGTCTCTGTTGCTTCAGCACCAGGGAAGTACCTACAAAATAATGGCTTTATGCCATTTATTCCGGGGTAGCTCAGCGGTAGAGCGGGAAGCTGTTAACTTCTAGGTCGCTGGTTCGAATCCAGTCCCCGGAGCCAAAAGATGAGAGTCAGGTGTTTGCCTGGCTCTTTTCTTTGATCTTCGATGATTCGAACCTTGGTCGAAAATAGCCTGTGGCTATTTGAGTTTTCCTTGCTTGGCCGAACGAGAAATTTCATATTTCAAGAGAGCATATTTAGCACGAATCCAGTCCCCGGAGCCAAGAAAGAACCATAGTCTTATGACTGTGGTTTTTTCTATGTTCTGAGATTTGACTTGGACTAAGCGACGCTACAATTTATTGGAGCAAGTCGCGCCAGTTCGATAATCCCCCGAAGACTATGTCTTCAAACGGGCGGATTATATCCCATAATCCAGTCCCCGGAGCCAAAATATGAAAGTCACCCTTGTGGTGGCTTTTGTATTTTGCCCCTGTGTTTGTGTTCGAACCAGGTTGCTCGGAACGAGCTGGTTCGATATTTTGAGTGAGTACGTGCAGTGCTTGCACGTGCGAAAGCTCGCCAAAATATTTCTAAACCCTGTGTTCTGTCTATGATAAACTGCAAAATTACTGTACGAAAAGCGAGTTTCTAGACTATTCCGCAGATGAAACAGAAACACCCGTTAAAGCTACAGTACGTGTCTTATGCCAACAATATATAAGCCGTCTTAAAACTCTATGAGCTCCAGCAGTTAGCATTGAGCTGTTTAAAGAGTTTAATATAGGAATATTTAGTTGTATTATATAATCAAATAGTTTACTGAAAGAAACTTATGAATATAACAAACTGGCTTTCCATTATAATAATCGTTCTAGTACTAACCCTTATACTCTTTATAATTCTGGTAAGTAACAAGCTATCAAGACGGTTATTGTACCTCCATAAACATATTAGTGATTCGGTTCAGTCTAAGTTTATAGATGTTAGTCCTAGCACCCAGAGTTTAGTGGAAGCTGCGATTGAAGTATGGCGATTAGAGAAACGGATTAGCAAGGTATCAAAAGACCTATCGGAAGACCAAAACAAAGCATTTGAAAACTCTATTACAAAGCTGAATAGATTTCTTGATAAAAATGATATTACTTTTGCCGACTATACAGACCAAAAGTATAACGAAGGACTTAACTTAGATGTTCTCAGTATTGATAAAGATAAGAATGTAGCTGAGAGCATTATTAAAGAAACCCACGAACCAGCCGTATTCCACAAAGGTCAGTTAATTAAAAAAGCAAAGGTAGTTGTCCTTGAAAAGTAGAAATTCCAAATCAAAGAGTGATGATGGTGTCATTAACATCGGTATAGATTTAGGTACGACTAATTCAGCAATAGCAGTTAATTATGACGGCAAGACAGAGATAGTAAAGAATGGGGCTGGCAGCGACTACACCCCGTCAGTTTTCGGTATTGATAAGTCTGGGAACAAAATTGTAGGCGTTAAGGCATATGACCGACTCTACAAATCATCATCTGATGAGGAAATACAGAATAATAAAGCCGAAGTGAAACGTTTAATGGGTACAGGTGAAACAATTCACTTTGATAGGATTAACGCTGATTTAACACCCGAAGAAGTATCCGCCGAGATTCTTAAAAGTCTTAAAGAAGATGCAACAAGAAAGTATAGTGATTTATCTTCTGTTGCTGCTGTTATTACGATTCCTGCACACTTTTCATCATTACAAGCAGAAGCTACTAAACGAGCAGGACAACTAGCTGGATTCAAGCACGTAGTACTACTGCAAGAACCTATTGCAGCAGCTATGGCATACGGTTTTGAAAAGTCTAATAATGAAAACTGGTTAGTATATGACTTGGGTGGTGGAACTTTTGATGTGGCACTCATTTCTTCAAAGGACAGTAATTTAACTGTACTTGGTCATAGTGGCGATAACTTTCTAGGTGGAAAAGACTTTGACTTAAAAATCATTGATGAAGTAATAAAACCTGAAATCTTAAATAAGTACAAACTAACTGATTTTGATAGAAGTTCAGAGAAGTATAGTAGTATTTTTGCACGACTAAAGGCTGCTGCTGAAACTGCAAAGATAGAACTATCTCAGTATGCAAAGACAACAATAGAAGTTGAAGACATTGGTAAAGATGAGAATGGTAACGAGATTTACGTTTCCATAAACTTGACTCGTGACCAATTTGAAGAAATCATTGCACCTCACATTACGAAAACTATTGAACTTGTAAAGAATACTCTCAAAGATTCTGGTATTGCGCAAAGCTCTGTATCTAAGATTGTGCTGGTCGGTGGACCGACGCAGATCCCTTATTTACGAAAAGCACTTGAAGATGAGTTCAAAATAAAGGTAGATGGTTCAATAGACCCACTTACAGTTGTGGCTAAAGGTGCAAGCGTTTTTGGACTTAGTCAAAGAGTCCCTACAGATATTCTCAATGAAGGACGAGAATCTGTTAAAGACGAAATGAATGCAACTTTAAATTACGATTCAATGACATCTGACGACGACCAGACCATTGCAGGAGTTGTTGAAGAATTAAGGGGTAGCGAATCAGAGTACTTTGTTCAGATTCAAGCAGATAGTGGTTTCTACACTAGTTCAAAAATTAAGCTCAAAGGCGGAAAGTTCTTTGACACAATAGCTATTGATAAGGGCAAAACAAATACCTATTGGCTTTACCTTTTTGATGACGCTGGAAACACAATACCAATGTTTCCTGACAGCTTTTCAGTAACTCACGGATTAACAGTTGCTGGTGCGCCTATTCCGCACGACGTGGGCGTTATATACGCTAAAAAAGGTTTTGATAGTGGCTTTCGGATGACCGAAGTCTGTGACCCCTATTTTGAAAAGAATAGCGTCCCGCCGTTGAAAAAGACCAATAATTACAAAACCGTCAAGAAACTTGAAAAAGGGAAAGAGAATAACTTACCTATCAAGGTTTATGAGGGTAACTCTACAAATCCTTCAAATAACGAAGTGATAACTACACTTCATATTGATGGCAAGAAGCTTCCTTATGATTTACCAGAAGCTACTGACGTAGATATTACAATAAGTATTGATGAGTCACGAACAGTAGTCGTAGAAGCATATATACCGAGTATTGAGCTTACCTTAAATGCTAGGGCTGATACTTATAAGCAACAGGTTAATGTTTCTGGACTTGAAAAAGATTTAGCTGTACAAAAAGAACGTCTTAAATCAATAAAGAATAATGTTTCAGATGAAGAATATGAACAGCTTGAAAATACGATTGACGACTTAGGCACCAACATTAAGAACGCCAATCTTGATAATGATGATAAGAATAAAGCCGAAAGAGATATGCGTGAGTTAAAGACTAGCTTTGATTCATTAGAGCAATCTAAAGAACTCCCGCAGTTGAAAGACGAGTTTAATTCAAAGATTGAAAATGCAAAAGAAATTATTGCTGAACTTGACGAAAGTGCCGAAAAGAAAGAGATTCTTACTGACTTGAAGGTCTTAGAAGATGAGGGCGAAAAAGCACTTAAAGCCACTGATAAGACAATGTTACTTCGTGTTAATGAGCAGATTGAGCAACTTACTTTCCGCTCTGTTTTCCAGAACCCTGCTGCCTGGGTGTTAATGCTAAATCAAATCAAAGACAAGCAGAATGAACTGTCTAATCAAACTGACGCAAATTACTTCATTGATAAAGCAGACAAAGCCGTTGATGAGGGTGATGTTGAAGAACTAAAAAGGTGCGTTCGCAATCTATTAGATTTACTTCCTAAAGAAACTCAAGATGAAATCAATTCAAGCATGTCAGGTATTACTAAGTAATGGCTAACCTCTTTCGGGACAACGCATATAACGTGTTAGGTTTAGATATATCTGTTGCACAGAAAGAGATAAATAAGCGTTCTAAAGAAATTGTTAATTTACTTCGTATTGATGAGGAATCTACGTATGAAATAGATATTTCTGTTGCAAAGCCAAAGCGTACAGAATCTACTGTAAAAGAAGCAGTCCAGAAACTAAGTTCACCTACTAAAAAGATTCAGGAGTACTTCTTCTGGTTTGATATTGAAAGTGATACAGACGAGAAAGCTTTGAAGCTACTTCAATCTGGAAGTATAGATGAAGCAATTCAACTTTGGGAAAAAGATTCTGGCAAAGAAACAGCAACAGGGTTTGTAGCAAAAAAGAATCTTGCCATACTTTTTTCTGTTTTGCTTGTAGATAAAGGTCAAAAGAAATATCTTACTCAGTCAATATCTTGCTGGAAAGATTTAGTAATGTCAGAGAAGTTCTGGTCATATTTTGAAAAGATATATGCGCTTAATGACGAAGTAGGCACCAGTAGTTCTGCCATTAAAGATTTTGAGTCCAAAGTTACAGATGTATTATCGGACTTCTATACAGATATTAGCCAGACTAAGGGCGATAATAGTTTCTACTCTCTTTTCGCACAAGTATTCGACGTAAAGGGTCTGAAAATGCAGCGTGATGTATTGTCACCAATCTATGAAGCAATAAATGACACCTCTGAAAAACTTAGGAATCTTAATATAAGTGAAGACAACATAGTCAGTCCAGAGGAAATCACTGAATTAAAACGACTCACAAAACTATTACAGACTAATTTTGACAAGTTAAAAGAACTTGGACTCTTCTCCGATAGTCAATCAAAGACAATGAGAGATAAAGCAGCAGAAGCACTTAGAGCTGTAGCTTTGGACTTGCATAACAACTTGGGTGAGTCAGAAAAGCCAGTTGCCCTGTTTAACATCGCTAGTAAGATTGCAGGTACGACCGCCACTATAAATAAAATAAACAAAGATATTGAAACCCTTCGTCAGAACAGGTCCGATGAAAAGATAATTAAACCAATCAACGACTTACTTGAAGATGAGAAGTTCACAGACGCATTAGATTTGATTGAAAAGCGAATGGAGTCCCACAAGTCTAATAAGGAATTAATGGATTTCCTGACCGCACGTTTGAAATGGGCTATTACTGGCATTGCAGCTAAAGACTATAAAGAAACAATGCAACAATTTACTAGTGGTCATTTTGCAAAAGCAGAACAAAACTTTAGCGGCCTAAGAGAGTTTTTATTAAGCTATATTCACTACTTTAACTTCAACCAGGAAGCAATAAACGAAGTCCTTGCAGAGATTGACCAGTTGACGGGCGACCCAAAAGCGTTAAACATTGATAATGTACAAAACTACAGGAATAAATTACTTGAGGGTACGGAAGAAACTTTCAAAGACTCTTTTGAGTCCTCATTAATTGTTTTCTTAGTTGATTGTGGGATTTACGGAAATATGGCTGCACACCTCCCAGCAATTAAACGCAAAAATACTATAAAGAAATGGCTTTGGTATATCGTTATAGGAATTATCTTGCTTGTAATTTTCGGTAGTAGCAGCGATTCAAGCGATACAAACTCAACTTCTGGCAGCAGTTCAAGTTCTAGTAGCTCAGCTTGGCAAATATGTTCCGATGAATACGATAGACTAAAGAATGAACTGGATAGTGTTGAAGCTTCTATGAGGCGGTATGAGTCGTTTGATGACGCAGATGGTTATAATGCCCTAGTTCCACGTCAAAATAGTCTCGTGCAGCTGGTGAATAACAAAGCGACAGAATGTAATGGATTAAGATAATGGCAACTCCAAGCAAACCAATACTTTATAACGGCTATGAAGTCAGCAAGGGCGTAACCATAGTAAACAGAATTGAAAAGATTTTCTTCACTGAGATTTACCGATTAAGTGATGACAACTTTTTATATCTGTTTATCAACCTGAAAACTAGTGATGTTCGTGGTGCTAAAGACAGATTAATGAAAATCACTCATCAGGGTACTGAGTATCTTGGTATTTTAACTACTCAACACTCACAAGAACACGTTACCGAAATTATTGATGGTCTGACTCAATTAAGAGGTTTTGCTTCGGTAGCAGGCATGTCAGAGCTGAAACATTTGCTGATAAATGATGTCATACAACCCTTACAAAACCCAGAGAAATATGAGAAGTTTAAGTTATCTGTCCCTAATGGAATCCTGCTGTATGGTCCACCAGGGTGCGGTAAAACTTTTATTGTTCGCAAGCTAGCAGAGGAGCTTGGTTACAACTTTGTTGAAGTAAAACATTCGGACATTGCTTCTTCTTACATTCACGGCACAGTTGCAAAGGTAGGAAGGCTGTTTGAAATGGCTAAGCTCAAAGCACCGTCAATTATTTTTATAGATGAAATTGAAGGCCTGATTCCCAAGCGTGAATCTATGGGTTCAGAGTCGCAACATAAGCAAGAAGAAATCAATGAGTTTCTTATGCAGCTTAATGACGCTGGCAAGAATAAGGTACTGGTTGTTGCAGCGACAAATAGACCGCATTTAATTGATACTGCTCTATTGAGGGCTGGACGAATGGACAAACGAATAATGGTATCGCCACCAGATTTAGAAGCGAGAGAAGAACTATTTAAGTTATTTTTATCAGAACGTCCTACCAAAGATATTGATTACAAACAACTGGCTAAACTGACAGAATACTTTGTTAGCGCAGATATAGAACTAATTGTTACAGAATCAGCTAGGGGAGCTGTTTTCCAAGATTTAGAGTATATTACGCAAGAAGTTGTAGAAGCTACTATCAAATCAACTACCCCTTCAATTCTAGAAGATGAAATTGAATACTACAAACAGTTTGCAAGTATGGAAAGAATCTAATGCAAGCGTGGAATAACTTTGAGTATAAGAGTTCTGTGCCTTTTTTTCGCTGGAATTACCCAGAAGACAAAAAGACTAACTTAGATAGCCTTTTCAAACGCAGGAGTTTACTTCCTGAACTATTCTTAGGACTTATACTCTTTGCTTCTTTTAATAGTTGGTCTGATACATCACAGAGCTTCGGTAATTTACTCATTTACGTATTGTGGGTACTAATAGCACTAGCTTTGTTTACGCTAGCAATAGTAAATGGAAAGTCTTTGCTATTGCCAGATGTAATTACTCGTCCTTTAACACTTCTAATAACAGTTTTTCAGTTACTTGTAGCTATACAAACAGACAATGCAGGGCATTTAGGTTCTGTCTTACTTGGAGGATTAATTGTAGGTGGTGTCCCATACATGCTATTTCAGATTTCTCAAGGTAAATGGATTGGTGGTGGGGATGTGAAGCTAGGTTTTGCTGCTGGATTATTGCTCGGCTGGAAAATTGGTTTATTGTGCCTAGGTATAGTATTTGCATTAACGCTGCTATCAATTTTATTTGAAGTCGTAAGCAGCAAAGCTTCAAAAACTGAGTCACCATTTCGCATTGGAACTGGAACAATATGGGTTCTCTCTATTTTTCTAGCGTTATTTATTGGTCAGCAGATAATCTAGCTAGACAACCGCCACTTAAAGTATGCGATATATCTGCATTGAGAAAATTACATTATTCGTACTATACTTTAATAAAATGAGTGACAGTATATGAAAGAGACTTTATTCGGCATATTTATAATCGTTTGGTTGGCGATTATTGTTCTATGGGTTATAGCCTTGATAAAACCCAAAGCGAAAGTATTTAATACGCTACAGTCAAGATTTAATGGGCGTAAAGGATTATCAAAACTCTTTGCGCCTTTATTTATTATCTCGTTTATATTTCTAGCCGTGTTTTCACCTCCTTTAGCTGTTGAGCTCAAAGGACTTAATCTGGAAGCTGACCAAGAAGTTATCACCGAGCAATTTACTATAGAAGGAGAGGTTTCTGGTAGCTTTAAGACGTTTTTAGTTAATAATGAAGCAATTACTTTAGAAAAAGGTAGGTTTTCAAAGACTCTTAATTTAAAGCCAGGCGATAATAAGGTTAAAATCTTGCTAACCTATGTTGACGAGGAAGACAAAGAAGTTGAAGCATTTAATAAGACGCACAACATATACTTTGATTACGAGGGAATGCTATATGCTCGTGAACTAGAAAAGGACAAGCAAGCAGAAGATGAGTTAAAACGAAAGCTTGCTGAAATACCAAGGTATGAAACTGTACGTAAGACAGATATAGAAAACGGCTTCTCTGCAATTATATATGTTGAAGGCAATATGGAAGACTATCAGATAACTAATATTGCTAAAGATATTGAAAATAATAATTCTGACACGAAGAACATCTCGGTGCTTATGTTTAGTAAGACACAAAAAACAGAGGTTGAGGCTGTGCTTGAAAATAGTACCCCTTCTGAACTCATTACATATATCCGAGCAAATTATGAGAAACGTGACAGTAATAAGCAGCTATTTTGGTTCCCTAAGGGCGCAGAGGACGAGAAGCTTGCATTGGAGATACAATGATTAAAAAACTCAAATACATAGCGTTATTACTTATATTATTAACAGTTCCTCAACAAGTTCTGGCTCACCCAGGAAGAACAGATTCCAGTGGCGGACATAACTGTCGCACTGGTCCATGTGCTGGAACATACCACTATCATAATGGGGGCGGTTCAACAGCACCTTCGTCACCCGCACCCACGCCAGCCCCTACACCCGCACCCACGCCAGCCCCACAGCCAGTGACTCAACCAAAACCAAAGAAAACAATTGAGACTATAAGTGGCTTAGTTTCGGTAAGTGCAGCGAATACGCTCTGGGTTGATTTAATTCTTGAGGAAGTATCTAGAAGCAAAACCGCAACAAACTATACGACAGTTAATCCAGTCACCACAGCCACGAGTAGAATCACTGGTGCAACTCAAGAACCGAAAGTTAATGGAGACCAGAAGTTTTATTACGTGAGTGAAGTGACGGACGGTGATACGATAAAAGTAGTTGTTGACGGCAGAATTGAAAAGGTTAGGCTGCTTGGTATAGATACACCAGAAACAAAAGACCCCCGTAAGCCAGTGCAGTGCTTTGGCATGGAAGCTAGTAAGTACGCAGCTACGTTGATGCTCAATAAATATGTACGTTTAGAGCTTGATAAATCTCAAGGGGACAGAGACAGGTACAACAGACTGCTTAGGTATGTATATCTTGAGAACGGTGCGGAGGTTAATGCCGAGCTTGTAAAGCAGGGTTATGCACTAGCATATCTTCGTTATCCAGTTGCACAAACTGAAACTTACAAACAACTACAATCAAAAGCAGAAAGTCAGAGTCTTGGGCTATGGAGTGCTTGCAGATGATAAGAATAGTACTTCTATTAAAATCACTAAGGCTTGATGTATGATTTGGATAATTTTAGCCGCACTGATTTTGATATGCTTTGTTATTTATAGATTTACTAAACGGCTAATGATAGACATACGAGCAGGAAAAGCTAAGCAAAAAGGTTTATTTAGTAAAAGAGAATGGAGAGCAATACCTTTCCAAACTAGTGGTTCTCACGGGGTCCCTATGCGCATGGCATTCAGTGAAATTGCTACTAAAAGTGCTTACCAAGGTAATTTCAAAGTTACGTTCAGTCGTTTTATAGATACTGCGATGATTGCTGACGATAAATTGAACGCAGATGAAGTAAGACATCTAATAGAAACTCTATACGACGACCTGTCAGCCATACAATTCCTCGGAGATTCGCACACTATGACTAGAGAATATGGTATGGTGCAAGCTGCAACACTTTATGCGCTTATTTGTACTCAAGACAAAGGTGCGAATATAAAGCGTCGTTTAATGGTGAGCAAGGATAATCACAGTGAAAACAATATGTATTTACAGCAGAAGACCGATAGAGAATACTTTGAATACATGAATGATAGTTACCCCAATTTCTGTCAAATGGTTAGCATACTTGAGCCACGCAAGGCTAATTTGATAGAAGTAGTTGCTGGATACTTATTAACTGATTAAGTTGATAAAATCTTTATAGGTAACTATTTAGAAACACAGGTGTTTTATATTTAGGCACTTTGCCGATGTTCTATTAGAAAGAGCGTTTTAATATCGCAGTTGAAAGCGCAAAACAGAATATACCTATATATATTAGTTTTTGCGTTTTTAAATACTATCCCATATAGGTTCAAAGCCTTGTGCGTCAGGTTCAAAATAACGCCTAGCATTATCTACTTCACGGGCTAAGCGTACAATAGCGTTGTAATACTTAGTGCGGAACATGTACGGTAGAGGGAGCCAAAAGATGAGAGTCAGGTGTTTGCCTGGCTCTTTTCTTTTATCTTCGATGATTCGAACCTTGGTCGAAAATAGCCTGTGGCTATTTGAGTTTTCACTGCTTGACCGAACGATAAATTTCATATTTAGAGAGAGCATATTTAGCACGAATCCAGTCCCCGGAGCCAAGCCGTAAAAGACAAAGTCAGAACTGTGAAAATGGCAGAGATTTTTTGATACCCAGACTAAGATTGAAACTACTAAATTCTTATGCTTGCATTTCAGTAAAACTAGATAAATAATTTCATTATGCCAGTTTACTATTCTGTTGAAATAACTAAACACGATGACCCAGATGCTGAAGCCAGTTTTTTAATTCGTCCACCAATAAGCTTTCTCAGCCCGAAGACTAAGGGAGAGCTGGTGGATACACTTCGAAGTCTTATTAGGAACCGATTGGGCGATAATGAGGACGATGATTTACGGCTCGCAATTACCCATAATCTTGCAGATGACTCAGCAACAGTTGGACGTGCACATTTTCGTGGGCTTCAACTTGCTACTGGAGTAGTGGTTCTGCAACAGGCCTTAGAGCTTGGACTAAATGGCACCAATGCGTTTGTTAGTCCAACTAGCCCCATGAGAAGCAAGTCAGCATTTGATTAGGCACACTCCAAGTCAGCCTTAATTATAGTTATAACTTCCTCATTGTTGTGAGCCAAATAAAGTCCGTCCTGAAAAGGGCGGTTTTTATTTGGCTTTGTGAATTGAGCTGGATTCAAGCGACTTGCCAACCCGTTGGCGATAGTCGTGCCAGTTTAATAATCCACCGAAGCCTATGTCTTCAAACGGGCGGATTATACCCGAGTAATCCAGTTTTCGGAGCCAAGCCTAAGAACATAACCAACAGGGAAAGGACGCAATTATTTTATTGAGAGGTAGTAAACACTTAACTCGTTGACTATTTATCGTACCCGGCACCGATCTTAGGTTTTTGAATATAGCTTTTTACCTTTGATGGATCAACTAATAAATCGTTAGTAAGAATTTCAACATAGTTTTTTACAAAACCTGGAGTGCCAGAAATAGCTATCTCTGAGTCCCCTGAAACAACATTTTCAAGTTGCTTTGATTTAATTTTATTTGGAGAGACTACTTCTTCGAGGCTTACATTCTCTAATTCTTTGGTCATTTTTTCTATTTCTTTACCAAAGATAAAATCCTCATCTTTGTTGGCATAGAATATCGATATGTTTGTACCTCGCCTATCCTCATATTCATCCTTAAGTATTGAGTAGAGTGGGGCCACCCCAATGCCCCCTACGATAAAGACCTGGTGTTTATCGTAGTCTTGTATCTTGAAATTATCCATCATGAATGACGGGCCAATTGCCTTTATTTTGTCTCCTGCATTTAATTTGAATAATGCTTTCTTAAACGAACTAGAATGTTCGCCAAAATACCTGGTTGAAAATGCTAGGTTCTCTTCATGTGGAGCAGATGTAATTGAAAAGACTCTTATGCCTCCTCTTTTATCTTTACTTTTGTGCTTTAAGCTAAATATAAAGTGCTGTCCCGCTTGATATTCTTGTCTTGGCTTTGTAAACCTAAAGGTATAAACGTTTTGCGCTTCTTGTTTTTTATCAATAAATTCAATCGTGTCGGATTTTAAACCTTGAATGATATTTTTCATATTTACCCCATGCTTTCTTTTTAGCGAGAATACTATTTCCACTTTACTTAGTAAAGTCTATTGTACGGCTTTACTAAGTAAAGTACAATAGACTTATGGAAAGTTTGTGTAAAAAAGACACTCCTGAGCACATAAAAGAAGCTCTATTGATACTAGGTGATAAATGGTCAGCTCTTATATTGAAGCAACTTCACCATAGCCCTCATAGGTATTCTGAAATGGAGGAGAAACTAAGCGGAATAAGTAGCCGAACTCTAGCAAAACGCTTAGATATGCTGATTGAGAAAGATATTATCCAAAAAAGTACATTCAACAGTGCCAAACATCATGTTTATGAACTAACAAAAAAGGGTAGAGCCATGGATGAAATAATTCATGCAATGGCCCAATGGGGAAAGAAGTTTAGCTAGCAAGAGTTCTAGGAGTTCGCAGCTATAACTTTCTCTATCGTTGTGAGCCGAAAGAAAGGAGTCGAACCAGGTAGCAAGGAACTATCTGGTTCGATATTTTGAGCGATTACGTCCAGCACTTGCACGTGCGAAAGCTCGCCAAAATATAGCTTAATAATCCAGCCCCGTCGTGACCCTGGAACTTCATCTTCGCAAACAAGTTCCCAAGAGAAGGTTTCCCTGCAAAAGTCCATAGGATTTTCTAACCGCGGAGCAATCATTAGCACCATTACCCACAATCAAAACGACTCTGATATGTTAAAATATGACCATGAATGACGACCAGCTAAATGATTTAAAACAGTTTATAGATTCACGAATCTCACAGTCTGTTGAAAATCTAGCCTCAAAAGATGATATAAAAACCCTAGCCTCAAAAGATGATATAAAACGACTCGAACAAAAGGTAGACGACGGATTCTCTGGAGTTGGTGAAGCAGTTGATGAAGTGAATCAAGCCTTAACTAACCACGAACAACGTGTAACAAAACTAGAAGCCAAAATAGCTTAATACCCAGAGCCAAGACATAATAAACCGGGTCAGAACTGTGAAAATGGTTCTGGCTTTTCTGCACCCGGAATAGAATTAAAGCCAACAAGTTCTATTTCTTGATTATCGACTGAACCATTGTTTCTCGGAGATTTTGAGAGTAAGTTTCTACTTCTGAGAAATCTGGTAACGACAATATGGATCTAACTGCTCCCGAGGCAGTGCTAAAAGCAACAAACATTGCTTCTTTTTTACTAACACAAAGCAAATCTGCATCATCTAGCTTAAGCAATAGGTCGGTAAATCCTTTGTGGGCTATTCGAGCAGCAGGTGTGAATTGCCCAGCATATACATCGCCATACATTATCTCGTATAAATCAGGGTTCTTTGCGCCAAACTTTACATGGAAATCCCATCCAATTCGAAGATCGTCTACTAGGCTTTTGCTACTACTCGGTAGCTCGGTAGCCATATACCTTTTAAATCCTTGTTCTGCTAAAGAATTCAGAAGTCCTTGTTTATCCTCAAATATTCTATATATAGTAGGGGCTTGAACGCCGGCTTTGTCTGCAACTTTGCGAATACTAAGCTCGTCACGTCCAATATCTTGAAGCACTTTCTCTGCTGCCTCAAGAATTTTGGTGCGATTCTTCTCTTGGATAGATGTGTTCATGGCTTTAATTATAATCCTAGTTGTTTAACAATAAACGCTCATGGTAATATTAATAGTGTTAACGCTGTTAACACTATATCAAGAATGAAAGGAAAGAAACAATGTTTGACGTAGTAGGAGATATAAATTGGATTGCTGTTGTATTGGGTGTAGTTGCTTGTACGGTTTTGGGTGGAGCTTGGTTCGCTGGATTAATGGCGAAGCCGTATGCAATGGCACTTGGACTTGATCCAAAGAAAAAACCAGAAATGAATACACTGTCTTACGTCGGACCCATGATTAGTACTTTTTTCGTTGCAGTAACAAGTGCAGTATTGTTTGAAGCTCTAGGAATTGTGGAATTTGGCGATGCTCTTATATTCAGCCTTGTTGTCGGTGTTGGATATCTTGTTGCAACTATGTTTAATGTTGCTATCAACCCAAAGTTTCCGAACCCGACTGCCTACGCTGTAGTAAATGCGCCATACTTCTTGCTCTGTAGCGTGATAATAAGCTCCATCTATGTTGCAATAAATTAGACTAAACTGTCTTTTTTATGCAAGCACAATTACTGTAGCAATGCATGAAGCAACTACAAGAAAACAAAGTCAGGACTGTGAAAATGGTTCTGGCTTTTCTGCGCCCAGAATAGAATTAAAGCCTAGACTATTATTGCGCTGTGTTAGCACGTTTCCTGACAGTCTTGACAGTAGCCGTCCACCTCAAACTGGTGCCTGCGTGGCTTAAAGTTAAACTTCTTTGAAACTTCCTCTATGAAGTCGTCGATATGTTTCTCGTCATCAATATCTATAATCTTGCCGCAATCAAGGCAACTTAAGTGATGATGGTGGGCCATAAAGTCATCGGACAGCTCTATTTTATACTTCCAGCCAACATACACTCGGTGAACAATTCCTAGCTTCTCAAAAACTTCTATATTGCGATATATGCTTACGCGGTCTACCTTGCCATTTGCCTTGGCAAGTATCTGTCTAATGGATTGCGGCTCGGGACTACTGAGCAACTTAAAAATAGCGGTACGAGCATCTGTAATCCTATAGCCGTTGCTGCTAAGTATCTGCTTTAAATTGTTTATATCGTCAGTTGACACGTTTCAATTGTACTGCCTATTGCAACAAAATTGCAATAGCAAAAATACTGGTCTATGCTGTTTTTATGACAGAAATTATTACACAATCCAGAGTCGAAGATGCTATCGCCAACACAAATGCCTTTTTAGGATCGGAACGTGGGGCAAGCATTGACGGCGATTTTGCAGGTCATCAGGTAGCAGAACGGGTCGCAACAGTAAAAGACCGTGCAGAGGCAGTATTATGCTCAGTGTCGCACCCAAAGCTAGATGGCTTGTACGTTCCATTAAGTAAACATAACGCCAATAGCTACGCAGAAGCAGCCGCTGTATTGCCAGGCTACCTTGTTCTTGTACCATCGGCATTGGTAGAGCGTGGTACATCCGTGTTCTATCCTGCTGTTGTTAGCGAAGACGGCCTTAAGAGTGATAACTTACGCTTGCACGTATTAAGACAGCCCTATCGCCAACAGGTTCGTTACGGTGCGTCTATGGTTTTATCGGCTGCTGGTCAGTCAGAAACAAAAAGTATTGGCGAACACGGACGAAAACGCAACGATGGCGTTGAAGCAGAGCATTTTGCGACTTTGCTTGCTGCTGGCAGCGATGCAAGTGTTCAGGCTGCGTGGCAGTCCGGTCAGCACGTCAATCATACGTGGCGTGAACAGGCGGGCAATTCTGTAACTGCCGAGGTTTCAAAACGACTTTTTGGATCAGATATGCCGCAAACCACTATCACAATTACAAAGCGACAAATCGAAACAGGACAAGCGATGTTGTTATGGCATGAGGGCATGAGGGATGAGCAAACAGGCAATCCCGAAACCGCTGCACGAGATAAAGCATTGGTCGTCATTCAGGGTCTAGGCTATGAGGCGTTACGCAATCGTAGTCCACAAGGTATCGATAACGTGAAGAGGTTGATTGCGTGAACACACTGGAGCACGCCCCACTGTTTGAAGAAATGCCAGACTTTGGCATGGAAGAGTTCGGCATGAACGAAGACTTTGATTTAAATGCCGCCTTTCAAGAAGCTATTGTTGGCGTAGCTAGTGATACCGTGCTGGCTTTAGAAGAAAAAGTGCGACGTATGGAAATGATCGTCAGTGAGGGTACGAGCGAGGTGTATCGCGACTTTGTAGACTTCAGTCAAATGGCGGCCCAGATGGAAATTATATGCAATCACGACCACGTGCTCAATCAGTCTATGCAAGACAACGACACGCTGTATAATCTAATGGACAGTCACAAAGCAGACGATGGACATAATCACGGCGACAGCTTGCACGGCAAACACGATCATAAAAAGGATGACGACGAATACGAAATAGACCCAAAGACCGGCAAGAAGACCAAGAAAAAGAAACGCACTGGTTGGTTTTCGATGCTAATGAAGAAAGCGCTGCATTAACGAGCAGAAGGCAAGTCTTGTTTAGCTATTGCTATATCTTACTCTATCGATGCGAGCAAATTTATAATATAGGCTACAGTGCATAGGCCAAAAGCATGTCTTGCATATATAACAGCTCGCGATCTACACGCAGTGTACGCCGCAACTGTGGATTCATTGGTACGAAACCATTCATTCGTGGACGGCAATAAATGCACGGGGCTAATGACGGCAGTTGTTATTACGAACTAAATGGCTGCACACTCATGCAAAAGATGCATTAGGCGCCGGCGCCAAGAATAACTAGTGTTAGTTATCCTATTGGATGAAGCTCTACATTCTCGCCATAACCGCCGCACTTCTAATGCTCCCTTTTCTCTGAGGCTCGCAGAAAGCTATGTAAATTTAGTTTTAGTATTAGCTAAGAGTATCGATATTTCATATCCTCAATCGATCCATGTCTAATAGTTAAAACTAGTTCTATGAATATTCTAATAGGAACGGTTACGGCGGCCTACTGGTGAGTCCAGTCGGTCCAGCCCATCAGCTTACCTTCACTAACTCCAACTTTAGTAGAGTAGCTAGTCCCGTAGTACTTGTTGACTACCCACATTTGCCACTCGTCGTCGCCTGAAGCAGGATTGTTATTTACTTTATAGAGCCAGTTGTATGCACGAAGCATGGCACTGTCTTGATAGGTTGAGGATATCATTCCTGCACGTTGAAGTACGACATCTGCAATCAGAGCACCCTGCATAGCCTCCCAAGGATAGCTGCCCTTAGGTGCTGGCCATTCGAAGCCACCTGTACGTCTCTGATCTTCTGGCAGAACTCCATCTACATTTTGCCCCTGAATCGTGGCGCCTCGAGAATTTATGCCTTTTTTAGAGTTCTGGTCAGCGTGCCATGACTGGTCTTCTCGGAAGCCATAGCCGGAGTAGGCTGCCCGGTCTCCGAGCCATCCTTTGTGCCATTTCGTAATATTGTCGAGCTCTGTTTGATTTCCTGTATAGACTGCAGCTGATGCGTACGATCCACGACACATAGTGCCCCAGTTGTTAGTTGATTCTGATGCAGTACCCCTCACACCGTCTCCAGTGTGTCCTCGTAGTCCAGTACTAGTCCCAAACATCCACTTTGTGAGGAAATTTCTAAAAGTAGCATCAAAACTAGGATCGACGCTCTTTAGATTTACGACATCAGCTGCAATGATATAACTATTGATGTTACGGCAAAAATCTAGGGCAGAGGTACTTCCTCCGACAATTCCGCGTTCAATCTCATTTGCAACTCTACTCATTTCTGCACCGTTATTGGTACGCACAGCGTGATAGGCCAGTGCAAGCGTTGATGTGTCGTGCTTGTTGGTGTTATCGCTGAAATCTGGGGATGGAAGACTGCCGGATGCTTTGCTTTCAATCTGCTTCCAAGCGTCACCACTCATAGGCAGCGCCATTATCTCATCACGTGATATCCAAATACCTGATGTACTCGTTGGCTGTGGCGCTGGTTCAGAAGGAATAGTTGGGGGAGGGGGGCTATTAACATTATCTACGGTTACAGCAATACTGGCTTGACTCGTATTACCGTTATTGGCAAATGCCTTGGCAGTTATATTATGAGTGCCATTCGAAACATTTTTGGTGTCCCAAACTGCCCTATATGAACTGGTGGTATCACTTCCCACAAGTGTACTTCCTGCATAAAACTCAACTTTTTGTATGCCGCTAGCATCTGTGGCGCTAGCAGTTATAGATACTTCACCGCTGACAACTCCCGCGTTTGGACCAGTTATTGCAACTGCTGGCTTTTGGGTTTCACTCATAGGATAGCTGACGTCCACAGTAAAGCCTTTTTCTGACTCAATATTTCCATCCCAGCTTACTTCTATGATTACCGTGCCTTCGTTTACGCTTGCCGATATTGTTTTCGAGGTATTTCCTGAACCAATATCTTCGGAGGCAAGGGTCATTCCGTCATCATCAAAAAGGCTTATCCGCATTTTGGTGTTCTTCTTATTGTTCGGCGTAAGCGTAGCTTCTATGTTTCCGGACGCTACGTTCAAGCTGAACTGTTTCGTTGGGTTGCTAGGGCTAATGCTACCCTCGAATTTATTGCCATCAGGCTGCTCCTGGTCGACTTCATCAATAGGATATGCAATATCAAGCGTAAATCCCTTTTCGGACTGCAATTCTCCATCATAACTGACAGTCACGATATGCTCACCAGCGGCTACATTGACCGACACAATGGTAGATTTATTGTCTTTTCCGACGTCGTCCGAGGCAAGTAACTTGCCGTCTTTATCATGAATACTGACGCGCATTTTTATATTCTTGCGGTTTCTGGGGGTTAGTTTTGCCTCAAGTTCACCGACTCCTGTCACCAATTGGTAACTGGCTTTTGGCTGACTGGGACTAATAGTGCCCTTATAGGTTACTGATGTAGAGACGGCACCTGCATAGATCAAACCAAGTAAACCGATTACACCAAATACCGCTGCGAATACAGCAACTCTTGGCATTTTCATTATTCTGCTAGCTAGTGAAGGTTTCTTAGATTTTTTATTTTTAGTAGAACCTTTGCGTGACGGTTTTTTGGTTTGAGATTTTGCCATTTGATTAATCCCTATCTTTGTGCTTATGGTTTACATATATGTCAATAATACTACAAAGTCGTAATTATCCACAATATTAATTATTCAAACGGCAATTTTAGACATTTTTGGCAATACGCATACGAATCAGGCTGCATGAGTGTAATACGTTCGAGATTCTGAGTCTGTACTGGAAAAGGTCCTATAAAATTGATAGAACTGGATTTGCCGACACTAACAAACTTAAGCAGTAGAAATGCGTGAAATACACTTGAATCGTGACATAATTAAATAGATATGGACATGCACGACAAACACAATTGTGACGATAGCGAGTGTGATGTTGTGCATCCAAGCCGTGCTAAAGAAAAGAAAATTGAGATAATTGATGGCTACACTATTAAGTATCATGCGAATGGCAAATCCCGTTGGTCAAAAGGTAAAATCATTGACGGCAAAACCGACGGCTATTGGGAATGGTACCGTCCAGACGGCACATTAAAACGTTCAGGCAACTTCAAGATGGGCGAAGCAGTCGGCGAATGGATAACGTACGACAGCAACGGCAAGACGTATAAAACAACCCACAGAGGCAATAATTAGTACTCGCTAAGTTCTCCCCATAACTTTCTTGCAACTTGCTCCGTTGCTGCTATTTACCAACTTTCCAAAGAACATATTGCCACCCACCCCAAAAATTGTTCTTTTCTATCTTCTAGTTAATTGGTACGCTCCTTTTTTTGGCCGCTATGGCCTTTTTATCTATCGGCATCTTAACAGTGAGCACACCATCACTGTAGTTGGCTTCAATCTTGTCATTCTTGACACCTTCGGGCAGAGCTACTCGTCGCCAAAAACGATTACTACTTTCACGACGATAATATCGGCGATTCTTTTTCTCCTCGTCTTTTTCCTCGTGTTCAGCTGTTATTTCTAGCATGTCATTTTCGGTGGTCACGCTTATTTCTTTCTTTGTGAAATTAGGCATTGTGAACTCAGCAACTACATTTCCATTCTCTTCATACATGTCCATGGTTGACCAGTCCTGCTGTAAGGGAAAGAAATCCATGTCTTGGTCCCAAAGTTTGTTTAAGTCTCTTTGTATTTTTTGCACCTCGCGGAACGGATTGTATTTAATTAATTGCATCTCGGCCTCCTTTGGCAAGCTTAATTGACTTCTTCCAGCGCCTTTCTTGTAATCTCTTTGCGCGCTTTTGCCATTTATTGTTGGTAAATTCCCGTTCCTTGTAGTCACTTATTTCTGTGTCATGTGCTTTTAATTTTTGAGTTGTGTGATTAGATCTACTCATGTTCCTGTCCTCGTTTAGCTTATTGGCGATTCTTAGATTCAGCACTTATTCATTAATAAATCCATCCTCCTTTTTCTCATCATTAGTTGCATCGAACAGATGAAGTGGCAGTTTCGTTCGCTTTCGTGACTGTCGGGTAAATCTCTTTTTTCCAGTAATTAAGTCTTTGGTAGGGATTATCCGCGCGCGTTTCTTTTCTTTTCCTGGTAGTCCTGTGAGCAACAAGTAGCTCTGCCACACATTCTCTCCTGCTTCGAGTTCTAGATGCTCTAAATCTGTAACGTTTGCCTCCCCCTTGACGTCATACAGCTTAAAATTACCAACACTCAAAATAGCATCGGTTTCGTGTTCTCTATGTGATGCGACAAGAATCTCGCCAATGCCTTTGGCGTTAATCCATGCAAAAGTGGAGCCGTCTAGAGTCAACATCTTTGTATCGGCTTTTGTTTCGATAAGTCGGTACTCCCCTGAGCTTATCAATGAAATCATTTACACCTCCCATTGTTCGCAGTACACACTGTGCAGGAAAAGTCAGAAAACTTCTGTGAGTCTGCGCACACTACTTCTGTGAGTCTGCGCACACTGCCTAGATGGACAAGAAGCACATAAATTGATTCATAAGTTGTGCTAGGGGAGGCAGTTGAAATATTGAGGCTATTCAAAGACAAGTTCCATGGTTAGCCCGAAAATTCTGAAAACTTTTTAATTAGAATAGGTGCTTGGCTGCACCACTATACTTTTTGGCAATTGTGACTTTTGTTTTTTCCGACCGGTCAATTCGACATCAAACTAAAACTTCATCCCGTACTACAGTGGGGGGGACTTTCTAACACTCTTACTACAATTATCGACACAAGCTGCCCTGCAGAACTACCGGGAGATTTTGCAAAGTTCGCACTACCGATGTATATGATTGTGCTCTACACCGCCAGCCTAATCTTATGGACCGGCCGTTACGCATTTAAACGAAATTCAGGCAGCAAAGCTGAGCGACCGAATGATCCATCGACACCATAGGCATAAGGCAGGTTTGCGATCCGCTCATTTTGTTAATTATTTTAAGGATTCTCGAAAGGCATCCTTCTCAATCTGGAAATTCCTGCTATAATCACAAGCAATACGACAAATGAGGAGGGTAACTTGAGGCAAAAAGTACTATTAATGGCAATTTCTATTGCTAGCATTGTGATGGGCGGGGCAGGCCTGGTGAACGCATTCACAAACGGGCAAAACGCCATTAATGTAGTGGGGCAAACAGACTTTGTTTCAAGTTCATTTAACACCACTAGCACTACACTAAACGCCCCTACGAGTGTCGAGGTTGACACGGTAAACCACCGTCTATTTGTAGCCGATGCAGGAAACAGCAGAGTCTTAGTGTTTAACCTGGATAACGAAAACAATTTAGTCAACGAAACCGCTGACTACGTTCTGGGTCAAGCAGACCTCAATTCAAGCGACACCGCTCTCACGATCAACGGGCTAGACTTGGATCAAGGCGGTATTATTTTTGATGAAGTCAATAACCGCCTTTTTGTGTCCGACGACAACAATTACCGTGTAATGGTATATGACACAACTACGATCACAAACGGGGAAGACGCCATTGCTGTATTGGGGCAAGACGATTTCGTCACTCCGGATTCAGATACCACGATAGACCGTTTTTACTATAACGAATCCACACCAGCCTATGATCCAGATCGTCAGCTATTATTTGTTCCTGAGTATGACAACAACCGCGTCATGGTGTTCGACGTAAACTCAATAACCAATGGTGAGGATGCTGTATACGTAATTGGCCAAGACGATTTTGAAAGCAACGAAACAGGAACATCGCCGACTCGTTTTGACGGACTTGAATACGTAGGCTCTGTGTATGACCCGACGACCAGAAGACTCTATGTGTCCGACCTAGACGGCAACAGAGTATTGGTGTTCGACACGACCACAATAACAAACGGGATGGCCGCATCTTATGTATTGGGTCAAGATGACTTCACAAGCAATAGCTATGGAAATACAATAGACACTCTATACTCGCCTCAAGCACTTGAAATAGACACCGAGGGTCAAAGGCTTTATGTGTACGATATGGATAATGCCAGAATAATGGTTTTCGACGTCCAATCAATCACTAACGGCGAAGATGCAGTCAGTGTGCTTGGACAGCCAAACTTTACAAGCGCTGGCAGTAGCACCACCCAGAGCACTATTGGTGGAGGTGTTTCAACATCGATGTCTTACGACAAAACTACAGGTAACCTTTACTTCGCCGACTCTGACAATAACCGAATTATGGTTTGGCAAGTTGGGGACAGTGACTTCGATGGAACCTCAGATGCTGACGAAGAGAGACATCCCAACAACGGTGACGGAAATGGCGACGGCACGATAGACAGCGCCCAGGCAAATGTCAGTTCAATCTCAAACTCAAATGTCAGCGACGCTGGTGCTTACGTCACAATTGAAATAAGCGGAGGTGACTGCACGGACTTAACTACATTTAATAGTGTTTCAGAAGAAAGCAAGGGCAATGACGCAGGTTACGACTATCCTGTAGGTCTTGTCGACTTCAGTGTTGAGTGTTCTTCACTGGGAAGCACAGCAAGCGTTAAAGTGTTTTATGACAAGGAATATGATACTGGAAGCTGGGTAGCCAGGAAGTTTGTCAACGGCAGCTTTATCGAAGTTCCGGGAGCAGCATTTGGCACAGCAACAGTTGGCTCAAAAGTAGTAACGACGCTTAGTTATGATGTAGTCGACGGCGGCCCACTTGATGCAGATGGCGTAGCCAACGGAACTGTTGTTGATCCGGCTGGTCCTGCAGCACTAGAAGTAACTGCTCCAGACACAGGACTTGGTATAACGCAGTCTAACTCATACTACATCGCCATAGCGGTTGGCATAGCAATTCTAGGATTCGCAGCTCGACAAACTAAACGAAGCTAAAATCTTGAAACGAAAAAGACTTGTGCTGTCTATAGTTGGAGTAGTCTTACTCAGCTATGGAGTATACGGTTTATTGATCGGCTACACGAGGACCAAGAACCCTAATCCTGAACTTCCTAACACCAATCAAGACATTACGTTTGATACTGCTGAGCCCGATGAAACAACTGTGGACATTGAATCTGAGTATGAAGTGCCGCTGGATCAACCTAGGCGGATAATCATTCCAAGTCTTGGAGTGAACGGCTTCATCCAGAGAGTGGGACAAACAGAACAAAACAAAGTCGCAGTTCCTACCAATATCCATTTTGGAGGCTGGTATGCAGCGTCTGTAATACCTGGGCAGCCTGGACTGAGTCTTATTGACGGCCACGTTAGCGGGCGATATCAACCTGGTATTTTTAAAAATATCCACAAACTTAAAGATGGTGATAAATTCAGTATTGAGTACGGCGATAGATCACAAAAACAATTTGAAGTTGTGAGCAAAAATTCGTATTCACTATCGGAAATTAATTCCTTTTTCTTAAAACGCGAACCAAGCATCAATAGCCAATTAAATCTAATTACGTGTGGGGGGAGATTCGACGGTGCCACCCAATCATATGATGAGAGGGTTCTGGTCGTCAGCAGGCTATTAGAGTAAGTGTAGCAAATATAGATAACAAACTTGCGTTTCATGAACATCCAGCAGTCAATGACAATCCAAACTAATTATCTAGTTGTGGCGCCGTCTGTGAGATTTTCGTTTGGCCTGACCAAGGAGTAGGCCCACCACCAGCCAGAAGGCCAAAACAACAGAAGATACGATCAATGCAAACATTGAGCCAAATTCAAATATAACGATTGCAGAAGTTGCGGTTACTAGACCTCCACCCATGAACGGCTCAAAAGCGAGCTGCTTGTACGCGAAGCCCTCACGCGAGTGTGTCTTATTGGATGGATCTGCAAGTCTGTTCATGAGTAGGCCTGTAGCGGTCATGCCCATAGACTGGCCATAGTTCGTCACTCCTTGCTCAAACGGATCACGTGGAAACATTCTTGGCGCAAGCAGCAACAGGCACCCAAGCGCCCACAACACACCTGTAACTGCTAGCAGTGATATTGTCGCTAGATTATCTTTCAACACAGAAATAGAAATCGTAGCAATTGCACTAACGATCAATATATCCAGCGCAATCGTACTGATAACCTGCACTGTGCGCTGCTGGATAAGTCTTTGGTGATGAGTCTTACGCAAAATCAACTGAACAATGAGCCCACCAAGCATAGCAAAAGGGAAGAGTGGCATATACGAGGTGAATCTGATGTCTGTCCACTGCGACAAAGTTGCATTTTCTATGAATTGAATAAGTTCAAGCATCCCCACGCCTATTGCAATTGCGAGAGCAAATGCCAACAGATTTAATACAACCTTAATGGGATTTGTGTTGATTTTTTCTCCGAATCTGACCAAGTTATAGCCACTTCTAATCAGAACTCTCTCGTGGCGCTTCCAGGCCTTGGCGTCAATAATGAAGCCATGTTTTCTATTGTGCCAATTTATGATGATAACTCCAGAAATGATAGCTGTTACCAGACTTATGGTTGCCAGCCCGAGTGCAATATCTGTTCCTTGGCTCCAGCCCAGCTCTTCAAATGAAGTCGACAGCCCGGCAGCTGTTCCGTGACCGCCCTCGAAACCGATTTCTATGAGTGCTCCAGCAATTGGATTTGTGCCAAATATTGGGGTCAGAATTATCATTGTCAGTCCAATACCAAGGACGTATTGCCCCCACGCCAGGGTATTACCGAATGCGATCATCGGTCCGGACATTTTCCAAACTTCACGCCGTGAAGGTATGGTTTTACCAAGAAACAACCCTGCAAAAACTATATTTATAAGATACTTTGGAAACGTGCTCCACTGTGAGTACACTTCGTTAGGAAGAATCGAGAACACATGGGGGCCAAGCAGCAGTCCGCCAACACCAGCAAGCAATGCGCTCGGAATAAAGAATTTCTGCAGCGTTTTTGAGCCCCTTTTAATAAATCGTGCCACAAGTAGCACGATTGCAAGAGTTATAAGACTATCTGAAAACGGAGACACTACACTCAGGATAATGCATATGGTTACTCGCTTCAAGCCCCGAAGTTAGATGTGTGGTCTGCTTTCGAGAACGAACTTCAAATTTATACAGGAGCAAGCCTCTATCTATTTTGCTCTAATGAGGTCGAATGCTACTAATGCAATTTTGACTGCCCAGACACTTAAACCAAGCCAAAGTGCGCTAATAATTACTCCCGTCACCTTCACTTTGCGCAACTTTGCGATTGTCATGAGTATCGCGACACCAGCCAAAATTATTCCTGCAATCAGAAAGGGAACACCCATCAAAACCGAAACTACATGAAGCAACCCAGAGGCGGCCTTGTCCCCAACTTGTTCTGCGGTCGAGTTGTTGGCGGTTGCTGAATCATACCTCACATTGATAAGGAAAGAACCCACACCAGAGAAAAACAGCGCCAATAGCGAGAGCACTGCACCTATCTTTGAGGATCCTTTTTTAGTAGATTTTTGGTTTTGGTGTTTGAATTGAGTGTTGGAATTCATTCTTCAATCATCTCAAAATAGTTATGTTAATGCAATTAACCAGATATGCAGAAAAACACTACCAAGCTTTTTATGAAATAGCAGGCAGCAGCTATACTAGAGTCAACCATGGCTAATCAATACGAAATTCATACAGAAGTCTCTGCAGCCGACTGGAGAGACTGGCTCGAGAACAACCACAGCTCCGTAGACGGAATTTGGCTTCGGATATATAAAAAAGCATCAGGTGTTCCATCCGTAACATACCCAGAGGCTCTTGATGAGGCACTTTGTTTTGGATGGATTGACGGACAAAAAAAGTCATATGATAGCAAGTCGTATCTACAAAAATTTACGCCGCGTAGAGCGCGAAGCATCTGGTCAAAGCGAAATATTGAGCATATCGATCGCTTAGAAAGATCAGGAAAAATGAGTTCATCTGGAATTGATGAAGTTAAGCGCGCAAAAGCCGATGGGCGGTGGCAGGCTGCCTACGACTCGCAAGCGACAATGGAACTTCCAGGCGAATTTTTTGATGCTCTAAATAAAAATTTAAAGGCCAAAAAGTATTTTGATACACTCACTAAATCCAACTTATACTTCATTGGGTTCCAGCTTCAAACCGCTAAAAGACCAGAAACTGTTGCCCGTAGGATTCAAAAGATAATTAATCAGCTTGAGAGCGGCAATAAGCCACAATAGCTCAACACAGGCATACCGACTCACAAATATTCAAGATTTCTTGTAAACTAGTAATACTAATATAAGGAGAATTCGTCATGGCAACAGTGAGTATCTACCTGAACTTTATGGGAAACACAGAAGTGGCATTTGAGTTTTATAAATCAGTTTTCGGAACTGAATATTCTCATCCTATTGACCGCATGGGAGATGCTCCAGCCGATGACGAAATGGGGACTGGCCTTTCCGAAGAAGACAAAAACAAGGTTATGAATGTTCAGCTTCCAATCCTTGGTGGAGTACAGCTGATGGGCACCGACATGCTCGAAAGCATGGGGCACGAGCTTGTTCAAGGAAATAACATTAGCATCAACCTGCAAACAGATAACAAAGAGCAAGCCGAGGAGCTATTTAACAAGCTCAGCGCCGGGGGCAAGATAGAAGCGCCACTCAAGCTAGAATTTTGGGGCGACTGGTTTGCAAGTTTCGAGGACAAGTTTGGCGTCCGTTGGATGATAATCGCCCCCGATCAGGCCGCTAGCTAATCCTGCACGCACTTCATCAGTACAATCCCAAGGTTTCCTTCCTGCCATAAATTAATCTAACTTCGATTTAATGTACCGATATTCTTTTCCATAGGAAAAGCACAAGAACCGAACCTCCGATTGCTACAGCCAAACTGTATAGGTTAAAGCCCGTGACATCCTGTCCTCCAAGCATGCTCATGATTAACCCTCCAACAAAAGCACCGATAATTCCAACTACAATGTTGCCTATCGCTCCCTGATTTTCGTTAGTCGCAGTTAGCATTGAAGCAATCCATCCGGCTAGCGCACCAAAGATTATCCATAGTAAAATGCCCATTATTGCATCTCCTTTTTACAGCTTTATATTAGTATCAGAATTTTTAAGTCGGTACTGTGACTCAAATGAGTTTTGTGCATTGAATTCTTGGATTTTTATCTTCAATTCTTTCGATAACTTATTCAACTTGTTACCTTTAGGCATTGCTTCCTCCTCCTATTCTAACTTCTAAGTTCGGTGAGACGTGAGCGATTTAATGTACATCTTTCGTTCTCTCGCATATGGTTTTTCGAAGACCTCCCTGTGCTTTCGTTTCAAAAACGAATCAATTTTATTTTCAAGATCTTCGTCGATCTTTTTACTTCTCATGTACACCTCCTTGTTTATCATCACGCTTCCATCTTAGACTTAACCTGGGAACAGGTCCGTAAGTAATGCTACTTTTATTGTGTTAATATTTTCACTTTACCAACTTACGGGCGTACAATTTATGTATGGATTACATCGAAGTAAGCAAAGCACTTCCTGGAACCAAGCGCAGCTTCAAGCCAAATTCGTCACTTCTATATCAAGGAGAAGTGCCAAGATCTGGATTTTATATTACAAAGGGAATTGTTCGGTCATACACACTTCAGGCGAATGGGGAAGAGCAGATTGTTGCTTTCCATGGGCCTGGAGATTTCCTGCCAATATGCTGGCTGTTTAAAAAGACTGCTTCGTCACTATATTTTTATGAATCCGTAACACTAACAAGTACAGTAAGTGTGCTTCAAAATGATATCGAGGTTTTGCAAAAAAATCCGGCATTCAATAGCTATTTTACCGACAAATTAGTTAGCGACAACATAGCCTTTCAGATGCGCGTTACTGCGCTAGAGCAACCGAAAGCAGTCGACAAGATTCTGTATACTATTTTTTATCTATTACATCGATTCGGGGTGGAGTCTGGTAAGCCGGGAGAGCATAAAATCAATCTGAAACTAACGCATTCCACAATTGCGTCCATGATTGGGCTTACGCGCGAAACTACAGCGACCGAACTCAACATACTTCGACGCAAAAAGATTTTACGATACGATAAAAAAATCTATTACATAAATAGGCCGCTTTTAGAAAAAACAATCAGCGAGGACAGCTTCAATGAGCTTCTCAATGACTAGCTGCGCAGCGTATCATCCACGACCTTGAGTAACTCCTTTGGAGAAGCCCAAGCTTTTAAAATATATCTATCAGCACCAAGTGAGTACGCCTCTTCGATCTCCTTTTGAAGGTCATAGTTGCTTAGAATGATCACTTTCGCAGTGGAGCGCTTATGTTTTTTATAGGACTTCAAGAACCCAATTCCGTCCAACACGGGCAGCCGTAGGTCTAGCAGGATTAGGTCAATCTTATTTTTCTCTGCAATTTCTAGTGCTTCGCTACCATCAAATGCAGAGAGAATATTGTAGCCAGCTGTTGCAAGCACAATTTGATAGGCCTCATTGAGTGTTGATTCATCCTCAACAATTAGTATAGTTTTCGATTTCTTTCCTAGGCTCATTCCTCCCATAGTAGTGCTCACTTTATGATCAGGCTATTAAAATTTTCACAATTTTTGACTTGATTAAGTATGCCTTGTAATTGGCAGAGTGATTTCGAATGTTGAGCCTTCATTTTCCGATGAAGTAACTTCAAGGGTGCCGTTATGCATCTCCACGAACTTCTTAGCTAAAAACAATCCTATCCCAGTTCCTGAAACAGACTTCGATAGCTTATTTGGTATTCTACTGAACTGCTGGAACAGCAACGCTTGATTTTCCTCGCTTATACCAACACCATTGTCCTTTACTCGGATATGTACTTCATCTTCTGTTTCATCAACTGCAATCCGAATTTCACCCTCGGGCTGTGTATATTTTATAGCGTTCGTCAAAAGGTTTTCTATCGCCATCCGGATCATATGCTCATCGACATATAGCAGCTGCATTTTCTTTGGCGGCGTCCATAAAATCTTGTGATTGTTCGACTGGATTGTCGGTTCAAGCTCATCAAGTAAAGAGTCAACGACCTGAACCATATCAACGTAGGTTTTTGAAAGCGTGATTGACCCCGAACCGATCCTTGCCAGATAAAGAATGTCATTTATAATTCGCAATTGTCTCTCGTTGCTGTCATTGGCCTTCATCAGCAAACTTTCCTGATATGGAGATATGTCGCCTGCAAAGCCCTGAAGCACCAAGCCAATATATTGCTTTACTCCAGATGCTGGCGTACGCAATTGATGGGATGCAATAGACAATAAACTATCTTTGGCTTCATTAATTTTACGCTCTTGATTGAGTCTTAATTGATTGGATCTGTTTTTAAGAATTAGGTAAGTAACTGTGGCAACTAACGTAGCCCAAAGCACACCAAAGAATAATGTCGTCCATGGTCGCATTACTGTACTTGAACTTACTAGGCTGTGCGGGTTGTAGATATACTCAGTGGAAAGCGCAGAGCCATTAATCATGCTCGATCGAGATATAGCCTCATGTGAAGCTGCATTGACCTCATCATAGTTCTTGGATTGATGAAATAGTGTGCCATTCTCAGAATATATCCGATACGCAATATGTTCATCGCCCATGCCTTTAAGTGCGTTCTCGAAAAAAGCGTCACCCTCAAACACGGCGTACACATATCCCTCAATTGCTTTGCGACGCTCATTTGGCTGGTTCAAATTTGCCATAGAATTATACTGTGGTGCATACATTAAGAAACCGGACATTTTATCATTGCTATCACTCTGCAAAACATCTATTGCTTCCGTCATTTGAGCTACACCATTTTCACGAGCTCGCACAATAGCTTTTTCGATCAGAGGCTCTGAAAGCATATCGTAGCCAATTACTCTTAAGTTTACATTATCCTGTGGCTCCAGATATAGGACTGGCACATAAGTATCCCGTAAGCCTGAAGGAAATATTTCGAAAGGTAACTCACTACTTGATTGCGAAGATACGAAATCTTCTGCCTCATTGGCGGCCACAACAGGAGCATAGCCAAGTCCACGAGCGCCAGGGTAGCGCGTTGATATTGCGGTTGCGTTCACGAACTGTTGCCAATCAGTCTTGGTTACTCTAGTGTCGCTCGAAAACAAACCAACACCCGCATAAAGCGTTTCCTCAAAAACATTTGTCCTCGATACTATCGACGCTTCTGCTGCGTCAACAAACTCATTGGCTTTGCCCCTGGCTTCAGTGTCTATATTGTTAATTGAAGTGAAGAATGAGATACCGTCGACAATCAGAAACGACATGAAAACTACTATAGTCGGCACCCACAGCGTCTTAAACTTACTTTTCATTACATGAATATACAATTGTAGCTAAAAAAATTATGTTAACTTTTTAACATAGCAGTAGCCACACTCCAGAAGATCAATGACCGATATTTTCTACAGGCTGGCGGAGGATTGTTTTGAGCTTCTCTGGTGCAACTTTGCGTGGATCACTTATGTATATCTCGTGATGCTTACCGGTCATTTTAAGATTATTCTCTGGAATAAACTCGTGGTGCAGTTTACGTAAAATTGGTGCTTCGTCGGAGTAGCTCCCAATGTGTAATAGCTGCACACACAGGCCCTCATTTAGTGTCTGCAGCCGCAGTTTATTGATGCTAGAGGGGGCTTTTTTGGATTTTACTAATTCTACGGCTTCGGAAAACATAGATTGCGAGATCCAATCCGGAGTCATAATCATCATCGTCCAATCCCACTCGTCCTTGCGGTCTTCAGTGTAAGCCGACATATCTTCAGCCCACCACAACCCCTCTAGTGGCGGCACTACATAATCTTTGCCTTTTTGTTTGCTCATAAATTTCAAAGCATAGGCAACAGGGTAGAGAGTTTCAATTGCGGATACATAATCCTTTGAATGTGGCGTCCCGTGCCCGTCGACCATTAAGTACTGCATTTCGGGAATATCTAACAGTTCGAATTCATTGTGCTTGGCCTTGTAACCGGCAAGAGATTTCTTAAAATCTAACTTCATTTTTTGTTGATAAGAACTTTCTGAGCCCATGGACTTGGCTTTTTATCGGTACGATGAATACACCCAACCCAGCAACAAGGACGTCGTTTGCCACTTTCTAGATCTTTGATGACACGTTTAACGTGTGCTTCACGCGTCTTTTGCTGTTTCACAGTTATAGTCCAGCATATCCACTCATTGCGAGCCAATGGCGTGATAGACTCCCATAAATACAATGCAGCAACATTGTCCAGCAAAGCTCTACTGAGATCTTGTGGCATTGAATGTGCGGTTCCGCCAGTAGGTTTTGAAGTTTTCATGCCTATATTTTACCGCACATTTGCATGGCTTAACAAATAGCGTTGGTACACAGTGATCAAAATGGTTATACTTAAGTCTAAGACCTATGGCAAAAGCAAAAAAAACCTCAGAAAAACTTAACTACTTGCATCCGCTCGCACAGGCAACGTATGCAATTGCCTTGTTTGCTATAGCGGTAATCTTGTCGCGCGGTACCGAAATCGCTATATGGGAAGAAAATCTATTCTTTGCAATCTATAATTGGCCTGAGTTTTTGAAACCTTTCTTTTTTGCAATAACTCAGCTTGGTAGCGTGTTTCTTCTCATCGTAATAGCCGGTATAGGGCTGTACATAAAGAAGCAGCACGCAACACTTCGACTTTTACTGACTGGATCATTGGCATACCTCATATCTGGAGTAGCCAAGGACTTGTGGGGAAGGACAAGACCAAACGAACTGTTCTTAGAGGTGGTAAACAAAGACTATGTCGTTCGCGGTCCAGGTTTTCCGTCAGGTCACACCGCAATGGCCGTCGCCATAGCAATAGTACTGGGGCATTATTTGCCGAACAAATACAGCTGGGTAGCTCCAGTTGTTATTATTGCTGTTGGGCTATCTCGTATATACCTCGGCATCCATGCGCCGCTTGATATTCTAGGAGGCTTTGCGATTGGGTGGTTTTCATATAGTTTATTTAGACTTGTACATATTTTGCCATTTTCACCTATACTATTAAAACCGAAAGGCACAACCAAGAAGCGATCTAAAGGCGTCTAAATAGGAGGCAACATGTCCAAGCAATTCATGATTTCTTCAAAGCATAGAATGGCAAAAAGGGTGCTCATTTTGCTACTCAGCGTTACTTTTATTTTTTGCGCACTTCATGTCAGCCTACAATTCCTAACCTATGGAGAAAAGCAAAATCATTCTCTTACTTTATTTGAGATCTCTAACCGTTTTGACTTCGATGACGAGAACAGCATTCCCACTTGGTTCTCGCAATTTTTACTCTTATTTTTAGCTGGTATTTCGGCAACAATAGCTTGGCTACAGAGCAAAAAAAGCCCTCGATTCTTCTGGGGAATCATTGCAACCATTTGCTTAATCGGCTCGATTGATGAAGTCGCAACACTCCATGAAACGGCATTACAATTTTTGCATATTGCCGAGTTTGCGGAGGCATCTTCAACGAGCACTCAGAATGCGTGGCTAATAGCGATGCCGTTAATCTTGGGTATCACAATTGCAATTTTTATATGGGCGATACGAGTTGTGCCGCGAAGAACCATTTTGCTGTGCGCATTAGCAACCGGAACATACCTATTCGGCGCGGTAGTTGTTGATATTCTAACTATCAGTGACGCCAATGCGACATTTTTCACCAGCGGAATATTGGTTGCCATAGAAGAATCAATGGAGCTCATCGGCATGAGCATCGGTGCTTACGCCTTGCTTAATTATTTAGAGAATACCTACACTATGAAGTTGTCTGGCACAAAACAGGGCTGATCTAGAGTCCGCCTGTAGATTACAAAAGTGTTTATGATACAGTGAAGCGTATGAATAAAAAGACAACTGACAAAAATCAACTTTGGTTTAAGGGGAAGACTTTCGGCTATGGCTGGACGCCAACAACGTGGCAAGGATGGCTAACAATTGTTGTTGGGGTTTTGCCGGCTCTCATCGGTGCGCTACTTATGGATTCATCAGAGACTACCAGCGCACAAGCACTTCTGCTCTATTTTATAGCTGTAGCGATCGGTGTAGCTTTCATGATTATGGTCTCATACAAGAAGGGGCCGAAGCCAAAATGGAACTGGGGAAGAAAGTTAAAATAGCCGCCTTAAAAGTAGCGTTTTATGCAATCTACGAAGCAAGCAAAAAATCTTATGTGGCTCAGCGACATTCGTAAACAAAAGCGCCACAGTGGCCTCATCGGAATAGCTATCGGTGCAGGTATGATCTACGCCTGCTGGCATGTACTCCAATTATTCCGATAGTCGCTGCAACTTATACAATAAATTTAGCTTTTAAGCGTTTCGCGAACTAATGCCATCATCTCACGTGGCGAAAATAAAGCTTTGGTTTTGTAGTTTGCGGCTCCAAGCTCAATTGCACGGTTTACTTTGTCTTGTATCATCATGTTGCTGAGTACTATAACCTTAACTCCAGGATGCTTGTTGATGACGTCGTACGCTTCTAGGAAGCCAATTCCATCAAGCTCCGGCATCAGCATGTCCAGAATAATTAGCTCTGGACTCTCTGCGTTTGCCACCTCTAGACCTTGCTTACCATCATTGGCGGTAACTACTTCGAAACCTTCTTTGATTAAGATCTTTTCGTAAACACCGCGAATAAATGGGTCGTCTTCAACCAATAATACTTTTGCCATCTATGTCTCCTTTAGGTAGTGAAATAATAAATTCGCTGCCACTGCCTGGCTTCGACTTCACAGCTATTGTACCACCGATTATCTCAGTCATCTTCTTGGCTATATACAGTCCAAGCCCAGTACCACCAACTAGAGCAGAAAGAGGGTTTGAAATACGCGAGAAGCGCTTGAACAGCTTTGCCTGACCCTCTGCATCAATGCCAACTCCCGTATCAACGACGTGAACATTTACATTCTTGGAGTCCTCGGTTACCTTAATGATAATTGGCTCAGTTTGCTCGCTGTATTTGTTTGCATTTGAAATCAAGTTATTCACCACGAAGCTAAGCAACCTAGGGTCGGTTTGGATAACGATGTCATCATTCATCTGTAATTCTACGGTATGATTGCGGTTAATGAGGTCTGCCTTTTGGTCGGCCATGCACTGCTCCAAAAATGCCTTGAGCGGAACTGCCTCTGAATTAACAGCTAGACGGCTATTTTCGATTCTCGCCACGTTCAGAAAGTCTTGAACTATACGAATTTGTCTCTCATTGCTGTCGTAGGCTTCCTTGACGGCTTCTTTTATTTCATCCGCCTCTACGGCGTAACCTTCCATTACCATGCCTAGGTTCGCCTTAACAGCGGTTGCTGGCGTACTAAGCTGATGTGACACTAATCCAATGAAATCATCCTTGGCTTTATCCAGTTCTCGCTCTCGCGTAATGTCCTGGAATAGCTCTATCGAACCTATAGATTTTCCATTAAGCACAACTGGAGCAACAGATACTCTGACGGGCAACTCATCGCCACTTTTTGTCATGTAGTTAAACGAATCACTAACAACTGTATTTTCTTTTGATGATTTTACTGCAGGTCGATCCGTATCATTAATAGCATTTCCATCAAAGCGAGTAGCTTTCAGGATGACATTATAGCTAGCTCCTATTAATTCTTTTTCACTAAATCCAAGCAAAGCCTGTGTAGTCTTGTTTACACGGTTAATGACACCGCTGTTATCGAACGATATAAGCCCCTCGCCAATTGCTCCAAGCAAAGCTTCATCTTTGGCCTTTGCTTCACTGATAATCTTTGCCCGCTTATCAAGCTCTCTTTCCTCGCTTGCATCACGAAACACAATAATCACACCAACAATAACATCGTCAGTCAGTTTTATAGGTGAAGCAGAATCTGCGACGGGCAGGAGAGTGCCGTCTTTGCGCTGCAAAACAGTATGGTTTGACATCTTGGTCGAGATTCCACTAAGTGCATCATGGATAAACTTGTTGTTAATCTCCTTGCTGCTTTCATGAGTGAAGGATAGAACCTCAGTATAGGTCTTGCCGATTACTTCGGTGGCGCTGAATCCAGAAATTTCTTCTGCTGCCTGATTAAATAGAATAATCTTTTGTTCATTATCAATTGCGAATACACCGTCACCAATACTGGCCAAAATCGATTCAATGCGGTTTTTCTGCGTCTCTGCATTTACCTTCTCAAACTCGAGATCACGCGTCATTTTTTGCGCCAGATTAACTGAAGCGGCTCGTTTTCTGGCATTCATAATATAGAGAAAGTTCATGAGCAACCAAATAATTCCTCCGACAACAAGTAAGAACATTGGACCGTATTCTTCGCCCTCATCGAGCCCAAAGTTTTTCTCAAAATCAACTGTCACATGTGTAAGCTGGTCTCCGGTATCAAGTGATCTTGATAAGGTCTCTGTGGTCTCGTTAGAAGTAATGTTATTGCTGTAGAGTTCTTGTCCATTGCTTAGCACGGCCACGTGCACACCCAGCTCATCGTCATCGTGAATTAATCCGTCTAGAAATTCATCGTACGCGAATACTGCATTTATAAACCCATGAATGTTTTCCAAGCGCTGATCTTCAGTGTCTGATGGACCACGATATATAGGAAGAGTTACCACAAAACCTATACGAGGATCAGCACCAACCTGTAGATTATTTAGATCAAATGGTTCAGAAAAGGTTGGTTGACCTGACAGACGAGCTGCGAGTAAATTCTCGCGGCGTTGCTCTGATCTAGAAAGATCAATCCCATAAGATGTATTTTCATCTGGAAGTGGCTCTATGAACATGACAGGCAAGTAATACTCTTGATCGGGTTCGGCAAATGCAAATTCGATACCACGATCTGAGTAAAACGAATCATTAGAAAATTCGTCAAGCACATCTTGCCGACCTTCGGGTGTCACATATCTAATCATTGAAATTGCATAAAATCCTGGGTAGCGCTGGCTTATTTGTGAGGTCTTAAAATATGCATCAAACTCATCACCCGATACGGAATCGGAGGCGTCGAACAATGCAACCAAGCCATAACCCTGGTCTACATAGGTCGCTAAGCGATTGTCGATTCGGGCCTTCAGACTATCTATATAGCTACTCCTGCTTATTTGACGCTGCTCTGCCAATGAGTCGTATGAAAGCTTCACGGTCCAAACCACGCCAGACAAAAGAACCATGCTTATTACGAATGCAATGAAGTGCATAAATCTGAACCGGCGCAGAGTGGACCTTGAACTGTTCAGCCAGACCCTAGCTTGGCGTGCTGATCCAAATAATCTAGTATTTGGTGACTTTTTGGCCTTCACAATATACGAAAGAACACGAGAAAGCTCATCGTTAGCACCAAAAATAGCCATCTTGCAATCACTGTGCTTGCCCAAGAATGATGCAGCTGCAATTCTTACTTCACTCGAGCTCACTTCGACGCCCCGCATGTCGACACGCACCAATAATTGCTTACCATCGACGCTATGCTTTTTGGCATCTTCGATTATTTTAGTAGCTTGTTCAAAGTCGTTGTCATCTAGAGTGGCTGAAAAATTTATTTCAACTATTTTATTTCGAGCGTGTGTGTGTTTCAAAGTCGTTACCTTACTTATGCTTATACACAAGTATAGCACTGTTAGATACTAGAGCCGATTTATCGTACAACTTACTAATATATATAGCGGAAGTTGCTTGCACTTACGGTGCGACTACTGATGACCCCGAAGCCCTTGAAATTCATCTCGCTAACAGTAATAGTGCCATTCGCGTGAACTGCCTCAACGTAGGCAACGTGCATGTATCCAGTAGTTGCAGCTGCAACAGCACCGACACGTGGCGTGCTACCAACGCCAAAACCTTGAGAAGCTGCTCGTGCATACCATGTATCGGCATTTCCAAGATTATTTGGCAGGTCAGGTCGGCGATTCTTTACATACCAGGTGCAATAGCCTCGAGAGTATAGGTTGCCAGAAACCGGCAGGGTTGAACTGGCGGTTGCCGACTGGCTTTGGCTCGCAGAAGTTGATTGGGTGCTTGTACTTGTTGCAGATTGCAAGACAGGCTCAGGCGCGACAATCACTCGCTCCTCTAACTCTTCTTCGTTGTCAGGAATAACCAATTCCTGGTCAATCTCTAGCAGATCAGGCTGCGATAAGTTTGCATTCTTGTAATAGATCCGTTTCCAATCTATTCCATACTGATTCGCAATTTTAATCAGAGACTCACCAGCAGAAACTTTATGAGTTACTACTGGGGGTTTTTCAGGCTCTAACGGCTCAGTAAATTCTTCTCTTTGCTGCGCTTGCGCGAGCGTTATTTCATCCAATAATGTCGGCGACTCGCCTAAAGCAAGTGTAACCGGCGACAGTGCATCTGCCTTAACAGTGTGCAACGCCATAATTAGCGCACACGAAGCAACGGCCGCTACAATAGCGGTCATACGCATAAAAACCCTCCTAGTTGTCGATTTCGATTTAAGTGTGTGAGCACCCACACCTGACTGTTTGCTCACGTTTCGCATCGTCTCCACCTCACATGGATAGACACAAGGGGTAATTCTACGCACATCGACATCATTGTCAAGCATTTTATCCACAAGCATAATAAAAACAGGGGTAGATTTTGGTGTAATTTTGTGTATGATTCACGGCACTGTACTATACTATTCATATATATGAAGCTTGCAAGACTTATAAAAAAACGCATTTCGCGTGACATAAAACTGACAATAAACTCATTCATTCAGTTTTATAAGTACTGCCAAAAAAACTGGTTTGCCTATGTTTTTGTTTCTCAAAGTTGGACAAACGTCATGTACGGAATTGGCGGAGGGTTGTTTGCGGTGGCCGTCGGTATCTGGCTTGCAAATATCGGAATCATTCAGCAGGTATTAGAAAGTAACGCCTTGGACAGCGGCGCCAAAGCATTATTTCTATTTGATGTAATGGGTACGATGACCAAAAACATATCAGTTCTTCAGGCGTCATTCGTCATGTGCGGACTAATACTCGTCGGACTTTCCGGAATGTTTTGGTTTGCTGCGCTCAAGCATCAACACGACAACCCTCACGCCACTGAAAAGCTGGCTGGTGCGTTGTTTGGCCACATTTTTTCACTCTCGGTATACATCGTTGCTGTCAGTCTCATAACTCCATCGCTGACACGTGACGGCATTAACGTCTTCATATCCGCACACTATAGCGGCACAATACTGTTAATATTTGCTGTGCTGTTGCAATCTCTTGTTCTTAAGTCCTTTTTTAGAAGCTTTCGTACAATCTCAGAACACAAGATATCTTACTGATATCGCAAAGAGTCGATTGGATCTTTTCTGGATGCAACAACTGCAGGCGCACTTCCAAAAAGTACTCCGACGGCAAATGAAACACCAACGGCAACTAGAACCGAAGCAAGGCTGACTACTGGCTCAAGGTTGGTCATAATTCTAAGCACGAAGTTAACACCAAGCGACATGAGAACACCAAGCACACCACCAACAAAACTCAACACTGCTGCCTCTGTCAAAAACTGATACAAAATTTGTCTATTTGTTGCGCCGACTGCTTTGCGTACACCAATTTCTCGTGTTCGCTCCGTGACAGAAACCAACATAATATTCATAATACCTATACCACCCACAACCAAAGAAATTGAGGCTACGCCTGCAATCATCGTCGTCAAAAGCGCTAGGGTTCCATCAGTGAGCTCTAAGGCGTCAGACTGCTTCAATACCGCATAATCAGTTGCATCGCCACGAGCAGCTGCTAGTGCATTGTGCAGGGCAGTGATAAGTATAGAAGTGTTCTGCGATTCACTTGGTCGAGCCAATACCTGATAAATTGCCATTGAGCCACCCATCAACTCTTGACCTACCCGATAAGGAATAAAAATTGCGTTGTCATAGTTATCTACAGCAAGAAGTGGTGAGTTCGCATCAAACTCCTCAAACACGCCTCGGACAATAAATTTTGTACCGCGTACAGTCAATTCGCGTCCAAGGGGCACGTTCTCGCCAAACAACTCCTCGGCTACTCGCTGACCAATGACTGCACTGTTGACTGAACCTTCTGCCTTGTCGGTGAAGAAGGTGCCGAAAGCCAATTTCTGATTTAGTACATTTGGCAGGTCCTCGCTGGTAGCTATCACTTGAGTTGCTGCAAAACTTTCACTGCCTGCTGCAACTTCACCGGTCACCGTTCCAAATGGAGCCAATCTAGAGACACCTGGCGTTGCGCGCAAAGCTTGTAAATCTGATTCACCAAAAGCCGACGACACTCTTGGGGCGGTCGGGTTAAGTCTTGCAAAGTACCCAGATGCACTATCGGCATCCGTCTTGCCCGGCAGGATCGTAATCAGATCTTCGCCGCGTCGTTCAATTTGATTTACAATTTGCTGCTTCACGCCTTCGCCAATTGACACAGTGGTTACTACCGACACAATACCAACGATAATCCCCAGCATAGTGAGGACGCTACGCCAGCGTGATGAACGCATCGAGGATCTTGCTAATTTAATATATCCGCCTAGTAACATTATGATTCATCCTTTTTGGACTTAGTAGAGTAAGAGCGCTTCTTCTTTGACTTTTTCTTTGTAGACTTCTTTTTAACGGTGCGTTTTTGCGGAATAGCCTCCATAAGCGCAGATATACCAGCCAGGTGATCGTCTTGAGTAATTTTTGGAAGGTGATAAAACTTCTGAGCCAGTTCTGGAACATCACCAACTTTCGTGCGCTCGTCAGCAATAATCTCGCCGTCGTGCATGAACAGCACCCGGTTGGCATAGCGCGTTAGTTCAGGATTGTGTGTCACCATCAATACGGTGTGCCCAGTCTTGTGCAAGTCACTTAATAGCTCCATGACTACTCGACTTGCTCCACTGTCTAAATTGCCGGTTGGCTCGTCGGCAATAATCACGTCAGGGTTGCAAATTAATGCTCTTGCGATCGCTACTCGTTGTGCCTGGCCGCCACTTAATTGTTTTGGCATAAAATACTCACGGTCCCCCAAGCCAACCTGTTCAAGCATCGCTGCAGCGCGCTTTAAGCGTCGAGATTGCAGCATGCCTTTATACGACAAGGGCAGGGCAACATTTTCCAACACATTCAAGCGGGGAAGAAGATTAAAGCTCTGGAAAATAAAGCCAATTCCATCTCTTCGTATCTTGGCTCTGCGATTCGGTCGCAATTTGGAAACATTCCGACCATTGAGTTGATACGAGCCGTGAGTTGGTCGATCGAGCAACCCAATAATGTTCATGAGCGTTGATTTGCCAGAGCCGCTCGGGCCCATGACTGCAATGAATTCGCCTTTTTCTATCGACAGCGACACACTATCGACGGCAACTGTTGTTGCGTCGCCGAAGCCATACAATTTACTTACATCTTTGAGTTGAACGAGTGACATTTACTTTAGTGTACCGCAAGATAAACAGTGGTGCCAAGAAAATTCTTACATTTTCCAAAAATTACCATAGGTGTGTATAATGATACGAACCAGGAGAGGTGTCCGAGTGGTTGAAGGTGATGGCTGTCTGTGACAGTCAGCAAGGGAGCCAACTCTTGCAAACTTGTTGGCAAAGATGTTGCGACGGGGTCGCGGAACGTGACCACGCCTGGACCAAGCGTGCTTGATGTAGAAACTCATGGTAAATCGTTTACAATAAACATAGTGGAGAGGTGTCCGAGTGGTTGAAGGAGCACGCTTGGAAAGCGTGTAAGCGGGGCGACTCGTTTCGGGGGTTCGAATCCCCCTCTCTCCGCCATGAAAAGACGACAGACATTGGGCTGTCGTTTTTTTATTGGCACAGGAGGATTCGAACGGGTTTGCAAGTCTGCAGACCCCGCACCTTGCCCCAGAACGACCAAAGGGAGTTGGGGTCGCAGTAATCAAAAGTAATTTGCTTTTGATGCGAGGCGAATCCCCCTCTCTCCGCCATGAAAAGACGACAGACATTGGGCTGTCGTTTTTTTATTGGCAATTTAAGAAGTCCGTTTGGGGGACTTAAAAACCAATGCTAGCTGACGGTAGTGCCGACTTTTTCACCAGCAACGACGGCAGCGATATTGCCTTCATCGAGTAAATCAAAAATAATTAACGGCATTTTATAATCCATGGCAAGCCCCATTGCCGCCTTATCCATGACTTTGATTGCACCGTCTGCTACTGCCTGCTGATAGTCTAGTGTTTCAAATTTAGTGGCGTCGTCGTGACGGGATGGGTCCTTGTCGTATACGCCATCGACTTTGGTAGCCTTAAGCACCGCATCACAACCCAGCTCAAGAGACAATGAAACTGCAGCTGTGTCGGTCGTAAGATAGGGTCTGCCAATTCCACCCGCAACAATCACCACACGACCTTTTTGAAGATGCTTTTCGGCAAGTCTATGCACAAAAGGCTCGGCAACCTGTGTTGCAAATATGTTGCTCAAACAACGAGTTCGAAGACCGTTAGCCTCAAAGATATCGGTTAACGCCAAGGCATTCATCATCGTTCCAAGCATGCCCATATGATCGGCAGTTACACGCTTAATGCCGTGACCGGCAATTTGCGCTCCGCGAAGAAAATTACCACCGCCTACCATTATAACCACCTGAGCTCCGGCATCAGTAGTCTTTTTTACTTCTTGTGCAAGCCACTGTCCACGCTTTGGATCGATCCCGCTTTCGAACTCACCAGCCAACTGTTCGCCAGAGAGTTTTAATAGAATTCTTTTATACATTGCATCAATAGTACCAGACGAATATTGTATTTTTGTATTATTTATCGATTCGGCGCAATGGGTCTGGTACATTATATATAGACGAGAGGGAGTTATAAAAAAATGAAAAATTGGCTAAGAAAAGTATGAGTTTGAATTGTCCAGAAGTGATGCCCGGAAACGAAATCAAACTACTTGACCAGTGGCAAATACCACCCGAAGAAGATTTAGAGATTATATATCCGGATACCGAGTACCTAAACATGCTTGGACAACAACGTGACGGGAATAACCCGAGGCAGGCCGAATTAACCGCCAGTATCGCATCACAAAAAGTCTTAAACCCCATAAATGTCGCAATCCTAAACGGCGAAACTTTTCAATCATATTTAGATTTCACTAATAAAATTTGGGCAAAAGATCACAAGCTGGAAGACCTCAAGCCGGTGGCCGACGACCTCTACATCCTGGTTATCGCAGGACATTCACGTGTAACAGCGATCAAAACTCTTAGAGAGAACCATCCGGAAGGAAAACAAAAGCCCTTGCCGGCACAAGTTCACGAAGTCGATTCAATAGATGACATTATAGCTATCCAGTTAGCCGAGAATATCCACTCAGCACCACCACCAGACAGGGCTGCGCGGGCTTACGCTGAAGCATTTTTGTGGCAGAACTCACAAGGGCAATCTATTTCGCGCAAAGCGTTTGCAGCCCAAAATGGCATTACCACCGAAAGGCTAAAAAATGCACTACTCTATGCTGAACTACCTGAAGAAATTCGTGAACTCACAACCAGTCAGTTAGTGCCTTTTAGTATTAGCGTTGAATTGGCTAAAGCCTACCCCTGGATAGCGCTCGACGAATCAAAAAGACTCGCCGAAAGCGACACTATGCCTACCCAGCAACATCAGGAGGCCGCTATCAAAGAATTCACAGTATACGAAATGGCTCGCTTCATCACACAGTACAATGGCAGACTGAATCGCCAAGTCACAAAGACACGATCAATCATTCAGCAGCACACCGAAGCGCTCAAGAAAAAGCACTCTGATAATATGGAAACTGACGATTTAGTGATGTCTCTTTTTGATACAAGATCATTTGATAACCCACGCGATAAGATAGTTAAAGACCTCGCTTTTCTGCGTGACCAGCGTGCCGAAAAAGAGCGATCATTGCATAATAGAATCGTCGCCTTAATCGATGCAGAAGGACTTGAAATTAATGATGAAACCGAGAGACTACTTAGAGATCTAGCAAGCACAGCAATTGGCGCTCCGGGCAGTACAGATAAGCCATTATTCGCTGTCAGCTGATACTGTAGCTATCGCTGCAATCTTGCCGATAGTTGTTTGGTTTTCTCTATCAAAACCAAACAAAGAAGGGGAGCGCTCATTGGCAGTTGCGCGCCTTCCACGACGCACATTCTCGGCATGACTCACTGCATCGAGATGATACGGATTGCAGCAGGCATGATTTCGACAACGATGATCCACGTGTAGCGGCTCGTCAGCATTGCGCGGCAACTCAACTCCACGGAAGACTTCCATACTGGCACGATGTGCAAGCTGGTTTTTGTAGCCTAACGAAGTTACGGTGATGCACGGATAACGAGCACGTTTTTTAGAATCATACTCTTGGCGAAGTGGCAGCTCCCAGCAACCGAACTCATCTTGGAATGAAATTTTTGGCTCCAAATAGCGAGCAAGTGTTACAGCAGCCTGTTCTTCTTCGAAATATTCAGATGCAGCGAGATCTTGCAGCCTGCCAAATGCCGTCGACGAAAACGACCGTGGGGGTAAAAAATCTTCCCAAGGCGTCTCAACGACCACCTCGGCCGCGTCAAGCTCATAGCCTTCGGGCAGCAGGGGATGAGGTTCATAAGAGACGGCAACTGGTGCAAAAAGATACAACTCATTCATTAAAACAAGTTTAGCACGTGTCAAGTTTGTGGTATTTGCGCTATACTTCTAGGTAAATTATGGAGCGTAATTCAGCAAACATCGGACATGATGCCCAAAATCTAGACTATTGGCGTGATCAGCATGAACTGCGTGCACCACTGCAACCATTTCAACGAGCACGCCAGAGCGATGATTGGCTGAAATTATCACTCGATAGAAAAGTCTCGCCGCAGGGATGGTACCAGATCAAGGACAAGCGCTGGGTGCCAACAGTCCCAAACGGGTTTGGACTCCCTCCTGTTGACAGCTGTCCAGGTTCGACAGAGTCATGTGAGGCAATATGTTACGCCATTAACTCAGAACGAGCTGACGGCGTCGCATCACTACTCCGCCACAATCAAAACATGTTGGAGGATGCTGAAAGTGTCTATGACAAGACCCTACTCCTTACCGAGGCGGTGAATCGCTACCAAGATCATGCCAATAAAAAGGATGTCCCTGCAGATGATCGAATTTTTCGTATTCACTGGAGCGGTGACTTTTATTCAGAGGACTATGCAGAAGCATGGGCCAACACAGTTCATGCATTTCCAGATATAGCCTTCTGGACATATACTCGCTCCTTCGTAGAGCCCGTTGATGTAGTGTCGAAGTTGTATGGAATAGATAATCTAGCCCTATATCTAAGCGTTGATGAAAATAATATAGATGCCGCGAGGGAAGTAACTAAAAACTATCCAGACATCCTATGGGCTCCAACGGCAGAGTTTCAAGATGAGGCTCAGGCCATGATGCCCGAAGGACAAAGAAGCGTTCCGTGTCCAGAAAATCTGGGTAAATTGGCTCTTATGGATGAGCGTGGGGGAGCCTGTGTTACTTGCGGTGTATGCCCCAAAGCCCGAAGATCTGTGACTTTCTTTGACAAACCGGGTATGCGTTCTTTTGTCCAACAAACACTCGAGGTGACACCAGTTCAAATAAAGCAACCAGTGGTGCGCTAATCATCCCATCCTGAGCGCTGAGTAGCCGTGAGTTTTGTGCTGGCCATAAAACATCAAGCATCATTGGTCGACATTCACACATGGTAAGATAAGGTCATGAAAATATACTCCTGGAACGTCAACGGTATTCGTGCTGTGTTACGAAAAGAATTGTTTTATCCGTTTATCGAAGAACATCAACCAGACATTCTATGCTTACAGGAAACCAAAGCCCACCAGGGGCAGGCCAAAATTGACCTGCCAGACTACGAAGAATACTGGAACGATGCCGAGAAAAAGGGCTACAGCGGTACGGCAATTTTCACTAAGATCAAGCCAATATCAGTAATCAATGACATTCCGGATGAGTATGTTGAGGCAAGCGGACTAGGAGCCGATGGCTACGGAGACGCCAACAAAGAGGGTAGAGTTATCGCTGCTGAATTTGACGACTTCTACGTCGTGACGTGTTATACGCCCAACGCTAAAGACAAATTAGCGCGAATTGAACTGAGACAGGATTGGGACAGGGCCATGACAGCCTACTGCGCAAATCTACAAAAAAAGAAGCCAGTCATTTACTGTGGCGACATGAATGTCGCCCACAATGAAATTGACTTGGCGCGACCCAAGCAAAACGAAGGCAATAAGGGCTTCTCGCGTCAAGAACGTGACGGATTTGAAAATTGGCTAGCGGCCGGTTTTGTTGATACTTTCAGGCTATTCGAAAAGGGTGGGGAATACTACACTTGGTGGACTGCTTGGGGCGGCGCACGAGATCGCAACGTTGGTTGGCGTATTGATTACTTTCTTGCCTCCACCGCGCTAGAACCGCGAATCGAAAGTGCTCAAATTCATGCCGACGTAATGGGGAGTGACCACTGTCCAGTAAGTATCGAGATTAACTGATGTCCGAAATGGTAACTTTAGTCGATGAAAGCGACAATGAAATCGGAACAAAAGCACGGGAGCTACTTTCGAATGATGACCGATGGCGGATAGTCACGATTTGGATCTTTAACGATCAAAATGAGCTACTCCTGGCTAAGCGCCCCATGCATATGAAAAATGATCCTGGCAAATGGGGGCCATCAGTTGCTGGCACGCTCGAACATGGCGACAGCTACCTACAAACCGCAGAACGCGAAGTGAAAGAAGAGATTGGGGTCGAAGCACCCCTAACGGAAGTTAAACTACTAATGCACAAGGCAGACATTGGCCACCGCGCCAACATGAACTTTAGAGGCAATATAAGCTTGCCTATTAGTGCTTTTACCCCACAGCCGGAAGAAGTAGACGAACTCACTTGGATGCCATATAAAATATTTCTAGCAGAACTGGAATCAAACCCCGATAAATATATAGAAGCTATGGACATCGTAAAGGAGCTATTTGGAAATGAATAAGGACGAATTTACAAATCAAATATTACACTTAGAGGTGAACGAGCAGCACTCGCTTTATGTGCAAGACTGGGGCAATCCAAACGCCAAGACACCGATCATTTCCTTGCATGGAGGGCCCGGCGGCCAGGCCAAAGACTACCACAAGGGAAACTATGACCCTAATGAGCAGCGAGTCATTTTTTTTGATCAGCGTGGCTGTGGTCAAAGCCTGCCTTACGGCTCGCTAGTCGACAACACCACCAACGATTTAATTAGCGACATATCAGCTATTGCCGACAAGCTAGGCATTGAAAACTTTATACTGCTAGGCAGATCTTGGGGTTCGTGCTTAGCGCTGGCATATGCTCTAAAACATCCTAAAAGAGTATCTGGTATGGTGCTCGGCGGTATTTTTACTGGATCACAGAGCGAGATTGACTGGGTAGCCCAAGGGCTATTCCAAGCATTCTATCCTGATGTATGGCAAAAATATCTTGACTCTACTCCAGGTTCGCATCAAAAGGATCCAACCAACTATCATTTCGACAAAGCCTTAAAAGGTACGCCAAAAGAGCAAAAACAATCTGCTTTTGAATATGCGCAGCTAGAGGGCGGAATTGTTGGTCTAGACGACCGACCACGCAGTAGTAACTACGCAGATTTTGACCCTAGCGGCACTCTGATAGAAATACACTACATAAGAAATCGCTGCTTCATGCCCGACAACTTTATCCTAGATAATGCCCACAAATTAACTATGCCAGTAACACTCATACAAGGTCGCTACGACATGGTCTGTCCGCCATCGACTGCTTTTGCACTACATAATGAATTACCCAACAGCCAGCTCTACACCACGCTCAGTGGACACATAACTGAACACGAAGACATTCAGCTTACACGACAAGCCCTCGCAAGCCTTACGCAATAAGGTCAATATAAAAGACCCCGGACAGTCCCGGGGTCTTTTGATCTTAACGTCTACTTACAATATGTGCGTAGAAGAGTCGTTGTTGCTGTCTGTTGTGTTTCCGTTATTTTGGTTGTTGGTATTGCCATTATTTTGAGATGTATTTGCCGTGTTATTACTGTTGTTTGTGCTTGAGTTAGAATTGTTGGTATTTGTTGTTGTTGAGCTTGTGTTGTTGCTATCGTTTGTACTTGAATTTGTAGTTGTTGTTCGAGTAGTGTTGCCGCTGTTGTTGTTTGTTGTATTTCCATTATCTTTAATAACTACATCTGTTGAAGTTGTCGTGGTTGTAGTTACGCGGTTATCGCTAAGGTTACGGTTATCACTGTAGTCATTGCCGTTATTGAAGGCAAGGAAGTCGTCGTCGCTGTTGTAGCTATCGTTAGTACTAGAGTCTGTGTAGCTCATAGAAAGTGAGTTACCGCTATTTCGGTTGTCTGTAAACGTGTTGGTGGATGTATTTGTGGTCGTTTGTGTGTTGGATTGATTGTATGAAATGCCTATCGGCAAAGTTCGATAGTGTGCAACTCGAATTACTGAGCCTGCAACTTCATCACCAGTTGTGCCAGCGCCATCAACAGCAGGTGCAGCTGAATCACTGCAAGCCGCAACTTCAATTGCAGGTGCATTGTTAGTCTGTGGTGCAGCTGTTGCATTTGCAGGGTTGTACTGTGCTGCAAGCGTTTCAAGCGCACCTACTTTTGCATTTACGATGCTGTTAGTAATGACTGCAACGAATACGCCAGCAGCAACCATTGCAACCGCAAAGACACTAATAATTTGATTAAAACTTACACCAATAACTGGTTGACTCATATTTGAAGTCGCCATAAAATTAACCCTCCATAGGTTTAAAAACTCGCAATTAAATAACCAGGCAACGTTCACGGCAACTAGTATGCGAACGAATCCCTCGGAAAAAGTAGTCTCCACCAACTTCTTCAATGCGAATAGTACGTCCGGTCGTTAAGTTTGTAAACCGAGTTGTCCACACCTGACTTTCTACCCCCTGGTGGCATACGAAATTTAACAACAAAGCTGTCATAATAATTGCAACAACATGCTATTCATGTCGCATATATTTGCAGTTTTAGTGATATAATTGTCTTATGAAGAAGTTTGCGGCCTTCGATATCGACGGCACATTATTCCGAAGTGGACTATATCGAGAAGTTGTTGGCGAGCTGATTGAAATAGGTGCACTACCAGCACAACTTCATGACGCTCTTGCTGATAAGCACGATGCCTGGCGACGTCGCACCCATGGTCGGGCCTTTAAAGAATTTGAACAATTGCAAGTTGATCTATTTGAAGCTGAGCTTACAAAGCTCAAAATTTCTGATTTTGAGCGTGCAGCCGAACGAGTCATTACGAAGCACCGCGACAATGTCTACGTGTACACCCGTGAACTCGCCAAATCACTTAAAAACGAGGGTTATTTCCTTATTGCAATTTCTGGCTCTCAAACAGAGCTAGTTGCACCATTCGCCGAACATTACGGATTTGATGCCTGGATTGGTCAAGAGTACGAAAGAGGTGATGAATATTTCACTGGTATTGCTAAGAAGACGCACAAGAACAAAGGTCCGCTCCTTCAATCTTTTATCGATAAGCATCAGCTGTCGCTCAAAGACAGCGTAGCAATCGGAGATTCTGCTGGCGATGTTGACCTCCTGACTATTGCCGAGCAACCAATCGCCTTTAATCCTGGGCAAGATTTGATAGAGATTGCCATGAATAACCAATGGCCAATAGTCGTCGAGAGGAAGAACGTTATTTACCACATGAATCCTAGCATAGGAGGCTACCTTGTTGCCACGGCAAACGCCTGAATCACCGATGTTTCCAGACCTGTTGTGGAGCAGGCCAGAAAACAAGCTTCATGCCGGAAAACTGTTAGTAATCGGAGGAAACTCGTTTGGATTTTCGGCAGTTGGCGAGGCGTACGCGGAGGCGCGCAAAGCTGGAGCAGGGGAAGTACGCGTATTAATGCCAGATGCAATTAAAAAGATCGTTGGTGGCGTATTTGAGCACGCTCTGTTTGTCGCAAGCACTCGAGCTGGCAGTCTTGCCAAAGAAGCCTTAAGAGATTGTCTGGATGCGGCTACTTGGGCAGATGCGGTGCTAATTGTGGGCGACGTCAGTCGAAACGCCGAAACAGCCAGTTTGCTTGAGCAATTTGCCGAACACTACAAGGGACAACTCACAGTCACCAAAGACGCACTCGAACTATTGCTCAAGCAAAATGACGCAATCTTGCAACGTGAACATACAACGCTAGTTATGACTATGTCAGACCTGCAAAAAGCTGCCCAAATTCGACATTTAGACGAGGCGCTAACTTTTGAAATATCTTTGGAAGTTTTTGCCGAGCGAATACGTCACCTATTGGATGGTCTGGCGTGCTCTATCATGGTCAGGCGCCATGAGCTCATTATCACCGCTCATGCCCAAATGCTCTCCGTCACTGATTCCAATCCAGGAAAATGGAGGGTCAAGGCTGCTACAAACGCCGCGGTCTGGCGTCTTCAAAACCCAGAAAAACCCTTTGAATCTCTCACTACGAGCATCATTTCTGAAGCCTGAATAACACCCCCGTGCTACTAAAACTTTTGAATATAAATAGCTTAACTACGATGGATATGGTATAATATTGATAATATGATGCGAAGAGTCAAGCCGGGAACACGGCCAAGCAGTGCAAGTGCATTCGGCGTTTTACGGCCGATTAACGAAAATTCACTTCCTTGGTTTCGTGGATTATTCGAAGGTGTGCCAGGCATAGTTCGAGGCACCACACATCAAGACCAAAATCCTGCGCTTTCACTAGTAATGCGTCGAGCAGTTGAGATAGAAGCATTTGGCAACTACGATACGAAAGAAGTTCAGTCGCTCTTGTATGACAATATTCCGTCTTTGCGAAAACCTGTTAAATTTCAAATCGGTAGCATTGGTAAGTTTGTAACGAAGTCAGCCAACAGGCTCGCCATTGTTCCAGATCAGGAAACCTGCGATCGATTCAAAGAAGAAACTGCTCAGATTATCGACACTCTAGCTATAAATCTAGACGCATGGGACCTATACAACTTGATAACCATGAAGCATGTTCCGCATGTTAGTGGCATACGCCTATACGAGAGTGCAACAACCGATGATATTCATGACGCGCAAAGAAGAGTGTACGCAAATTTGAAAAACACCCCAGATATCCCGGCTGTTCGAGCAGACGCCTTCATAGTTGTGTAGCACTAATCCCAAGACAAAATAAAAAGCCCCATTTCTGGGACTCTTTATTTGGTGCCGGAGGAGGGACTTGCCTCGTAGAGAAAGAAAAATTACTTTCTCTGACACGACCCCAACCCCCTTAGGTCGTTCTGGGGCAAGGTGCGGGGATTGCAGACATGCAATCCCGTTCAAGTCCCAAGACAAAATAAAAAGCCCCATTTCTGGGACTCTTTATTTGGTGCCGGAGGAGGGACTTGAACCCTCAATCCCGAAAGAACACGATTTTGAGTCGTGCGCGTATACCAATTCCGCCACTCCGGCTCGTCTTTGCAAGTAGACACCTGCTAAAACAGCACAATTGTACTATACTTATATCTGTTTATGCTACCCAATGATGACAATTTAACCAATCCAAATACTCACGCCTTGCCAAGTCGGAAAGAAAAGGTGCTTGAGCCGCTGCGTGCTTCTGCGCTCGTTGATGATCCAGATGCCGAAAACGCAATAAAGCTAATACGCAATAAGCTTGATTCAATTTATGGCAATGAACCTGATGTCAAAAAAGAGATTGAAGAGGATAACGCTCATCACGGTCGACGCTCAAAACACCAACAGTTCATGCATGAACTGAGTACGAGCGGAAAATCGCTTGCCGAGATTCAAACTGCTTGGCATGAATATTATCAAGGGCTTACCGATCCTGAAAAACATAAAGTTTGGCAAGAATTCTACGCCGACTACAATAAACAGCCAGCTAGCAAAAGAACAGAACCCATCCATCCGGCAGCGCCCAAAGTAAGGCAGCCAAAGCAGCCCGTAGCCGTCCATCACGAGGCACCCCTAACCGACCCAAAAGCAATAAAAAAACACATCAGAGAAACTGCAAAGGCCAGGGCAGCCCAAAAAAATCATCACTTTGCCTCGATAAAATTTGGTCTAATGAGTGGCGTCTTAGTAGTTTTTGTTCTAATGTTTGGTTTTTTTAACGAACGAGTATTGACGCCGTTTATCCGCCCAAATGCCAATGCCAGTAACATCCCCCTCATCCTTGACGCCAACGAAGAAGTTGGACCCGAACCAATGCTAATTATTCCTAAAATAAATGTTCAAACGCCTGTTGTGTACGACGAAGAATCGATCGAGGAGGCGGCTGTCCAAACAGCCCTTGAGCGCGGTGTACTTCATTACGCGACCACGCCTGAACCGGGCGAGTTCGGAAACTCGGTTATTTTTGGCCATTCCAGCAACAACATACTCAACGGCGGCGATTATAAATATGTGTTCGTGCAACTCAACAAAATGGAAATTGGCGACACTTTCTACATCCACAAAAATGGAACTCGATATGTCTATAAGATATTCGATAAAAAAATTGTCAGGCCCGACCAAGTATCAGTGCTTCAGAACGACGAATCTGACGCATCTATGACGCTCATTACTTGCGATCCGCCGGGAACAGCAATTAATAGACTCGTCGTAGTCGGTGAACAAATCTCACCAACTACTGACCAAAATACGCAAAGTTCGGTAGCTACAAGCCCAACTGAACCAGCAATATTACCATCGAATTCACCTTCACTCTGGAGTCGCATTACAGGATGGTTCAGTAGCTAGTTTGTCTGCTGCGTAGTTGCGTCGACAATCAATTCTGTTCGCTGAAGCGCAGCACGCCCATCAACTGCCAGCGACGGAGCGATAGTAAAGCTTGCTGAATAATTTCCATTAAAGTACGGAATAATGCCGTCGTACGAACTACCCAAGGTGTGCTTATTGGTGCCGTCAAAATCAAATACGGTATGCACTCCTTCGCTAATTGCCGTTAAACGGTGTCCGTCCATCCAGGTGACCTTATGTGCAGCCGGAAGCGTAAGTTCGCTATCGAAACGAACGGTTTCTGCGTTTTCTGCATCATACACAATAAATTTCGATCCAGACTGTAAGGCTATAAACTGAGCATTCTGAGAAAATGACACAAACTCAGGGTTATCTATCGGCAAGACAGCAGCCGGAACGATCGTTGCTGAAGAGTTCCTGCGCAGCGGCACAAGCGGATTTCGAAGCACATAGACCTTGTTTTCGCTAGCAGCTCCGGCAACAACGTACCACTTGCCACTGTATTGAGCCATCTCAAGTAAGTACTTCTCAGCCCGCGGCAAAGTTTTTACAGTATACGCCTCGCCACTCTCCACCATTCGTACCGAAACTTGTTCAGAGGCGGCATCTCCGCCATCCGTTACATAGACCATTTCATCATCACCATGGGTATGAAAATCAATCACATTGCTCACTACTACTTCATTTTCTCCGGTTCCTAAATCATACGTCAAAAGATCACGTGATTGCGCCTGATATATGTAGTACTGATCAAACTTTTTATCTCTAAGTTGTAATCGCGTAAAAGGCGTGGTGATTGTTTTTGACAGATTCACAGAAAGTGTCGGCTCCTCAATATCAACTAAGACAAGTTCCACCTGATCGTCAAAAAAGTGGCGCAAAACAACACGCCGATTATCGTTCGACCATTCATTCAACTCGAAACGGTGAATGCTACCAGATTCGGTAAGCAACCCTTCAGCAAGGTTTAAAACACGAGCAGTCTGCAAATCAGAATTAAGGTTAAACAGGTCAAAACTCATGAGTGAACCGGGTTCTTGTGCAAGTAGCCACTGTCTATCTGGGCTCTGCGTTGTGAATGGTGGTTGTCCTGCAAACAAGAATGCATCTGCAGTTTCGGGATTAACAGGGAACAGGAATGGGTACTGGAAACGTTCAATAAACCCACCGCGCAAAAGTACAGTTTGCGTCCATGAATGATACCCCTCGCGCTCAACAGAAATATCATAACTACCTTCATCAAGGATTAGGCGTTGGTCAGTCTGCCCCCTTAATCGTCCATTGATCACGACATTCGCTTGTTGCGGACTGGCGTCAACAAATAGAAGTCCATTTTGGGAGATGTTTCCTGTTCTAATATTAAACGTATAGCCGTAAGCCTGGAACAACAAGAGAACAGCAATCATCGTAATCAAGACACCCATCAATGCGTATCCGATGTAGAGTCTTGTGTTATGTGCTTTTCGTTTTTTGGGATCTAAGAAATCCATAATCTGACTTATTGTAGCGTATTGTTGCTCAACTATCCAGGAAGCGGTGTGCATTTGGCCGAATATTTTTAACTTGCACAACCGTCACCATTAGCGGTAAGATACGTGGTAACGCCAATAAAGAGGGTAAGCGGCAAAATAGTGTCAACAAAAAACGATACAATCGAGTTAAACGGTTATAAATACGACGCACGTACCGGCGCTAAGCTTGGCACTAGTTCTGGCGGTAGCGTGCGAAGCATGGATGGCCTTGTTCGTAATACGCGCACATCTGCTGTGCCCAAGAATATTGCCCCAACTTCTCCTAGCAAACACAGTCCCAAATCACCTCAACCGTCCCATACTGTTCACCAAAAAACCATTAAATCTAAGACACTCATGCGCAACAGCGTCAAAAAGCCAGTTCACGCCCCTAAGCCCGTGAATAAGCACTCAATACAGCCCAGGACCGCAAATCCACATCCGACACGTGTTGCTCGAGCAACTGAAACTCAAAAACACCCACATGTTTCAAAATTTCAAGCGAAAACATCCAGTCAGCCGCTTCCAGTAAAATCGGCACCGAACCATCAGCCGGCAGCAACTAGCAAAACAACTGAGCCATCTCGGGCTGTACTTCCACTTTCTCCTTTTGATATGGCGCTCAAAAAGGCCGACAGTCATCAACAGCTAGCTCCTTCAAAGCAAAACATTGCAAAACGAGCAGCAAAACAACTAAAAATAAGCACCCGTACACTTTCTGTAGGTCTAGGAATTATTACCGTCCTAGTAACTGGCGGATTATTTGCACGGCAACACATGTCATCGCTCGCAGTTCAGCTAGCTGCAACAAGGGCGGGGGTTGAGGCAAGACTTCCTGGCTATCAACCAGCTGGTTTTGCGCTCGCTGGACCAATTGAATATTCTGCCGGACAAATCACATTGGCATACCAGTCAAACTCAGACACCCGTAACTTTAAAGTTGTACAGAAAAACTCCGACTGGACCAGCCAAGCCTTACTCGAAAACTTCGTACAAGCGAACGACGAGCCTTTTCAAACCGTCCAGGAAAATGGCAAAACAATTTATATATATGACGGCAACAACGCAACATGGGTAAGTGGTGGCATTTGGTATCAGGTTGAAGGCGAGTCATCGCTCAACACCGACCAACTCTTGCGCATCGCCTCTGGCCTCTAGAAAATCACCTCTGTTTGTGGCATACTAGCTATCTATGAAGACACGCACTAGATTCGCACCAAGCCCAACTGGCTATTTACATGTTGGAGCAATGCGCACAGCCTTGTTTGCCTGGCTATTAGCGCGCCAAGATGGTGGAAAGTTTATACTGCGCCTTGAAGACACAGACCAAAAACGTGAGGTTAGTGGAGCCGATGAACACATCATGAAATCTCTCAAGGCTTTAGGCCTTCAATATGATGAAGGGCCAGATGCTGATGGCGATTTTGGACCTTACCGTCAATCCGAGCGTCTAGAAATCTACCAAGAATGGGCAAAAAAACTAGTTGAAAAGGGTAGAGCGTATGCTGATCCCTATACGTCCGCCGAAGTTCAATCATTCCGTGAGCAAGCACAGAAAAGCAAAAAGCCATTTTTGTATCGCAATCACCGCCCGAAGACACCGCCCACCTGGGACGACAGTACGCCATTGAGGTTAAAATCTGACCCAAAAAGCTACACCTGGACTGATGCCGTAATGGGAAAGCTTCACTCTGGGCCAGAAGTGATAGACGATATTATTCTTATCAAATCTGATGGCTTTCCAACCTACAATTTTGCGCATATTATCGATGACTTATTAATGGAGTGTACACATGTAATTCGCGGCCAAGAATTCACAGCCAGCACACCAAACTATCTAAACATATACGAAGCACTGGAAATCACACCTCCAATTCTTGCAACTGTGCCACCAATCTTGGGACCAGGTGGCAACAAAAAACTCAGCAAACGAGATGGCGCCAAAGACATCCTTGAGTACATCGAGGACGGAATCTTACCGGCGGCATTGATCAACTTCATTGCCAGTTTAGGCTGGAACGATGGCACCGAGCAAGAATTATTTTCTGTTGATGAATTAATCCAAAAATTCAGTTTAGACCGCGTCCAACGCAGCGGAGCACAGTTTGACGATCGGCGATTGCTATGGATGAACGGCGGACACATCCGGGCTATGGATATCGACACCCTATACGAGAAGGTTGCCGCCTACTGGTCAGCTAGTGCGGCCACGGCTGACGAAGAATACAAAAAACAAGTCCTTGCGCTTACTCAAGAACGTCTCAAGTTGTTTTCAGAGCTACCAATGCTTACTAATTTTTTCTTTGAAGACCTTCCTGTTGATATGACACTTATAACAGAGCACAAGCAGCTAAAGAAGCTTGAACAAGAAGAGCTAAAAAAGCTCCTGAGTGACGCCAAACAGACACTAGACGCTAGTGATTTCACAGCCCCAGATATTCAAGAACGATTAAACACACTTCTTGAGACTAGTGGACAAAAGCCGGCCGTCTTATTTAGCCTGATTCGTATCGCTACAACCTGGGCGCCATTCAGCCCGAGCCTTGCCGAAACCCTAGAAGTAATCGGCCGCGAAAAAGCCATGTCCCGCTTGGAAAATTCACTGAATTCGCTGAACTGAACTTAACCATCGCGCCCAAACACTAGCATCATAGGCCCGTAGACTGGTACAATGCACACAATGGAAAATCAAGACACTCACGCACCCGGCCCTGGCATTGCGCCGCCACCAAAAAAACATGGCAAGATAAAGGCAAAGATTCATCAACTAATTGCGCCTTGGCAACGTTTGCCGCTTAGAAACCGTGTACTTATTTTGGTAATTTTTGGGATTTTTATTACATCCGCCACGGTTACTGCTCTTAAGGTCTTTACTAAGACTCCGGAACCTGCCCCGGTTGCATATGCGCCAGCTCCAGAACCGGAACCAGAGCCAATCAAAACAACCGCTCCATCACCTCTAACTGGAGTCGAAGTAGACATACCGCTCAGTAAACTACCCGTTACTGCTGTCATGATAGAAAACAGCCCTGATGCTCGCCCGCAGTCTGGACTCAATCAAGCGGGTGTAGTTTTTGAGGCTATCGCCGAAGGTGGTATCACACGGTTCAACGCCTTGTTCCAAGAAGCTCAGCCAGACTATATAGGTCCAGTTCGATCAGTGCGACCATATTATCTAGACTTCTTCGTGCCGTTCGATGCTGCGATTGCACACGCTGGCGGTAGCGGACAGGCTTTGGCCGAAATACAAAATCAAGGAATAAAAGATATCGACCAATCGTTCAACCCCGGATATTATCAGCGCGTCAGCAGTCGATACTCTCCACACAACCTCTACACAAGTCGCGCTCAACTTCTTGAACTGCAAAAAAGTAAAGGCTTTACCGAGAGTAAATTCATTGGCTATCCGCGCAAGGCAGAAGAGCCAGCTGAAGTCACGACCGCCAATAACATCGCATTTGATATATCTGGATTTCTATATAACACCAGCTACACTTACGACAAAGCTAGCAACAGCTACCTGCGAAGCCTAGCAGGCAAGCCACACACCGATGAACGCTCTGGCGCACAAATCTCACCGAAAGTTGTCATCGCCCTGGAATCTTCCCATCACTACCAAGGTATTTACTCTGTTTATCAAGTTACTGGCAGCGGTGGAGTGACCGTTTTTCAAGATGGGGTCGCAACCAAAGGCACTTGGTCAAAGGCCGGCCGAACTAGTATGTTTGAATTTAAAACCACCGATGGTGAGCCGCTCAAACTAAATGCAGGCCAAACCTGGATAACAATGATACCGGCTGGCAAATACAGCTTCGGACTTTAGGGAGATAGGGTGGACCACTATTCACAGTTGCGCAGTCGAATACGACTGATATTTGCAATTAGTGGAGCGGTAATTTTCGGTGTGGGATTTGGTACTTTCTGGCTCTTGGAACAGGTTGAGATTGGCATGGTGTTTGCTGTGATATTCTCGTTAATTGCCGCATTCTTGGTGAGTATTGTCATCGGCGGCTTCATAACTGAACTTGCCATGTCACCACTTCATGTTCTGTGGCAAGGCATAGTTCACGTCGCATCAAATTCACCATCTAGCGCAGCTCCTAGAACCCAACAACTGCGACTTGGTAGGGAACTAGTATCAACGACACTATCCCAAATATATGAACTTGGTAGCGCTTCCAAAAATGGATCAAATGGAGGTGAAGAAAAGCGAAGTGCAATCGTCCAATCGGCAAATATCGTCAGCCATATGCCCCTGCCGCTATTTGTGTTTAATAAGGATTTGCTTGTCACAAATGCCAGCGATATCGGGCTAACGTACTGCAACCTTGAAAGTAGTCAACTTTTTGGAAAGAAGCTTGACGAATCTATGAATATTGAGTTTCCGAGCGAAGAGACGCTGGACACCTGGATCGCTGACTGTATTGACAATAAAGTCACAGACACCGGGCACTGGGAACGGGTGAGGATCGTAATTCCTGGCAAAACAAGTACGTATAAGCGCTGTGATATAGCCGCTTACTACAATAAAGATAATCCAAGCGGAACTGAGTTCATTGTAACAATGTTTGATCGTTCAGAACGCTATCAACAAGATGATAGCAGTATGAGTTTCATGGCGCTAGCGGTGCACGAACTGCGCACACCACTTACTATGCTGCGAGGCTATATCGAGGTTCTGGTGGACGAACTAGAGCCGACAGTTAGTGATGAGCACAAAGAGTTTTTGAAAAAAATGGATCTATCAGCCAAGCAATTGAATGCGTTTGTCGGAAATATCCTAAACGTATCCCGCGTTGATGAAAACGCACTTGTACTGCATCTCACAAAAGCCGATTGGAAATCCGAGTTAAGTGAGATAGTCGAGCAACTTCGACCAAAAGCCGAAGTTCATGGTAAGAAAATCGAACTGCTCATTGCTGATAAATTACCAGAAGTAGGCATAGATAAAATCAGCATGACTGAAGTTGTTGGCAACCTACTCGATAATGCCATCAAATACAGTGGCGAACAAAAACGAATTGTTATATCAACCGACCTCGGTCAAAACGGACTAGTAGAGACAACTGTACAAGATTTTGGGGTTGGCATCCCAGCCAGTGTTGTGCCGCACGTCTTCGAAAAATTCTACCGCAACCACCGGACCAAAGGACAGGTTGGAGGTAGCGGCCTTGGCCTTTATCTCTCAAAGGCGCTCGTTAGCGCACACGGTGGACAGATATGGGTATCGTCAAAAGTCGATGAAGGCAGTACCTTCGGATTTTCTCTACTTCCGTATGAGCAACTGGCTGCAGAACAGAAGAGAACGGGCAACGACGCATTTACGCGTAACGCTGACGGCTGGATAAAAAATCATTCACTTTATAGAAGGTAAGGGTACACTAGAAGCATGGAAGAAAATATACAACCAAACGGCAAAAAAATTCTCTGTATTGAAGACGAGCGATTCATTAGCGAACTTTACTATAGGGCACTCAATAAAGCTGGCTATGACACCACGATTGTAGTGGACGGCAACGACGCACTTCAGGCAGCACTTACTGACACCTACGATATTATTTTGCTCGATATCATGATTCCATCGCTAACTGGTTTTGAAATTCTAAAGAAAATCCGCGGTGGCGACACACACTTAAAAGCCAAGGTTATTATCACGACTAACCTCGAGCAAGCCAAAGAAGACCGAGCAGAGATTGAAAAACAAGTAGACGGCTACATAATAAAAGCCGAAGTTACACCCAAACAACTTGTCTCATTCCTAGAACAATTCAACCAGTAGTCTTTGGGCGGGTAGTGACGCTTAATCACAGGCTCATTAATCGACAGCACGATATCGCCTTGCTATAAGTATAAGCAGTTAATAGTGCAAACTTCAAAAACAAACTACTAGAGGATGTCTATGCCAAAGAAGTTGAAAAAACCAAAAAGAACATCTATGTTCGGTTCTGTGAGCTTGAAATCAAAAAAAATGCTACTATTCGCTGCTGTATTTGGAGCAATAGGACTGTATATGATTGTCTTTAGCTCGGCAGCAACACCAGGAAGTTCTAGCAGCTGCAAGTATGAAGACCGCAGCTGTATGTATAACAGTCATCAAGGACACATTATGCGCCTATATAAAGGCACATTTAACAATTATGGCGACAAGGGAGGGGTGGACTATTGGACAGGCGTTTACAAGAATGCGGGGTATGATCTATCCGAAGCTGGCCAGCATATAGTTTACTCAAATAGCAAAATTGCGAACATGGGCAAGGCTGACTTCGTGAAAGCCATGTACAGCAACTATTTAGGGCGAACACCGTCACAAAGTGATATCGCATATTGGAGTGGTGTCATGCCTAACAATACTGCTAAGCAAAAAGTCACAGTTATGTACAACATATCCCAGGGTACCGAGGCAACCAACCGCATACAGAAACCACTGAGCGACAAAATAATATCATTCTATAACATTACTCCGACTCCAAAACCGGCACCTGCGCCAACACCACCACCAAGCGGGGGTTCAAGTGGAACAGTTACTACTAGCGAAGTAAAAACAAACAGCCGATTGTCTAGCTGTGGCACCGATACGGCATGTATATACGGAACACGAGAAGGCCATATTTCTCGAATCTACTGGGCAATGTCAAAAACCGCCGGCGACAAAAACGGACTTGGATACTGGATGAGCAAGTATAATTCTTCGTCAAATCAAGTTGGAGCATGGATGCTGGAAACAGATGGCGGACGCGCCCTTCGCAACATGTCATCTGATGATTTTGTAAAGCGATTATACCTAAACTTTACCGGAAGGAATGCTGATAGCAGCGGACTAGCGTACTGGAAAGCCCGAATTGGATCAGGTAGCACCAACGACAGAGCGAAGCTCATACTGCATTTTTCCGAGACAACAGAATCAAAGAATTATGCGCAGGTTACCATCGCAAACAGCCTGCGAGGCCATTATGGAACTAGCAGCTCCACCCCTCCAGAGGTTCAAGTTGGATACGAATCCGCACCCGCTGATGTAATAAACAATCCAGCACCTGCTGCAGTCGCAGCCACTCCACCTCCATCAAAACCAGCCCTAACAGCTGGCTGCCCAAGTGACATAAACAGCCGACCTACACTACGAAGCGGTTCAAACCACGCCTGCGTAAGCTATCTGCAGCGGATGCTCAACTATCGCAATAATGCAGGGCTGCCAGGTACAGTAGTGTTTGGCCCAAGCACAGCCAGCGCAGTTAAGGCCTACCAGCAAAGATTTGGATTATCTGCCGACAGTATCGTAGGTAAGCAAACTTGGACTCACCTTGAGACGAATCAGGTTGTTTCTGTAGGCACTACGGGGTCTAGCAGTGGAAGCAGCTCGGCTGCTTCCAGTCGTACAGCGCGTACAGCAGCAGTCTCGAGTCAACCGTCTGCCTCGACTAGCAACAGCAGCCTGGGCGGCACAATAAATAATACATTTGACAACCTTACGAATTACACAATCAATCAATACAAACTCAGTCAACTTTCCAGCGCGCTGTCACGATCATCTCGTACCGCCAAGCTACTGCTGAGCGTATCAAATGGATGCTCTCCGGTAACCGGCATGCGAACTATATATGTTCAAGGCGTAATGACACTAGAAATATGCTAAACAAATAAAAGGACAACTCTATGCAACCACAATCATTCAACACTCCAAATAACAACAAAAGAACTTCAGGGAGGCTAGTCCGATCGTTATTAATTATCCTTGTTATTGCGATTGTCTACTGCGCCGGGTTCTTCACTCCAAAAGTACTCAACTACAAAAAATACACTCAAGCCGAATCTGTAGCTCAAGACTTTATCCAAAAACTTACTGCCGGAGATTACGCCTCAGCCATAGAAATGGGGGATAACGACTTTAAAGAACAGTACCCTAATGAGGACGCTCTCAAAGAGACGACTGGCGACGTAAAAAGCGACAACATCGAAGTTACTGACACCTCTAGCTTTAAGGTTGATGACTTCTACTTGTATCGTCAAGTCGTGGACGGACTACCGGAGAATCCAGCAGGACTCACTGATGGAATGTTTGAAGTCACAGTCCTACGAGTAGAAGGAGAATGGAAAGTCTCGACAGTCAAAGTATTGTAGGTTGGCGAGTTGAATCTTTGAGTCGGCTTGCAGGCGTACTGTATAATAATACATAGCAATGTAGGTACTTGAGCACGCTCATTTCCACGTACAAGCTTCATACACCCATCTTCTCGGCATGGCACAGTCAGGCGGGGATGATCACTCCAAACCAGTCGTATAAATACTTCGGTGACGCGACCACCAACCTCTCTTAATTCTCCTTGGAGTTTATTCTATGTATTACGAAAACCCTCAGGGCGTCGCCGTTCACGATGGCTTCCCGAATGCCGCCACCGACACGGCCATTCAAACCCTAGACCTCAATAAATTGTTAATCAAAAACAGCGTCAGTACCTACTTTTTCCGCGCCGGCAGCGATGACTGGGCGAGTCATAACATACTGGCTAGCGACCTGCTAATTATCGACCGCGCGCACCCAGCTGGCAAAAACATGCTGGTTGTATGGTGGAATGAAGAAAGCTTTGGCCTATCCACACGCTCCCGGGTGCCAGCAGGGAGGCAAGTCTGGGGCACGCTTGTGGGCGTTGTTCGACAATACGGAGTGGCAACTCATGGCTAGGCCGCTAGTAGCCTTGATTGACTGCAATAACTTCTTTGTCAGCTGTGAGCGACTGTTCAGGCCAGACCTGGAAGGCAAGCCAGTCGTAGTGCTCAGCAACAACGATGGCTGTGCAGTGGCGCGTAGCAACGAAGCTAAAGCGCTGGGGATCCCTATGGGCGCGCCAGTCTTCAAGTTTCGTGAAGTATTTGAACGCAATAAAATTGTTCGATTTAGCGCAAACTTCGAACTTTACGGTGATATCTCACGGCGCATCACCGACGTACTTGCCACGATCACGCCGCATCTCGAAGTCTACTCAATTGATGAGTCATTTTTAGACCTTAGCGAACTGCACATAACAGATTACGAAGCATGGGGCAGGGCAGTCCGTCAAAACATCCTAGACTGGATTGGCATTCCCGTATCTATTGGCATTGCTCCCACCAAAACTCTTGCCAAAGTTGCCGTAGACCGTGCTAAAAAAGACACCGGAAGCAGCGGCGTATTCAGCTTTGAAGCCATCCCTAAAGAGGAGCGGGACGCCGCTCTAAAGCGTACGCCTATCGAATCCGTCTGGGGTGTTGGCAGAAAGTTTGCGCCCAAACTTAAATCTTTTGGCGTCATGAACGCACTAGACTACAGCCGCATGAACCCGCGCCTGGCCCAAAAACACTTGAGTATTCGCGGCCGACAAACAATTACTGAGCTTCAGGGCGTACCGTGCTTCAAGCTAGAGCTCGAATCGCGCGTGAGAAAAAGCATTGCCCGCACCCGTACATTTGGAAGCGATACCAGCCACAAAGAAGACCTCCAGGCGGCGCTCGCTAACTTTGTGCACGCTGCCAGCTTCCGCCTAAGAACTAGTCACCTGCGAGCTCAGAATTTGTCAATATTCGTCACCACTAACCGATTCAAACCCGGCTATCAGTCGTGGCATCGCGAAATAAAGTTCAACACTCCAACCGCCGACACTGGCCAGCTCATCGAAAGCGCCATTAAGCTACTTGATGATTGTTACCAATCTGGCCAAACCTACCACCGAGCCGGCGTGCTCCTGTGGGGGTTTACGCCCGATTCTGTTGTGCAAACTGACCTTTTTGGCCAGCTCAACATCACCCAAGATGCGACCACCACTAACAGGCTGCGCAGCTTAGATCTCATCAACGAGCGCTACGGCCGACGAACCATCCGCTACGCCACCGAACTGCTCGGTACCTCACATGAATCAAAACAATCCATCCGTAGCCCGCGCTACGTAAGCGACTGGGGCGAACTCCCAACTGTTACAATGAGCTAATGAGATTACACATTGTTACTGTTGGCAAGCCAAAGAAAGCCTACGCCCAGGAGGGCTTCGCCATGTTTACAGATCGACTAAATAAACTGCACGATCTACGCACAACGCACATTCCAGATAAACACAATGACGCCGATCACATTCTGGCGGCAACCAACAAGTCCTATCGTGTTTCACTCATAATCAATGGACCGCAATTAACCAGCGAAGAACTAGCTGGTTTTATGAAAAAACGTGAGCTGGAGGCCAGGGAGGTGAGCTTTATAATTGGTGGACCGGATGGATTGCCGACAGAAGTCATCGAAGCCTCTGATGCAACGCTAGGCTTTTCTAAACTTACATTCCCACACGACCTCGCTATGGTTATACTGGCCGAAACACTCTATCGCTCAAGTAGCATAAATGTCGGCCACCCATACCATCACTAAAAACTATTCAGAAGTCGTGAATTCAAAAACTGGAATATCGCCAGCCGCTTCTGCATCTTCGAAATAGCTCAAGTATTCTTCGGCACGGTAAAGACCGCCATCGCCAAACATGCGAGCTGCAACACCGTTTACTTCAAATTCGACTGTTGCTATCACGCTCGATGGGTCAGTAAATGCATTGTCAATAATTTGATCGCAAGACTGGTCGTCAGCAACATCCAAATGTTCGCTAATGTGACGCAAGCGGGTTAGTTTATCCTGTGCAATTGTGCCACCATGAGTTCGAGTGGTCACTACATCTGCCTCTATTGATAGCACCTTGCCACGAGATGTCGTATCTTGGCAGCCCAGCTTCACCCCTGCAACAACATCAGCATCAAAAGTATCGTCAACAAGACCTGCAACGAAAAAATCAGGCTCCGTCGGAAACTCTTCATTTAATCCACCAGATGCAGCAAAGACACCAAAGCCAATTGCTCCCGCCGCCGCAATGGAGCCTGCAATTAGCGACGCCTTACTTCTGCGTCTTCCGTTTTGATCGTACTGATCATGTGAGTCATGCTCAGGATATAAATCATAGACCTTGCTCATGAGCTAACTCCTTGTTTACTTCTATTACGATTATACTATATTTTAGACTATAAATCAATCTATCTAAGTGCCTGTCAGCAATAGAGTGCCATCCATCCACATTCACTCTTTATGGCCCCGCAGACTCTTAGATCCCTGAAGTTTGCGAATTTTGAGTCTTTCGACTTTTTGGCTTTTTTAATTCTCAAGTGGCTCTTGCCAATAAGAATAATCAGTTAAGCGCCACCACCAGGAATACAATCGCCAGAACTAAAGAAATCGGCACCATAACGGCGCGCTCCTTCTTGCTTCTGGATATAAGATTCATGGCGACACCTAGCATGAAATAGCCCGTAAAAGCCCACATGCCATTATTCAAAACACTCTGATTGGTGACGACATTCACTAAATCTGCTTTTGAAACCAAAAAAGAAGCGAAAACTCCGTACAAAGCAATTGCCAACACACTGCCGAGCCTCAGCTTAACCGGCAGCACTTTGTGTTGGCCGCCCCAAGCAAACTCTCCATAGGGTCTACCCATTACCAGTAAAATCTGAAATACCGTTAGTCCCAACAGTATAAACAGTCCAGCGTACGTCAATATATTCATCCCACTAATGATACATCAATAAATTTGTTGGGTTCGGCTCAGCCATAAACAATAATGCCAACTATCATCACAGACTGAAGTGCCAGCCAAAGTGTAATTTTGATTCTTTCTTTAAATGGAGACACTACTCACAAAAATATTTTTCGTGGTGATCCCGAGGGGAATCGACCTGCATTCTGCAGGCCCGAAACTTCATTCTTGGCAACAAGTTGCCAGAAGAAGGTTTCCTTGCGAAATGCCGCTGGCATTCCTCACCCAAATAATGCTCCAGCTCTCGTTGCATCAATAAATCTCCAATACCGATCGTAGTTTCAAACAATCGCACAACCTGGTACAGGGCAGCCTCAATAGCAGACCACAACGCGCGCAAACTTTACGACCGAATGTTGGCTATGCGCTCTTTTGCATGTGCCAACATATCCACTTTAAGGCCGTCATAAAGCTTGTCTTTATCACTCCTTTGATTAGAAATAGGCTCTATGTTTTTAATAACTCGTCGATCTGGTTTTGCGTTTATAAATTGTGTAATCATATCTTCAACTTTATTTGGACTGGTTGTGCGACTAGCTACTATTATGTTCGCTTCAAGCAGCCTCTCTACACTCTGCAGAACACGAGTATCGCTCATTAGGATTATGAGCTTCAGCGGTTCAGCTAACTTAACTAGTTCATTATCTGACAGCTTCTCAGCCGCTTCGTGATTAACGAGCAGTACTTCACATCCGTCTGATACCCTGTAGCCAAGTGGGTCGGCAAAAGTAGAAACTGTGTAATTTTGCTTGTGGAGAAAATATTCCGCTAAATAATTTTCATTTTCAATTATAATAATGTTCATAAGTCGTATTATACGTAAGGATATTCATGAAAGCCAAAGATTATAAAAACTGGATACTCCACTATGCTAAAAAGCAATGGTATCTAATTGCCGCATCCTCAATCATCGCCTTAGGTATGGTTGGGCTTCAGCTAGCCTCTCCGATTCCATTAAAAATTCTTATCGATAATGTATTCGGTGCAGAGAAGCTAACCTGGTTATTTTCAGGCTCAAAATCAGGTAAAGACTTGCTTCCATATGTGGCGGCGTCTTTCATTGGAATTGTGCTAGTAAGAGAACTTTACTCTGTATTCCAACAATACACCTTTAGATTATTCTCTCAGCTGGTTGATAAACGGGTACTGAGAGACATCTATAAGCGAATCACACAAATTCCAGAGCACAGTACGTCCAAAAAGAGTCCTGGTGAATACATATTTGCAGCAACGAATGAAAGCCAGCAAATTTCTCAATTAATATTAGTTAGCCTCGTCACCATAATCGGCTCAATTTTAACAATAATTGCAATCGGCACATTACTATTCAAGCAAGATAAAAACCTCACGCTGCTTTCTTTGTCAGTGTTCATACCTGCAATAATTCTAGTCGCATTCGTATCAAGAAAACTGGATAAAGTATCTCAAAAAACCGAAGACACCCACTCTAAACTATTCGATATCATTAGTGAGGGAATCCACAAGATGCGACTGATACACTTATTTGTTTTAGAAAAAACACAGCTAAAACGGATTGAATCTATGGTCGCAATACGCAACAAGAACGCAAGATCCCAGACAATGACCCAATCAACCCTGAGTGGCTTGGATGAGATTATATTAGGTGTTTCAACTGCAATTGTTGTTTACGTTGGAGGTGTACGCGTTTTTGACGGAGCACTAAGCCTGGGGGACCTCCTTTTGTTCATGGCTTATCTTGGCTTTCTATACGATCCTTTTGCCGCTATAGTCAGCAGCATCGGGGAGTCGCTCTCTCAAATGTCCGCAATCCGACAAGCTTTCGAAACAACTCAGTACACCGAGCAGGCACCTCAATCAGACAAACCAGATCTCGTAATAAGCAAGGGGAGCGTTGAGATAGACGGCCTGACTGTTATGCGCGGTCAGACTACAATCCTTGACTCTATTAATCTAGAGATAAAGCCGGGCGAATTTATCGCAATAATTGGCCCAAGCGGTTCAGGAAAATCCACCCTGATTAATGCACTCCTAAGGTTTACCGACATGACTGCAGGGCGTATAAAAATAGATGGTCAGGATATCATGCAGGTAAACGAGCAGAGTCTTAGAAAATCGATTAGTGTCGTCGACCAAGAGCCTGACCTGCTGTCCTTAAGTATCGACGAGAATATTGCCATCCACGACATAGAGCGACCGAACCACCTGCCCGACAGCATGAAAGGAGCCTTGTTTGCCGAGCTACAGGATTTTGTAGAAGATCGAGAAAATAGATATCAGTCACAGATAAATCCCGACTCCGTTAGTGGAGGTCAACGACAGAGGCTAGGTCTCGCGCGTGCATACTATAAAGATTCACTAGTTTACATCATGGATGAACCGACTAGTGCACTCGACGACCATACAAAAACCACAATCGCAAGAAACATCGTTGAGTACCTTGCTGGCACGTCCCGAATTGTCGTTACCCACGATCTAGGCCTGATAAAATACGCTGACAGAGTCCTAATGTGCAAAGATAAGACCCTGGTGGACATAACTGGCTCAACCAATATCGAGGAACTCCTGAAATGAACCGCATTTTTGCAGTTTTTGCGAACTTTATTCATGCCCTAATCATGCTGGGGTACGGAGTATCTCCATTCTTTCTATCCATATATTGGGTGCTTGCGTTCTTTTTAATAATCTATATACATCAAATTATTTTTAGTGGTTGTCTAATTACAATTATCCAGCATCGATTAAATTTACTGGATAAAGATCGTGATTTTGTTGATAACTTTATCGTCACTGTTTTTAAGGTCAAATTAAAAGAGGAGCAGTACGAGTTGATTGGTGAATCACTTTTACTTGCTCCTCTAATTTTAGCTATTTTTATTAGCTAAGAATTTTTTATCTTCTATTTCTTGGAGAACCGCGACGTGGTCGTCTTGCATAACCCATGGTGTTTCCTTTTTTTAATTTATACTTTTTAAATTATATCATGAGCTCTTTTAAGATGTAATCCACCGATCTAACCTCTTTTGCGTATGTAATTCCATTATATAATTTGGCGTACTGATACACCGTGCCAAGACTTTGTCCTCTTGACTTTGCTGTAAGATAGTCGCTGGCTGCGTCAACACTTTCTTCGTCGGTGTTAGGATAACTATACTTAACCTGCATTTTGCCTGTTGAAGTCACGAAAGGCAGCCATGAAAGACTTGATTCGATTAATCTTACAATCTTTGGTCGATTTATAAGCTCAACTATCAAAATTGCACTAAGTGTATCTTTTAATATTTGAGGCTTCTCAAGATCTGATATATAGGATAGGATTTTCTTATTTTTATTTACATGATGAAAAATAAGCTCCCTATACTTTTCATCGGAGTTGTATGCATTTGCAATCGGCTTCTCTTTAGAAAGAAGCCCAACCAATACAATAAAAATTAACACCACTAGCCAGTATTCATATAAGTGGAACGGGGTAATGGCTGCTAGGGAGGCTAACGCTAGCGACACGGCTAAACTCATAATTATTTTACTATTCGAAAGTATTCCGCGCTGTTCGCTGAGGCATGCAAAGGTAACTCTAGTAAACCAAAGTGAAGCAACTCCACCGATGACAATCAATCCTCCAGTTTGCGAGTCATATATATCTGAAAACAAGCTTACGAAGAGCAGGACAGCGATTACATCACCCACAATTAAAGCGCTTTTCATAAAACCATAGAATAATAGCCTATTTATATTCATAAACGAATAATCCTGCTGTCGGAGTGCAATCAAAAGTACGAAGATGCACTGAGTTAATAAAGGAATCGCTATCACTTCAAACCCAGCAATCTATTATTTTTGACCATATCGCCCAACCTGATCCATAAGATATATGCTCAGGTATTGCGCTTAACTTATTCCTGACAGGGATATTCTCCTTTAGGAGTATTCGAATTACTATTATCAAGGTAGGAACTTTTAATAAATTAGAGCATCCGATGTTTAATGCCGAATTATTGATCTTTTTTTCGTTCTCTAAATTCAAAGAATATATCCTTTAGCTATAGTCGCGCTAATCTATTTTGTTTGTATAATTCATCGCTATAACGCCAGTGCCAAGACTCATGCTCCATGCCGACTTTGTTATTCTCAGGATAAGAATTTACGAAACCAAACCTTTTAGCTTCCATGCTTAGCCACTTCTTAACATCGGAATCTAACTCTGTCCTGTGATGCTGCCCGACATCTATTGCCAAATATTCCATAGAATTGTGCTCTGATTCTCCGGGAAGCTTTACGAGCCGTTTCGCTTGGTTAATATTAAAATTTTGCAAGTATACTTCTTTTAGGAATAGCATTCCTTGGTGAGCGGGCGTCCTATACCCAGATAAAATATAAATTTGTTTTCCAGTATTTTTTCGTAACTCAATGGCCATTTCATTAAAAGCAGATCTACAATTGACAGTGACTTTAATGAATCTTTTCGCTTTTACGGAAAAAGGGCGGGCTGTTACTAATCGCTCGCTGGATGGCAAGGAGCTATCCAGCGATGTGCATTTTTCTTCATTCAATTCCCATATACTGTATAGACAGTTAACCTGATCGATGTTTAGTAGGCCAAATAACTGACTGAATGTGAGTTCGCAAAGTCTAAAGCGCCAATAATGCAACTGAAAAACATTTAGTACGCCCGGAATGATGAGCTCTGACCCTGCAGGTGTTTTCATTTTCACATCTTTCATTTACAGTGGTGATCCCGAGGGGAATCGAACCCCTATTGCCAGGATGAGAACCTGGTGTCCTAACCGTTAGACGACGGGACCATGCTTAGGATGTATCTGGCAAGCCAAATGATCCTAAGCTCGTTGTTTGGCACAACTCGGAAATAGTAGCATAACAGGGGCCGTCTGTCGATAGAGCCTTGGTGGTATTTCGTCTGTATTTCTCGTATACTCTAACCATAAGCAAATCGATAAATGTGGGATTCATGCAACAGATTAAAACTAAGTCGGCGGAGATTGGGTGTTCATGCAGTTCGTAGCTGATACCTATTATTTCTGGTATAACCGCGTTGCTACCGCCATGAGTGGAGTTCTTTTGTTGGCGGTGCTTGCTACTTGGGCTTTGCCGCCTCTTCAAGATCTTGCAAAACCACTTGGCCTTTCTGCCGTTACGCTCGTTCTGGCATTCGTGCATATTCTGTATGGCGTACTACTTTTCAAGCGTGAAGCTCGTGGTAACCCATGGGCGGCGGCGCTGTACAGCTCCATGATTCTCACGCTAAATCTGATCAACCTCATACACAACACTGGGCAATTAGAATCTCCTTACGTAATTGTGTGGGCAGTCATGGTCTTCTTCAGTGGGCTTTTTGGAAGCTACGGAGTAGTGGGGTGTAGTTTCCTTATTACCATCTACTACGTCATTTTAGAAACCGGCCCTGGATCGACAGGCCAACTGCAGCCTCGGATACTTTTAGCTGTGTTTGGCAGCTACCTAGCTGGCGCTGTTGGCTATCTGCTGTGGCGAAGAATGTTTATTAATGCTGAAAGTCAAAAAGTCCAATTACTGACAGGACAGCTAAAATCCAAGCAGCAGCAAGCAGAGTTGCTAATTCAGTCCATCGCTGACGGCATGATCGTGGTCACGCCAGAAGGTATAGTGAGCCTTATGAACCCGGCTGCAGCGACATTAACCGAATGGGGAATCGACGAAGCCGCCGGTATAGACGTGCACCTTGTAGTCAAGCTTCAAACTGAAGACAATAAGGATATAGACCCAAGTGAAAACCCGTTTAGTACGGTTTTTGCAACCAAAGAAACTGTTGAGCAAACTTTACAGCTTATTGGTAGAAATGGAGCACAGCACATAGTTTCATTGGTAATTTCACCAGTAAAGAACGGTAAGTCAGAAGACATAAATGGAGCAATCGCAATTATTCGTGACGTGAGTGTTGCAAGAGCCGAAGAAAAACGGCGTGCCGACTTTATTAGCACAGCCAGTCATGAAATGCGCACGCCAGTTGCCGCCATTGAAGGATATTTAGCTCTGGCGATGAACGAAAGAGTGTCGAGCATCGATGCAAAAGCTCGTGACTATCTTCAAAAAGCACATTCAAGCACACAGCATCTTGGCAAGTTATTCCAGGATCTCCTCACTAGCGCAAAGGCCGAGGATGGTCGCCTGGTGAGCAATCCTACAGCAGTCGAGATGGGCAGCTTCTTGGAGCAACTCACCGACTCGCTACGCTTTGCAGCCGAGAAGAAGGGGCTACTTCTTGACTTTGTCATAGGCGCAAACAGCGATGGCGGGGGGGACAAGGTAATCAAGCCTCTCTACTATGTATTTGTTGACGCAGACCGTCTCAGCGAAGTCATAACCAACTTGTTCGACAACGCAGTCAAATACACCGAAACTGGCAAAATCACCATGGCACTTACCGGCAATAATGACGTCGTGCAGCTCTTTATTAAAGATACTGGTCCAGGAATCCCAGCCGATGACATTCCTCATTTGTTCCAAAAATTCTACCGCGTTGACAGCTCCGCTACTCGCACTATAGGCGGGACGGGATTAGGACTTTTTATCTGCCGCAAAATTGTTGAACTTTACAAGGGACGAGTATGGGTAGAGAGCGAAGAGGGATCAGGAAGTACTTTCTTTATTAATTTACCAAGACTTTCATCACAGAGAGCAACAGAGATCACCTCACAATCACAAGCCAATCAACTTGCCGCAACCAACCCCAGTGGAAGCGCGGGCTAGTCGTAAGCAAAAGCATCATGTACAATAAGTCCATATAATGACCAATAAACAATTGCAACGAAAAGGATAACTATGTCAAAAATAATGCTCGTCGAGGACGACAACAATCTACGCGAAATTTATGAGGCTCGTCTCCTTGCTGAGGGCTATGAAATTGTTAGCGCTAAAGATGGCGAAGAAGCTTTAGCTCTTGCAGTAAAAGAAAAGCCTGATTTGATTATCTCTGATGTCATGATGCCTAAAATTAGTGGTTTTGACATGCTAGACATCCTTCGAAGCACACCCGAGACAAAAGAAACAAAAGTAATTATGATGACGGCACTTTCCCAGGCCGAAGACAAGACTCGTGCAGATAAATTGGGTGCCGATCGTTACCTAGTAAAATCACAAGTTACATTGGAAGACGTGGCAAACGTCGCCAAGGAAGTACTAACTGGGGAATCTCCAGCAGCGGCACCAGTGGCTGATGCTACACCAGCTCCAGCGACTAGCCCGGACCCAGTAGTTTCACCAGAGCCAGTAACGCCGGCTCAACCAACCGTTTCAGCGCCTGAGCCGGTTGCTCCAGCCCCAACTAACGACGCAGCAGCACAAACTTCAATGCCTACACCAGCTCCAGCGACTAGCCCGGACCCGGTAGTTTCACCAGAGCCAGTAACGCCGGCTCCAGAGCCGGTAAGTGCAACACCGCTCGATCCAAGCGCTGCAGATACGACCGCACACGAACAAGAAACCATAAACCAACAGATCAACGAATTTGTTGCTGCCCAGGATGCTGGACAACCATTACCTCCCGAACCAGCACCTGCAACCCCGCCAGCTCCAGAGCCAGTCGCCGGGCTCACCACACCGGAAGTTGCAAACATTGCAGTCCAAAATGCACCAACAGATTCACCAACAGCAACCGCTACCAAGACAGCAGAACAGCTCGCCAACACAGTAAATGACATGATTCAAAGCACCCCAGAACCCGCCGCTACAGCACAGCAATCGGTCAGCGGCAAGAAAGTCATTTCGCCAATTAGTGACCCAACCCAAAAGCCTGACCTACAAAAGCTCGCGGCGGCTGAAGAGGAAGAAGCGACAGCCCAAGCGCCGATTGTAACCAACCCAGTCGCTGATGCGGCTCCTGTTGTCACCCCTCAGGCAGAAGGTACATCTTCTACGCAACCCCCATCGCCAGGAAGTGTCGTTGGGCCAGATCCAAACTCAATCGCCCTCTAAACCTGCTACACTACCTTTCATGAGACTTAATCAATTCATTGCTCGCGCCACCGGACTGAGCCGTCGAGCAGCAGACCGCGCCATTGAGGCCGGTCACATTAAAATTAACGGCGAAATTGCTAATTTTGGTGATCCGTTCGACGAAACTAAAGATATAGTGACTCATTCTGGTAAGCGGCTGTTCGCCCCCAAGACAACTACAACTATCGCACTTAACAAACCCAAGCACTACGTTTGCTCACGCGACGGACAGGGAAGTAAAACTATATACCAATTGCTGCCAGAGAATCTCCACGACCTTAAGCCAATTGGTCGCCTGGACAAAGATTCAACGGGGCTACTGCTCATGACTAACGACGGGAATTTTGCCCACGAAATGACACACCCGTCATTTAAAAAGTCCAAAGTCTACGAGGTGACGCTTCGTCTGCCGCTCAGCATACAAGACCAGCAAGCAATTAAAAAAGGCGTGCTACTCGATGATGGACCGTCAAAACTCAAGCTTAAAATAATGAATGATGACTCTAAACGTTGGCAAGTCACTATGAGTGAAGGACGCAACCGTCAAATTCGTAGAACATTTAGTGAACTTGATCACACAGTCACCAGGCTGCATCGTACTCGCTTTGGTCAGTTCGACATTGCAGGACTTAAAACAGGGAAGTACGAACCAATTCTCTAATAAGTGGTGGAATTGAAGTTTTTACTTGGGCGGGATAAGCCTCATAATGCGCTTCGATGCAATCTGCCACCAATTCGCTCCCAACCACAATCGCTGATTTTCTACTTCGCTCTAAAACCTCCGGCTCAATTCCAAACTCTTCAGAATAGGTCATAGCGATAGAACCAAGCTTTGGGTAGGTGGCGAGGCGAACGGGACAGCCCATTGATGGCGGAGAGCTATCGAGCTCTTTGGCATTTGACTTGGATCTGAGGTCACGAATCTCGTTAATAAATGCCATGCCCAAGCGACCATTTTCATATCCAGGGTTGGTCCTTCGATAAAACAATGAACTGGCGTCGGGGCTAGTGGACATTAATCCATACGTATCGTTAGGTGCATGGCTAAGCAAAAGCAGTTCGGCTTGAAAATTTTTGCTTTTCAGAAACCCTGTAATAACCCGATGATCTATGGAGTCTAGCCATCGATAGTCTACTGATGAATAATCTTTATCAAGTTTCAGCTTCTTGTGCAGCGCCTTCACTGGAACAGCAATGCCGCTACGCAAGCCCTCTCGAATTGCCGCTGAAGCCGAAATAGTAATAGGTCTGTCATGATTATTTTGTGCATTTGAGCAATCCAGCATCAACTGTGTTTGCGAACCAGCAAAAGCTGATTTCTCCCAATCTCTAAGTTCGTCGTCCAACGCCGAAGATATCTCTTTAGCGGTGTTCTGGGTTACGCCGTCGGGAGGGAACTCTTCAGTTGGCTGCCACTGCTCTCCAACCTGTTGGTACAACTTTGTGGCAATATGATTAATAATAGGACCAACGTCTTCAGCCTGGACTTCAGGTCGACTGCGGTAAATTTTCGCGCTCATATCTTTTTATTATGGCATAATTATAATGCTATTGTCAATATGGTGCACCTCTGTTATACTATTGTCTAACTTATGAGCAAAAAACTACCGATTATTGCAATTGTCGGACGTGCCAATGTGGGCAAGTCTAGTTTGTTTAACGCCATTTTACACAAGCGCGAAGCCATTGTTGCCCGAGAAGCCGGAACAACTCGTGATAGCATCTTTGCAATCGCAGAACATGAAGAAAGCAGCTTCTGGCTGGTTGACACAGCCGGCATTAAAGACGCAGAAGATGATTTTGAGTTCACGATTCAAGAGCAAATAACACAAGCCGCTGACAGCGCTGACGTAATCTGGGTGGTAGTCGAAGCCGACATTCCGGTGTCTGACGAGGATCGCCGCGTAGCTAAGTTGGCGCTCAAAACTGGCAAGCCTGTATTTTTGATTATCAATAAATGGGATAAAAACCGTAAGGTCAAACACGCTGATTACGCCAAGCTCGGAATTAAGCAAATGTTTATCACCTCAACAACTCAGAACACTGGTATCCACGATTTACTTGATGCACTAGTCTTGGCAATTCCGCACCGGGAATCGTCAGCGCCAGAGAATGAAATAAATATCGCGCTTCTTGGTCGTCCAAATGTTGGTAAGTCACAGCTCTTTAATACGCTCGCCAAAAAACAGCAGGCGATTGTATCTGACAGGGCAGGGACTACTCGTGACGTTAACCGAGTGACGGTGCGCTTCCAAGGACACGACATCAACCTAATGGACACTGCTGGTATTCGTAAAAATGGCAAAATCGAACGCGGCATCGAGCACTTCAGCGTTATCCGGTCAATTGCCGCCATTGAACAAGCCGACATCTGCTTCTTGCTGATTGATGTCAACGAAATCGGCACCGCACTCGACCAAAAAATCGCTGGGATGATCAAGGACGCCACTCGTGGACTCGTAATCGTAGTAAGCAAGTGGGATGACGTCGAAGGCAAAGACGCTTTCACACGTGACGCACTGGCGCCAAAAATCAAGCGTATTTTTGACTTCGTTCCGTGGGCACCACTAATCTTCACCAGTTCAGTTACCGGACAAAATGTCACCAAGTTATTCGAACTAGCTGTGCAAATTCACGAAAAACAACAAACGCAAATTAAGACCGCCAGCCTCAACCGCTGGCTACGCGACGTCATCGATAAACACCCACCAGCTGGACTCAAGAACAAGCGACCGAAGCTTAACTACATCATGCAGGAATCCGACAACCCAACTAACTTCAAAGTGTTCGGCGGAGATACAAAGTTTCTTCATTGGTCATACAAGCGCCACATGGAGCGCATGCTGCGTGAAGCCTACGGTTTTGAGGGTGCAGGTATTCGCTTCTGGTTCTTTGATAAGCACGACCCGAAACGCTCTGACCGCCGCCTAAAGACCGAAGAGTCGGCCACAGACCAAGATTCTTAGTCTTTTCTGAAGCTCAGCTCACTATGTATCGAGAACAAAACTGTTCCACTTACTAGTAGCGTTGCAGAGCCCAGCGCCAGTTCAAGACCTTCCTGAAGAGCTGTGTCACGATGCACATCATGGCTTAAAGTAGCAACCGAATCATGAATAGTTTGAATATCTGCCGCCGAATCCTCGGTAGGCGCGCTCAAAACTTCAACTGTGCTTGCCAGCGCTAGTATTGCACCTGCAGCCAAAAACCCGCCGCAGACACCTGTTATAGCTTTTTCTTTCATGTTTGTAATTATGCCTTAAAAATCTGCCCTATAGCAATCATTTTTTATGATAATATTTTACGCCGCTTAGTGTTACATGTATAGATTTGATACACTAGCCACAACTATGGCCTTATTTCAGAAAAATCCGTTCAGCGAAGATGTCGGCAAACAACTTTACAGTTTTGGACATACCAAGACAATGCTGGTTGTGGGGCTTGGAAATGTCGGCAAGAAGTATGAGCTCACTCGGCATAACTTGGGTTTTTTAACTGTCGATCATTTTGCAGTGAATAACGACTTCCCAGGCTGGATAGAAAAAAAAGACACCAGGTGTCTGTTGACCAAAAAAACTATGGGTGAAACGGAGGTGATTTTAATTAAGCCAACCACCATGATGAACCTCAGCGGCGAAGCAGTACAGGCGATTTCCCACTTTTATAAAATTCCTACAGAGCATATATTGGTCGTCCACGACGAGCTAGACATTAACTTTGGGCAAATCAGGACCAAAACTGGTGGTGGGGCAGCAGGCCACAACGGGATCAAAAGCGTTACACAGCACCTAGGTGAAAACTATGGACGGATTCGGATTGGCGTGAACTCTCCGGACCGCCCCGAACAGATGGACAGTGCCGATTACGTCCTAGCAAGCCTTTCAAAATCCGAACAGGCAGAGCTTCCACACCTCAACCGTGAAGTTGCAAGCATCTTAACCGAAACAATCTACAGCGGCACGTTGGCTACTGAAACCCGTAATTTTATTATCTAGAAAAAGTCATCGGGCTGGCATGTCCGAATGCGCACTTGGAAATCTCGAATATTCACTTCCGACTCAAGATCTTCTATCGGGACACCCAGCTCCCACTGCATACTTTCTAATGTTGATAAGTGTGTCTGGATTTCAATTTGCTCTGCATCCGAAATGCTATCCTCTAGTGAAACCATTTGTAGATTTAAGCGGCTATTTTTTATAGCGCGCAGCAGCCAAGACTCGCTGAGCACCCAACTCATAGGCAAATCGCCATATCCAAGCGCTGCACTTTCGCCAGGAGATGTGAAAACTGTGTCATTCTCGCGCTCAAACTTCATAGATCTGATCCGTACCTTCCTGATATTCCTGCTCAGCAACAGTCTCTCTAAAGATCGACAAAGACATGGCTTCGTCTTCCAGCAAAGAATCCAGTTGCTTTACTTCATCCAACATCTCATCAAGCAACCAAATTTCGTCAGCACATTCATCCAGGAATTGACGCAATGCACTACTTGATGACTCATAAGACTCGTAGGACTCTTGATCTTGGATTAGTCCCACAAGGCAATATCTACGGACTGGTAGTATATTTTTCAGTGCACCAATTGCATCCTCAACCAACTCAACAGGCTCAAATTCAAAGCCTACAACCTTTGCCTCGTGCTCATTTAGAGTCAGAGTACGAGTAAAATAATCAAAATTCACGAGTATAGACCCCTATTTACAAGCACAAATACTAACGAAGCAATGCCTTGAATCACTCCGAAGCCTCTCTTATGAATTTATCGTAATCCAGATCAACAGTCTTGATATTGCTAATGTATTCAACCAATTGCTCTGAAGCTAGCAACAGAACACGTCTAGTATGTTCTGCCCGCTGTCGAGCAGTCATGGCATCTGCCGAAGAATGAAACATGTAGACAGACTTGCCCTCATCAATATCGGCAATACGATCCACAATTAAGTGCAGAAAATCTTCAGAATTAGCAAATGCTAGTAGATCGCCCGGTGCCGGCACTGCTCGTTGCTCTACAGGTTCGAGCTCCCAGGACTGTGTTTCAAAATTTGGACGCATATATTTTTTACTCCAACAATATATAAAAGAGCCTCCAGAGGGGGTGGGCACCGCTGGAGGCTCATTCAAGCAGCCAATAGCCTTGGCTTATTAATCATAGCCGGAGAGCTCTGTTCTCGCAAAAGTACAGACCTCTCCAGTTTTTGAACGACTTCGCTAAAAATCGTCCATCCACCCTTCAACCCACACCCGGCAAAGCGTGTACAACGTACGCATTGACGGTCACGCATCGTCCCGAGAGACGAATACTGGATATTTGCCATTGAATTGTAGTTAAAGGGGTTAGTTTGTTTTAGAACGGTGCCACTCCGAAGAGAGCAGCAAATGAAAAAGCGGAGGGTAACAACTTGATCGCACGCTCTAAAACAACCTAACAAAACCATTCTTTCAAGTAAACTTGAAATTCAGGTGTTAGAATTGGGGGTATAAGGTGCATAAAACGCCTTAACGACGCTTACAAGTTGCAATACTAGCAAATTTGTGACGATATGTCAATACTAAAAAACATTTTATTATGAAATGCAAGACGCTTATGCTTTCAAAATCTGAGATGCCTGAACAGCTTCGTCAGATTCCGGATCCTCCGGAAAAACTCTATGTGCGTGGCAACCTTACAAACTGCCTGACTGCACCGCTCCTCGCTGTTGTAGGGAGCAGAAAAGTATCAACTTACGGACGACAAGTAACAAGCAAGCTGGTAAGAGGTGTTGCGGGGCAGGGGGTTGGCATCGTTAGTGGGTTGGCGCTTGGAGTAGATGGACTAGCTCACAGTGCAGCACTTGAAATGAGCGCACCAACAATTGCTGTTATGCCGTGTGGTCTGGACGCCATCTATCCACAAAGCCATTTTCATATGGCCAAACAAATCCTAGAAAGCGGGGGAGCGCTAATTAGCGAATACCCGGACGGCACACCGCCACTTAGACATCATTTTATTGCTCGAAATCGATTGGTGTCGGGCCTGGCCGATGCCGTACTAATCACTGAAGCCGCGGCCAAAAGCGGCACACTTCATACTGCCAACTTTGCGCTCGATCAAGGCAAGACCGTTCTAGCCGTTCCCGGTAATATCACCAGCGAACTAAGTCAAGGAACCAACAATTTATTAAAGGCTGGGGCGCTTATAGTGACCGAACCAGCAGACATATTACTAGCTATGGGTGTTGACGATTCTGTGTCGCAGCGAGAATTATTCGGAGATACTCCTGCCGAATCAGCTGTCCTGCAACACCTACAAGCCGGCATTACCGACAGTGCTACGCTTCAAAAAATAACTAAGCTAAGTGCAAGCGAATTTAGTCAGGCTTTGACGATGCTCGAAATTAGGGGAATTATAAAAAATCATGGCAGTGGGCAGTGGTCAACTAGATAGGCTCTCTTACTGAATTTTTAACAGATCAATGTGTAGCGCTACGTCAGTTATCGTCTTTCATTTATAAATATAATCGATCTTCTAATTTAAAGACCCGCAACCTTGCGCTTTGCCAATAAATCATGCTAAATATGTCTCATGGACGCTCGCGAGCAAGATGCAAAATTTGAGACTGGCATTTCGGTTGAAGAAATCGCGGACATTGTCGATTGCCATGAGCGCCATGCTCAGCTCTGGCAAGATAGACATTTTTGCCAAACTTTGGGTACGATTGCGCTCATAACTCCACTAGCTCTACGTCAACACAGTTCAGCGCGGGGCGCTAAAAGAGAACGAAAAGCATATATTAATGAAACTGAGGACTTTAGAAGACAGCTAACTCAAAGTGGTCGGGACGTAGTAATCGCCTACGGTGCAACTGCGGTAGACGTTGCCGAACTAGCAGGCGACGAGCTTATCAGTGAACTTTACTTTATTGGCAATGGATCGTTCTCATCAGTCTGGACTCAAACTTTGTCAGTTTCGTGGAGAACACTTTCAGAAGCCAGTGATCACCTTAAAGAAAAAATTGTACAAAGAACCTGTGGTGGCTCAGACGATGGCATTGATCTGCCGATTGGGACATTCAACGTACAAGACCAGAGAATGATAACAACCCCTCGCTATGGACGCTCTGTGCCTGACAAAAATCCAGGCGATGAGTGTTTTATCCAGCCCTTCAATAAACCAGTGCAGTCTATTGAAGACCTCCTCAACCTGGAAGACAAGCTCAGTCGGTCAATTCATATCTCAACAAGACAAGCTCAGCTGGCAGAAGCGGCCCGCCAAAGCTTTGCTGTCGCGCTCCAGCCAATACTATCAAATATTTGACTCTGACCGGTTTTAGCTATATTGTTGCTTGCCGTATACATATAAACAGGTACACTAAAAGCTAATGGCAAAAAACCTCGTAATCGTAGAGTCACCCGCAAAAGCAAAGACAATAGAGAAGTATCTTGGCAAAGATTACTCTGTTAAGAGCAGCTTTGGTCATATTCGTGATTTGCCAAAAAAAGGCATCAATATTGATATAGAAAACAACTTCGAGCCAACATACGACATTAGCGCCGACAAGAAAAAAACAGTCGCAGAGCTTCGTAAGGCAGTAAAAGCCGCCGATACAGTTTGGCTAGCAAGTGATGAAGACCGTGAAGGGGAGGCGATAGCCTGGCACCTATGTGAGGCGCTCAAGCTTGATCCAAAAGAAACTAAGCGCATTGTATTTCATGAAATTACCAAACCGGCCATCGAGCACGCAGTAGCCAACCCACGCACCGTGAACATGCAGCTCGTAAACGCCCAGCAAGCCAGAAGAATCCTGGACCGAATTGTGGGCTACGAACTCAGCCCAGTCCTGTGGCGTAAAGTTCGCCCTGGCACCAGTGCCGGCCGCGTACAATCAGTAGCCGTAAGAATTATTGTCGAACGAGAACGCGAAGTAAAAGAATTTACGGCTGTTTCTAGCTTTAAAGTTTCAGCTATATTTGATGCCAAGGGCGCAGACCTGCCTGCAGAACTTCCTAATAAATTTGACGCCGCACCAGAAGCCAAAAAGTTCCTAGAAGCTGCCAAAGATGCAGACTTTACAATTGAAGCTATTACTAAAAAGCCTGGGAAGCGTAACCCTAGCGCGCCATTCACCACCAGCACATTGCAGCAAGAAGCCGCCAGGCGACTTGGCTTCAGCGTCAAGCAAACCATGACGCTTGCTCAGCGTCTTTACGAAAGTGGGAAAATCACCTATATGCGTACCGACAGCACTACGCTTTCTGGAACTGCTATTAAGTCGGCTGAAGAATATATCAAGAAAACTTACGGAAACGAATATCACCAGGTCCGACAGTACAAAACCAAAAACGACAGCGCCCAAGAGGCTCACGAAGCCATTCGACCAACAGATTTCAAGACAGAAAGCGCCGGCAGCGATCCAAGCCAAGAAAAACTATATAACTTGATTTGGCGCCGAGCTTTAGCCAGTCAGATGGCCGAAGCGGTGTTTGACCGAACCGAGATTGCCGTTGCGCTATCCAATCGTCCAGAAAAACTCCTAGCCAAAGGTGAAATCTTAAAATTTGATGGATTTATCAAGGCTTACGGCGGCGGAAAAGATGATGTACTGCTGCCGGAATTATCTGAGGGCGACAAGATAGCTCTAAATGAAATGACGGCTCATGAAACATTTAGCCAACCACCCGCTCGATATTCTGAAGCCAGCTTGGTGCGCAAGCTCGAGGAGCTTGGCATTGGCCGGCCAAGTACTTACGCTCCTACCATTTCGACAGTTCAAGCTCGTGGCTACGTAGAGAAGGTTGACGTTGAGGGCGCAGAACGAGACGCACAAAACATGCTACTTACTAATGGAACAATCACCGAAACGACCGACAAAGAGAACTTTGGAGCAGACAAAAATAAACTTGTCCCTACATCTCTCGCCAATGTCACGACCGACTTCTTGGTCAAGCACTTCTCTTCGGTCGTTGATTACGACTTCACGGCTACCGTTGAAGATGCTTTTGACAAAATTGCCGATGGCGAACAGAAATGGCAAGAAATGCTAGCGGATTTTTATAAGAACTTTCACCCATTAATCGACGGAGCAGCCGATGTTAGCCGCGAAGAAACAAGCCAGGCAAGGCGCCTAGGTGACGATCCAAAAGACGGACGACCAATTATTGCTCGTTACGGCCGTTACGGCCCAATGCTACAGCGCGGAGAAACAGAGTCAGAAGACAAGCCAGACTTTGCACCGATGCCGACAGGAGTTGACTTAGAGGATGTTACATTCGAGCAAGCAATGGAAATGTTTAAACTTCCTCGTCTTGTAGGCCAAACAACCGACGGCAAGGACATAAAGGCTAATATTGGCAGGTTTGGCCCCTACATCCAGGTAGAGAAGCTGTACGTATCCATTAAGCCACTCGATCCAATGACTATTACTATTGAAGAAGCTCTGGAAATGTATGCCGATAAACTTCAAAAGGAAAAAGAAAAGCACATCAACGAATTTCCATCCGGAATCAAAGTTCTAAACGGCCAATACGGACCTTACGTAACCGACGGAAAAAAGAACGTTAAGATCAAAAAAGACCAAGATCCAAAGACTATTACCGAAGAAGAAGCCAAGGAAATGATCAAAAAAGCGCCTGCAAAAAAGAAGCGCAAAATTGTTCGCCGCAAAAAATAACAACACAGGGCGCCAGCCAAAAATACTTTTACACAACTTGCAACCAGGTCAAGTTGTTTTGTAGTGATATTGGTATCCATTTTGTCTGCAATTCTGTCTAGAATGTGCTAAAATAAGATAAGTGGGGAAACACCTTGACATTAACTGTCTTATGTTATAAAATTATACAAATATCGAATAGTAATTAAGGATAAAAGTATGGCTGACCAGCAAGCAACTTTACAGACAAAAGCAATCGTAAACGACATCTTAAACACGATAGATCGTGACCGAGAGCGCGAAATCATCTCGCGACGTTTTGGACTCTTCGATCGAAAAGAAACTTTGGAACAAATTGGTGAACTGCTAGGAATTACACGCGAACGAGTTCGTCAGCTCGAAAAAGCTATAGTTGCTAGACTCAAGGCACAGGCCAGTGAAGGGGACTTACCCCATGTTGCTGACGTACAGCAGCGTATTATTAAGCAACTCCAGCTCAGTGGCAACGTAGCGCGTGTCAGCGCACTAACAGAAGCTATCGCAGACGACACAAGCAAGATAGGGCAGTCACGTGTTGCATTTCTAGCTCAACTAAGCCCACGGCTCAGCTATGTCGATGAAAACGATCACTTCCACCACTCTGTTGCAATTCGCGAAGTGCATGATGAAAAATCTGTAAAAGACAACGTCAAAAAAATCATTGACGCCATCAAGGGCATTGGTGAGCCAACGGAAATTAAGCCAATTGCGGAATCTGCAGGACATGATGACCATGTGCACGCCGCAGCGCTAGCTAGCACCAGCAAGAAACTTGCAACACTCAATAACCGTTGGGGACTCATAAAATGGCCAATGGTTAATCCGAAAAATATTCGCGATAAAATCTATGTCATCTTGCACGACACCGGCAAGCACATGCACTTCAACGAAATTGCCGAAGCGATTAAGGACAGTGACTTTAAGCGAAAAGAAGTTACTACGCAGGCGATCCACAATGAACTCATCAAAGATAAGCGCTTCGTACTCATCGGTCGTGGCATCTATGCCTTAAAAGAATGGGGCTTCAAAAAGGGAACTGTTTCTGACGTAATTATAGATGTTCTCCAAAAGGCAGGTGAGCCACTTCACCGCGACGATATCGTTCGCGAGGTCCTCAAGAGCCGTAAAGTTAAAGAAACGACTATCCTCCTTAACCTCCAGGGCAAAGACCAGTTCAAGCGCGTTGCAAAAGCCACCTACGCTCTCGCAGAATAACAAGAAATAACCATTCCATGTACGCACACGATTCTATTTTGCGCGGCGAAGCGGGCGATACGACTGTTTCGGTTGCAAAAGCTCTATTAGCGGCCGATCCTGGAACTTATCATGCCGCAATAACACCTTCCGGTCTTTCTTCTGATGCGTTAGATGTTCTTGATGACGGGGTTCTTAACAGTACACCACACTGTACTAGCCACGAGCAAAACTTACTAAAATCTGAAAAATTCGCTGCACTAATTGCCTTCATGGTTCAATCGGAGGAAGAATCTCTTACTACCAGCATCAGAGCAAAAAATACTTCAATTCATCCACATATAGACCTAACCACAATCTTCAGACATCTTGGCTGGAGCCTAAGAACTGACAAAATTCCCGCTTCGCGAACGTTTCATGTACTTAATCATACCGAGAATAACCCTAGACCGACCTTACCGGAGCTATACAACGTAGTTGAGAAGGCTAAACAATCAGAAACATTCGCCCCGCTTACTCCAGTAGAGCAGAGACGCGGAGACATAGTCTTATTTAATAACGGACATCAACCAACAGTACATGCAGTCCAAGGGTATGGCAGGGCAATCGTTGGCCTTGCTGCTCTAATAAATTAGATCTACAAATAATAGACAAAATACGAACAGAACGCTCATTGGACACAAAGTTACAAATCATGGGCCTATAAGTGGAATTACGTAATTTCAGGTCCAAGATTGTACTGAAGCCAGTAAGTGGGGGTCATAATTTAATTAGTAAGCAGTACTCCAAGAATCGTCTAGAAAATTAGAGGGTAGGCAGCAAAGCAGAGTAGCAATCCTGAAATAGACATGACGTCGCACAATGTATATTTTGCGACGCAACTTAGACAGTAATAGTTGAGTATAGGGTCATCCCCATACAGGGGACTTTTTAATAAATTCACTATCTCTTTATGCATTATGCATAGTTACTCAACTGCACTCTCTGTTGCTGATTACGCTCAGGACGACTTGGTGTATGAATTGCATCACTTAGAACTTATCCACAGAAATCCGTGAAAACATTTGCTTTTTCACGCACTTTGTTTTATTTATTTGCATTTCCCCGCTTTTGTATTCATATATGTTTTTGACTTTTGCCCTGCTTTGTCGTTTTGTATAGTTTTTTTGCCATGCAACGATCGTCAAAGCAATATGAACATTTTACGAACACGAAGGGGAACGGAGGAGTGTGGGGGTGTTTTATGTTTTACGGGCGCCATCGCTCACATAGATGCGATTGCTTAAATTAACTTGAAAGCTTTTCGCTTATTTATAAAATACCTTACCGTCTACTCTGACATCAATGTATTCATTTACTGCACTCCCCCGCTCAGATACATATGAAATAGCAGACAGTAAAGATCCTATTTGCCTCCTTGAGTCTGATGTTGTGTCGAGCTTCGCGAAGTACGGCTTTCCAGAGAACTGTATGCGAAGCTCATTGGGAGTCACTCGTGGCAAATACACACTCTTGACCTCCAAAGAAGTAAGTGCAAGCTGATCACTTATATCGAGCATGAATTGAGTAGTCTCCTCTGTTACTACGCGATTGCCAACTGATACTTCAGTGGCTGTCTGGTCTTCAATTAGCGGCAAATCGACTAGATCGTTAAGCTCATTATCGTCTAGTGAAATATCAGCAATGTTTGCTAATACTGTGCCGGTAGAATCAATTAGATAAATCCCCTTTGTGGTTTGAAGTTTAATTACAGGTGACCGCGGAGTAATTGATACAATCGGTCGATGACTGATGAGTGGAATGCTCACAACCACATCACCAAATTCAGGGAATTGCTTAAGAATTTCAGCTGAAACTGCGTTTGAGTTCATGAACAATTTAGAGCGATTAACAACCGATTGTTTGAGAATTGCTGAGATGCCGTCCAGATAGACTGATTCTTCACGTAGCAATACGGCCGACGAAGCTGTGTTCTGGGAGGGCGTAATAACCTTAATGCGTGGCGTTGTCTCCAGCCACAAGACATAACCGATACAGCCAACCGAGAGAGCCGTTAGTAATCCAAAAAAAACCCTTTCAAAACGATTTTTTGAATCTTTCGGCTTCTTCTCTCCTCGAGAAGCAGCTCGCGATGAGTCTCTGTCGCGAGCTGCATGATGCGAGAATGTTTGAGCGCGTAAATTATTAGAATTTCTCGACCTATGTAGCAAGCTCTGCGTTTCGCTGGATTGTTTTTTTCTAAAAAACTTCACTTTAACTAATTAGTGTTAAGCAGTAATTTTGCGATATCAGCAGCTGCATGTGACTTAGTAATATTCTGAAGATTTTTTGCAATTTTATTAGCATAAGTCTTATTGTAAAGCACCTTGTGGATTGCATCGAGTAATTGTAGTGGATGATCCATAGCTGCCGACTCATCAACGATTATGGTCGCATTAGCTTTGGCCAACTCACGAGCATTAGCCAGTTGATGTCCACCAGCCAAAAATGGACTTGGTATAACAATTGTTGACTTACCAACAATGCCGAATTCAGCCATACTAGTAGCCCCAGCTCTCGTGACAATGACATCAGATGCCATCACTACCTCTGAGAAGTTATCGAAAAATGGCGCAACAATCAATCTCTCATCCGAAAATGTTTCATACAAATCTTCATTCCCATGACCTACGTGGTGGATCATGGTCACTGACTCGTCGGCTAGCAATTGCTCAATAGTGACCTTTATCATTTCATTTATCCGTTGCGAGCCCTGGCTTCCGCCGGTTACCATGACAACCTTTTGGGTCGGCTTAATACCTAGTTTCTTTTTTGCAGCCTTAACTAAAGCCGGTGCAGAAGGAACATATTTGTTCGATACAGGTACGCCAACACACACAGTTTTAGATTTTGGGTAAGCGTAAAAAGACTCTGGCATGCCGGTTGCATGCTTCCTTGCCCAGCGAGCTATAATCCTATTAGCCCTACCGGGTACAACATCAGAATCATGCGTAATAAACGGGATTCGTAGCATTGCAGCGGCAAGACCAATTGGTACGCCAACAAAACCACCTTTTATGAACACTACGTCGGGTCGAAGTCGCGCTAATTGCACGCTGGCCTCGACAATACCAATTATCACCTTAAATGCGTCCCGAACATTTAATGCATTTGTCTTTATATCTAAAAGCCGCTGCATGAATGACTCGTCATGATATACACGAAGTTTTCCAGCCGAAACATAAATTGATTTAGAAATTAACGGGCTCTCCTCCATGAGGCGACCAAATGAGCTTCCGCGCTCGCCTGCATAACTCAGGCGGACTTCAGGTTGTTGTATTTTTAATTCATCCGCGACGGCTAACAGGGGTGTGACGTGTCCCCCGCTTCCCCCGCCCGTGAGCAAAACGTGCATTGGAGTTCCTTTCTGGTAATACTTCATCATGAACAGTGAACGTCGTATATTTGGAAATGTGAAAAACTAGGCCTAGAGCCGCACTCACAAATAGGATACTAGTACCACCATAACTAATAAATGGTAGTGTTATGCCCTTCAATGGCAATAGGCCAGCTATGGCGCCGATATTAACAAGCGATTGGAAGCCTAGCCATGCCAGCACACCGATCACCAATAAGCGTGATTGCATATCTGGTGCTCTTTCTGCAATATTTTTTAATCGGCCAAAAAGTGCTACAAATAAAGCTAGTAGTACTGCGATCCCTACGAAGCCAAACATTTCGCTATAAACAGCAAATATAGAGTCGTTGGCTGATTCTGGCACGTATCCATAGCCCGCCACTCCTCCATCAAAACCCTTCCCGATCAAGCCTCCTGAACCAACTGCAATCAAAGCTTGGCAGGCCTGATAGCCAGCGTCCTGGCAATCTTGCTCAGGATTTAAAAAAGTCGAGACACGCTCGCGTCGATATTGACTAGTCGAAACAAACAAGACCGTACCAATTCCGATAACACCAATAACCAATGCAATCCTGCCCATTGGAAGCCCAGCAACAAACGCCATTGCACCAATTACAGCCACCAATACTCCAGCCGAACCAAGATCACTCTGGAGTCCAGCCACTACAACGCCAATAATACCGATAACTACCATTAATGGCTTAAAAGTCATATCCATACTGCCCATTTCTTTATCGCGTGACCTGCGTGCAAAAAAATATGACAAACCGATAAGAATTGCAAACTTAATAAGCTCCACAGACTGTAGGGACAAGCCCCCTGCCCTTATCCAGCGCCGAGCTGGATACTCTGGTGTCACTGGCAGAATTAGCGCGATGATGGTCGCAGCAATGGCCATGTAGAGCAGCGGCTTAATAAGCTTTGCCCACATACTTCTAGGTATTCGAGATGCTACAAAAAAGGCTACAATGCCAAGCACGATTGCAATCAATTGCTTCTGTACGAAATAACTCGATTCGACATTGCGCTGAGCGCTGAGCCCGGGACTGATGGCATAGACAACTATCAAGCCGATCACCATGAGACTCATCGCCAGTACCACTAATACATAGTCTGGTTTGTGCCTCCTGCCTTCACTCGTCTCTACTGCACGTTGCCTTGTGGCCCGTCTCACGAAAGCGTCCCAAGAAGATATACGAGTAGTCCTCCAACTGCAGCAACCTGCCCCAAAATCCAAAAGCGCATTGTAATCTTTGTCTCTGGCCAACCACTAGCCTCAAAATGATGGTGAATTGGTGATGACTTAAAGACCTTTTTGCCATTACGTAATAACTTTGAAGTGCGATTAATGATGACTGATCCAGTTTCAGCGACATAGACGATTCCTATAATCGGCAAGATGAATATTGTATCAGTTTGAACGGCAATAATACCAAGTGCCGTACCGAGGGCAAACGAGCCGACGTCCCCCATGAAAAAACGTGCTGGGAAAATATTAAACCAAGTGTAGCTAAGCAATGCGCCGACAATTGTTAAACAAAAGCCAGCTAGTGCAAACTGACTCTGGACAATTGCGATTACGGCGTACGCAGAGAACGAGGAAACCAGTAGACCACCAGCAAGCCCATCGAGACCATCAGTGATATTGACCGCGTTTGCAGTAGCCACTACCACCAACCAAAAGATTGCTATCATCAAAATTCCTACCTGCAGTTCACCAAGCCACGGCACATGAAGCGAAGTAACATCCAGCTTGAAGAACAACCACCAACCTCCTGCAAGGGCTACCAAGCTGTGTAAGGCAAACTTAATCTTTGACTGCATGCCTGCAACTCCACCCTTTTGGCCTCGAATGTTCATCCAGTCATCTATTAATCCAATAAGCCCAGACAAAATCATCCCAGCGAGCGGCAGCCAGGTTTGACTTCTTTCAAGATTTCCAAGCAAGGTCGTAATAAGCACCGAACTGACAAAGATAACCCCAGCCATAGTTGGAATATTCCGCGCATGCTTTTGGGCGTGAATTTTTTTATAAACAGTCGCCTTACCACCAGACCAAGAATCGGCCCGCATCTGCTTCCACCACTTATATTTGTAGGCCACCGTTGTATAGATTGGCGTAATCAACATACTCAGTGAGAAACTCATGAATGCAAGAGCCAAAATTCTAATAGTGTCGCTCGTGCCGATAGTAAGTGTAAGTGTGTCTGTCATGTTTATGTTCCCTATTATACTTTATTTTACTGTGACTTTGGGCTGACACCAAAATTATCAATCAGAACATCAGCAAGCTTAACAAATATTGGTCCGGCAGCCTTTGAACCAGCATAGCCGACCACTTTAGGTATGTCCACGCGAACTATCACCACATACTCTGGGTTGTCGCCTCCAACATAACCCGCAAACATACCATTATCTCTATCCTCATAATATCCACCTTCAGGATTCGCGACCTGAGCAGTTCCAGTTTTGCTGCCAATGCTGTAAGATTCGCGAAGTTCCGGCATGCCGTATACGCGGTGATTACTACTAAATACATACTCCATCAGTTCAGCAATCTTACTGCCGACTTCAGGCTTTACAGTCTGAGAATTGATAATCTCTGGCTCAACTGCAGTCTTGTTGCCGTCTTGGTCTTCATAATAATCTACTAGCTGCGGCCGATAGTACGTTCCGCCGTTAAACACCGACGTATAAACAGCAGCCATCTGTAGCGGAGTTGCAGTCATACCCTGTCCAAAAGCTGCGTTTGCATAACGAATATTAAGCCCGTAACCCTCGTCTGGGTCTGGAATAACGCCTGGAGCCTCATAGCCCTGCTCCACTCCTGTCAACTTGCCAAACTGATAATGGTCAGTCATGTAGTTATGCCAAGCGTTACGCGCCTGAGAATTTATCTCTCCGCCACCCATTTGCATCAGCAACCAGGTTGCTCCAGTATTTAGCGACAGCTGCAAAATGTCTCCTAACGATTTAACGCCCGCGTTGCCTGAGCCAGGAACATTAGTAATAGGTGAGCCATCAATTACATAACGATACGGGTCGTTATAGCTAGTGTTGGGGCTGACCACCCCCTGATCAAGTGCAGCCGCCATCGTAAGAGGTTTCATAATAGATCCAACCTCTAGTGGTGAGCTGACCGTGTTGTTCTGGAACACATCAAAACCATCATCAGGCACTTCATTTATCTTTGCTGGGTCATAGGTTGGATAGTTCGCCATTGCCTTAATTTTTCCAGTGGCAACCTCCATGATCACAACACCTCCCGATGGGGCATTAGAATCAATAACTCCTTGCTTCAAGATATCCTCCACCTGCTGCTGTAATGATAAGTCTATAGTCAAGACTGTCTTTGCGCCTGCGACTGGCTCAATTAACGTATTGTCCTTGTTGGCCGCAAGCGGCACTCCACGAGCGTCAGTAATCGCCTTAACCAGACCAGGCTTACCCTGCAATTTGTCATTAAGAGCCTCTTCGACACCATAGCGTCCATCTCCTTCATCACTCACGAATCCCAGAAGCTGTGAGGCTAATGAGCCTTGAGGATAGGTTCTATAGACCGCTTCACGAGTCCCCACGCCTTTCAGTTTTAAGTCACGAATTTTATTGCTAACTTCTTCACTTTGCTTTTTTGCAAGTATTGAATAGCGCGTATCCAAAGCGAGAGACTCCTTGTAATCATCTGCCGACCCTCCCAATATGGAGGCAATTTTCTGAGCAGAATCATTGACATCGTTAATATATTTTGGATCTGCAAAAACCGTATACTTAACTTCATTTAGCACAATAGGAACTGCTTGCCCTGCGTTTTGCGCGGCTATAATTCCCCGCTCTGGCTCAATCTCGTATTCTTTCAGCTGTGCAGTATTTGCTGCATTTGAGTAATAATCATGTTTGATAATCTGCAAATAAAAAAGCCTCACAACAAAGAGGCTAAATACCAATACTAATAATCCATATCCAATCCGGATACGCTGCAAAGCAGTTAGTCGTGGAATGGTGTGCATGAAGATGGCAATATCTTTCTTAGTTTTGCAAGGTAGCTGCTGGAGCTACGCTCACAAGGTTGCTGGCAACAGGACTACTCTTGAGCCGTTCTATGGACTGGAGTCTTGCTGATGCGACTTCTAGTTCATCATGCTCTTTTTGTAATGTAGACTGTTGCGACTGCAATTCGTTAATCTTATAACCATAGGCATTGGTTTTAGTAACCTGCGTAAGATATAAGACACCCAAGATGCACGCAAGCACAATAAGCAAAATAGAATTACTGATTGGGCCAATTGACACATTTTTTTCACGCTGACTTGTAATGTTTTGATTGCGGCTGCCGTAACGCTGCCGTCCCATCGCAATTGAACTTGAGTATGTCATAGATTTTTGTTTTTTGTTTAGTGCTTTCCTGTCTCCAATAAAAGAGACAGGAAAGCTTTTATTTTTGTTGCTTAGTGCAGTACGCGAACGCGTACTTTATAAGCGCGGGATGAGCTTTTAACCTGTATTGGCATGAGCTTCTACCCTTTCCTTTTTATTTTAACTGCGGCCCGAAGTTTGGCACTTCGTGCTCGTGGATTGAAAACTAATTCATTGTCGCTAGCCGTCATTGGCTTTTTGGTAAGTGCACGCAGCTCTGCATCAAAACGATCACCAGCATGAGCAGACAGATACTGTTTGACCTGTCGATCTTCTAAGCTGTGGAACGAAATGATGGCGATTCTTCCTCCTGGTTTCAGCAATGAAACCCAAAGTGGAATCGAACGCTTCAGCATTCCTAGCTCGTCGTTCACTTCAATGCGTATCGCTTGAAATGTACGCGTTGCAGGGTGTACTTTGCTCTTACCACTCCTGTGTGGAGCGACTATATTTGCAAGTTGACTCGTAGACATAACTGGTCTGCTGTCAATGATGGCCTCAGCTATACGTGCAGCTTTTGGCTCTTCACCGTACTCACGAAGTATACTCATGAGCTGTTCTTTGCTATATGTATTGACCACCTTTTCGGCCGTAAGTCTTTGTCGGCTGTCCATACGCATATCAAGCGGACCATCAGCAGCAATGCTGAATCCACGACTTGCGACGTTAAGGTGCGGTGATGATACTCCTAAATCTGCCAACACAAGATCGTACGTTCTACCCTGACCAATTAGCTGCTTCGCTGCAGCCTCGAAATCAAGATGTACCCGCTCTACGTCATCGCCAAACCGCTCAGCAAGTGCTTCTTGAGCAAATGCATCTCGGTCGACAAGCGTTGCTTTACTAGGTGCATTGGTTCGTTTCAAAATCTCGTCAGCGTGCCCACCATATCCGGCCGTAAGGTCAAGATATGATTCGCCTGCTTGCGGATCCAGAACGGACAGTACTTCTTGTAAAAGAACTGGTAGATGATGTGTGTTTTTGTTTTTGAGCATCTTCTTTTTGTTTTGGTGTTTGTTTTATTGCCCACTACTTACTTTTAACGCTTGTTTTGGCTACTAAAGTGTTTGTGAACATTTCAAGGGCACCTAATCAGCAGTCAACTGTTTGTTTTTTGAATGTTTTTGTTTTTGTTTGAAGCTACTAAAAGTAGTTTCGGTATAGAAGAGCCGTATGAGCGGAAGGTATTTTGTGATTTTAAAAATCATCGAACTTCCTACTTCTCTTCTAAAAAGTTTTGAGAGACTTATGTGTGAGGTGGAGTTTTGGGAGGTGTTTTTGGTTAAATGTACTTAGGTTTTTTATGTGGTTACCTACGTCCCACATGTTGACTGCCGAATAGCTATCCTCGAATTCTGCTTTTGTGTCACATTTGCCTGCTCTCTGGTGATACCAGAAACCTGCAAATGCTCTTGACGGACTGCTGCGACAGCTGCAACGAATGCTCGTTCACCGTACCAGAGTACGCTTCACTGTGCTTCGTTTTGCTTTCTTGCATTCCATTCAAGCACAAAACCATAATTTTGGTTATTTATTCGGTTTTTGCTTGGATTGTTAACGTACTACTAAGCGGCATCTGCCATGATTCGCCAGTATTTGCCGACCCGTACTGCAACAACGTCTTTATCGATGTTTGCGTAATCCAGTAAGTGCTGTTCAATACTCACTCGACCCTGCTTAACATCTAACGTTGCCTCGGTCTTACCCATCCGAAATTGAACGTTAAGATCAGCTACTCGCTCGTCGAGGATATCCCCGCCTAGCTTTGGCTCAACCAGTTCATTCCAGACCGATTTTGGGTACATATGCAAATAGTTTTGGAATCCTCGAGTAATCACTACACCGCTTTCAAACTCTTCACGAAGTTCCGTCGGTATGGTTAACCGCCGCTTATCATCGAGTTTGCGCTGAAAGTAATCACTACTGGCCATTGCTACTGCTTCGTATTAATTTACTAGTGGTTTTTTATTTTTATTGTGTTCGAGGTAACTTGTGTTTTGAGCTACCCACGATTACCCACTGACAACAGCATACTACCCACCCTGACCCACATGCAAGTCTTTTTTTATATTCCACCACTAGAATTTAGCGACTTATCCACAGTTGTGTAATAAAAAAATAACCACCGCTAGATGTGGTGGTTATTTAAGAACGGGATTACGCGCGATCTAGTTTTCTGGACCAGGTAGTCCGGTCTGCCCTTCCCGACTAATCACCTCAGGGTCAAAATGGCCATCGTCATGCTGCTGGGTTGGAGTAAAACCTGGCTCGCCCGGAACCGGATCACTTGTGGCGAGAAACCCGGTAGTTGCTGCAAGAGCAATTGCTGTTACAGCCATACCTAGTCTTTTTCTGCGAGTCATGGCCGACACTGGACTTTCTTTATCGGCGGCTGCAAGAATCCCCACTACATCATTACGATTTGGAGAGTTGGGTGCGCTGCTATCTAGATGTGGAGTTAGGTCAACGACATTAGCTATCGTTTCTGTGTCTCGTTGGCTTGGTGCGTCCAATATATCTACAACATTATCACCGCGGTACATTGATGGTGGTTCGGGTAGTGCATTTATATCGTTAACTGCTGCTTCTGCAGTAGCAGTGAAATCTTCCATTTGTGATGTTGGTGTTTCAAATTGACTCATACTAACATTATAGCAAGCATTAGCGTTATTGTCAAGTATACTGCTTACTTGGACCTATGCTCCTTTATTCTGGCAGCAAACCATTTGGCACTTGGTCGAACGGTGCGTTTCATAGTTTTACGATCAACTTCAATCAATCCAAACTGTGGCCACCAGCCATATTTCCATTCAAAATTATCGAGCAAACTCCAGTGCAGATAGCCCCGCAAATCTACGCCTTCGCTTAAGGCTCGCTCCATCGCCACAATTGTTTCTTCTATCCACCACCGCCGATATTCATCCTTTCTGTCTGCTAAGCCGTTCTCGGTAATGATGATTGGTTTTTTATAGCGCTTCCAGGCTCGCAACATAAGCGGGTATAGCCCCTCGGGCTCCATGTACCAACCAAGGTCACTTAGGGGCACTTTCGGGTTCTGACGTTTCAGCATGCCGGTATAGTAATCGGTAAAGTAATAATTAATACCTACAAAATCCTGAGTCCTGCGGATTCGATTCAGGAACCACCAATTCCAGAATATTCGCATATATTTGGTCGATAGCTGGTCGAAAAAGTTGTGAGGTCTCTTGGCCTGAATATTTCCAAGCTGAGCTGCAACTCCAACTTGCAAATGCTTATTATGAGCTTTTAATATTTTATAGGCGCGCTTGTGAGCGACACTTAGATTCCAGTATACTTTGCAAAATCGCCAAATGTTTTTAACCTGCGGCACCCACTCACCCGTTAGGTAGCTAAAGCTAGCGTAAACGTTTGGCTCATTGAGCGTAATAACGTGCTTGAGCTCACTTCCATATTCATCGGCAATCTTTTGCACAAAACGATCGAAGTGTACTAAATTCTTGCGATTCTCAAATCCACCTTTTTCCGTAAACCAAGTTGGCATTGTCCAGTGCCAGATATTTAAAAATGGCTCAAGCCCCTGTTTAATCAACTCTCCGATATATTCTCGATAATGCTCAATCTCTGATTCGTCCCACTCGCCCTCGCGTGGCTCGATACGTGACCATTCAATACCGAAACGAAATGAGTTAAGATTTAATCTTTTGGCGATTGCAAAGTCTTCTTTGTACAGCTGATAGTGTTTTACACCCTTACCTGAAACGTAGTTTTCTGGGGTTTCAGCCTGCTTTTTGATGTCCTCCCATGCCGGCGTCCACGACAATCGCTCCTCAGCACTCACGGCAAGCTCACGAGCATTAGCAAGCTCCCATTCACTCCACTGATTTACCGTCCCACCTTCTACCTGGTGACTTGCAGTACTGGCTCCCCAGAAGAAATCTCTTGGGAATATATGTTTTTCGTCTTTTTGCATTGGCCTATTCTAGCACGCGCTATACACCTATAATGCCGATAGTGAGCCCCATAACGAGCAAGGTGACAAGCTGGCTGGCTAACTTAATCATGGTTAGCTTAGGAGGTTTTAGCTCAAAACCGTCGTGGATTACAAGTGTAGTGGCTGATATTCCAAGCCATAGATAAAATCCTGTAAGTACACCACTCATAGTAAACGATACGTCGGTATAAAATTGCGCCGACAAATACGTAACATGCGCCAAAATATAGGCAGTTATTAGACCCCCAATTGCTGCAACAAATATTCCTTTGTTTCCGCCTTGCTTGAGCTGCTTGTCGCTAATTTGTGCCAGTTTTTGCCATTGCTTGCCAAAAACAAATGGCGAATACCAGAGTGCGCCCACGAACATTGATAAGACAGTTGCTGCGATTACACCTATCCATGAAATTTGAACTTCCATAAAACCTCCTATTACTAACACCATTGTAGCAAACTTATGTGCGACAAAACGTAGGCCAAACTAGTTGATATCAGTAATGATAATTACTAATTTATTGAGCTGGCTTAATTCAAGGAGTATTCGGGCATAAAGTTGCCCATAAGCCAGACTATCTTTTAGGGTTATTGCGCTTTTTTACAAAGTGAGAAAGCTCGTTCCTATGATTAGTAAGGTCCACAACCTTGTCCTTGTAGACATTAAGCAGCGAAGAAAAGTGTCTGTTTGGAACCAAAATTTTATCAAGCTTCTTCATTTCTGCAAGATGGTCTATGAGAGAACGAAAATCACCGTCCCCAGACACAATGATCGCTTTGTCGTAATTTGGAAATTCTTTCATGGTCCAGAGCACCATATCGGCATCGACATTTCCCTTGATGTGCATTTCTTCCTCTGCGGCCTTCTTGTCCTTATCGGACGCTTCCTCGTCCATGACGATTTGCGGACGCGATAAGTCGAAAGTCTGTTTTAGAACAATCTTGAATCCAGACTCGTGCAACTGGTTGTACATTGGCTCGAATTCAGGAACATAGCCAATAAACATAAATGCTTCATCTACCTTGTGGGTTTCTTTTAAGTAGGCCCGGAATTTCTTCCAGTCCATCTTCCATCCAGCCTTTTGAGTTGATACGTTTAAGTTTTGACTATCAATAAATGCATACGTTCGTTGCGGACGTTGCGGTTTCCTATTATTTTTATTGCGGTTTCTACTAAAAAATCTTTGTGCCATTTAAGAAAGTATATCACTTTACGCTTTGTTCTGATTTTAATACTAAACTTCTACTCAAGATTAAAGTCAATTGATTGCCTGGCGGCTAATTTATATGCATTTTGATTGCTGAACATTTTAGTAAGCTCACTTCTGTTATATGACAGTGTTTTGTATTAGTACAAGCGTATTGGTACACTATCTTTAGTATGAACTAAACGGAGGGTTTCATGGACGATGTAAAAAGTTTAACCGACAGGTTCTCAGACTCGTTTGACGAGCTTTGGACGACTGCCGGAGATTACCTACCAAAGCTAGTCGCGGCATTGCTACTAGTTATTGCAGCACTCATTGTTGCAAAGCTGGCTCAAGCACTAGTTGAGCGAATTCTTAAGCTTGCTCGAGTCGACAAGCTTGCAAAAAATAAACAAGTTGTAAAAACTTTAAAATCTGCCGAATTTAACATTAACTTCATTGATGTTGCCGGCCGGACTGCCTATTGGGTGGTCATCGTGGTGTTTGCCCTGACAATCGCCGACGTCCTAGAGCTCACTGCAATGAGCGACGTCATTCGTGAACTGCTAAATTACCTACCGAATGTGTTGGCTGCAGCCATTGTACTGACAGTTACATTTGCAGGTGCAAAATTAGTACGTGACGCAGTTGCGGGAGCTCTGCGACACATGCGAATAGACTTCTCGCACACAGTGGCAGCTGTAGCGTTTTACGTACTGGTTATCTTTGGCGGCCTAATGGCGCTAGATCAGCTTGGATTCGACACCACTATTCTGGCTGCGAATATCACACTCATAGTTGCCGGTATAGTATTCGCCATCACATTAGCCTTTGGGCTTGGCGGCCGCGACGCCGCAAAGAAGGTTATCGACGAGGGTTACGCAAACTACAAAAAATCCATTCACAAAAAATAACTACAATTTCATACTGGGAAAAGCTGCCTGTAATGGGCAGTTTTTTTCGTGAGGCCATTAAAGTTAAACTTATCTGCTATATTTAAAGACATGAGAAGAATTGCAGTACGTGGCGTAATCGTGCATGAAAACAAACTATTGTGCGTTCGGCACAAAGACTACCAGCACAATATACTGTCCAAAGATTTTTGGTGCTTGCCTGGCGGCGGTGTCGACGAAGGCGAAGACCTAATATTGGCCGTAAAACGTGAAATGCTCGAGGAAACCGGCATAAAGGCAGAGGTTGGAAGTATTCTTCATATAAACCATTTTACATTCGGAGAAATGGAGCACCTCGAGTTCTTTTTTCACATCACAAATCCGCAAGATTTTTTGAATATTGATCTGTCGAAGGCATCACACGCCGAAGCCGAAATTGCTGAGATTGAATTTATTGATACAAAACAGAACCATATCTTGCCAGAATTTCTTACCAAAAAATCTGCCAATGAACTACTTAAAGCTCAAGCAGAAATAATAACTGCACTCTAGCTATTACGAGCATTAAGCGGTAGTAAGTCGCCTACTTTTTATCTTCTCTTCAGATGAATGTTTATCTAAATACCGTGATAAATTGTCGTCCAGCTCATCAGCAACAATAGTCATGTGGGCGATGTATGACGGAAGGTCTTTCAAAACGGATACTCTGCCAGGAATTATAAAGTACAGTTGATTTCCAAGTATTTCAATATCGGCATTTTTAGAATTTTTGTTTATAGCATCCAGAAGATCTGGAGCACCAATAACTAGCGAATCTATATGGTAACCAATTGGGGCATAGAGTCCATATTTTTGTTGCATAACACCCTCATAGGATACTAATCCTGCATTCTTTAGCTTTATCGGAAGCTCTCTTCGCAACCAAGCATTATTGGCCTTGTTGTCAAAATAAAGATGTGGCGATTGGAAATTCAGAGGCATCATAATTATTGTAAATATTCTATTTATGGGAAGCAGGCTGTTTTTACTCGAAAGATCATAGAATCCACATGCCCAGAAGCTTCCCTCGATGTGACCAATGATCCTACTGTCTTGATGCGCCACAATCAGTGAAGCGCCTACTCGCTCTTTAACTAAATTATGTGAAGTCTTTCTTGTTTTGTAATCATATTCAGGAAACGATTTAAGGTTCTGTCTTATATCCTTTCTAATCATTCGTTCTTTAAACAAGCTTGTATTTCTATATACCCACACGATAAGTGCGCCTAAAATAACGTCACTTAAAAAAATAAGCATAAGCGGAGAAAGTATCCTGTCGTTCATTGCTACAACTCTTCACCCATACGGGCGCGGTTAGCCCACTCGTCTGCGAGTTCGTTTTGCTCGGTGCCAACATGTGCTCTCACCCAAGTAAGCTTCACTTCCCCATCGTTGTATAAATCATACGCTTTTTGGACTAAATCGAGGTTCTTGATTGGACCTTTGGCTTTCTTCCAGCCTTTAGCGTGCCAACCTGGTGCCCATTTAGTAATAACATTTATCCAAAATTCACTGTCTGTGCAGATTTCACATGGCTTACCATCGGCTAAAGTCATGGCCGCTATCAACGCTTCGCCTTCCATCCTAATGTTTGTGGAGTCTTTCTCGGCACCAAGTGCTACTGGTTTTTTATCTTGTATTACTGCAAAGCCTCCGGGACCTGGATTTGGGCTGCAACTTCCATCTGTATAGTAAGTAATCATCTGTATAAGTATACTGATTAATTGTAGTAGCGCTAGTTTCTTTCGAGGATTGCACGCATTCGTTTACCGGCAAGTCCGCCGCGCTTTAGACTACTTAATATTGTCTCCAAGTCGCTCACCGTTACTACTGATTGCTCTCGTTCACACTTTTGGGTGTCGAGTAGTTTCTCGCCAAACCTTACAAGATTCTCCAAGTCATCTTCCGGAACTGAATCAAGCAACATTTCTGTACGATAGCCGAGTTCGCTTGTTATCTGTTTTTCATCGGCAGAATAAAAGTCGTAGCGCAGTCCCTTGCTCATATCGCAACCACTACCACTTTTAAATATTGCAAAGAATATAGTTTCAGTAATCAGAATATGCCCAACCTCTTGTGGCTCTTCGTATGTATCTCCTGTATCGAATGGCTCGTCAAATATTTGATCCTCATCTGGCTCATCGCCATCCATTACCATGTACGCGTTCACCTGTTCGGGGATCGTGAACACAGGCTCACGGTGCATTAATTCAACTGCATAGGTTTCGGGCAATAACTCATCGTCGTCTTCGTCAAAATCTTCGCGCATGGCCCTAAAATGAAATGCAAAATCAGGATACGTTCCGTCATCAACCGCCCAATTCACATCTACCTCGTCCCAAAGATCTCCACCTAGCCTGTTGGCTGCGCCCCGCAATGCCCGAACGCAAAAGCTTCGAGCCTGCGACTCGGTAACCTCTGGAGATGGAACATCAAGCAAAGCCTCGGAACGATTTATTTCACTCATTACTATTATAGTATGTGATTCACTGTCTGAATCAAAGCACTAGCCTAAACAACCGAAAGCATAAAATTTCGGATAGCACTTTGTGAAAATACTGTCGTCAATAAGCACATAAGAATAAACAATGCAGAACCGAAAAATCTATAAAATATTTTTTGTCTCTGCTTGCCAGCCACTAAATACGCCGAGATCGTAAGTACGCCCGCAATAACCGACCAATATACCACTGCATAAGAGAGTCGGCTAATTGCACTATTTAGCTCGTCAGTTCGTAAATTCTCGTCAGTGAACTTTATGACAGGGCTGGTGTCTGCCATGAAATACAAATTTACTATAATGCTTATTTGCACAAATACTGAGATGATGGCTGTCAGTCCAACCATAAAAACACTTACTACCTGCGCGGCAAACAGCATTAAATACCTGGCTGAACTTAGCCTTGATCCGTTATTAGATAATTTCATCGATCTTAACTCGCTTCTGATTAGTGGTGTCGCGGTCGCGGATGGTTACAGTATCGTCTTCTAGGGTATCGAAGTCGATGACGATGCATTCTGGTGTACCGATCTCGTCCTGGCGCCGATACCGCTTACCGATGTTTCCGTTATCGTCCCACATGACATTTCCGTGCTTCTTCTTCATTAGGTCGTAGACTTCCCTGGCCTTCGCAACAAGCTCTGGCTTGTTCTTGAGCAGTGGTGATACTGCGCATCTGTATGGTGCGAGCTCAGGCTTAAGCTTGAGTACAACTCTCTTGTCGCCATTAATTTCCTCTTCTGTATAGGCATCTGTCATAACTGCCAAGAACATGCGACCAACCCCAACCGAAGACTCAATAACGTTTGGTAGTACTTTTTCGTTATTCTCTTGATCGAAGTATTCGAGGTCTTTGCCGCTCGCCTTTTGATGACTGGCTAGATCGAAATCAGTTCGGTTGTGAGTACCCCATAACTCTTTAAATCCCTGTGGAAACTTAAAATACACGTCGTGCGCTGTAGCGGCATAATGGGCTCGTTCGTTTTCTTCATGTTCGTGCCACTGTAAGTTTTCTTTATCAATACCTAGTCGATCAATCAAGAACGACCATGCAAAACTTCTCCATTCTTCGTATATTTCATCTTGCATGCTCGGCTTTATGAAGTATTGCATTTCCATCTGTTCTAGCTCGCGAACGCGGAAAATAAAGTCACGAGGTGATATCTCATTGCGAAATGCTTTACCAATTTGCGCTATACCAAACGGAAGTTTTGCGCGCATAGTTTCTTGGACATTTTTGTAATTAACAAAAATTGAACCGGCTGTTTCTGGGCGAAGATAAGCTATAGAATCATCATTTTCAATTGGACCAATCCAGGTCTTCATCATCATATTATAGGTTCGTGGCTCTGTAAGCTCACGCTTGCCGCATGTCGGACATTTCTTGTCTTTCAGCAAACCTTTAAGCTCTTCTAAATCTGTAGAGTCAGTGTCTGCCAAGTGGTCTGCACGATGTCGAGCACCACAACTCTTGCAATCCACTAATGGGTCTGTAAAACCAGCTACATGCCCACTTGCTTCCCATAGCTTAGGGTTTTGAATGATCGCACCGTCAACGCCAAAAACGTTGTCACGTTCTGTCACGATCGCCTTCCACCATTCTGCTTTTATTTTATTGACCAGTTCAACACCTAAAGGACCGTAATCCCAAAATCCAGCTAATCCGCCATAAATTTCACTTGCTTGAAATACAAACCCGCGGCGCTTGCACAGGCTTACAATATCTTCCATTTTTACTTCTTTGCTCATGCCACTAGTATACGCGGAAACCGACATAATTTACAGTGGTGCACCGAAGTCTACAATAAATGGTGTTCGGCCATGCGACGAGTAAGCACACAACAGATAGAAATAATATCCTGAGGTGCCTCAAGTTTGGATAAGTTTTGTGCACGAGACATGTGTGATACGAGACGCAATAACTTGATATGTGGTGCACTCAGCGAACCAGATGGTGCTTGCATGAAACTCATGTCGGCAACATCAAATTCATAGGTCTGGTCTGGAAGCAGCTTCTCTCCTGCCGAATCTTGCTGTAAATCTGGCTGAATTCCCGAACGCAGCAGCATGTGCATATAAAACCAAAGTTCAGATAACTCAATTGAAACATTGTCATCATTCAGTCCGCTCAATCCCTCTGCAAGCACATCAAAATATTCACTTTCGTCAGCATTCTCGGCCACTACTCTGTCTATTGCTTTTATAAAATCATAGGCCTTCATGGTTCGTTCAATATTTTTACCAATCTCAGAAAACTGCTTGTCGACTCTTGACGATGTCAGAGTATGCAAATCACTCTTGCCTTTTATGTAGCTCAACGTATTCACCGCAAATAGCTCTATACCTCCCGCCAGCTTCGACTTTGATCGCCGGGCACCTTTAGCGATAACACTCACCTTGCCATGGTCGCTGGTGAGTACATTCAAAATTCTATCCGCCTCCTGATAGTTGGTGCGTCGCAGCACAATTGCTTTAGTAGTTGTCTGAATCATGAGCTACTCAACAGCTTTATTCACACTACGTTCAACCGCCAAAACAAGCTGCTGTAATGTCGAGGTTGTTTTTTGCAAATATGCCACTATTCCGAGCTTGGCGTGAACCACTTCATCAGACGTGAAGTCGTGCGGCGATACATATGTATAGAGCACAATTGGAATGTGCATCATGTCTGCATATGATCGAAGTTCATATATAAACTCCAGCCCGTTATGGCCTCCAAGCGCAAGCTCCAGCACTATACAATCTGGTGTAAATTCATCGATTGACTGCACGCCACTCTCTGCACTAATTGCGACAGTTGTGTCATGACCTGCCATTTTTAAAGCCTGTACCACCTGAGAACTAATTATTTTGTCAGAATCGACAACAAGCACATGCATGTTACAAAAGGGCCAACTGTGGGCTCGGCGTTAAAGTGATTGCAAATCCATTCATGTGTTTGTGTTTTGCTGGACGCACCTGTGCTCCCAATTGTCGAAACAGCGCATCCGCAACCACTACACCACTCATGCTCGCATGAGAAGCGCTGGGCATTGCCTGCCTGCCAGAAGTTGTTACATCAAGCGCCTGTCTAAAAGATTTGGTGGAAACCGTGTCCAGTCCCTGTGAGTATACGCCAGCGACAATTCCCCATCGATTTTTTCGTAATCCAATTGTGATTGATTCATCCTGTCCAGCCCCCGCTTCTATGCAAGCTAGCCCGAGTGAGCTTAGCCCGGCTGAAAGCACTTCTGCATCAGTTACAATTGGGCCAGCTTTGCTAGATATATCCAAATTTATCGACAACTGAGATCTAGCCGTAATAGAACGCAACGCCGCCGCCACATCGTGTAGTACCGCAGACAATCCAGCCTGGCGTAGCTCTATACTTTCACCTCGAATTGCAAATCTTTGCCAGGTCATAAAATGCTCAACCAGTTGAAGGCTGACGGACGTTTGGTCGACTATCATGCCAGGGTTTAATTTACCGTCATTCGATAACACGAGTTCTGCTTGATTGCGCACTCGCACCAATGGCTCGCGCACGTGTTCCATGACTGCCAAAAGCAAACGCTCATGCTGCATTACTTCATATGCTACCTGTTTTTGCTCACTCATAGCGTGCTTGTTGTTACCCTTAATATGAACAAGTATAGCACCAAAAAGTGTTCAGGCTATGGAATGAAACTCATATTTTTTAAGATAATATCGTTAAAATCGCCAATGAATTGATCTGATAAGACGCTAACTTTGATTGTCTTATCGCGAAGTGGAAACAATACAACACTACCGTTCTTGTCCTTATCTACAAGTCCATCTGCACGTGATCCGGCGACCGACGGGACTTTATCGAGAGTAACTGGAGCTATCTTGACTGTGCCTTTCTTGACAGCCGAAGCAAATTTATCCAGCTCTTTGTCATACGAACTTTCTAACACCTCGAGCTTTAGTGCGAAAGAAATACCAGAGTCCACGCCTGGAACAAACCCAGGATGGAAATACCCATCAATAGGCGCTGAACCCTTTCCAGATTCATCTACATATGCAGACCATGTTTTAGGATACGTCACACTCACACTGCCGAACTGCGATGGGCCAGTATAAACGACATATGGTTCTTTTTCTTTCTCTATAAATTCGGCATTGAGCTCTTCAGTATTAGCGGTTACTGCAACTTCATTAGCAGCTAGGATCTTCTCCTCTACATTGTCGCGAAAATCATTTCGGCTACTCATCATCGAAAATGCGTATCCTGCTGCTCCTAAAAATAACAGCACAAATAGTACAAGTAGAATTATGAGAGCAATCGGCTTTTGCGGCTTCAGTTGTGAAGCTGTCATTGGCGCTGCACTGGGTTGCGGCATAGCACCCTGTGGGGGTGCTTGGTATTGTGGATTTGGCCCGGGACCTTGTGGCGCTGACGGCTGAAAAGGTTGTTGGTTTTGGGGAGTGTTGGGTTGCATAGTGCTTATGATAGCAAATTAATACTCGTACAAGAAGAGCCCTTTGCTCGTTTTGATAGCGTTGCGGCTTGGAATCTCAAACGCAAAGCTCAAAAGTTTGACAGACTTATGCTTATAGGTTTGAGTAATCTTTTTATCCAACTTGATCATGTATCTGTCTAATAAAAATACAAATATTGCGTCTGTTTCATCTGGCAATGACTTGTTCCAAAAATTACCACACACCACCCGAACACGCCCATGATACTTCCTGGTGCGCGCCCAACACAGCAATGCGAGTATTGGGTTCAGCTCGTAGCCAACCGCACAAAGACCCCTTTCTCCTGCCGCAATCAACAGCCTACCATCACCGCAGCCTAGCTCCACAATAGTCTGCCCTTCTTTTAGGCTTAGCAGCTCAAAAGCCTCATCAACCTGGGGCTTCAATGTTGGCAGATACGGAGCACCAAAGAACACGACAAAAGCAAACAGTAATCCAATCCCAATTACAAGCCACAATGCAACAAAGAACACAGTTAGGCTGTCTTCTTGGCCTTTACGATTTTCAACTCGTGAGCTTTTAGCTCGGCCTCAAGTTTAACCAATAACTCTGTGCCTTTTTCATGCAGAGCTAACGCCTGCTCGACCGACACATCTGACGCTTGTAGCTGTTCAAGTATCGATTCTAATTCCTGTTTCATATCTGCATATGACTTCTTTTTACTCATTTTTTCTCCTTATCGATGCTGTTAATTGTGGCCTCAAAAGAACCATCTTGCAAACGCACCTTAACTTTCATAGCTAATGCAAGACTGTCGATCGAACTAAGTGCACCGCTAGTCTGACTAGAAACTAGCGCATAACCTCGACTAAGCGCCATTTGCGGATCATAGGCCTGGATGAGCTCGTGAGCTCGTGACAAAAACCACCGCTCTTTTTCAAACACTCCATGAATTATTTCAATCAACCTTAGTCGTTGCCTGTCCAGCTCCTCCCTTTGTTGATCTATGAGCCTGTCTAGCGCATGTGAGTGCAGCTCTTTGGAGGTCAGTAACCAGCTTCTCTCATGTGTCAAATCTGGCACCAAAAGTTCCGCAGCGTTGCTCGGAGTACTTGCCCGCACGTCTGCAACTAGCTCTGCCAAAGATTCATCTCGTTCGTGACCAATTGCAACCAAAGTTGGTATGCGGCTAGCTGCAACAGCTCGCGTCAAACGTTCGTCGTTAAATGCTGCCATGTCGTCAGCGCTGCCGCCGCCGCGTGTGACCACCAACACATCAACCTCAGAGGACATTTCGTTAAAATATTTCAGAGCCTCTGTCACTTGACCAACAGCTGGTTCACCCTGGACCTGTACATCATAAAAAACCACCTCTGTAGCCGGCCATCGTTGTTTCAGTATTTTTATAAAATCAGAGTATCCGGCAGATTCACCAGAGGCAATCAAGCCAATCCGGCTTGGTGGATATGGCAATTGACGTTTGCGTGACGGTTCGAACAATCCTTCCTTCTCGAGCTTTTTAAACACAAGCAACGAGGCTTTTTTGATTGAACCCTCACCGCTAGGTGTAATCGATTGCGCGGTCAAACTAAATCCAAACTTATTGTGCAAACGTGGATTTCCAGACACGCGCACCATCATGCCGTCCTCTAGAGGGCCCGGCAGCTGATAGATCGTCGCAAAGCACTTCACGCTAGCGTTTTCATCTTTCAAATCAAAATACACCCAACGATTCTTGCTGACTCTAAAATTACTTAGCTCCCCTTCGATGGTCACGAACGGGTATGCAAACTCCAAAGTCTGATTAACGAGTGCAACGAACTCTACGGGACTAATAATCACATCGTTCATGTGGGGGTCGAATGTTCTCGAAGATTTTTTTGGTAGAAGAAGTAGCCTGTTGGTAATTGAATGCCCATACTTACCACACGAAACGCCAGTACAACCGGCAAGCTGAGCGCCGGTGACACGCCAGCCGTCGCGAACACACCCGTCATTAGCGCTTCATAAATTCCTATACCGCCAGGCAGTATCGACACAATACCCGCAAAGTTTGCTACAGCGTAGGCGATTATGATCGCGCCAGGATTTACAAATTTACCAAATGCCTGGAACATTACAAAAATAGCGCCAACCTCGACTATATTGGCAAGCAGAGCAAAAAGTAATGGTTTTTTAAGCTGTGAGAAATCTTTCTTGATTTTCATGTAATTATCATGCAGTTCACCAAAAGTTTCACGTACCCCGTCAATATTAATTGTCTCTGGATGATTGGGTCTCACAACATGAATTGCACGATTCAAGACTCGGGTCATAAACACGAAGAATGTGTTGATTCGTTTTTTGCTGCCAATTATGTAGGCGACCAACGAGGTTCCAGCCAGCAAGAATGTTGCAAGCGAGCCAGCTACCAACATCATGAAATTGTTTGCGTTTCCGCTAAACGCCAGCAAGAGCAATCCTATACCAAGCAATATCTGAAAAGAGATGAACAGCAGCACAAATCTCATGAGCTGCACAAGTGTCGTTTTTCCCGAGCCAACATGCTCGTTCTTTAGGCGAAGTCCGAGGTAAGAGAAGCCACTAACGCCTGCGCTAGGAAACACATTGTTCACAAAGTTCAACTCTAGACTTAGTCTAAACATCGCTTTCGTACGAAAGCGCTCACCAAAAATCCTGAACAATGATTGATACATGCGTGCTTGTGAATAATGATTAGTAGCTGCTAGTGGCGCAATCAAGACAATCAAAAACAGATTTGCATCACTTAGATTCTCTATAGTTTCACTAATTTGCGTTCTCAAGGCGTAGACAGTAGCAAATAGCGCAATGAAAGTTACAATATTTAGTATAGGTTTCCAGCTCAATCGCTTGATTATTACAGACATGTGCAAATAGTATACCGCACTCCCCCTGCGTCTATGGACCAAGTTGCGCTATACTAGTGGATAATGAAATCTATTGCACTTCTTGGGCGTCAGCCAGCTATTGGTCTTGCTGAACTTGAATCACTGTACGGCAGCGCAGCAATCCAGCCAGTTGGTTCAGTTGGCGCTTTGCTAAATATTGATGTAAACGATGTCGATTTCAAGCGACTTGGTGGCTGCATGAAACTTGGAAAAGTACTAACCACGATCGATACCGCCCGATGGGAAGACATAGAAAAACATTTGGCGAATATCTTGCCGAACTTTGCTAACGAGCTTCCCGAAGGAAAACTAACTGTCGGCATTAGCACTTATGGATTTAATCTTCGTCCACAAAAAATCAATGTTGCCGCCCTAACTATCAAAAAACAACTTAAGCGCACTGGCCGCCCTATTCGCATGGTGCCCAATAAATCTACAGAGCTCTCTAGTGCTCAAGTGCTACACAACAAACTATTCACTTCGCACAATTGGGAGCTTCTACTGATTCGACACAAAAAACGAACCATACTTGCTCAGACCACGAATGTTCAAGACATCGAAGCCTACGCAGCGCGGGACCAAGCGCGCCCAAAACGCGATGCTCGCGTAGGAATGTTGCCTCCAAAATTAGCGCAAATTTTGGTTAATCTGTGTAACCCGGTAGAAGATGCAGTTGTCCTAGACCCCTTCTGTGGCACCGGCGTCGTCCTGCAAGAAACTTTTATCATGGGGCGAACACCGTATGGAACAGACCTTGAACCGCGTATGATTGAATACACCAAGATCAACCTAGAATGGCTGACTGGCAAGGTTTTTGAAAACGCCTACGTCGGCGATGCTACGAACTTCGAATGGAAACCCTTTGACACCATTGCCTGCGAGACATATCTTGGCCGTCCTTTCACCAATCAACCCGACCGCGAAACACTTCGTAATGTCATGCAAGATGTCGATACCATACACCAGAAATTCTTGAAAAATGTCGCCAGTCAAACAAAACCAGGGTTTAAAATGTGTATCGCTGTTCCTGCATGGCGGATGGGCAACTCATTCTTGCACCTAAAAACACTTGATTCTCTCGAGGAACTGGGGTATACTCGTGAGAGTTTTGTTCTAGCCAACAATAACGACCTGATCTATTACCGTGATGGACAAGTTGTTGGACGAGAACTAGTAGTACTTAAGAGGATCTAATATATGTCACATGTAAAAGCAGGCGGAACAGCCAAAAACGTTCACGATAGTCCCGGGCAACGCCTTGGTGTAAAGCTATTTGGTGGTCAAGTTGTTAAAACCGGACAAGTAATCGTTCGACAAACCGGTGCAACAAAGCGCGCTGGAAAAGGTGCATTCATGAGCAAAAATTTTACTATCCATGCTGAAAAAGATGGAATCGTGCACTTCAAGAAGCGAAACTTCAAGCGTTTCACCGGCAAGTCTGCACCTCGTACTGAAGTATCAGTAATCTAAATAACTGTTCGAAGCCTCACAAAATCTCTTTCTATGAACTTACCTAGACCCTACCTTCCCTCTCTAGAGACGATAGGGTCTTTTTATGACCATCTTGTAGAGCACGGTATTCATGATCAATCTAAAGCAGTGCGCCCAGATTGGGTAACGACACTTACAGAGCTGCCAGAAGAGCTTAGAACTGGTCGTTGGATGAGCCTGGAACTCCATGCCGGATCACTTGCCCTATGTGGCGCCAGCAAATCGATTGATAGAGTTCGCACACTAATGACGCGAATAGAGGAACCAGCAGCAGAAGAATATATTAACGAGTTCGAAAACTCCGCACCCCCCGAGAAAGCTACGTCGAATGGCTCGATATTTCACCTAATGATCAGTCAACTAAGCCACTACACTTCCCCGCTAAACTATCACAAAAGCGAGACACCATTAGACTAGTCGACGTAGCGACCGGACTAAATCGAATCGGCCGCTAGCGGCTTACCTCTTTGTTTATACTGTTTGATGGGTGCCAGTTCAGCTAAAAAACCTGAAATATCTGTATAGCTACCACTAATTTTTTGCGCTTCTTCAGGTGAAAGTCCATTTGTTTGGTTGTCGTAATCAATCGGTTTGCTTGTTAAGATCCCGGAGTACAGCATCTGAGCATCAGTGCCATGAGCCGTTGGTGTCGAGTCTTCAAGGCGTATTCTGTCTACCCAGACCCTTCCTTGTGTATCTTCGGCCATATGCCACTCCAGAACGACTCCATTAGGCATTTGCGACTCGTATACATCAGTGGTAAAAGATCCAAGAATTGGATGCTCACGAACAGTTGATGATTTTGGACGAGACTCAAAATTTGGCATAATCCCAGACTCCTCAAGCTTACTATTTAAGCTAGTCACGTAAGTATCTAGCGCGGCTGGTATACCGGCTTCGTTTGTCTGAAAAGCGGCTTGTAGGTCACCTGAGCTCAACATTCCAGCTTTAACCTTTCGCAACATTCCATCCAGCTCTGCATAACCCGTTCCATACACCTGCACCTCAGACTCAAAATCTTTTAGCATCGCATCCGTTGTGGCCTCGTCAAAAAGCAAGTCTTCAGGATCTATCATTTGCACGCCAGCTGCTGTAGCCTCTTTGACCTCTGTGTAAAATTCTTCAAAATCTGGATGAAGCTGCGTATCTTGAGTATACTGAGCAAAGCGAGACAGCTCAGGGCCTTTCATGAATCGACTGCCCTCCTTTTCAATCCCCTGCGAAACACGCAATCCTCCTTCAGAATTAGAAGTATACACAAAGTAATTTACTCTTTTACCCGTCTCATCGGTTGACTCAAACACAAGTGGATTACCCCTACTTTCTAGAGCCAGAGCCCCTTTGAGGACATGAGTTTCGTTGCCAATTTTTCTCTCTAGATTTTTTGGAGCGGCAAGTGTCTCGGCTTTTGGCTGTGTGATAATCGATGTACCATTGGTCGAGTTAAGATCAACCACTGAAAGTACACCGTCTTCTACGGAAACTGATAGATGTTCTCGAGAAACATGCTCATTGAATCCAAGTCTAGCTGCAATGGCTGAGTTTCCTCGTCCTAGATTAAGCGCCTTACCTTCACTAATCAATACCGGTATCTTATTCACTGGAAGCGCATTGTCTGTTGCTTCCTCTGATGGGTCATACATATTCGATGCAAGAAACAAAAAATCCTTACCCGCGACCTCATCCTTGTGATTGAGAATACTTACTTCAACACCACCGATGTCCATCACCCCCAGAAGCTGCGTACCATTTTCATAGATGTTCAAAGGTTCTAGCTCCGAAAGCGCTAAAGACACTGGTTGCTGTGCTGCATCATGAAGCTCAAGCTGCCCCGAACGAAGTGCTTCATGAAGTTCAGGTGAGCCCACATCAAAAGCTTTTACCTGCTCATTTTCCGCAGTAGGTGGTGGTCCATGCTCAAAGAACTCTTGCGGACCTATTTCTGTGCTTACTGGTATGTGTTCTGATCTAATCATATTTGTTTTTGATTTACATCTATAACACTAGCATTTTATTGCTAAAATGTCAACTAGTGGGCCAACTAAAAACTACGACTGTGTAGCCGTAGTTTATTTGTGCTTTGATTTTAGTATCTAGACTAAAGCATGCCGAGGTGTTTTTTGACACGCTCAACCACATCAGCAATCACTACTTGAGATTTGACTAAATAATCATTTACACCGAGGTTGATAGCCCGCTCTCGGTCGCTTTCTTGGCTAAGCGCAGTAAGCATAATGACCTTCATATCAGCAGTCTCTGGTGTATTACGCAAAATATCCAGTACATCAAACCCACTCACCTTTGGCATCATTACATCGAGCAAGATAATGTCAGGTCGGTATGCTAGAGCTGATGAAAGAGCTTCCTCGCCGTTAGGAACGCGCTTGGTATCAAAGCCTTCTGCCTGGAAACGAGTCGTATAAACACTCGCCAAGGCGTCGTCGTCCTCTACTAAGAGAATCTTCTTGGCAGCTGGCGCTGGATCATTTGATGGGTTTGGTTGCACGGGGTTTGTTGGGTTTTGGTTTTCTTCATTCATAAGCACTATAATGCCTGATTTTTTGCTTTTTGACAAGCTGAAATAAAGCCATTAAACAGTGGATGAGGCTTATTCGGTCGAGATTTAAATTCCGGGTGTGCTTGACTGGCAACAAAGAATGGATGATCGACGCCTTCGATAAATTCGACAAGCGTTCCATCTGGACTCAAACCACTGGCCTTAATTCCCCACTTTTGGTATTTATCTCTAAACGCATTGTTACACTCGTAACGATGCCTGTGCCGCTCGATAATTTGCGGTTTGTTATATAACTTACGCACAATACTACCTTTTTCAAGATCGCTTGGGTAGTCACCGAGTCGCATGGTACCGCCAGTATTTTGCTTGCCTTTCTGTCCCTCCATGGTGCAAATGACCAGGCTTTTACCGTCTGGATTGATCTCTTCACTGGTCGCCTCTGTTACGCCAGCATTCCGGGCTGCTGCTACCACTGCCATCTGCAGTCCTAGACACAGTCCTAAGTAAGGAACTCTTGTTTTGAGCGCCGCCTGAGCTGCGGCTATCTTGCCCTCTAGCGCACGAGTTCCAAACCCTCCAGGAACTACAATTCCGTCAACGCCATCAAGTGCTTTTTTAAGTAGCTTTTTGTCCTCTAGCTCCTCCGCATTTATCCATGAGATATCCAACGAAATATCTTGCCACATTGCAGCTGCAGTAAGTGCCTCAAAAACCGACATGTAAGTGTCCTCGTTGTCCATATACTTGGCAACCACACCTACTTTCACCGTTTCTTTGTGCTTGGATCGTGCACGAGCCACCATCGCCTCCCAATCTTTGAGTTTTGGTTTTGGAGATTTTAATCCCAAACGCTTAAGAACGACAGAACTTATTCCAGTTGTTTCGAGCGTTAGTGGAACTTCATAAATCGATGAAGCATTTGGCAAAAGAGCAATTGCCTCTGGTGGCACACCACTGAACATACTAAGTTTTTGAATTGAAGACTTCGGTGCGTTGTCTTCACTACGAGCAACTAAAATATCGGGCACAATTCCAAGACCGCGCAAATCTTTTACGGCATTTTGGGCTGGCTTGGTTTTTATTTCTTTACTAGCCCCCAGGTAAGGTAAATACACAACGTGGATAAAAGCGTAGTTTTCTCGGCCAACACTGAAGGCTAGCTCACGAATTGCTTCGAGGAAGCTCAATCCTTCATAGTCGCCAACCGTTCCGCCAATCTCTACGATATGAACATCGTATCCTTTGCCAGCCTTGATAATTTCGCGCTGGATAGCCTTGGTGACATGTGGAATAAACTGCACGGTTTTGCCACCATATTTACCATTACGTTCGTCTCGCAGCACCATCTCGAGCACTCGCCCGCTCATCAAACTACTGCTTTGTGTTAGTTCCTGATCCATAAATCGTTCGTAGTGACCGAGGTCGAGGTCGGTTTCTGCACCATCGCGGGTTACAAAACACTCTCCGTGCTCTGCTGGGTTCAGCAAGCCCGCGTCACGGTTTAGGTACGGATCGCACTTTTGGATATTGACTGAAAGTCCACGGGCTTTTAAGAGTCGAGCAAGCGAGGCGGCGGTAATTCCTTTTCCGAGTCCAGAAAGCACTCCACCAGTAACAAATACGTATTTTGTCGGCTGCTTGCTCACGCCGTAACTCTCCCTCCAAGTTATTCCCTAAATACTACCTGAATACACCTTACCGAGCAAGACGAAGTTATCCGCCTATCAGCTTCTCGATGGCGGAGTCGAGCTGTGGGTCACGCTCTGCTTTAAAATCTTCTAGTGTTCGCTCGATCGCCTGATCCGGCTCAATACCCTCCTTGTCTATATTCTTGCCACCAGGTGTAAACCAACGAGCAATGGTCACCTTCAGCTTTGATCCATCACCGAAATCGATTAACTGCTGGACACTTCCTTTGCCATATGACTTTTGTCCGATTAGGGTCGCCTTGCCATGATCGCGCAAAGCACCGGCCAAAATCTCACTAGCACTGGCACTTCCATCATTTATGAGCACAACTGTCGGGATGCTGCTTAGTATTGAGTTGCCAGTAGCGTTTAATGTGTCACGCGTGGTCCCGCCTGAACGCTCGTCGACTATAACCTTACCTTGCTCGACCCAAAGGCTTGCAACGCTCACCGATGAGTCTAGCAGGCCGCCTGGATTGCCGCGCACATCAACTACAATACCCTCGACATTCTTTGCTATAAATTCTAAAGCTGCTTGCTTGGCGAGCGATGCAGTATCTGGGCCAAAGCGTGAAATCTTTAGGTATCCAATGTTATCGTCGCGAACTGAAAATTCAACACTAGGTATGGTTATTTCTTCTCTGGTGATTTCCATGTCAATTCGCTCATCGCCACCGCGTATCACTGTTAATTTCACACTAGTTCCGGCTTCACCTCGAATTTTATCAACCGCATCAGAAATTGTAATATCATAGGCGTTCTCACCGTCAATCTCGGCGATGACGTCTCTAGGCAAAAGACCTGCCTTCTCTGCCGGGAAACCACTCAGAGGTGAAACAATTACAATGAAGCTATCTTCTTTGCCAAGCTCAGCACCAATTCCCGTAAAACTACCGCTTAGCTCCGAATCAAATGATTCGGCTTCTTCTTTGTCGAAATATTCTGTGTAAGGATCTCCGGTGGCTTTTACTAGACCGTCTTTGAGGCCTTCGATAAGAGTTGCGTATTCAAGATCCCCGTCAAAATTCGTTCTAAGGCTATCGTAAACTGCCTCTACAGTTTCAGTCTCTAGATCATCTGGCAGACCTTCGCGATTGGCGATAGTCCCGATAGTGCTCTGAGTCACAAGCGAATCGCGCCCCATGAAACCCACACCCGCACCAACTACGAAAGTGAGCGCGAATAGTAATAAAATGAGTGATTTTGATGATTTTTTATGATGTGTTCGTTGTGGTTCCATAGGCATTCATTATGCCATAAGCGGATACTGGACGTTGCATGTAGTTTTTACATAATTTAGTGTGGAATGATGACGAACACTAATCCAGCGGGATTAATGTTGCTTACAGAGTATTTGCCGGTACCTGCGCGGTTGTAGTCGCTGATAGTGATAGTGCCGTCAGAATTAACAGATTCTACATACATTACGTGTCCATAATAACCACTATTGCTAACTGCAGCAGCGCCTGCTTGTGGCGTGTAAGTCACCGTAAAACCATAGCTAGGTGCGCGATCATCCCAAAGGTTAGCGTTACCCAGTCCTCCAGGTGCGCCTGTTCGGTATGCAACCCAGTCAGTACAGTTACGGAACGCATAGCCACCAGTGCTCCAATTGTTCCATGAACCGTTGTATCCCCACTCAAATCCAGGACAGCCTCCGTCCACTGACCCAGTAGCCAGGCATGGAGCGCTGCCCCACGGATAACCACCACCGCCAATGGTGCCGTCACCACTTCCAAAGAGACGGATATTTTCTAATGCCTGCTGCTGCCTCAAGTCTTTTATCTTTTCATTATTTTCAGCAATCTGAGCATTGAATGCGTTTTGTTCGGCTTGATTAAGATTAAGTAAGCGATTGCGTTCCGCCTGCTGTGCGGCAACTTCACTTTTTAGTTTATTGTCCTCTTTTATTAATCGCTCGACTTCTTCCTTCTGGGTCTGTAGGGCTAGGCGTAGTCTAGTTATTTCATCTACTTGGGATTTGATTTTGGATTGAACTACATTGCGGTACTGTTGCTTGTCTACAAACTGACTTAGGTCA
>JBFIJL010000003.1:0-117438 GCA_041600755.1 Saccharimonadales bacterium (SeqCode)
CAAAGTAAAAGACCCCTGATCAGGGGTCTTTTACTTTGGTGCGGATGAAAGGACTTGAACCTTCACGCCCGAAGGCACTAGTTCCTAAGACTAGCGTGTCTACCAATTCCACCACATCCGCGTATTGGCTTGAACGAGGTTATTTTACACTGTTTTAGCCAACTATGCCAGCATCATATCTTCGGCAATTCGCTCAATCGCCCGCTCTGGGTCGCTTGCCATGGTGATTGCTCGACCTATGACTAAATAGTCTGCACCATTTCTAATCGCCTCCGAAGGATAGCTGACTCGTTGCTGGTCGTGAATATCATCGGTATTAAGAATAATACCAGTGGCGAAAATGGTCATATTCCTCGTTGCGGGCTCCTGACGAAGCTCGGCTAAATCATGGCCCGAAGCTGTAAGATGCGTAAGGCCCGCCCGTGCGGCAATCGACCCCAAATAGGCGACGCGCCGCTTTGATGACATGCCATGAAGTTCAACGCAGTCAGCCTCTGACATGTCCGAGGCAATCGTCGACCCAACCAGCGTAACTCGATCCTCGTTCGCATTTATTGCAGAGCGCATGGCTGCAGTGCCTGCCTGTATGTCAATGCTTAAGTAGTCTGCAAGGTCAGCCCTGGCATTCACGTCTTGCTTCATTTGGTCTACGCCTTCATTAAGACGCTCGTCAAAAAACAGATTTTTGACACCTTTCACTTTCGTATGGTCAACCAGCCAACCAAAATGTTTTCCCACCAACTGGCGCCCAACCTTGAGGCCATGCAAATTTTTGGCGAGGTCGACGTGATGAATCGTCTCTAGCGTAGAGCCAAAATCGCTTGCCAATATTATTCGGCTTTTTGCCTCTTCCCTGTTCATTACTTGTATTATGACAGAACTATGCTGACTTGTAAAAAAGAAGTTGTGATCTGCCGTGGGTTTTTTGCTTTATAAGTTCAAGGTGATTCAGTTCATATGGCGGGCGTTCTTCACTTGGGAAGTTCAGCACCAGTGTGCCACCCGCAGAAAGATGATCGGCCAAAATACCAATGACTTTTTCTTGTAAATCGTCGAATGGTGGGTCTAAAAATATTAGATCAAACTTTACTGCCTTGTGGCGTGTCGACCAAGAGCGGGCATAGGCTGGTGTTAGATGAGCAACTTCTTCAAGCCCCAGGTCTGCAATATTGTCCCTTAGAGTTGTGACTGCACGCTTGTCTTGCTCTATAAGAATCGCAGAAGCCGCTCCACGACTAATTGCCTCGAACGACAACGCACCAGTACCAGCGAACGCATCAAGCACCGTGAGACCTTCTATATCGCCAAGAACATTAAAGATTGCGCTCTTGAGCTTGTCGCTCATTGGGCGCGTTCTAAAGCCGCCCGGACTATTAAAAATTCTGCCTTTAAGCTTTCCGGCTGCTACGCGCATCGGTTACCTCTATTCCTGCTTCTTTGACGGCTGAATACCATGTGAGACAAATTGTCTTAATGATTGACGGGGCAAGCTTGTGACGCACTTGATTGGCGAGCTTGCTGGTCCAACCTTTTTTATAATACGCTTCATACATATCCAGCACCGCAATCTCACGCGAGGTCTGCTTAAACCATTCAATTGGGCCAATTGCATCGATTCGCTCTACATCTGCTTTTGTTGGCATTGCTTCGCCGAATCCTAAAGGCGCAACAATGGCTGCAATGCCCATTTCGAATAATCCGTGCGTAGTCATGAGGCCTTTGGGCCCATAAACTTTCCAACTCTTCTTGAACGTGTCGCGTTTTGTAGCACCCTTTGGAATGATCTTTTCGCGCACTGTTGTTCGTGTTTCTTTACCTGCGCCACGAATTTCTGACAATTTATCCTCGTACGGATAATGGTGTGCCGGCGTAAGTCCATCAACTAGTGCATGCGCTAGCCAGGCACATTCAAAGGCAACACGTTCAACATTTTTCTTTTTTAACTCACGGACCAATTGATTGTAATGATCTTCGATTAAATCAATTAGCAAAGAGTCATTGTCATCAAATGGGCTGTAGTAATGCCAAGGTTCATCCTTGGCAGGACTCTTTCGTTTGATTGCGTCGGGGCCATTTTTGCCTTCAAACTGCAAAATCAATTTTTTTGATGGAAAGCTATTTGAGTCCGCTAGCAATGTATCGAGCTGCTTACGTGCAACACGATCAAATTTTTGATGCGCTCCAAGAATTCTTCCTGAATATTTTGTAAGTGTTGTTCCTGAATACATGAGTAAATGAGCTAATTTAGCTGCGTGACCTTCTGAAGTTGTGTTACATGTTTATGAAGTTCCTTGTAGTGTAGCAAATTATCTCCGTTACTGATGAATTTTTGTGCTGACGCGCGAGCATCAGCAATCAATTTAACGTCTGAGAGCCTGGCAATTCTCAAATCTAATGCCCCATGCTGCAGAGTGCCATAGATTGCCCCCGGGCCACGCAATTCAAGATCTAGCTCAGCAAGTTTGAACCCATCGGTGCTGCTGGCAATGGCTTTTAGGCGACGAGACGGGGCTTTGCTGTCTGCCAACATCAAATAGCAATGTCCTTGATGCTCGCTGCGACCAACCCGTCCACGAAGCTGATGTAGCTGGGCCAGGCCGAAACGTTCAGGATTTTCCACCAACATAACTGTCGCATTTGGCACATCCACACCAACTTCAATAACAGTGGTCGACACAATTACGTCAAGTTCACGTCGTACAAATTGCTGCATTATCACATCTTTATCAGCTGGCTTCATTTTGCCGTGCAACAACCCAATTTTATAGGCTTTAAGTGGACCCTTACTGAGCTGCTCAAATGCCTCTTCTGCCGACTTTACGGGTAGAGTTTCTGACTCGCTCACTAGCGGGCAAACCACAAACGCTTGTCTGCCGCTATCAAGCTCAGTCTTTAGCGCCGTATATATCTTTGGCCTGTCTGTTGGTGGCACTAGATGCGTTTTAATGTTTTTGCGATTACCGGGCTTTTCGTCAAGAATTGTAATTTCCATTTCGCCGTACAGTGTCAGTGCTAGACTGCGAGGAATTGGCGTAGCCGTCATTGACAACACATGCGGTGTCTTGGCAGACTTTTTCATAAGTTTCTTGCGCTGCTCAACGCCAAACCGGTGCTGTTCATCAACAACAATTAGTGCCAAATCTTTTGGAAGCACATCAGATTCCAATAGCGCATGCGTACCGACAATGAGTGATCCAGATTCTTGTTTAATAGCTTGTTTTAAGTTTTCTTTTTGCTTCTTTGTCATGCCACCGACTAGTAACCGGACTCTGTCAGCTAGTCCGAGTGGCTGCAAGAGCGTCGTGAGTGTATCTGCATGCTGACGAGCCAAAAGCTCAGTTGGCGCCATGACTGCAACTTGATAACCAGCTTGAAGCGCCATAACGGCGCTCATGGCCGCAACCACTGTCTTTCCTGCGCCAACGTCACCTTCCAATAAGCGATTCATGGGATGTGGCTTTTCAATATCTTTATAGATTGACCAGACTGCTCGCCTTTGCCCATTCGTTAAATCAAATGGCAAATTCGATACGAATTCTTTTGCAAGCTTTTCGTTAAATGCAACAGGTGTAGCATCACTGCGCTCGGCTTCCTGTTTTACTAGCATACTGGCAAGACTGAGCCGAAATACTTCCTCAAACGCCAGTCGCTTTCGTGCCTCTGCAAGCGACTCCGAGGACTCAGGAAAATGCAAACCTTCGTACGCATTAGCTCTATCCAGCAAATCATATTCTTCGACAATCCAATCTGGCAGTGTTTCTGGAAGTTTACGAATAAGCGGAATGGCATTCTTGACCTGCAGGCGAATTTGCTTTGAGGTAAAGCCTTTGGTTTCACGGTAAATAGGCAAGATACGCGCAGTGTTAACTGGAAAATCACTGACTAGCTCAATGCTAGGATTGGTGATGTTCAGTTGACGTCCATTAAACCCAAATTCACCAGATATATAGTACAACTGGCCTGGCTTGATTGCAGAGGCACGGTAAGGCTGATTGAACCAGGTAAGCTTAACACTGCCAGATGCATCGGTGGCTACAGCTTCAGTAATATGTAAACCACGCCGAACATATCGTCCTTTTGCCTGACTAATAGTAACTTGCAGTGTCACAGGCCCAGGCTGCGTGTCTTTTATGAGCTGAAGGTGAGAGTAGTCGTCATAGCGACGCGGAATATAATCAATAAGATCATAAATTGTCTTAATGCCCAAAATCTGCAGTTTTTTTACTGCAGCCGGGCCAACACCTTTGAGCGTTTCGACAGGATCGGTGAGTCTCATCGCTCTATTATAGCGAACTTGATTAGTTGGCTTTTTTTACAAGGAAGAAAACGCTTGGTCCAAAATAGGTTTTCGCGAGTGGTTTCTGTAAGGCTTTTTCAACACTAAGCATTGCTGACTTTGGCACAAGCTTCTTGAGACCTGGACTGCGCAAGTTAGAAACTGACAATGTTTTTTCAACTTTTAGTCCTGCATGGGCAAGCTGTTTAATCACAGTTTTTGGGTTATGGTTCACAAACGCAGGCTCATCATCATTCTGGTTTTCTTTTGAGCGAATGTCTACAGGCTGGATTGGCAACTTCTTACCCTTAATCGCGTGCTTAATTCGGTTTCTACCATGAGCGTAGTTGGCAACTTCTAGGATAAGGTAGCCTTTATCGCTTAGAACGCGACGAAGTTCTGCGAACTCTGCGCTTGGATCTGGTAGGTGATGCATGACACGGATCATAGTGATCAGATCCTGAGAATTATCAGGCAGGTCAATCTTGTCGGCCTGGGTTCGTAACTTCGTGACTTTCGGATGGTCTTTTAGGAAGTCTTCGGCGATTTCTAGCTGCTTCTTTGAAGGTTCGGCCAATGTGACCTTGTCAGCATATTTCTCTAGCAAAATACAGAGTCTTCCATAGCCACCGCCGATATCAACAGCAGTTTTAAAAGTCTTTCCTTTTAAGAACTTTTTGATAGCAGCTTCTTCGGAAGCGTGCTCGTAGTCGCGCTCGTCCCAGTAGCGTAAATAGTTGTAATCACCGTTGTCGTACTGATCTTGATTGATAGATTTCTTGGTTGTAGTTGATTGTTTTTTAGTCATAACAAGTTGTGAGTATAGTAGAACTCTTGTGGGTTTCCTAGTATTAGTTAATTTTAATAAGCGCGAACTTGTTTTTGCCACGTTGCAGCAATCCGTGTCCCTGCAGCTTTGCATGGTCTGATGACACAACACTTTCAATCGTTTGCTTTTCGCCATTGAGCTTAATTGCGCCTTGATCAATAAGCCTACGGGCCTCTCCGTTTGATTCCGCTAGACCCGCATTGCTAACAACATCAATTATTGAAGCACCTGTAGCGGCTTCAATAACCGGTAGCTCCCCTGCCAAAATTGCTACCTCGGCTGGACGCATCTCTTCGGCGCTTCGTCGTCCAAAAAGCAAATCACTGGCAAGCACTACCGCGTCTGCCTGCTCTATTCCATGGACAATCTTCGTGACCTCATAGGCGAGTGTTTTTTGAGCGTGTCGCTGGCTTGGATCCTCCTTGAATATTGTGATGACTCGGTCAATCTCTTCTTTAGAAAGCTCAGTGTAGACCTTGAGGTAATCCTCTACGCCACCGTCATCAACATTTAACCAAAACTGATAAAACTTATAGACGCTGGTTCTTTGCTCGTCGAGCCACACAGCACCTTCTTCACTCTTGCCGAACTTTTTGCCGGTAGCCTTATTGATGACAAGCGGGAGTGTTATCACATGGGCTTCTTTACCGCGTGCACGTCGAATAAGATCGACGCCACTTATGCAATTTCCCCATTGATCGGATCCACCAAGTTGTAAAGTGCAGCCAAACTTGTCGTATAAATGAAGAAAATCCATTCCCTGTAGAAGAGTGTAGCTAAATTCTGTGTAAGTTATACCTGCTCCGTTTTCACCAATTCGCTTAGCAATGTAGTCTCTTTGCACGAGAGGGGTCATGGAAAAATGTTTGCCAATATCGCGCAAGAACTCAAGCACTGACATCGACTTTGTCCACTCAATATTGTTTACCAATTCAAATTCATTATCGCCAAACACTTTCTTTAACTGAGCTTCGGCAGCGGCCACGTTGTTGGCGATTATTTCTTCTGACTGAAGTTCGCGCTCTTTGTCCTTGCCGCCCGGATCACCAATAAGGCTAGTGGCGCCTCCTGCAAGCAAAATGGCTTTATGACCATGCCGCATAAACACTTTATCGAACATCATCGCGGCAAGATTGCCAATTGTCTGGGAATCAGCGCTAGCATCAAATCCGTGATAAAACGTCCATGTTTTTTTATCTAGTTCTGTAATGTCTTCGAAAGTGGACTGGTTAACAAATCCACGCCACTGAAGTTCTTCTGATAATGTCATGTCAACCAGTATACATGACAGCGGTAGATATGCTGATAATTTGCATTTGTATTACGCTTATATTTGCTATACTAGGTCAGTATTATCTATCGATAAATTTTGGGAAGGACCTGGTACTAGAGACTAATGGTTAAAAAGAAGAGTACGCTCAAGTCAGCTGCTGGCTCAGCAAGAAAAACGTCATCGCGAGCACGAAAGTCCAAGAATACGTTCACAACTAAAAGTGGTCAAACAATTAAGCTCCACAAGAACATCCTCGACAAAGTTCGCGCTCGTCGTGACAGCCAGGCGCGCAAGAAAGCTATTCGTTTAGCTGGCATGCCAAAGTCTCGCATTAAGCGTTTCTTTTATAGAATGCACCCGAAGCGACTTTATAAATACTGGTTTAGCCGCGAAGGTGGCATCATGGCCCTTAAACTTGGCGGTGTCGGCATTGTACTTGGCTTCCTTTTCTTGGTTGGACTCTTCGCCTATTTCCGTAAGGACCTACCAAACCTGCGAGACATATCCGGAAATAACATCGGCGGGAGCATCCGATACTATGACCGAACGGGCGAAACGCTACTGTGGGAAGACTACGATGCAGTAAAGCGCATACCCGTAGAAGGCGACAAAATTGATGAGGATATCCGTAACGCAACAATTGCCATCGAAGATAAAGACTTCTTTAAACATGGTGGATTCGACGTAAAAGGCATTAGCCGAGCAGCCCTTAATAACGTTAGTGGAAGCGGCTCACAGCAAGGTGGGTCAACTATCACACAACAGCTGGTTAAGCTAACTCAAAACTGGACCAATGAGCGGACTTACTCAAGAAAAGTCAAAGAACTCATTATGTCTGTGGAGCTCGAGCGTAGCTATACAAAAGATGAAATTCTCACTGGTTATCTCAACACTGCGCCATATGCCGACATTACTTACGGCGTAGAGGCGGCAACTCAAGATTATTTTGGAAAATCTGCAGCCGATGTAACGCTTGATGAAGCGGCATTTTTGGCAACCATGCCTAAATCTCCTACCATCTTCTCGCCTTATGGAGCGCGCTATGACAAAGAATCGCTGGTTGGACGACAGCACTATGTCCTAGATCTAATGGCAGAACAAGGCTATATCAGTCACGAAGAACGAGATGAGGCCAAAGAAGTAGACACAGTTGCTAAGTTGATTGCACGTCAACCGAAGTACTCTGGGATTATTGCTCCTTACTTTGTACTTACCGCCAAAGAACAACTACAAGAAAAATTCCTGGAAACTGCACAAAAAGGTGGATGGAAAGTTACCACCACACTAAACCTTGATTTACAGCGCGAAGCCGAGAAGCAGGTTGCTGACGGATTACAACAAGTTCAACGCCAAGGCGGCGACAGTATAGCTTTTGCAGCGGAAGACGTTCGAAATGGTCAAGTAGTTGCACTGGTCGGCGGTACTGATTTTACCAATCCAGAATACGGCCAAAATAACTATGCTCGTGAGAAATTGCCTCCTGGATCCAGCATCAAGCCATACGATTATCTTTCTCTGATGGAGCACACTACAGACTTTGGAGCCGGTTCTGTCCTGTATGACAAAACTGGTCCACTTGAAGGCTATCCATGTACTACTGGCGCAAGGCGAGGTGGAAACTGTTTGACCGACTACGACTTCCGCGAACCTGGCCCAGTCACCTTGCGCTATGCTCTCGGTGGTTCGCGTAACATTCCTGCGGTAAAAGCCATGCTCATTGCTGGCATAGACACAACTATCGAAACTGCAGAAAAACTCATGGCAGACCCAGGTGTGCCTGAAGAGGTCTACAAAGATGGTTATAACTGCTACTTTGACGACCAGCTTACTGAAAACGCACCGTGCTATGGATCATCAGCAATTGGTGACGGTGCGTATCTTAAACTCGATAGACAAGTTCATGGTTATGCATCAATCTCTAGAAATGGTGTTACTTTGCCACAAAGTTACTTACTTGAGGTTGTCGATGCTTCAAATAATGATATCTACAAGTGGGAAGAATCACCTGGCGAGCAAGTTGTTCGCCCAGACTCTGCCTACATTGTTGCCGACATGATGGCAGACCCAAGCGCTAGCTACTTGAGTCGCAAACCACACAACTATCAAGGTCACAAAATATCTTACAAGACTGGTACAACCAACGATTCAAAAGACGGTTGGATGGGTGGATTTTCAACTTACTATGCAGCGGGTGTTTGGGTTGGATACCACAACCGACAAGTTGAGCTTAGTGGCTTCATGGAGAATATGACGCAACCAATTCTCACCGGCTGGATGAATGCTGCACACAATGGGCTTGAGCCAATCGAAAGGCCACGCCCTGAAGGTATTCAAGTATTGCCAGCATATGTAGTTCGCAATCACGTTGGTGTAGGCTCAGTTGAACCAAGCAGATCCACTGATTTGTATCCATCTTGGTTCAACAAAAAGACTGTTTCTAATGAAAAGGTTACTATCGACAAGGTTAGCAACAAGTTAGCAACCGATTGTACTCCGCCACTTGCTCGCGAAGAAACAACGGGCGGTAGCGCCAACTCATTCTCGAGTGATCCTTATGTTGGCGATGGCGGTGTCAATGCCAATGAAAATGACGACATTCATAAATGTGAAGACGTTAAACCAGGTGTGTCGCTTAGTGTTGCTCCGCAGGGAAACTCCTATCAGATAAGTGCATCAGTGTCTCAAGGAACGCATCCACTTAATAGTGAAGAATTTCCGGGGAGTGTCACCTTTACGATAAACGGTACAACAATCCAGTCAGTAGCAATTGGCGGCCCAGGCGCTATCGCAGCCTTCAGCTACACACCAGACTTTACTGGTCCTCAGGACATTGTCGCAACTGTTACAGACAGTGTTCTTTACCAGTCAACCGACACGAAGACAATCACTGGCACAAATGCCTCACTTGCCATTACAGCTCCTGCCAATGGTGCAACTGTTGGTGCTGGCTTAGTGACTTTCAAATGGTCGGGCGGAAGCGGCCTATACGACGTCAAAGTCAATAGCTCTGCAGCTCTTGTACCTACTTGTCAGAATATAACTGCAAAGTCATGTGAAATAACTCTTGCACCCGGAAACTACACATTGAGTGTTGAGGATGACAGTAGCTTCAAGTCGGTCAGTATAACCGTCAACTGATAATAGCGAGTGCTGGAAAAACAGACTTCTCCAGCTGGCTCTATATAAGCTATTTACTAAGAAAACTGTTGAGCGCGTCTCGCACCGTAGAGACTGCTGTGTGCGATTTAAGCGTTGAAGTTGCACGTGGACCAATTGTGGTTGTGTAGCCAAGCTTCCTGGCCTCCTCAATGCGCTTTTCGAGTAGCGGAACGTGTCGCACTTCTCCGCTCAACCCAACCTCACCAAACACAACAGCATTGTCCTTTAGTTGAAGGCCTCTTGCGGCGGAGGCTATAGCCATGCAAATTGCTAAATCTGCTGCGGGCTCTGTTAACTTGATACCACCTACGATGTTAATAAATATATCTTGTTCTTTAAGATTTAATTTTGTGCGTTTTTCTAGCATGGCTATCAATAAGTTGACGCGATTTAGATCAATACCACTGGCTGTTCTCTTTGGATAGCCAAAACTAGTAGGATTAACTAACGCCTGAACCTCTACGAGTAACGGCCGAGTCCCCTCGAGAGTTGCAAGAACAATTGAGCCGTCTGTAATTTGGCGCTCTGCTAACAATGCTGCAGAAGGATTGGTGACCGGCACTAGCCCGTTATCTTTCATCTCAAAGATACTGGCTTCGGTAGTAGAGCCATACCGATTCTTTACTGCGCGCAGGACTTTAAAGCCACCGAATCTATCACCTTCTAGTTGCAAAACCACATCTACAAGATGCTCCAAGACCTTTGGGCCAGCGATTGACCCCTCTTTTGTCACATGACCCACTAATACCAATGCGGTATCGGTCACCTTCGCGGCTGCTGTCAAAATACGGGTTGAGTTCGATATTTGGCTTACACTGCCGGCTGATGATGTGATTTCATTGCAGCTAAGCGTTTGAACAGAATCAACTACTACTACCTCATATTCTCCACTCGCTATGGTTGCGGCAATATCATTCGCATTGGTACTAGTTGCCAAACGGAGTCCATCACGATTTGCTCCAAGTCGCTTAGCGCGCAGCCCAATTTGATGCTCAGACTCTTCTCCGCTCACATAGAGTACTGCTTGCTTTTCTGAAAGTGCATGAGCTAACTGCAGCAGCAATGTACTCTTCCCAATGCCTGGTTGGCCAGCGATAAGATTGACTGAACCAGATACTAATCCGCCGCCAAGTACAGCATCCACGTCACTGAACTGAGTTTTCATACGTTTTTTGTCGGTCTGAACAGCCTTTTTTATTGTAATTGGCTTCAGTGTGCTGCCAGGAGCTGTTTTTGATTCGGTAGAAAATTGAGCTACACTTACCTGCTCTTCAATAGTGTTCCACTCGTTACAATGTACACATTTACCGCTCCATGAAGGACTTTGCGCTCCACAGGCACTACAGACATATTGCACTCGTTGTTTAGCCATTCTACCCCTTAGTGTAGCAAATTAAAGCGTTTCGTCGCGACTATCAATTGCGTTATACAGTTCCCGCTGCTCAACTGCCTGTTGGTTGTAGTCACGGATTAGTTCATTCAAGCGTTCAATATCAGCATTATAGCTAGCAACTGCCTGTTGATAAGCAACGACTTGGCGATTATAAGCTGGAACTGCGGCATTATAGCTTTCGATGTCATTGGACGCACGCAGGCTATTCAGTTTCGTTATTTCATCATTCAAGTCACGTTCATCTGCAAGAATACCCGCCCGACGATCATTAATGCTTTGCGACAATTCATCAATCGACTGCTTGAGCCCCTCAATCTTCTCTTGTTGGGACACAAACACTTGTTCGTAGCTTTCAGCAAGCTTTACAACTTCTCTTCTGTCCACGAAGTACTGACTATAGTAAGCCTCGAGCTCAGGAGGTAGATCTTTTACTTCAGTTCCAAGGATTGAGTGAAGTTCATTTTTTACGACCTCTACGCCTTGTGGTTCATAATTTTCGATTAAACTGCGAAGTCGTGGCCTATCTTTGCGCACGCTCTTATAGAATTTGACTGTCATTTCCGCCACTTTGTCTTGCTCTTGCTCATCAAGCCTGTCGTAAGCAGCATGGAGCATTTCATGAGCGGCAGTCACTTCTTTAATTCCGGACAGGCGTTCGTCGGTCACGTTATATACATAAATGGACTTGTCCGATACATAGCAACCAAGCACGATTGTGTCTTCGTGAATCGTACATTTTTCGTTAAAAGTCTCCTTGTCGAGCAACGATGGGTAGTTTACATAAAACAACTTACGTCCAAGATCTGAGAACATTGCCCTATCTGCGATAGATGAAATATCGGCCGCAGGCGTGTAGTCCTTCAGGCGATACCAGTCCTCTATTGGCTGACGAAACCAAACACCTGCAACAATGAGCCCAAGCAAAACAAGGGATGAAAAATACGAAAACAACTTTGAAAATAGCTTCATGAAACTAGTTTACCACTGCTGCTTTTTGCTCGCGAATTGGTTTATAGCTAAGTCCTTTTTTGCCAGCGGCAATTTTAATTACATCACCCTTTTGATATGTTTCACTGAGCAGTTCAAGTGCGATGTGATCCTCGATGGTGTCCTCTAACAAGCGACGCATCGGTCGTGCGCCATTCTTTGAATCGTAGCCGTGCTCCATAAGATATTTTTTGGCGCTAGCAGTTAATCTTACTCCAAGTCCGTGCTTTAGTAGCCGTCCTCTCAAATCTTCTATTTGATTTTCCAATATGGCGGCAATATTAGCTTTGGTTAGCGCACGGAATACAATTGTCTTGTCTATTCGATTCAAAAGCTCAGGCCTGAGTAGCTTCTTGAGATCTTCAAGCACCTTGTCTTTGTTTGACTGATGTAGAGCATCTAAATCTTTAATGTCCTCTGGTCGAGTCGCCTGAAAGCCAAAATTTGCCTCTTTTTGCAACTTCTCGGCGCCAATATTACTAGTCATGATGACAATGGTATTGGTAAAATCAATTTTCCTTCCCTTTGCATCAGTGAGTACACCGTCTTCCAGAATCTGAAGCATCATATTAAATACATCCGGATGAGCCTTTTCAATCTCATCAAACAATACCAAACTGTAGGGCTGTCTACGAATTTTATCCGTCAACTGACCCCCTTCGTCATAGCCAACATATCCTGCTGGAGCACCAACAAGTCGTGCAGCAGTGTGCCTTTCACCAAATTCACTCATATCAATCCGCACTAGATTGTCTTCGCTTCCAAAGAACTCCCGAGCAAGCACTCGTGCAAGCTCAGTCTTTCCTACGCCAGTTGGGCCCAAAAATACGAATGAGCCAATCGGACGAGTTCCGGCGCTAATGCCGACTCGGTTCCTGCGGATTGATTTTGAGACTGCTACTATCGCCTCATTTTGACCAATTACCTCTTTGCTCAAGGTTGACTCGAGCCCAAGTAAGTATTTTGCTTCGGTCTTGATGACTTTTGACACCGGAATACCAGTCATGCGCGCCACCACATCCGCCACATCGTCGCTTGTCACTTTGATTGTTTTGGCGGTTTTAGTAGAAGCTTGTAAGTCTTTGATCTTGTCGGCAACAACGCTAGCTTTTTGCTTGTGCTTGGCTGCCTTCTCATAATCCTCGGCATCTACCGCATCTTCTATCTTAGTGTTTATGAGTTTTAAATCTTTTTGAAGTTTACGTAATTCTGGTGGGGTCCGACCTTTATCAACTCTAAGGTGCGCCGAAGTTTCGTCAAGCAAATCTATTGCTTTATCTGGCATATACCTGTCATTAATGTAGCGTTTAGCGAACGCAACTGTGTCTTCAAGTACTTCGTCGCTTACTTTTACGCCATGGAACTCTTCGTAGTGTTTGCGTAGACCTTTTAAGATAGCCAGGGTCTCTTTTGGTGTCGTTTCAGGAACCTGAATAGGTTGGAAGCGGCGCTCTAATGCTGCATCTTTTTCGATATGCTTGGTGTACTCATCTGTAGTTGTGGCGCCAATTACCTGGATTTTTCCGCGAGCAAGTGCTGGTTTTAGTATATTTCCAGCGTCCATTGCGCCTTCAGCCGCTCCAGCTCCAACAATTAAATGCAACTCATCGATAAATACAATTGCATTTTCATCTTTTTCTAATTCTTGCATGACCTTTTTGAGTCGTTCCTCAAACTCTCCACGATACTTTGTTCCAGCGATCATTCCAGCCAAATCGAGAAGGACGACTCGTTTATCTAGCAAGCTGTCAGGCACATCTTCACTTACGATGCGCTGCGCCAAGCCTTCAACGATTGCGGTCTTTCCAACTCCAGGCTCGCCTATTAATACTGGGTTATTCTTGGTGCGACGATTCAGTATTGTCACCATGCGTCGGATTTGCATCTCTCGTCCAACAACTGGGTCAAGTTTCTTGTCCCGCGCCTGAGCGGTTAAGTCTGTCCCAAAGAAATCAAGTGCAGTCTTTTTGCCCTTACGCTTGGTCCGCTTATCACTTCCGCCTTCTTTGCGAAGCCCATCATATTGCTGTTTATTCATAAACTGTTCAAGCTCTGTAATCATGCCGTCGACTTCGACGTCCATATCACGAAGTAAGGTTGTAGCCCTTGCATTTTTTTGACTCAAAATACTGTAAAGAATATGTTCTGTGCCGCAGTAGTCTTGGTCATAATCCTGAGACACTTCGTAAGACATTCGCAAAGTTAACTTGGCAGTTTCGCTTAAACCTTTGGCGCCAAGATTTATCACTAGGGTTTTTGGCGTCAAGTTAAGTGCAAGCCTCGCTCGATCAAGTGTAATACCCCTATCGGCAAGTAACTTTGCGCCGATGCTGGAATCTTGCGCAAGCACCCCAAGCAACAGATGCTCTGTACCTATATACGCACTGCCAAAGCTGCGCGCAATCGCATCTGCATGCTTAAGACTTTGCATTGCATTGTCGGTTAGGTGATTTATAAACTCTTGAAAATCTGCTGAATTTGGCATCATAGTTATTTGCCCCCTCTTACATTTGACGAGCCATTAGCTTTCGTCTACATCTAGAATACAAAATTAGCACTCCAAGGTCAAGAGTGCTAATTGTAGAATTAAGTTTGGGTGACTATTCGCCGTGTTCTTCGATTGCGCTGAGAAGGTTGTTCTCTAGTTCGCTCTTCTTCTTGAGCTTCTGTACCACTGGCTTACTTGTCTCTACGCCCTCTGGTGCCTCATTATTAACTTTGGCTGTGTCTTCAGTTTGGTTATCGTTTTGCATATTAGATTCTCCTGTTATATCTATTTCGTATCCGGTTAATTTGCTTGCAAGTCGCACGTTTTGTCCACCACGACCAATACCAATGCTTAGCTGATCTTCTGGAACAACCACCTTAGCCTTTTTATCGTTTTCGTTAATAGTGACTGAAGTAATCCTGGTTGGGCTCATTGCATTTGTAATGTATTCAACCGGGTCTTCTGCAAACACGACAATATCAATTTTCTCCTGTTCGCCAATTTCACTCATAACTGCATTTACTCGGGTTCCATGTCCACCGACGAAGGTGCCTACTGGGTCAACACCTTGAACTGAGCTAGCGACTGCAAGCTTGGTGCGCACACCAGCTTCACGAGCAATGCCACGAATTTGCACTGATTCACTTTCCATTTCTGGAACTTCGGCTCGGAAGAGCGCTTCAATAAATTGAGTATTGCCGCGCGAGAGCACAAGCTGTGGCCCGCGGAAGCCACGTTCTACGTCTTTTAAAAATACCTTGAGTCGCTGTCCTGGGAAATAACGCTCACCCTGAATTTGTTCACTACGTGGCAAAATACCCTGGGCTTTTCCAAGATCTACTCTCGTAATGTTTCCTTCGACTCGCGACACGATCCCGTTAATCATGGTGCCGATTTTGTCCTCGTATTCCTCCAAGACGACTTCGCGCTCTGATTCACGTAGACGCTGCAAGATAACTTGTTTTGCAGTTTGGGCTGCAACTCGACCAAATGAGTCAACAGTGTGCGAAACCTCAACAATGCTATCTATTTCGGCATTTTTATCTATTTTTTTAGCATCAGCTAATGAAATCTGTGTGAACTCGTCTTCGACTTTCTCTACTACAGTTTTTGAAACAAAAGCCGTTACTTCACCAGTATTTAAGTTCATCGTAGCGCGTACTTCTTGCTCACGATCTCCGTAATCACGACGATACGCTGCTGCAAGTGCTTGCTCAACGATTTCTTGCACTGTTTCTTCTGGCAAGTTTTTTTCTTCTGCAATCAAACCGATGGTTTGTGCTAATTGCTTAAAATCCATTTCCATATGTCTCTCCTTTTACTAATCAACTATCATGGTCTGTAATGAAAAAATCCGACCACATCGGCCGGATAACTATCACAGTATACTCGCTGTCACCCACTATTGTCAACGTTGTCAATTCAACGAAATTTAGGATGGAATGACGTGCTAAAATTTTATGATGAGCAACAAGTTAAAACACCTATTCGAACAATTCAAACCAGAGCATTACTTGCTCAGATTAAGTCCAGATAAAAATGCAATGACATTTACTGGAAGCGTTATAATTACTGGGAAAAAAGCTGGTCGCCCGTCGCAGCGATTGACGCTACACCAAAAAGACCTCAAGATTACGAACGCGTCTATTACTACCCATGGAAAAAATGGCGACAAGACAATTGAAGTTGATCGGATCAACAACCAAAAATCCTTCGATGAAGTAAGACTGCATGCAACCGAGACTCTGTTCCCTGGTTCTATGACTGTCCGGTTGGAATTCTCAGGCAAAATATCGCGGCAAATGAATGGTATGTACCCGTCAGTTTTTGAACTCGAAGGCGAAGAACAAAAACTAATCGCCACCCAGTTCGAGAGCCATCATGCTCGAGAAGTTTTTCCATGCGTTGATGAGCCAGCCGCCAAAGCTACTTTTGAGCTAACCATCGTCGCCCCAAAAGACGAAACTGTAATATCTAATACGCCAGTAAAAACACAGTCCACAAAAGACGGACTAACTACAACGACATTTGAGAAAACACCCCACATGTCCACATATCTGCTGGCATTCGTTTATGGCAATATGGGCTACGCTGAAGCCAAGACCAAACGCGGCACAGTTACTCGAATATATGCAACTCCCGACAACGTAAAAAGAACTGCTTTTGCTCTTGATTTCGCGGTTAAATGTTTGGAATTTTACGAGGATTATTTTGGCATCCCCTACCCACTGGAAAAATGTGACCACATTGCACTGCCAGATTTTGCTAGTGGCGCCATGGAAAATTGGGGCTGCATCACCTACCGCGAACAGGCCTTGCTAATAGACGAGCAAAACTCACCGCTTTCTATGAAACAACGAGTTGCCGTTGTTATAGCGCACGAGTTAGCACACCAGTGGTTTGGGAACCTTGTAACGATGCGCTGGTGGACTGATCTCTGGCTCAACGAGGGATTTGCTAGCTGGATTGAATTCTTGGCAGTTGACCACATCTTCCCGGAGTGGAATATGTGGACACAATTCCTGGTCGATGACCAACAACAGGCATTGCGACTAGATGCACTCGAACATACACACCCTGTCGAAGTGCCAATTCATCATCCCGACGAAATTCGCAGCATTTTTGACGCCATAAGTTATAGCAAGGGTGCCAGCGTAATTCACATGCTGCATAACTATCTTGGAGCGGATAACTTCCAGGCAGGACTGAAATACTACCTTGAAACTCATGCCTATAAGAACACTGATACTGTTGATTTGTGGCAAGCGCTCGAGAAAATTTCTGGCAAACCGGTAATGGACTTCATGAATGCCTGGACAAGTACTTCTGGCTTTCCACTTGTCACAGTAGAAGTTGGCGACAAGCAGATATCCGCATCCCAGCAGAGATTTTTTACTAATCCAGAACAGGCTCCTTCTGATCAGCTATGGCCCATTGACCTACTCTCAACCACAGACACAGACCAAAATCATACAATGCTTGAAAGTGAAAATATCTCTATTGATGCTACCGACAATGATCATTATTTCGTAAATAAAGGCAGTGCCGGATTTTACCGAGTAGCCTACAATGCAACTCATTTACAGACACTGGGTCATCAAATAAAAAAAGGACATATTGACACGGCCGACAGACTTGGCATACTAGCGGACCTTGCTGAGACGGCCAAGGCTGGCAAAGCTTCGACGGCTGACTGTTTGCAATTCTTAGAAAACTTTAGCGAAGAGACCGACTATGCTGTTTGGGATGTTATCGCAGGTATAGTTGGCAGCATTCGCTCAACTATGAACGATGATGAACTGCGTGAAAATATGAAGCCATTTATTCGCACTCTGGTAGCACCAGAACTTAAGCGACTCGGCTGGGAAAAACGAGCCAATGACTCTCACTTTGATCAACTACTACGGCCAACAATCCTGGGCATGGCAGCAAGCGCCGATCAGCCCGATGTCATCAAGCATGTTCACAAACTATTTAATGAGGCGAGTCGTGTCGACGATGTGAAACCGGACCTACGTGAAGCAGCAAGCTCAAAAGAACTCAAGCGCGGCGAAATCGACCCCGATATGCGCGGTATCGTATTTGGCACCATGGCTAGGCTGGGGGACGAAGAAACGTTCAATAAGCTCAAAGCACTCTACGACAAAGCCGAACTCAGTGACGAAAAAGTCACTATTGCAGCAGCATTAACCGGCTTTAAGCAACCAAAACTAGTCAAGCGTGCGTTGGATCTAATTAGAACCGATGATGTTCGCCTGCAGGATGTGGCCTATTGGATAGCCTACAGCCTCATGAACCGTTATGCGCGTGAGCTAACCTGGGAATGGGTAAAAGATAATTGGAGCTGGCTGGATGAAAATCTAGGAACTGACCTAAGTTTTTACCGAATGCCTATCTATGCTGCGCGCGTGCATAGTGACATAAGTTTCAAGAAAGACTATGTTGCGTTCTTTGAGCCAAAATTGAACCCAGCGTTCGAACGAGCTTACCGTCAAGGTTTAGAAATCCTCACATGGCAATCAGCCTGGCGCGATCGAGATATTGAAGAAGTTAAAAAATTCTTCAAAGACCGGCTTTAGGCTCAACAGAAGCTAAGTTAAATTCTCTAAAAACTCAATGTCATCGTCTGTGATACTGACGGCAGATAATTGATAACCACCGTTCCAATCGTTATGCTGCACCCATAGCTCGGCTGCAAATTTCATCTGCTTTATTTTCTTAGACGTTATATATTCTAAGCCCGAACCAAATGTACTCGTGCTCCTGGTTTTTACCTCTACCAAGTACACGCACTCGTTCTTTCTAGCAACAATATCAATTTCACAATAGCGTGTTCGCCAATTCCGATCAATAATTGTAAATCCCCGTGACAAAAGGTAGTCGCAAGCTTTGTCTTCCCCGTAATCTCCTATAAACTTTGTAGTCTTCACAGCAGCGCCTTTACGGGCTTATATGAAGTTCGATGATGTCTGCTCACGCCAAGTCTAGTAAGAGCATCTCGGTGCATCTTCGTGCCGTAACCAACGTGCCTACCAAACCCATAACCTGGCATAGTTTCCTCAAGTTGCTTCATATATTGGTCTCTTAGTACTTTGGCATAAATACTTGCGGCGCTCACGAGAGGAATCGAAGCATCGGCTTTAATAATTGTCTCAACTTGAGCGTACCTAGAATCACAGTAGTTGATCGGACCATCCATAATAATATTGTCATGTGGCTGAGCGCCAAGCGAGACTAAAGCCCGTTCTACGCCAAGACGCATCGCAGAAGTTAAACCAAACTCATCGACTTCTGAGGCAGAAACCCAACCTTGACCAAACTCACATGTAGCCTCCAATGCCGCAATAAGCCCTGATCTTTTCTTGGCCGTCAACGCCTTAGAATCCATAGCTGCACTCGGAGGATTTCCACTTGCGGCCACTACTAATAATGGTCCAGCCCAGGCACCACGCCCCACTTCATCAATTCCAATCATCATACTATTAAGTGTATAACAAAAAACACCCTCTGGTTTAGGGTGTTTTATAAAAAAACTTAGCTATACTTAGGCTTCTGTTGAAGCTTCTTCAGCTACAGGTGCTTCAGCTTCCTTGACAGTGTTTACTGCGTTCTTGTCAAAATCTACGCTACCAAGGCGAGCCGACTTACCAGTCCGATCACGCATATAGGTGAGGTAATTTCGACGAACTTTACTTCGTTTTGTGACTTCAATTTTGTCAACAAGTGGGCTGTGGAGCAAGAAGCTCTTTTCTACACCGACACCACTTGCGGTGCGACGAACTAAGATTCGTGATGTAAGGCTTCCTTTTCGGTCGACACGAATAACCAGACCCTGGAAGATCTGAATACGTTCTTTTCCGCCTTCTTGAATTTTCTGGTGAACTTTTACAGTATCGCCAGACAAAACATCCACTACTTGGATTTTTTTCTGCTTTTCTTCGATTTGTTGAATTACTGATTGCATAACTTCGATAGATTCTACATGACTTCTTCTTTAGTTGCAACCTTAAAGTTCAGATGACGTGAGTGCGCAACAAGTGTCTTGGTTTACGGTGTCGCGGCAATACCTAGAAATTATGTACTAGTGCGCTTGATTGCATAATTACTCTATCTCCTTATTATAACACAATAAAGCAATTCAATCAACGGTGATACACTAGTAATATGAATTACTCAGAAGAAGCTTTAAAGAAACACAAAGAACTCCGCGGCAAGATATATCTGTCACTCAAAGACGATCTAGACACCGTTGAAAAGCTCAGCACCTACTACACCCCAGGCGTTGGTGCTGTATCTTCATATGTCGCCGAACATCCCGAGGAAGCCCGTGAGTACACCTGGCTCAACAATAGCGTTGCGGTTATTAGCGACGGGTCGGCAGTTCTAGGCCTTGGAAATATCGGACCTTACGGTGCACTGCCCGTAATGGAGGGCAAAGCAATGTTATTCAAACACTTCGCAGACATAGATGCAGTTCCAATTATTCTTGACGTGCATTCTACTGAAGAAATTGTTTCTGCAGTCAAAGCAATAGCTCCAAGCTTTGGCGGAATCAACCTAGAAGATATCGCCGCGCCACAATGTTTTGAAATTGAAGAACGACTGAAGGCTGAGTTGCCGATTCCTGTTTTTCATGACGACCAGCATGGCACGGCAATTGTAGTCCTTGCTGGATTAATAAACGCCATGAAGCTGACTGCCCGTTCGCTTGCTGACACAAAAATCGTCATCGCGGGCGCCGGGGCGGCGGGTACGGCCATAATCAAACTACTCCACCACTATGCTCAACCTGAAATGCTAGTCATCGACCGCAAAGGGATTATTAGCAAAAACCGCACCGATTTAAACAACGAGAAAACGCAACTGCTAGAGTTCACTAACCCCAACAACACTGACGGATCACTTGAAGACGCCATGAAGGGTGCTGACATTTTCATAGGAGTTTCGCAGGCCGGGCTCGTAAGTCAAGACATGGCCGCCAGCATGAACAAGGATGCCATCATCTTTGCCATGGCAAACCCTATACCGGAAATCATGCCAGAAGTTGCTCACGAAGCTGGAGTCTCTATCATGGCTACTGGACGAAGCGACTTCCCAAACCAAGTCAACAATGCTTTGGCTTTTCCTGGAATTTTCCGAGGCGCACTGGACAACAACATCAGATCAATCACTGACGACCACAAAGTTGCTGTCGCTGAAACCATTGCCTCCCTTGTAGAGAACCCGTCCCCAGAAATGATTATTCCAAGTGTTCTTGATGATCGGCTAGTTCCAGCGATATCTAAAGTGTTTGAGTCTTAGACTTTTTTCTATTACTCAACAATCTTCTGCGTTCACGGTCAGACATTCCGCCCCATGTTCCATACCTTTCGCCGTAATCTAGGGCATACCGGAGACACTCAACTTGTACGTTGCACTGTCTGCATATTGCTTTTGCCGCCAAGACATTCTGCTTTTCATTGGAATGAAATAGGTATTCCACATCTGGCGAACATGCACCGTTTTCGCGAACCATTTCAAGTTCACTTGTAAATTGCATTAAGCCAACGATTCTTACTTCTTTTGTGCCCGGCTCATTGTCGCGCATCGTCAGAGAATCAGCCTTACGCTGTGCGGAATCTTTAGCAGTTACTTCCCGCGCATTATTTAGTCATTGTTCAAGTTCAACGCTTCCTGTCTCAAAGTACTCTGGTCTTCCAGTCACATGAACCTCACTCATGTAACTAAGTATACGCCGAACGTCAATTATCCAACAACCCGGTAGACTTCTTCTATGGTAGTGTCGCCCTTAACTACTTGCAACATTCCATCATGAAGCATGGTTGTCATCCCGCCGGCAATGGCCGCATTTTCAATGTCCTGAGTAGTCAATGATTTTGGATCACTCATAATTTTTTGCACGTGATCCGATACTGTGAACTGCTCACGTATGGCAATTTGCCCCTTAAATCCATATGGGTTTTCAGCCGAAGAGCCGGCTTTAAATAGTTGTAAATTAGTTAAATCTGGGGGCTCGATTTGCGGCGGTAGCGTTGCAAAAACTTGCCGTAAATGTTCGATCTCCTCTGGGCTGGCTGCATAACCAACTTTGGTTGAGTCGTCTAGTTTTCGCACTAAACGTTGAGCCATAACAAGCCGAATTGCAGACAAATAAAGTGGATTACTTTCAATAATATCCAGTAGCCGTGTCAAGGCTGCAGCAGCGGACGAAGCGTGAAATGTTGATAGAACTAGATGTCCAGTAAGAGATGCCTGGAGGGCAGTCCGTGCGGTATCAAGATCACGGATTTCACCAACCATAACAATGTCAGGGTCGAGTCGCAATATTGCTCGGAGGCGCTCTGAGAAGCCTTCTTTGCTTGTGCTATTAGAGTTTACTGACAGTTGCACGATTCCTGGAAATTGATACTCTACCGGATCTTCAATAGTTATAATTTTTCGCTCATCGTTGTTAAGCGAGTTCAACATTGAATAAAGAGTAGTCGTCTTACCGGAGCCTGTTGGCCCCACTGCAAGCACTAAGCCACTTGGCTTTGAAATAATATCGTCAACTATATGTCGTTGAGTCGTTGAAAGCCCTAATCGATCTAAATTATATTTCTCAGTATCCATGTTGAACAATCGCATTACAGCGTCCATACCCTCGACCGACTGAACAGTTTCCAGTCGAACATTGACATCTACTTCAGTCCCGTCGGCCATTTTTCCTTGTTGCCGAATGTGTCCTTGCTGGGCTTCATCCGAGGCAGTCGAAATATTTGCAGCACTGGCTATAGCAGATATGAGCAATCGATACCGTTCTTTGGTTAGGCGGGCAACGGGATGAAGTACGCCATCAATTCGAAGTCTTATCCGGACGTGGTCTTTTTGATTCTCTAAATGAATATCTGATGCGCCGAGCTTGTGCGCCTGCTGAACAAGATACGACAACATATCTTCGGCTTTAACTTGCTCAAGCATCTGCGAAACATTTTGAAGCACCTGTTCGGTGTCGCTTCCTGTAATTGAAATATCATGATACTCAACTTTTTTCGGCGGATTATACAGCAGCATGTACTCTCGGAAACCAACGTCAGAAATCAAATAAAATGTTAGGCGCTGGTCCAAGAAACGGTGGCGCAATTGCTCCATGGTCTGCTGCGAGGTGTTATTGGTGATCCCGAAGTTGATAGCGTGCTCATTAGCCGAAAGTGGCACAATGCGCAGCCTTGACAGCTCCTCAGTCGAAAGTAAGTCTTTGTAGAGATGTTTTTCTGTACCTGCAGTATTGTGATATTCCAAGCCTAGTATGCCAGCGCGTCGTTGGGTTGCGGTCTCATCAATTACTCGTGCATCTTGGCTCATGGCATCTATTTAACCATAAGCAGAGGTCATGTAGTAGTCCAATCTGCTAGGATAGGGTCATGGATCGAAACTTGTATGTAATTGCACATGACATGAGAAGTACGCACAATGTTGGTGCACTCATGAGGCTATGCGATGGAATGGGCGTGAAACACTTGTACTTGACTGGATACACCCCGCATCCTGATTTCTCTGGAGATAGTCGACTTCCGCACATCGGTGCAAAGCATCGGAAGGCAATTAGCAAGACTGCCCTTGGCGCAGAAAACAGCCTACCCTGGTCCTATCAGGAAGATGTACTCCTAGTTATTAAAGAATTGCAGGGTCAGAAAATTCCAATTGCAGGTCTTGAGCAAGACGAAAAATCGATTGCTCTTCATGATTTCTCACCAAATGACTCATGCGCCTTGCTTCTTGGGCGAGAGGTTGAAGGCCTGGACCATCAGCTCATTAAAGCATGCGACACCCTACTAGAAATTCCGATGCTGGGCAAAAAGGAATCGCACAATGTCATATCAGCGGCATCGATGGCCCTGTATCATTGCCGCTTTCTCTGATATATCGTATAATCGTAAGCAACATGAAAAAACAAAAAACTAGTCACACTTTGCATCACAAAAAAAGAATTGGTGCTCATAAAAAACATACCCATTCTTACAAAAAAATCTATTGGCCGTACTTGCCGATGCTGGGCCTCTTATTCTTTGTCCTTAGTGTTGGGACTGTCCAGCCTGGTCGAATTTCTGGAGTTTTGGGTCAAAATACAGGCATTGATAGTCTCGGATTGCTCACAAAAACCAACCAGCAACGCGAGGCTACTGGGTCAAAAGCGCTCACTATAAACCAAGAACTGAGTCGAGCTGCTCAAGCCAAGGCTGAAGACATGAAAACAAGAGATTACTGGTCACACCAAACCCCTGATGGAGAACAACCCTGGATCTTCATAGACGAGACAACCTATGCTTACCAGCGTGCTGGCGAAAACCTGGCCTATGGATTCACCTCTAACGATGGCACAGTTACAGGCTGGATGAATAGTGAAAGTCACCGTGAGAACATGCTTGACGGCGACTACAGTGAAGTTGGCTTTGGTATCACCAGGGCTGATAACTTCCAGAACAAAGGTCAAGAAACTATCGTTGTTGCCTTCTATGCCAGTCCTCAACCACTTACTGGATCGCCAACTGAAGTCCGAACATACTTACCACAAACTCTGGGTTCAAACGATGCAGTGTCATTATTTGGCTCCATGACAACACTTCAAACCACCATTAGTACGTTCGCTATTGGGCTCACCACAGGACTATTAGCAATGTTCATGATTGGTAGACACAGCTTGAAGCTAAAACGAGCTATTGCAACTGGAGAGCACTTTGTAATGCATCACCCAGTGCTAGATATTGGGCTGACTTCACTGATTGCAGTCGGTGCCCTACTGCTTCAATCTGTTGGTTTTATTGGCTAGTGAACTTTTACGTTCGAGTTCCCTAACATTTCTGTAAATTCAGCCTGAACGTCTTGTGTAAGTTTTACCTGCATTGGTAATTTTATTATCTGACGATGTGCATCATCGCCAATCACTAATACAACATGCGTGCTTCCAGGATGATCTTCTGCAAGATTTTTGATACTCATGAGTAGCTCATGATCTTTACTGGACTCGATACGCAAGTATAATTTACGGGTTTCATTAGGCTCTTCTGGGGCTGACTTTTTTGTTTGCGGTTTTGTGCGCTCGCTTTTCTTTGTCTTGGTTTTTTTTCGGGCTTCACGCTTTGCTTGATCCAGGCTAACTTCTTGAGCGTCACTCACGATAACCTTAAGATCAGTTACCCGATTTCCGTCCTTATCTGTAGCTGATAGCTTACCCTTAATGAAAACGACGACGTCTTGCAGCCACAAGTGACCAGTTTGTTCGTATGTACCAGGGAATACTACTAGCTCGATTTCGCCTGCCTTATCAGCAATTTTCACAAATGCCATTTTCTGACCTTTTTTGGTAGTGATCTCTCTGACTTCGCTAACAATACCGCCAACTGTAACCTTTTCTTCATCCATGTCTGGCGTCAACTCAACAATTGGGTCTGTTTTGGTATATAAAAAGTCTTCGTATTCTTTGAGCGGATGATCAGATACATATATACCAAGCAGCTCTCTCTCCCACTTGAGCATCTCCGGCGTGGTTGGAAGTTGTGGCGGCGCTTCAAGCTTCAAAGTGTTGCCAACTGCATCTGATGAATCGACAGCATTTCCAAATAAATCGGTCTGACCAATTGCTTTTTGTTTCTGAATTCGCTGCGCATAAGCCAAAACAACATCGAGATTGTGAAGCATAGTCCCTCGATGCTCGAATGAATTGAAAGATCCAGCTCGAATAAGACTCTCAAGTCCTTTACGGTTTACGATTCGTGGATTTACTCGAGAAAAGAAATCTGTAATTGACTCAAACGGCGCCTCCTCGCGAGCCCGTATTATTTCCTCCACGGCTCCAGTTCCAACGTTTTTAATTGCGGCCATGCCGAACCTGATTTGCTTACTGTCTGGTACGACTGCAAATTCAACGAACGACTGGTTTACATCTGGCAACATCACTTCAATTCCCATATGTGTGCATTCAGTAATTTCGATTGCTAGTCGATCGGTATCGTCAAAATCACTAGTCATTAGCGCAGCCATAAAAGCTGATGGGTAGTGAGCTTTTAAATACGCCGTTTGATAAGAAATAAGCGCGTAGCATGCAGCGTGCGACTTGTTAAAACAATAGGCTGCAAAATCTTCGAGCTGCTTCCAGAACTTCTCGAGCTCATGCTCTGGTACGCCAGATAGCTTCATTCCACCATCAATGAATTCTTTCTTCATCTTGGCCATCAAATCGGCTTTCTTTTTACCAATGGCCTTACGAAGTGTGTCAGATTGCCCTCCCGTAAAGCCACACATATCTTTGGCTATCTGCATAACTTGCTCCTGATAGACCAACACTCCATAAGTGTTTTCGAGCGCAGCCTCTGTTTTTTCATGGAAGTACACAACCTGCTCTTCACCGTGCTTTCGCTTGATGAAAGTATCAATAAACTGCATTGGACCCGGCCGATATAACGACACCATAGCAATCAAATCATCAAAAACTGTCGGTCGTAACTCTTTGAGGTATCGTTTCATCCCGGCAGACTCAAACTGAAACACGCCTGTCGTTAAGCCATCCTGAAATATCTTAAACGTTTTGTCATCATCAAGCGGAATATTATTAATGTCGAGGTCGATGCCTTCGACTCGCTTAATAATTCTTAGCGCGTTTTTAATAATCGTCAGGTTTGATAGCCCTAAGAAATCCATTTTCAATAGCCCAAGCTCTTCAACTGGATTCATTGAGTATTGAGTCGAAACTACCCCCTTTTGAGCCATTTCCAGCGGCACAAACTTCACAATATCATCTGGTGCAATCACAACACCAGCAGCGTGTACGCCATGACTGCGAATCGTGCCCTCCATCTGAACGGCCAGATCAAACACCCGTTTTGATGTTTCATTACCTTCATATTCTGCACGTAGGTCTGGGTCATCCTTGAGCGACTTCTCGAGTGGAATGTGACGACCCTGAACAGGAGGAGGAATCATCTTTGAAAGTCTGTCTGCTTCTGAATACGGCACTTGCAGCACTCGAGATACATCACGCACGGCATTACGTGCAGCCATACGACCAAAAGTAACAATGTTTGCCACTCGTTCTTTTCCATACTTCTGAACACAGTACTGGATCACCTCATCGCGACGCGTATCCTGAATATCAATATCAACATCTGGCATGCTGATTCGGTCAGGGTTCAAAAATCGCTCAAACATCAATCCATATGCCAATGGATCAAGCTCTGTGACGTTTAGGGCATACGCAATTATCGAACCTGCAGCAGAACCACGACCCGGTCCAAACACAATACCCTGATCCTTACCCCAGTTCATGAAATCTGAAATAATTAGGAAGTAACCACTAAAGCCCATCTGTTCAATAATGCCAAGTTCGTACTCTGCACGTTCAACCACTTCTTTTTGAAGTAATCTAGTTATGTCTGTATCGTTCATGGTTTCAGCTTTTTCTTTTGTTATGCCGGAGTAGCGCCAAGCTAAGCCACGATACACAAGAGTTTTTAAATAACTTGTTTCTGTAGTGCCTTTTGGAGTCTCAAATTTCGGAATCAAGATTCCGCCAAGTTCAAGCGTCACGTCACATCGTTCAGCAATCTTTCGAGTATTTTGTATCGCTTCTGGGAAAAAGTCTTTCCAGCGTTCAATGAGCTCATTTGGGTGAGTCACATGTAATTCAAACTCCTTGAGTGACATTCGGTTTTCATCACTCAAAAATGATCCAGTCTGAACGCAAAGCAGAATTTCATGCGCCTCTTGATCAGCGTGCTTTAGGTAATGTGCATCGCTAGTAACAACGCATTCGATTTCAAGCTCTTCTGCAAGCTTTCGTGCCTCACGGTTTACGATAACTTGTTCGTCCCACTTACTTGGATGCTCTGGATGACCATGATCCTGAAGCTCAATGTAATACCTGTCGCCAAACACTGATTTGTACCAAGATGCAATTTCTTTGGCTTGTGTCAGTTGCTCTCTGCGAATTGCATCGCCAAACTCACCACCAATGCAAGCTGTTAGTACAATCAAACCTTCGTTGTACTTCTCGAGAAGATCGTGATCGATGCGAGGCTTGTAGTAGAACCCATCAAGGTTTGCAATTGTCGAGAGTCGCATTAAGTTTTGATAACCAGTTTGATTCATCGCCAAAAGAATCAAGTGATAATTTTGCTTATCTTTACCTGGTTCTTTGTCAGTGTGTTTACGGGCGGCGACATAAGTCTCCATGCCAATAATCGGACGAATATCGTCCTGCTTAGCTGCCTTATAAAATTCAACTGCACCTGATAGCGTACCGTGGTCGGTGATCGCCACAGATTTCATGCCATTCATTTTCACATATTCAATTAAGTTCGGAACCTTTGTAAGACCATCAAGCAAACTATACTGCGTATGATTATGCAGATGCACAAAGTCACTTGGTTGTAGGTCTATATTAGACAAGTTTGGGCTCCCTCTTTAGTCTCTAAGTATACCTCAGAACCGAACAATATCCCTCGGTACTTGTGAATACTACAACCAAAAAGACATACACATTGTGTATGTCTTTTTGGTGAAATGCTCGACTTATTTTTCGGTAGATTTTAGAAACTGCTTAAGATGCTCACTGGCCTTCTTGGCTTCATCTATTGCTTTTTGTAAGTCTTTGTCGTCAGCTTCACCTTCGTGTGCAGCACTGAGAAGCTCACTGGCGCGCGACTTCACACTCTGCGCCTTATCAATTACTGTGTTTAATTCGGTTTTGGCCTTGGAGCTTATGTCACCAGCTTTGCTTTTGGCTTTATCGGTAAGGTCTACTAGTTCTTTGTGCGCTAGCTTCAGCTTTTTCTCAGCTTCAGCTTTTGCTTTAGTTGCAGAATCCTTTATGTCTTCACGGGTTTCTTTGCCGCTCTTTGGAGCCGTTAATATTCCACCGATGTAGCCCGCAACACCTGCCAACAACGCACCAATTGCCCATTTACCTGATTGTTTTCCCATAATTACTTCTCCTTCTTCTTAGATGCTTTATCACTACGACTGAATACCGTTTCGGCCAAATGTGCCAAAAGCCTCCCGACAGCAAGAGGCCCAGAAGTTTTTACAAAAATATCACTAATTGTTTCTGCCTGATCAGCAATATGCTCAGCTTTTGCGGTTATTTTTTTTAGAGATCCAAGTACTTGAAGCAATTTTATAGAAATCAAAATACCCAAGAATAAAAAGAGTGCCAAGAATGAAGCTAAGATGATGAGTAGGGCTTGTTCAACAGTTGTCATGTGCATAGTATTATAACAGAAAAGTGGTTACGATTGAAGTGTGTCGCGAATCAACTGCTGCACCATTTGCGGGTTAGCCTTACCTTGACTAGCCTGCATGACCTGCCCCACCAAAAATCCAACAACCTTCATCTCGCCTGCCCGGACTTCAGCTGCAGCCTTCGGGTTATTCCTTAGGACTTCCGCAACAATCGCTTCAAGTTCGCTGCTGTCTGACAGCTGCACTAAGCCTTGTGCCTGTGCATATGCTTCAACATTTTCAGGAAGTCCATCTTTCGTCATAGCGCTCATTATCAAGGCTTTTGCATTCGTTGAACTAAGTTTATTGTCGCGCAACATGCTTAGCATTTGCTCATAAAAGCTTGTCCAGGCCACCTCATCAAGTACGCGCACTTCTGTAGTTTCATCTCGACGCAAAGGTATTTCAATATTTACAAGCAAATTAACAAGCTGTTTTGCTGCTTCCTCGTCTTCAAGCTTAGAAGTGACTAGCCTCAGGAACGAAACGTCACAATCAAGTTCGGCCTCAAGCAAAGTTTCAATTGACGAAGCATCTAGACCAAGGCCACTCAAGCGTTCTCGCCACTCACCAGGCATTGTTGGCAATGAGGTCTTGGCAGCATCAATCTCTTCACGTGTAAGTACAACAGGTGGTAAATCGGGATCAGGAAAGTAACGATAGTCGTGTGCATGCTCCTTGCCACGCTGACTAACTGTCACCTGTTTTGCATCATCCCAGCCACGAGTTTCTTGGACGATCGACTCACCAGCCTCAAGCATCTTTATTTGGCGGGCAATCTCATATTCTGCAGCTTTTTCGACACTCTTGAAGCTGTTAAGATTCTTTGTTTCGGTACGAATACCCAGCTCATCAGTCTTACTGACAGACACGTTCACATCAAAACGCATATTTCCGTGATACAAATCAGCATCAGATACGCCAGCATAACGAACAAGCAAATATAACTCTCGGGCGTAGGCTTTGGCAGCCGCCGGAGAATCAATATCTGGCTGAGAAACAATTTCAAACAAAGGTGTACCTGCTCGGTTTAGATCCACAAGAGATACATCCGACCCAGCCGGATGCGTATTCTTACCGGCATCACCCTCAATCTGAACACGATCTAATTTAACAACCGTTGGACTTCCGTCAACCAAAAACCGTACCTCGCCACCGCTAATAATTGGTTTTTCTAGCTGCGTAATTTGATATCCAGCTGGCGAGTCAGGGTAAAAATAGTGTTTTCTTTCAAAATAACTATACTCTTGTGGTTCTGTGTGGAAAGCAAAAGCAATCCGAGCAGCATAATCAACTACTTTCTTGTTGAGCACTGGCAGCGCGCCAGGCATGCCAAAGCAAATGTGACTAATGAGTGTGTTCGGTTCCGCATCACGAGCGTCATTCCCAACGGCTGCAAACAGCTTTGTGGCCGTATTGAGCTGCACATGACATTCGATGCCAATGGTTGCTTTGTAAGAATCGCTCACGACTTTGGCTCCTGCGGCAACGCCTTTATGTCGCGAAGTGCTTGTCTGAAATTACTAAGCGCCTTCTTGGTGTCGGCCTCTTTTGGTTGCATGTCCTCATGCGTCATTAACTTTTTGAACAAGTTATGCGCAAACCATACACCATCATTGTTTGTGAAGCTTCGTTGTGCCGAAACCAATCGCTCTCCAGGTGTTTTGCCTTTAAATTTTCGACGCTTAAGTGCGCCATCGAGAAGCTTGTCGGCGGCAATAATTGCATCTCGCCATTTATTCTTGTCTTTACAGTGCGATTGAATCACTCGCCACTTCTGCACGTAGACTTTGTTGTTGAGTGGCTTCGGAACGCGCCGAATCACTAGCAAGACAACCAAAAGGCAGAGTATTGACGAAGCAACAATCACCGCTATCATTTCTGGGCTCATGAAGGCACCCCTTCGGTGTATTTTGCTAGTGCCAATAACTCATTATCCTGTACGCGACCAGCCATGATCTGTAGCCCAATAGGCAACCCCGACTCATTTTTTCCGGCCGGAATACTTATCGCTGGGATGCCTGCAAGACTTGCGCCAACCGTCATGACATCTCCTAAGTACATCTGCATTGGATCACTTACATTATCACCTAGCTTAAAAGCTGGAGCTGGCGCAACAGGACCGACTAGTGCGTCCACTTTTTCGAATGCTGCTTCAAATTCTTTAATAATTTTTGTCCTGACCAATTGAGCACGCTTGTAATACGCATCATAGTAACCACTAGATAATACATAAGTGCCAATCATTATTCTTCGCTTTGCCTCACGGCCAAACCCTTCGCTTCTTGCTGAAACATAGCTGTCCTCTAGGTCCTTGGCGTCAGCCGCTATGTGTTCAAACCTCTGGCCATCATATCTACTAAGGTTGCTGCTAATTTCCGCCGGCACCAAAACGTAATAGCAAGCAAGCGCCAGTGTAAGCGAAGGTAGACTTACCTCAACAACCTGTACTCCATTTGATTTCAGTGCATCAACCTTTGCCTGGACTGCCTTACGGACTTCGCTATCGACATCTTTTGTCATAAACTCCTTGACTACGCCAACCTTTAGCTGGCTTGGATTGACCTCAGATACTGTCGTCTTAATATCGCTTTCGATGGTTGTGCTATCTAGTTCATCGCGGCCTGCCATTACAGAAAGTACCAATTGAGCATCTGCGACAGAATTGGCAAGCGGACCAATACAATCGGTACTACTCGCCATTGCCACAACACCACTACGAGATACAATTCCATAACTTGGCTTTAGGCCAACTGTTCCACAAAATGAAGCCGGTAATCTAATTGATCCACCAGTATCTGTGCCGAGCGCAAAAGGCGCCATACCAAGAACAACAGCAGCTGCAGAACCACCAGATGACCCGCCAGGTACATGTGCTGGATTCACTGGGTTTTTGGTTGTCATATAGTCACTATTTTCGGTTGATGATCCGTGAGCAAAAGCGTCGAGATTTGCCTTAGCTACACAAATTGCACCAGCAGCTTCAAGTCTATTAATTGCCGTTGATTGGTAAGGTGCCTTAAAGCCACGCAACATATTACTTGCAGCTGTCGTTTCACTGCCAAAAGTTAGAAAATTATCTTTGGCGATGAATGGCACACCAGCCAAGGAGCCAACTTTTTCACCTGCGACAATGCGAGCATCAATCATTTTAGCTTGCTCAATGGCACGATCAGAAATAGTGCTAATGATAGCCTGATATTCTTTTCCTTCTTCAATAGCTCGAAGCGCTCGTTCAACTTGCTCCAAGGCGGTCGTGCTGCCAGATTGTACGGCAGCAGCAATAGACTCAATAGAATCCCAAGATGCCATTATTGTAATACTCGCTTTACTTCAATCAGTCGGTCTTGTTTATTTGGGGCAGTCTCTAGCAAAGCATCGGCTGAGGCTTGATAATCGATAACCTGATCCTCGCGCATTACATTTTGTAAATCGCCGACCTGAATTGTGGGCTCAAACCCAGACACGTCAACAGATTGAAGCGTCTCAACATAGCCAAGAATGTCGTTGATTTCTGCAAGCATAGTTGTCGCTTCTGTCTCATCAAGTCGAAGTCGAGCAAGTTTAGCCAATTTTAATACATCGTCGGTTGATAATTTTGCCATTTCATTTAAGTATACCAAATATATACCGCTGCTTTACAAAAATTCTCGTTGGCAGTAGCATAAGGACTATGAAGCACTGTCAGGTTCAACTAACATGAGCAACCTACGAAAAACTAACATGCCTAAAAATCCTCTTGAACATCAAGGGGATTTTTTGTTTGAACACAAGCAGCTAACTGACCCAATTGATATAGTGGACGTAAGGCGATCTACTAATATTGTTTCGGGGAAGCATGGTACCGCCTATCTGGATACATACGTAATGAGTAACGGGTTTGAGTACGACACCATCACTAGCTTGCCCTATGACCAAAAAACCTCTATTCCCGTGGACATGAATACCGCTTGGGGTACATCAGCAAAACTTCACAGTCACAACGGACGTTCACTGGGAGTATTCGTTGCGGAGGGATTTCCGGCTAGGCTGTATGGACCGCCGCGCCTGCCAAAACTCCCAAAACATCCGTTCAAATTCTTGGGATTTCCTCAAGCCATGCAAATCTCTAGCCGAGTTACCATGGACAGTGATATTGCCGTCTATGCAGCGATTGCGGATGACCTCGACAGCATTCACAAGTACCACATAGAACCTGGTGTGCAGATGCGTTACGGTGAGTCACGGGGCATCATGACCGGACTGGGAGCAGTCGCACTCGATGAACATCTAGGACGCAAAACGCTTTGGCTAGAAGGAGTCGACCCTTGCATTCCAGAAAAGCTAGAAATCAAAGATCTAGCATTTGACCCTAAGACCATCGGTGAAGTACTCGCTTCTGTCAAGACTTTGCGACACATTCTTACCGAAGCAAGGCGTCTTAAATACATCGATACCCTAGACCCAACGCTCGAATATCTATTGCCAGGAATAATGACCTACAAAACCCTCTTTAGCGGTCGAGCTGGTGAGTATGCCGATAACATCCCCATCGCAACACAAGGAAATATTGCATTCTTTGACAGTAGCGTAGCAAATGGTTACGAGACCTTCATGGAAAAACTTGACCATGCTCCTGACGTTCGAACGCAACTCTTAAAAGGAGGGCATTTAACACTTGCCGCCAGAGAAATGGTCTACCGTTCTGCTGCCCGACTCGTATCTGCCAGGGATGCTATCGAGGAAAATGGAGAAATTTCAATTAATGAAATCCAGAACATCTATGACGCACAACCACTTCACATTCCTAAAATAGGTTTTAGCAGCTTGCCACTTGCCGCCTAGGCGCACCCTATAACTCTTGGTCTTTAACTCCCTGTATAATGTCTCGTAATTCTGCGGCTTTTTCGAACTCTAAGTTCTTGCTAGCGATCTCCATCTGCGCGTTCAGGTCTTTAATGATCTGCTTATACTCATGTTTTGGCACTTTCTTGAGGTCCAACTTAGCAGTTTTTGCTTCTTCGGGTAAATCTGGACGCATCCCTTTTTCTATTGACTTGGCGATGCCAGTTGGCGTCATGTCATGTTTTTTGTTATAGGCTTCCTGAATTTTACGTCGGCGAGTCGTTTCATCAATTGTAAACTGCATGCTCTTGGTAATTTTATCGGCATACATAATAACTCGCCCTTGCTGGTGCCTCGCAGCACGACCCACTGTTTGAATTAGAGCTTGAGTACTGCGCAAGAACCCTTCTTTGTCGGCGTCAAGAATTGCAACTAGACTCACTTCTGGCAAATCCAATCCCTCTCGCAACAAGTTAATTCCGACTACAACATCGTAAATTCCAAGCCTTAAGTCACGCAGTATGTCTGTTCTGTCTAAGGTGTCCACATCACTGTGCAAATATGTAACCTTAATATCTAGATCTTGTAGATATTCTGTGAGGTCTTCGCTCATGCGCTTAGTAAGAGTCGTTACTAATACCCGCTGTTTTTTGGCTATTGTTTCTTTAATCTCGTCGAGCAAATTGTCAATCTGTCCATCGATTGGTCGCACCTCAATTGGCGGATCTAACAGTCCGGTGGGCCTAATAACTTGCTGAACAGGTTCTGGACTTCGGCTAAGTTCGTATTCTGCAGGGGTAGCGCTAACATAAATTACTTTATTAATGTGACGTTCAAACTCCGTAAATTGCAGAGGACGATTATCAAGTGCACTTGGTAATCGAAATCCATGTTCTACCAACACTTCTTTCCGAGCCCGATCGCCATTATACATTCCGCGTACTTGCGGCATGGTCATGTGGGATTCATCGACAAACATAAGGTAGTCATCTGGAAAGTAGTCCATGAGCGTTGCCGGTTGCTCACCAGGCTCACGATTTGTCAGGTACCGGCTGTAGTTCTCTATGCCTTTTACAAAACCTGTTTCCTCCATCATTTCTAGGTCAAAGCGAGTACGCTGGGCAATTCGCTGTGCTTCAATGAGTTGACCATTTTGCTTGAACTGCTTTGTTCGCTCATCGAGTTCCTGCTGAATTTGACCAAGTGCTCCTTTTAGCTTGTCGGCAGATGTTACGTAGTGGCTGCTTGGGAATATTCGAATTTCGGTTTCATTGGCCTGAATCTCGCCAGTTAAGGCGTTGATCTTAGTCAAGCGATCAATTACATCGCCAAAGAATTCAACACGATACGCAACCTCTTCTCCAGCCGGAAAAATATCAATTGTATCGCCACGAACCCTGAAGGTACTGCGATGAAAATCTATGTCATTGCGTTGATACTGGATATCTGTCAGTTGTCTTAGTAGCTTGTCGCGCACTCGTCGCTCACCTTTTTTTATGGTGATTGACAAGCCGTCGTAATCTTCCACCGAACCAATTCCGTAAATACAGCTCACGCTGGCCACAATAATCACATCTTTGCGCGATAATAGAGCGTCGGTTGCGGCATGACGCAATCTGTCAATTTCTTCATTTATCTGACTATCTTTCTCGATAAAAGTATCAGACCGGGCGATGTAGGCTTCAGGCTGGTAATAGTCAAAGTAGCTGACAAAATAATGCACAGCATTATCTGGGAAAAATTGTCGGAATTCACTATACAGCTGTGCAGCAAGGGTTTTGTTGTGACTGAGAATCAGCGTTGGCTTCTGTTGCGCGGCAATAATATTTGCCATAGTAAAGGTTTTACCAGACCCAGTTACACCAAGCAGTGTTTGTTCTTTTACGCCACTATTAAGTCCATTATTGAGTGCTTCGATTGCAGCGGGCTGATCACCGGCTGGCTTGTAATGTGAAGCTAGTTTGAACTTTGTCATCTAACTAGTATAGCAACTTTCAAGGACGCGCTGCACTTCTTAATTATTCTGAGTTACCACTCTCACAGCTTCGAACAGCCCAACAATGCCCTGATACATGCCGTTCGTACAACTCACTAGTATTTCTGAATAATCATTACTTCCAAATTCATACCCGACCAGCTGTTCAATCTCCGATGCACCATTCTTAAACTGAAGTTGGTTGAATTTCACAAGCTTTAGTTCATCGTTCACAAGTATCGAGTGTTGTGTCGTGCCAACAATCTCACCTTCATATTGTTTTGAATCAAGCAGTTTATTTACTCGAGCCTCTAATAACGACTCTTCTGTTTCTGTACCAAGTGGAAACGATTGAGCGGTGAGTGTGCAGGTCGGCAAACTCTCATCGCCACCCATTCCGTCATTAAATTCAGCCGCACCAGAGCCCGCTTCTCCATAGAACATCCAGCCAGCCGGTAACTTGTCTTTTTCAATTCCCGTGCCCATAGTTATTTTTACGTAGGTTTGACCGTCCGCACTGCATTGCTCAGGAAAGCTTTCCATTACTGGATTTCCGGCTGCTACACAAGAATCAAAATCTACCACAGCCTGGCTGTCATCAATGACCGGCACCTCAGACTCTGAAACGCGATTCTCGACACTCGTAACGTACAGCAAAGCTGCAGTTACTAACCCTAAAATAATCAGCACAACTGCACTCACATAATGATGAACCTTACGACCGTTTGCCATAACAGAACCTCCTATTTATATAACTGCCTATACTTTATATGCGTTTCATCCAACCTTGCAACTAATAGTGTAATGAGCATATCTGGATCTTCAGAGAACATGACATCTGGGTCATTTTGCTTTCCTGCAGCATGCAAAATTTCGTCTATCTGTGTGCTGATACCTCCAGCGCCTTGCAAAAATCCAATCGGGCGATTTGTCTCCATGGCGATGGTAAATTCATGCAGAGTACCCAATCTTCCACCAATACTAACTACAGCATCGCTTGACTGAATAAGTAGCGTATCTCGACCTATATAATGAAGACCAGTGTAGAGAATTGTGTCGTAAGCTTCGGTTGGAAGTCGGTACTTCGCTACGTGCTCTATCTTGCTTTGTGCTGGGCTAATTCCAACGCTCATGAGTCCTCCCGCAGCCTTATACCCTTCAGCGGCATAATTTGGCAGCCCAACTGTGGCGCCTGTCAACAAACTGTGTCCAGCTTTAGCGATTGCCCGCCCCGCAGCGATTGCTAACTCTCGTCCTTCTTCTACGCTTTTGCCTTTTGCTGCTCCTGATACACAAATTTGATACATTCTAATTCCTTTTTAACCTAATAATTCCGGTGCAACCATCTCATTGTCTAGCTGCTTTAATATCTGTCGCTCTAGTGTCTTTTGCCCCATATATCGAATAAATATTTCATTCCAGAGACTCTCCCTGAAGTGATATATTGCACGACTGGCATATGGGATTTCATTTACATAACTAATCGCAATGTCCATGAGGTTGAACGTTATGGGGCGTCCATCAAACATAACCGCTACGTAGTCTAAATCATACCAGAAATGAAGAGCAGGTTCTATCCGGTATAAAACTTCTTCGGCTTTACGCCAGTGCAAATCTTCGGGCTGAAGATGAGGTTGGAAAATCTCTGGATGATCTTCATTCTCGAGCTTACCAAAATAACGCTGAATGATCCGCCAGTGAACATACTTACCGGCCATCACTGCATGCTTGTCAGGATCCGCAATGAGCGTATCGACTAACACTTCCCCAAAATCTGGACGCACCTGCTGGAGCTTGAAATATGAACTATAAAGCCTCACTTCATTGTAGTAATGAAGCAGTAATGGCAAAACAGTTATCACAATCCCCCGCATTCTCTCCATGGGCATCGGCAATATCACAATTACGCCAAGCTCTTTTAGGTGTGTCAAGTTGTGGCGCTTTTTATGAACAAATACGTCTGTAAGCGCTCCCCATTTTTTCTTATCAAGGGTGACTATTTCGATATTGCGCACTTCAAAATCTGCAGGAGTAAGTTTTTTGTACAGTTGCAAGAAACTATTCAGCCACTCGCCGTCTTCTGCAAAACGCAAGGCTGCAAATAGCTCAGGTACTTTTTCGCGCTTTACCATCGAATCAACTGATCGATAGCCAAGGTGTTTCATTATTTTCTTTGGTGGCTTAGCAACCAGCAACTTCTTTGCAGCAGCGTGCTTCAACACCCACACCTTCTTGGGTACGTCCATTTTTCTAGCAAAAGAAGCAAGATTTTTTACAACTGCCTGTACGTCCTCTGGGTCTGTTACTCCCATGCTTTTAGCAAGCATTGCATCATGGCTCCTTACAAGCGACAGTAGTGCGGCGTACAATTCTTCGCCCGTCGTGTCGTGAGGATCCAGGCCAAGCTCTTTGAGCTTCATGAATACTTTTCCTGACACCTCAGAAGAAAGCCTCAAGTCTGCACTTGGGTTGCCGCTAGCTAGTTCTAGCTGCGAAAGTGTTTTTGTAAACAACGGTTCTTCCGCGGCAAGCAGTTCTGAAAGTAACCGTGACACCGTCTTAGAATCTTTCTGGTTTATACCAGTCCGGTGCCTTGTGGAGATAGTCGCTCATTTCACGCTCGGACAGAAGCCCTTCTTGCGCACCAACATGCTGAACAACATTCATCGAATTAATTGGCGCCCATTGTAATGCGCTTTCGACACTTGCACCCTTTATGATTGCTGCAACAAATGCTGATGAAAATGCATCTCCGGCACCAGTACGCTCCAATGGAGGCGCTGGATCCGGGTAGGCCGGCATCTTGAAGCGGTTTTCGCCATCACTGGCATAAGCTCCGTCTGGACCATCGGTCAGACACACAACCTTCGGCCCAAGCTCGTGCATCTTGGTGAGCAGTTCATGGATATCTTCGTGGTTTCCGCCAGTAACTTGCACCGCTTCCTCGCGGTTAAGAAGCAGGATGTCGGTTTCTTTATATAGTCGAGACAATCGCTCAACACCTGCGGCAATCTGAAAAGTTCCAGGCTGAAATGCCAGTCGCACCTCTGGATGCTGCTCAAACCATGTTGCCATCTCATCGTGCATTTCCATGGCATTTTCACTGATCGAGCTAAAGTAAACCCATCCCGGTAGGTCAGACTCCTTAAATTCAGGCCAATGATAATCGTACTCTTCGTGCTTAATAAGAATGGTTCGCTCTTCTTTATACCAAAGAACGTAGTGGTAATTGCTCTTGTTGTCTGGGTTGATTCTAACAAATCGTGAATCTACATTTTCTGAATGCAGCTTATTTATCATGTCGCGTCCCGCGGTGTCGCCACCAACGTTACTAACTAATCCACTTTTGAGCCCCAATCGAGAAAAACTTACCGCAGCATTTGGTGCATTACCCACGGCTTCTTTAATTTCTGCATGATCAAATGGCAACTTAGAGCCAAGCTCCATTGCCAGTACATTCATTCCATTTTCGTCCTTATAGCTAAACGAAAAATCTTCCTTGAGCTTAATAAAGGCATCGCTGACTATATCTCCAACACTGATTACATCAAATTTTCCCATGTTTCCCACCTCTTCTTAATGCTTATTCTACTACAGCTTTGCCTTCAGACAAAAATACATCGAGCTTTGCTTCTACAACCTCTTGAACGGCGTCGATCACCTTATCCATAAGTTTAACAACCGCATACTGCGTTGGATTGTCTTGCAATTGCTTTACCAGCGTCTCACGGTATGCGTAGCGCATATCCGAGTTGATATTGACCTTTGTCACGCCGATTTTGGCTGCATCCTTGAAGTAATGACCTGGTGTGCCGCTTCCGCCATGCAAACTAATATTACAAGGAATTGCGTTACGAATTTCTTTTAACAAATTTAGATCAAGAACCTTAGGGACAGGATACTTACCGTGGAGGTTGCCAATCGCAGCTGCAAAAGTATCAATTCCAGTTGCCTCTACGAACTCCCTTGCACCTTCTGGAGTACTAAAGGTCTTCTTTATTTCTGCGTAATCAATTTTCTCGGTGTGCATGTTGGAACTTCCGCCAAAGTAATGTGGCTCGCTCTCAACCATTGCCCCAGTTAATCGGGCATAGTCCACGATTTGACGGGTTTCTGCAACAATCTGCTCTACGGTTGCATCTTTCCGAGCTTGGGAGATGTCGATGTGAATAAACTCAAATCCAGCTTCAATTCCAGCAATTGCATCAGCAATAGTTGGACTGTGATCGAGATTGATATACATCTCAACACCGTACTCTTGCTTGTAGTTGTCGACCATATCGCGAATATTTTCGAGTCCAAGAGCTTCAACCTCGCCAGCGCTTACCTCAACCATAACTGGGGCGTTCTTAGCTTTCGCAGCACGAGCAATCGCAATCAATGTATCTTGGTTGTCGATATTAAAAGCACCGATGGCGTAGCCGCCTTCGCGAGCACGGTGCATAGCCCTTCGGGCACGTAAACTGTTTTCTCTCATTTGCGTAAGTGTTAAAGGCATGTCAACAGTATAGCCAAACTGCTTGTGTTTGTATAGAAGCTAATGTGCATACTTAATATCTATAAAAGGAGAACTCATGGAAAAGCTTTCGAAGCCAAACATGCTTATTGCGTCTACTGCTATCCTTGGTGGTCTATTATTGGCTGGCTGTAGTGAAACTCAAGCGACTTCAGACCCAAATGCGTTGAGAGTTTCCGATACAAAAGGAGATTTCACCGTTACGCATGCTTACGGCGACGGAAAGCGAATCACTTCTATACCTAACGGTAGTTTTGGAGTCGCAAATAGCTACGAATTCTGTGATGCAAATGATCTTGTCGAGTATTGGAATGGTGGCCATGACGGAGGACCTGAACGCACCCAAGACCATCCTGCTTGCGATGATGGCGCACTAACACCTTCCGATTTTGAAATTGAAGGCTAGCACTAGCTAAGTATTAAGAACATTGCAACGATTGCTATTATGCTAATTGCAAACTTTTCTTTTAATCTCTGCCTCTCGTGAAGAATCAAAGCTCCGAATATGGTGATTAGCACAATCTTGAAGTTTGTGACTGTCACTAAAACACCAATAGCCCCACCCGCAATCTGTGCCTGTATAAATGCGAAGCCCGCTAATGCCCTCACAACACCCAGTGCGCTACCTTTTGCCACCAGAAGCTTCACCTTGGCCTGCCTGTTGCTGTCAAATAAATACACACCTAGCGCAATACAGACCGAGCCCAGTGCCTGAACCCCCCAACCATAAAACAAGTACGACTCGAACGTCACCTTGCCGACTAAAGACTTCTCTTGGACTATTGCGAGTCCGTAGATCATGCAAGCAATTACTACGTAAAACGCGACCTTAAGTCCGGCTTTACTGTTTCTCTTGTTTTTTGTGCCCAAGTAGTTAGCCAGAAATATTGCAAAGAATAGGACTATCGAACCTACCGTCTGCGAGGCAGTGAACACTTCTTGTAAAAGTAAATATCCGAACAAGGCGCTAAAAAAGCTGAAAGCATTATTGCAATCGATGCAAAAGCAGCGTCCAGCTGTGAAAATATCTTGTGCCTAAGCACATTAGATACAGCAAGCATAGTTCCTGCTATTAAATATATTGGAGCAAGTTGAGTGTCCAGAGCTGGCGTATTTCCGGAAATTACAACCCAAGCTAATCCAGTGAAGTACAAAGAAATGAACGCGGCGGCATTAACAATTGACGCCTCAAGAAAAGACGGATGACGCTTGGCTATGGCCCTCAACAGCAAAGCATGCACAGAACTAATGCAAGTATGAATGATAACCAAATATTGCCAGGACATGAACTACTTCTTGGCGTCGTATACGTCGTGGGCTGCCATCATTATGTGATGCACTGTGAGGCCATGCTTCTTGAATAATTCCTCAGGGGTTCCCGATTCGCCGTATGCATCATTAACCCCTAGTCTCTTGAGACGAGCTGGGCAATGTTCAGCAATCAGCTCGGCAACCGCACTCCCAAGCCCACCATTTATTTGCGCTTCTTCTAGTGTCACGACGGCCTTAGTCTTTTTTATGCTTTTTAGCAATGTCACAGTGTCGAGTGGCTTAATGGTTGGGCAATGAATCACCTCTACATCAACACCCTCCTTGAAGAGCTTCTCGGCGGCCAGCATCGCGTTATAGGTCATTGTGCCAGTAGATACAATAGTCACATCCATTCCGTGCGTATACATGTAGGCTTTGCCGATTTCGAATGGGGTTTTGTCAGTAGTTAGAATTGGCAAATTTTCTCTGGCGAGTCGAATGTAGTTAGGGCGGCTATCCTTGGCCATAGCCAGAGTCATGCGTTCTGCTTCTAAGCTGTCGCCGGGCACTAAAACAACCATATTCGGCATTGCTCTCATTAATGCGATGTCTTCAAGCATCTGATGTGTCGCGCCGTCTGGACCAGTATAGAGACCGGCATGTGCACCAACGATCTTTACCGGCATGTCGTTGAGCGCTGCGGTTGTTTTAATTTGCTCCCAGTTGCGCCCCGGACTAAAAGCCGCATAGCTACTTACAAATGGGATTTTGCCCATTGCGGCAAGCCCAGAACCGACTGTTGCTAGGTTTTGCTCTGCGACGCCAATCTCAATAAAGCGCTCAGGGAAAGCATCGCGAAAAATACTAATTTTGGTTGAGTCAGTCAGATCGGCGCAAGCGGCAACAACCCTATCGTCAAGCTCACCTGCCTTCTTTAGCCCACGACCAAATCCTACGCGATTAGCTTCGTACTGCACGTCTTTATGAATATCTGCCAAGTATAAACTACTCATGTTCGCTCACAATCTTACCCTTAAGTGTACGGAGTTCGTGTAAAGCCTTTTTAGCCTGCTCCTTGTTAGGCGGTGCACCATGCCAATGAAAATCATGCTCCATAAAATCAACACCCTTGCCGGGAATCGTGTGTGCCAGTAAAATCACCGGCTTCTCGACAATCGCTTTTGCCATTGCCACCGCATCGATAATTGCCTCAATATTGTGGCCATCAATTTCAATAACATGCCAACCAAATGCCTGCCACTTACCTTTTAGGTCTTCAAGAGGCATTACCGATTCTGTAGGGCCATCTATCTGAATATTATTTCGGTCAATTATTCCAACTAGATTTGTTAGTTTTTCTTTGCCGGCAAGCATTGCCGCTTCCCAGATATTGCCTTCGTTGAGCTCGCCATCACCCATAACTACATATACAAATCGGTGCTGCTGTTTGTCCATACGAAGCGCTAACGCCATGCCCACACCCTGGCTAAGCCCGGAACCAAGTGGGCCGCTAGTATTTTCGAGGCCTGGTAGCTTTGTTCGCTCGGGGTGACCCTGGAGACGTGAACCAAATTGACGCAGTGTCATAAGCTCTTTTAGTGGAAAATAACCGGCTCGAGCCATTGCAGCATATTGCACTGGTGCACAATGTCCATTGCTGAGCAGCAATAAATCACGATCTTCCCACGAAACGTTTTTTGGATCATGACGAAGTATATCGAAATACAATGCGCTAAAAATGTCAGCCAAACCAAGCGGGCCAGCACTGTGTCCACTCTTGGCATGCTCAAGCATCTTGATAATATCTGCCCGAATATCGTAAGCGATGCGCTCCAACTCCTCAATCGTATAGTGCTGTTTCATTGTGCTTAAGTATAACAGGTCTCGATGCAAGTTAAACATTGACACTTGATAGTTTTTATGTTACAATTAGAAGATGCCAGTGCGTTCACACAATCAAGTTTTTGAAGCCGCCCAAACTGATCTAGAAGAGATGCATGGTGGGTACCCAATACATGCATTTAATAAAAGTATTTATGGCCTGCTAGACATTGTTTCTGATAATTACCTTGTAAAATCTTCTAGCGCTATGCCCAATGTCTTCGATGAGACGGCAACTCCCAAAACACAGCTTGGATCATATGTTCATGATCTGATTGCTACACGTAAACTCACACATACACCAGAGGCCATTGATCTGCGCATCAGTGAGTTTTGCGACATAGCAGAACCCACAATGCTTACTGCATTAGATCAGGCAGATACTCCCCGCTCAAGGCCACTTATTTTCGTACACGATACAGACGATCAACCAATCGCAGTTATAAAAAATAAAGGTGACGCAACCGCATTTGCATTGCAAGACAATAGAAGATTTGTACTTGGGGAGTCTGGTATCTATTCAATGACATTTGGACCACTAGATACAATCAAAACCAGCGTGCCACACATTAAACGCATAAAGCTGGGCAAAATCGAGTCACTAAAACCTGGACGAATCAGTGTATTCGCCGGCTCAGACGATGATCGTGCAAAGTATCGTCCAGAGAGACTACATAAATGGACAGCGACAAAACGTGACAAAATACCAAAGCAAGTACTAAAAGACTTGCCTGCAGTATCTCACTATGAATTAGTACGTCGAGCAGAAGAGCTCAGTGAGTCTATCCGCTAGCTAACGGCGGAAATGATCTTGCTGTACTGAGCGTTGGGGTCTTTTGCTTTCTGAATAAACCCTCCGACGTTCAAGATATCGATTCCCCCTGCAACAAGCTGCTTAGCATTTTCATCATTAATGCCTCCGTCCCAACCTAGCTCTAGGCTTGGTTTTAGCTTTTTCAGAGCGGCTGCTTTATCCAGCAAGCTTAAATCAACATGCCCTCCAAAATGACCAAGGTTTCCAGAAAATATTAATACATGATCGATAGCCTCAAGCGACGACGCAATGACGTCAATCTTTGTATCTTGAAGTAGGCAAACACCTACTTTAATCCCAGCACCATGCAACGCATCTGCAAAATCACCAAACGCACCTTGCGCCTCAGCGTGCACAATCACTAAGGATGGCTTCAATCTTAAGATCACTGGAAGTGACAAGTCTGGACGCATGTACATAAGGTGCAAATCTATCTGCTTGTTCTCAGGCAGCCAAATCTTATCCAGATCGACAGACTTGTTGGTCGTGAATAGTCCGTCCATGAAATCCAAGTGAATTCGCTCGGCAAAAGGTTCGAGTCGCTGCAACTGCTGTCGATAAACGTGCAGGTCTTCGGCTGTGACCGTCGGGCACACAGTTGCCATACTAGGTTAGTTCATCGATCTGTTTAAGGCGTCGAATGAATCGCGGTGCAGCAGCAAATTTCGTGGAAAGCCATGTCTCGATGATGATATTTGACTCGTCCGCCTCGAGTAAGCTTGCTGGCAAGCATGCTACATTGCTATTGTCATCATTTCGGGAAGTCCTGGCGGAAGCACGATCATAAAGCAGTGCAGATCGAATGCCCTTAAATCGATTCGCCGCCATACACATCCCTTGTCCGCTTCCACAAATCAAAATACCGCGTGGATCGTTGTCGTCGCTAGTTAAAACATCAGTTACGACCTTATGCGCAAATACAGGGAAATCATCATCAGGATCTAACTGCTTATCACCCTCGTCGACTACATCATAGCCGGCACGCCGCAAGTAATCGATGAGTGAGTTTCGTAAACGAAATCCGTTATGATCCGCACCAACATAGATTTTCATATTAGCTCTTTTTTAAACCCTTGGCCGTGTCGGCAACAACTTCTACGAGTCGGTTGCTGTAGCCCCATTCATTGTCATACCATGCAATGATTTTTACCATGTTTCCGGCAACAACTTTAGTAAGGCTTAGATCGACAGTCGAGGAGTGGCTGTCGCCTATAAAATCAGTCGATACCAGCGGCTCCTCTGTAATTGCCAAAATGCCTTGATAGTACGGATTTTTCACTGCGTCCTTAAATGCTTGATTCACTTCATCAACAGTTACGTCGCGCTTAAGTAAAAAGGTAAAATCGCTAAGACTAACGATTGAGGTTGGTACGCGAACTGCCATGCCATCAAAAATACCCTTGAACTGCGGCAAAACTTCCTGTGTCGCAATCGCAGCACCAGAGCTAGTTGGAACTATATTCTGAGCAGCAGCCCGTGCACGTCGCAGATCACTGTGTGGACCGTCCTGTAAGCTTTGATCGGCAGTATAGCTGTGAATAGTGGTCATCATGGCCTTTTCAACACCAAAAGCTGATTCCATAACTGCAGCTGGCGGAGTTATGCAGTTTGTGGTGCATGAGCCATTGCTCAAAATATCTTCGGCAGTTTCAATGGCATCATCATTAACGCCAAGCACCACGGTAGTTGCGCCTTCGCCTTTTGCCGGAGCAGAGATCACCACTTTTTTGGCACCAGCGTCAATGTGCGCTCGAGCTTTTGCTGGGTCAACAAAGAATCCTGTAGATTCGATTACCACGTCAACGTCCAGCTCTTTCCATGGCAACGCGCTCGGGTCGCGTTCTGAGTGCACCTTAATATGCTTACCATCTACAAATATCCCAGAATCATCGGCCGACACCTCATGCTGATAACGGCCATAGTTGCTGTCGTACTTTAATAAATGTGCGAGTGTTTTTGTGTCGGTTAAATCATTGATTGCGACAATTTCGATATCACTTCTCTCGAATGCGACTTTAAACGCGTTGCGTCCAATTCGTCCAAATCCGTTGATTGCAATCTTTGCAGCCATTTCCTACCCCTTAGTCTTATTAGCATTAGCAATACTGCCTCTACTATACGAGGTCACGCAAATTCACGCAATATCAAGCGAACTGATTATTATCGACAAGATACTGTAGACCATCAACCCACACTGGATGCTGATACACCGTCTTTAGAGACTCAAAACTCATCCATTGGTATGCGCTATGCTCGTGACTGAGCGTGACTTCGACGTCAGTAGCGACCTTGCCGACGAAAAGAAACCTAACTCGGCTTACCTGCTCCTTAAAATCTGTCTGGCTATAGGCAAGGTCAATTGAATCTTCTGCTATTGCAATACCGGTCTCTTCTAGGACTTCACGAATCATGCCCTCTAACGGTGACTCCTGATGATCGATAGTGCCACCTGGAAAGTCGAGTTCATTTGGGCGATGATCGTCAGTTGCCGCACGGGTCAAAACCAGTATTTCATTATTGTCGTTAAATAGCGCCGCTTTGCCAACGAGTGACGGAGGTTGAACTATGCCCACCGAGCAATACATTCATTAATGACTTGTTTTGCTTCGTCGATATCACCGAATGATACGACTTTAGTTGTGCCGGGCTTTTTAAGATCTTTGTAGTGGTTAAAGTGAAACTGTATCTGATTCATGACCATTTCTGGCACATCTTGCAGCGACTGAATTGCATTACCGTTATTGCGATCATCGGCTGGGACGCAAATAATTTTGTCGTCAACCTCGCCGTCGTCAACAAATTTCATAACACCTATCACGCGTGCCTCGACAACGACTCCAGTGGTGAGCGGCTCATGGCCCAAGAACAATACATCAAGCTCATCGCCGTCTTCGTCTAGGGTTCGCGGAATAAATCCATAATCTGTTGGCTTTGCAAAAACCGATGGTTCAGCGCGGTCTAGTTGAAAAAACGCCTTTTCACGGTTCCATTCAACTTTCATGCTGCTACCCTTTGAAATTTCAATAACAACATTAACGATGCCGTTTTTGACATCTCCTGCATCTAGTATCTGGTTAAAATCTGGCACTTTGTCTCCTTTTGGTTCGCTTCCATCATAGCGTAGAATAGTAAGACATGAAAATAAAATTTCACCACCGTGAAGATCTGACCGAACACATATCAACCTACAGCTTTGTGAAACCCACTAGTTATTACTACATAGCAGGTCAATTCATTGAGTTAAAATTGCCCCATCAAGCCGACGATAGGGGTGAAAAACGCTGGTTTACATTATCTTCTGCGCCTCACGATGAATACCTAAGCATCACCACCAAGCATAGCCTACCATCAAGCAGCTTTAAAAAAACTCTACACGATCTAAAATCTGGAGACCTTGTAGGAATCAGCGAACCGATGGGTGATTTTGTATTACCTCGGGACACGACAAAGCCATTACTATTCGTAGCTGGCGGAATCGGCATTACGCCTTTTTTGAGCATACTGAGTGAAGTTGCACATCAAGGCAAGACTCGGGACATCACCCTCATCTATAGCGCCACAAATAAAACAGAGTTCATTCACCGTAAACTGCTCCAGGAACAATGCACTGCAAACTTTACAACTGAGCGCATTACGCCAGACTCAGTTCGTGCCATTGCTAGTAAACTTTCATCACCAACGGTTTACATGTCTGGTCCAGAGCCAATGATAGAGTCACTCTATCAATCACTGAAGGACAACTTTACTCAGTCGCAGCTACTCACTGACTACTTCCCAAATTATAAATAAACTGTCTTTATCTAAATATTAGCTCAAAAAAGATACTAGCGCTCTTTCTATGCTGAGCGTCTAGAAATTTCGTCTTGAACTTGGTTATATATCTGTAAATGCGTTCCAGGAATGGTTTTTAACAAATCGCTGAAAGATTCATCAAGTGCCTTGTCTACTCGCTTTAGGGCATCTTTGCCGCGTTCAGTGATGATTGCCGCCTTACTTCGACCATCTTGCTTGCTGCGCTGAATCTTTATAAGGCGTTTTAAAGTAAGGTTGTCTATTAAGGCTGTGATTTGGGGTTTTGTGACCCCAAGTGTGACCCCAAGTGCGCCAAGCACAACTCCAGTTGCAGGCCCGCGTGAAATAATACTCAACAAAAGCCACTCTGTTGTAGTCATGTCGCCTTGCTTCTTAGCAATCGACAAGGTTCGCTGTCTCAGTGCACGATCAACCTGGGTTGCCTGCAGAATCATGTCGAACGTGGTTTTAGAACGTTTATTCATACTCATATTATATCAGTCCCTTGCAAGCTTATTGATGATGAGGCTCAAGATACTTACGAATCATCAGGGCTGCTGTTGCACCTTCGCCAGTGGCGCTAGCGATTTGCATGGTTGCACCACTGCGCACATCTCCAGCTGCAAATACGCCCTTCATGCTAGTCTCTAGAGTGTCATTGGTTTTTATCATGCCGACTTCATCAAGTTCGATGGCTGAATCTTTCAAAAATCCAGTGTTTGGCAACAATCCAATAAAAATAAACACTCCATCAGTCTTAAACTCAATCTTTTCATTGGTGATATTGTTTTTTGCTGCTACATGGGTAACTTTATTGTCGACACCGACAATTTCAGTGGACGATACGTTAAAGTGCACTGTAATTTTATCGGTGTTTTTTTCTAGCTCATGTTGCAGAATTTCAGATGCCCTCAAAGAATCGCCGCGAACCAATAAATCAATCTTTGTCGCGAATTTTGTTAAGAAAATTGCCTCCTGGACGGCAGAGTTACCACCACCGACGACAACCAAATGCTTATCGCGATAGAACGCACCATCACATGTTGCACAGTAATGAACGCCCCGACCGTAATACTCTTTTTCGCCAGGTATGCCAAGTTTGCGGTAATCGCTTCCTGTCGCCAGCAGAACGGCTTTAGCTCGCACTATGCCGTCGGTCGTTTCAAGTACCTTCGTGTCGCCGTCTTCAGTAATTTTGGTTACTTCACCGAGACGAATATCCGCACCAAAACGCTCCGCCTGAAGTCGTAATTCTTCTGATAAATCGAGACCGGAAATACCCTTGGAGAATCCTGGATAGTTGTCTACCCAGTCAGTGATTGCGGCTAGCCCGCCAATCACGCCCTTTTCGTATAAGGTTGTTTTTATATCTTCTCTGGTCGTATAAATTGCGGCAGTCAACGCAGCAGGTCCGGCTCCGATCATCACAACATCTAGTTCTTCAATTTGCTCGCTCATGCTCGCCTTTCCTATAAATTCCTTTTGTTGTCTGCTTGTCAGTTTATCCTATTTTAACATTCAAGCACTGTTTGGTCTTACTCTATCTCGCCAAGATAGACTTGTGATTTCAGGGCACTAATAGCAATCTTATCAGCCTCTCTTGCTTCGCTTAGAGCAGCTAATTCATATCCTGGAATAATTGGACGGTCAGACTTCAATGCTCCAACCCGCTTTATAGCAGTTCCCAATGCTTCCATTTGTGACTCGGGCAATTCAACGTCACTATTTGTAGGACGTGCAATTCTTGCTGTACCGCTCCCATTAAAGTCGCGTATCACTCTACCCATAGCTAGCTGACCGCCGGTGCAAGCTGTCCGAGATTGTAGCCAACGATCACTGAACGAGTATCGTCATCTTTTGTCACAACCGTCACTGGAACAGTTAGTGCACCAGACAACTCAAAGGCTTCTTGCTGACGGGTTGGGTCATCGTCCAGATTAACTTCTTCGTAACTTAACCCTTTGCTACCAAGCCATTTCTTGACCATGCCGCAGTAGCCGCAGGTGTTAGTTGTGAAGATTGTGATATTTTTTGGCATAGTCTCTCCTTTAGCCTGGTTTTTATTTGCTCATTGTAGCTTACGGTTATCCATTATATAGCGTAGTCAATGTTATGCAAGACGCTATATGTTGTGTTTTTTGCGATTTTACTGGTCAACAGATACGAGTACAATATCGAACACTAGGTCGGCATTTGCTGGAATATCTGGTGATGGTGAATTTGCGCCATAAGCTTGTGCGGCTGGAATTGTAAGGCGACGAGTTCCGCCCACTTTCATGCCTGGCACACCCTTTGTCCAGCCTTCGATTACCTGATTTAGTCCAAATGGAATTGGCTGACCTGCGTCATATGAACTTTGGAAAATTGTTCCATCCGCTGCAAGTGCACCCGTGTAATGTGCAGTTACCGTAGCTCCTTCTGTGACGACTTCACCAGTTCCTTCAACTATATCTTCGATTTTCAGTGTATCTACTGCTGACACTGGTGTAAAATTCTCTAGTTTTGTTCCTTGTAACATTGTTTCTCCTGTGTCTCCACTTAATAATGATGTATCGCCAGCCTCCAACTGCTGTTGAGTTTCTAGTTGCGATGTAATGTCCGCCGTATCAACTGAATCGTCTTTACTGAAATCTATTATTACAAAAATGCTTAGTGCTACTGATGTCACTAGAAACAGCATTGCAATGCTAAATATAACTACACGTTTTGAATTTGACATGATTTACCTCCGCTCATTGTCGTTATGCTCAAGTATAGCGCAACGGCGTTCTAGGTGCGAGTTATTTTTTGGACTTTTTGAATCTTTTAACAATGAGCCCAAACGAGACTTTAGCTCTTATTTTTTCGGCAACCAAGTAATAGTATGGGAATGAAATCAATACGAAGAATGTACTGCTAATTAGCCCGAAGATGATTGTGAAAGCCAAGGCCTCCCAGAATGGATCAGCAAGCGCCAGTGGCAACAATGCTACAACCGTAGTCGTGGTGGTTGCGAGTAGTGGACGGAAGCGTTTTGTTACGGCGTTACTGATAGCATCGACTGGCGATTCTCCAGCCTCACGCTCCTGATTGGCATAGGTCGTTAGCAAAATAGTGTTATTGACCGCAATACCGATTAATCCAATCAACCCCACCATTACGAAAAAGCTCAGGCTGTTATCGGTCAGATTTAATCCGCCGAATACTCCGAGGAATGTAAACGGTATTGCCATAAATATCAAAAGCGGCTGCAAGAATGATCGGAACTGTAGTGCTAGCAATACAAACATTGAAAGTAGTGCAATTGGAAAGACTAGTCCAAGGGCTGCAAAAGAGTCAGCATTTTCTGATTCTTGACCGAAGTCATAGGTAATTTTAGCGGATTCAAAGCCCTGGATTCTCAGATACTCATCGGTGAAGATATTCTCGGTATACTCTTGAGCAGACATGAGCAGAGCAGACACATCATCTGCATCAAAACTTGCAGACACCTCAACAAATCGTTTGCCATCAGCTCGCGACACACTCGTGTTCTTGATCTCATTTACATCTGTAATTTTAGCAGCGCCACCACTAGCCCGAGTTATCTCTGCACCGTTTATTTTATCTGAAATCTGCATGGCAAGCTGCACCGCTTTTTCTGCATCCTCGTCATAAACCTGAACCTTGAATGGGTAATCGTCAGTTGGCGGACCTGCATCAAATTGCGATACTTTGATTTTTGCCTTGTCACCAAGCACTGCATCTAGTTTTGTTTGCAATCTTGCAATTAATTCAGGAGATTTTTCATCACGTTCATTAAATGGAACCAGATCAATTAAAATGTCTGCACTGCGTGCATTTGGCTGAACAATGCTGTAACTTCCGTAAGTTACACGACGCGTAAGTGCACCCAACTCATCAGCAATAATGGCGTCCGCTTCAGACGAAGTTTGTTTTGCTGCCGCAATATCACCCGGAGCAAAGCTAAGCGATACACCAATCTGATCACTGTCTTTGCTTGCAGGGAAGATATTGAACGGCACCTGCCCAGCAAGCGTCAAAGCCGCACCAAGACCCAGAATACTTAACGAAAACAAAAAGAATGACAGCGGACGACCGACTTTTTTATTTTTCTTAAGCAATCGCGGCAATTCGCCAATTCGATGCGCTAACCAAGATTCAAGATTAGAAACAGGATTCATCCTTGTGATCCAACTTATCTTATGAGGTCTCAGGATTAGATACTTCGACAAAACCGGAATCAGAGTTAGTGACAATAACAGTGAGCTAAGTAACGAAATGATGACAGTGATTGGCATTAAGCGAATAAATTCCCCAAGAATTCCAGAGATAAAAGCTAGCGGCAAAAATACAAGAATCGTAGTGAACGAACCGGCAAAGCTTGCGGCACCGATTTTGGATATCGCTTCACGAACAATGTCTTTTGGCTTCTTCTTTTTAGAATTAGCCGCATCAATCGATTCGACCACAATAGTGGCATCATCCACAAATAAACCAAGGGAAAGAACAAGCGCGAAGAGTGTAATAGTGTTTAGTGTGTAACCTACGATATAGAGAACCAAGATAGTCAGCGCCATAACGGTCACCATGAAGATTGCAGTAATTATAGATGCGCGCCATGTGATGAGCAGGAGAGTTACGAGTGCAACTGCAATTAAACCAGTAATGAGGTTGCTTTCCAGCGAACTAATTTGCGTCTTTATAGATTCTGCAAAGTCAGCACCAATCACAACCTGGTAATCATTATTGTTGTTCGGAATTTCGTACGCAGCCAAGTATCCCGTTACCGCCTCAGATAACTCTATGACATCAACGTCATCTGTTCGATTGACACCAATCAGCACACTGTCGTAAAAAACTGCCTTTTCGTTTTCAGAGAATGCAACTCTATTGAATGAGGTTTGAACTTTTTGAATTTGCCCAGTTTGTGGATTAGCTAGCTCGTTTATTTGTGACAAAGATTCTGCCGCAGCCACCGCATCGTCACTAACCAATGCCCCAGCTACCCCGTCGGCCACGGCTTGCAGTTCTTCTGGTGATGCTCCATTTTTTGCATAAACACTAAGTAGCATGTCGTACTTATTCAAGTAAGCTGAAGGATCGATACTTAAAACCTGCACTTGTGCTTCTGCTGGCAGCTTGCCTGCAATTGCTTCTTGAATTGCCTGGGCACCTGCCTCGGAGGTAACCGATTCATCAAAATACACGACGCCATTAAAGTCGTTAGCGTTAGAAGTAGTCTGGACTGTATCTACACCTTCAATTTGACTAACTGCATCATAAAAGGGCTGCGCGAGCTGACTGTCAACCACGTCCTTGTCATTAGCTGCATAAAATCCACTCACGAAACCTAGCGGAAACTGGATTGGCGGAAAACCTTCACGCTTAATGATCGAAGAGTACACTGCACCGCCGGATACGAGCAGTATAAGAACTCCAAGAAGCGCCAACCGCGCATGTGCGAAAAAGTAGCTCGAGAACCTAGCAAGATATCCGGTTTTTGCCAACTTCTTGTTCGGTGCGGTTTTTGCTTTTCTCATTTTTTCTCCTTTATTACGCTGCAATGTCATAAGCTTTAAGTTTCTTCTTGCTTGCCTCAGTTTTGCCCCCCTGGAGCTTCAAGAGCTGTCCATAGATTCCATTGGTTTTTGCAAGTTCACGCGGTGAACCGATCTCATCAACTGTGCCATTTTTCAGCGTAATAATCTGATCAACATCCTTGATTGTACTGAGCCTGTGAGCAATGATTAGTGTCGTTCGGCCTTCCATAAGCCTATCGAGCGCCTCTTGTACTGTAACCTCACTTTTACTGTCTAGGCTGCTAGTTGCTTCATCCAAAATTAGTATTGGTGCATTTTTAAGTAGTGCGCGGGCGATTGCTATGCGTTGCTTCTGCCCACCTGATAAGCGCAGCCCTCGCTCACCAATTTCTGTCTCGTATCCATTCTCGAACTTTGTTATGAAATCGTGGGCGTTGGCAGCCTTCGCGGCTGAGATAATCTGCTTATCTGTTGCCAGAGGCTGAGCATACGCAATGTTGGCTTTGATAGAGCCGCTAAAAAGTGCCGGCTCCTGGAACACTGCACCAATATTGCGGCGAAGCGAAAGCTGCTTTACTTCGTCTATATTTACACCATCAATAGTAATCGCTCCAGATTCTGGTTCATACAAACGCATTAGCAAATTGGTTATTGTGGATTTTCCTTCTCCGCTCTCACCAACCAACGCAATCTTGGTGCCTGGCCTGGCTTCAAAGCTTATCTCTTTTAGAACTGGTTGATTCTTGTCGTAACTAAAGCTCACATTATCAAAAACTACATGTCCCTCAGTTACCTCAAGCGTGCCGGCTAGTTTCTTGTCTGTTATTGCCGGTTTTACATCCATGATTTCAAAATAATCTCGACTGTCGGCTACAGCCTTCTGCATGTTTTCGACCAAGAAACTGATTGTAAATATCGGAATACGAATCTGAGCTGAAAGCAAAATCAATGCAACCGCCACACCAGGAGAGTAAAGTCCGCTGGCCGCTTGGATAAATATAAACAAATATACGAAAAAGAAAATTATATTCAGCACTAGCCGTCGCCGCACATCGCGTTCATGCCAAAATTTTGATTGAGGCTTATTTATTGCAACCACAGACTGTAGGTGCTTTCGGAAGAATATTAGCTCGTTTTTTTCTTGCACGAAGCTTTTGACAACCTTCACTTGATTGATCGCTTCAGCAAACCGCCCACCAGATATATCTATATGTTCATTCTTCTTGGCTTGATACTTTTGCCACCTATTACTAGTTTTAATAGTTAGGTAGATATATACCGGATATAGCAAAAATAAAAGCAGGGCTACTTGCCAACTGTAAAAAGCTACAAGCGCTAACGAGAAAATGGTTGTAAGAATAAACTGTAAAAAGTTATTGCTCATCATCTGCATAAAGGTCGTGATCTGCACTATCGAACGGTTCAGCCGGTTGATTATCTTGCCTGAAATCTCGTTATCAAAATAACTTTGAGGCAAAGACAATAGATGCTCAAAATATCGCACACTCAAGATTTTATTAAGCTTAATCCCCATTTGATCGCCCCAGTAACCAACTAGATTGTTCAAAAAAGTTCCTGCAATATCTAGCACAAAAATTCCAAGTGCGAACCATACTAACCGGCTAATATCTGCATCAGTTCCCCGTTGAATTTCGTCTATGGCTCGTCCGCTCAGAAGCGGCAGTATCAATTGGCTTAAACTTACGACCACCATCAGTATGCTGATGCCGACGTAGTATTTTTTTAACTCCCCTGCAGAACGAAGTATCTTAAATATATGTTTCACTTTTATTTAGAGTAGCGCAATTTGCGACGTTTGGCGAACATTTATGTCCTACCAGCCGCCGCCACCTCCGCCGCCGCCACCTCCGCCAGAGAATCCACCCCCGCCAGAGAATCCTGAACTCCCAGAACTAGAGGGGGCAGAAAAGCTTGTACCAACTGCGGCAGCTGCACTACCCAAGTTATTGGCCAGCGCTACTGCAGTAAAGCCATTCGCGGTGCCATCAAGCCAACTGGGGCTCTTGTCGATATATATGTCTTTAAATTGTTTTGCCCATGACTTTTCAACTCCCAGCACAATCGCGTATGGTAATAGTTTTTCGAATAACTCAGCAGTCTTTTCTGGTCGCGCATAATCACGCTCAACACTTTGAAGTTTATCTAGCCTATCAGACTCGGCTGTACTCATGTACAACTTGAGGCCCATTATTTTCTCATACATCTCAACGCCAGAATGACTACGACGCTTCATGAAAGGCAATACTGCAAAAATAGCAGCGATCCCCAAAAGTCGACCAATCATCCAACCCCAACCAAGCCCTGGTAGTATGAACAAACTCCCGATTAAAACGACCCATGCGACTATCAACCGACCGTACTTACCCTTTTCAGATTCTAAATAGCCATGTTTTTCAGTAAGTGCAGTTGTCAGGGCTTTTTGTTGACTTGTCATGAAATTATGCAGAGTGCTCGAATTCTTTTCGCCTATCTTGAACTTACTTCCAATTTTCATGTCAGAGAACAGTGCTTTTAGAAGCTTTGTTTCGTGATCTGAGAAGTCTTTGGTCTTAGTTTTAATTAATTCGAGCTCGAATTTATGCTTTTTGATAAATCCAAAATAGTTTTTTGTTTCTTGATAAATTTTTATGTACCCGGCAACCGCAAGTCCAATAATTGAGCCTGTGATATCGCGAGAATTTAATTTATAGTCCGCAAGCAGCCCAACTTCTGCAGGTATTAACCCTTTGGGGGGCGTGTACTCCGGGACAATAACTCCTCTGCCAGCGTAATCCTTGCCGTGTTGTCGCCAAATAGTCAATGCCCAGACAGCAGTCATCAACCCAAGTCCAAGCCCAATTATTTGCAGAGCATTATCGCTAACCCAGTCCATTGTAGTTCTCGGTGCTACAACACCTTGATTAATAGCCAGTACATAGGTAAGCCCTTCACTTGCCTCAAGTCGACGATTTGTCCGAATCGTAATCTCTTCGCCGTCAACCGACACCGTACATGCAGACTCGCTACTCCCAAAACTCCCAGTAAAGCATTTTGGCTGCAAAGCGGTATACAAAGCCCCCTCGGGCACAACCACAGTAGACTTAACGCTCAAAAATGGCTGCTGCCACTCGTCGCCGTTAACGTCCCAATATAGCTCAATGTGGTCGTCCAGAAATTGCACCACATTCTGAACTTCGTATGAAATCCTATAACGTTGCGAACCAGTAACAGTCTCGCTTGCATCGCCAATTCTAAGAACAATATTGCCATTCTGATGCGAATCGGTGTAGGGTTCACTGGATCCGTTCCTCTGCACAGACAAGACTTTAACTTTCAAGGATTGCCCTTTGTATGACTCAGGTATTGATCGTAAAATGCCGTGATTTTGCGCAGAGAAAGCTACATCTATCATTTCAGTGACCCTCATTCGACCACCACGCGTATCATCAAACAGCTCGTACTTTGCATCGAACGAAGTAATAACAAAATCGTTCACTGATTGTGCTTTGGCATTTACACCAAGACCAAGCAACACGACGCAACACAGGATGGACGCCAATAGTCGTCCAAATAATTTCATTACAGCCTCACGGCTCCAGTTTGCGCCCCAACCCTTTCTGCAAGCTCATTAAGCATGGAATTAACTTCTTCTGTCTTGAGTGTTTTTTCGTGTGAAGCAATAGTAAGTCTGAAAGAATAGTGTTTTGCATCGGCATTCTCGTATATATCTAATGGCACGAGTCTCCATGTGTAGTCCGAAGATACTTCAAATGAATCACGTATAACGGAATAGATTGAGCCAAATTGCGAATCTTTCGCAACTTTCAGTGTTATATCTTGCGAAACACTTGGGAATTTCGACAGTGGACTGTATGAGGTAAACTTATTAGATTTCATGAGAACAGATGTCGAGATTTCAAAACCTGCAGCTCCAGCCGGAAGCTTGAGCGCCTTCCGCGTATTAGAGCTAAATTCACCAACAACACCCAGAACACTGTCACCGAGTTTTACGACTGCAGTTCGAGATTGATCGAATGGCGCAAGCGTCTGTCGCCCGGTTTCGTAATCAAATTCGTGGTCAATTACTTCATATCGAACACCCTTAATTCCTAACTGATCAAGCAACTCATCGAGCTGCTTTTTTGCAAAATAGTAAGCAGGCTGACTAGAGGCATTGCTTACATAAACACAAGCTACTCTCTCTTCTTCTTTTGGTAAATTATCCTCACCAACATGGCCCTTAATATGCGTCTTGCCAATTTCAAACAAGGCAAATGTGTCATATCCTGCACGAATATTTGCGTAAACTTTATCAAGCAAACTTGGTGTGAGGCTCATGCGGTAAAACTGCAAGTCGGGACTGAGTGCATTCGTAACTTTAAATGCGTGCGCAGAATCTTGACCGACCGCCTGAATAAGCTTGCCGTGCACAAAACTGTAGGTCAAAAGCTCGTTGGCGCCTGCTGCAGCCAATTGGCTACGAATTGCCGATTTAGTAGATAGTAGCTTGTCTTTTTCTACGGGCTGCATGGAGCGCATCGGAAGATGAGCTGGCAAATGATGGAATCCTAGCAATCTTCCGACTTCCTCAACAATGTCCTCACGAATCTCTATATCGGTTCTCCAAAATGGTGGCGTTACTCGCACCGTATCGCCGTCAACTACAGAATCAAATTCAACATTTTGAAGCAACTCTGCAATATCATCAGCCTGGACTGGCTGACCTAGTCGCCGAGACACAAACTCGGATGTAATTTCCACAGTAGGGATCGGTTCGACTTCTCCTCGTGCATCTTGCACACCCCCTGCAACTTCACCACCAGCGAGTGACTGAACCATAGCAATTGCTTCTTCTAGAATTGTGTCGTTTTGCAGTGGCGATTGGCCCTTATTGAATCTACTTACAGCATCCGTGAAAAGACCAAGACTCATACTGGTTTTTCGAAGCTTATACATGTCAAAATTTGCACATTCAAGGATGATGTTTTTAGTGCTATCGTCGACTTCCGTATCTGCACCACCCATCACCCCACCTATGCCAATAACCTGCGAATCGGTCGCAATTACCATATCAAAATTGCCCGGGACTGTGGTTTTTCCATTTAGCAGTTTTAATTCCGAGTTTCCGTCACCGTGACGCGCTTTTATAACGGCACCTTCTGCGTCGGTTCGACTAGCGACCTTGTCATAGTCATATGCGTGTAGAGGCTGGCCAGTTAATACCATCAAATAATTCGTAATATCTACAATGTTATTTATGGGTTTTATGCCTACCCGCGCAAGGAATGACTGGATAATAACCGGACTCTTGCCGACAGTAACGTCACGAATTGGAACCACCACAAATCTCGGAACAAGATCAGGAATGTCATTCTGGACGGCTAACGGCAGCTGTTCTGAACCTGGTTTTATTCGGTCTAGTGGTTGCAAGTACCACTCTGGACTGACAAATCGTTTGTGTGAGATTCCCGCAATCTCGCGGGCCACGCCGAGCTGACCAAAACAATCAGGTCGATGTGTGAACATCTTATTTTCGATGTCAATGATTGTATCGTTCAGCTGATAGACATCTGCAAACTTTTGCCCAACTTCGGCCGGAACATCAACTTCCAAGATTCCATCATGCTCATCGCCAATCGAGAGTTCTTTCATGCTTGCAAGCATGCCGTTGCTCATTTTTCCTCGGAGTTCACGTGCACCCAATACAAATGGATCGGTGTCATATGTTGATGGCACCGTTGCGCCAGGTGGCAACCAAGCAACCTTAATGCCAGCTTTAACATTTGGTGCACCACATACAACCTGCACCAAGCCATCTGTTCGCTCGACTCCTTCAACCACCCCACCATCATTTATCATGCAAACACTCAATTTATCAGCATCTGGGTGCTTTTCACACGACACGACTTCGGTGATTATTACGTCATTGTATTTTGGACCAAGTTCAATTACTTCCTCAACAGCACCAAGCTGCTCGCCAATTTTCTTCACCAAAATATCAGTAGATATATCTATGTCTGTAAATTGCTTTACCCAAGCTAAACTAACTTTCATTTTTGTACTCCTAGAATTTTGGCTTGGATTTCATCCAGCTTTGCTTCATCCGTTTTTTCTCCATCTTTGGAGGTGATATATCCTGGATAATCTTCGTGCTGTGGGATCAGCTGTACGTGCGCATGAGCAACACCAGTTCCATCAACCGCCATGCCAACACGATCTATCCCAAAACTGCGCTTCAATGTAGTTGCAACTTCACGGACTGCCTCAAATAATGCAATGTAATCACTTTGATTTATCTCAAAAACATTATCACCTGGGTTTTCTTTTGGAATTACCACAGTATGTCCAATGGTGTTTGGAAACGGTGTTAAGAATGCCAAATGAGTATCTGACTCCCAAACTTTCCAGGATCTCATCTCGCCCGAAACAATATCGTCAAAAATCGTCTTCATTAAAACTGCCTCAAGAAGTCTAGTTTACCACTGTTGAAGTTTCGGATGTCTTCGATTTCGTATTTCATCATGACTAAGCGTTCGATGCCACAACCCCAGGCAAAACCAGTGTAAATCTCTGGATCAATGTCAGCTTCTCGCAGCACATTTGGATGTATTAGCCCGCAGCCCAATAGCTCTAGCCATTGCTGCTCCTCGGAATCATCTTTTCTGAGTGCGCGTGGTCGTTCAACTGCCATTTCAAAACTCGGCTCGGTAAACGGGAAGTAAAAGGGTTGCAGCTTGACATCAAGCGCTTCGCCAAAATAGGCATTCAGGAAGGTTTGTAGAGTCGCTACCAAGTTACCTACATTTGCGCCTTTTGACACATATACTCCCTCAAGCTGATGAAACGTATGCTCGTGCGTAGCATCGAGGTCTTCGTTACGGAACACGCGCCCCGGAATTGCCACGGCAATTGCCTTGCCTTCTTCTAGCAGGTGCTTGCGTTCGCTCATAACTCGTTGCTGCATGGTGCTCGTGTGCGCAGGCGCAATCAGACCATCTTCTGTCATGAAGGTGTCGTAATCATCACGAGCCGGGTGACCTTCTGGGAAGTTAAGGCTACTAAACATGTGGTATTCGTCGTCAATCTGGCGTGACTCAACAACTTCAAAACCCATTCGGTAGAAAATATCCGATATGCGCTCCATCTCTGTTGTAAGCGGATGCCTAGATCCAGCATCTGCGCGACCAATCTGTGGCCTGTCTTGCAAGCTAGTGTTGGCGGCAAACGGTGCAGTGACATCGATTGGCGGCAATGCCTCGGCAAGCTCCTGATGTTCATCAACCATCTGTTGCAGTTCATTCTTGAGTGCATTTATTTCCTGGCCAAAACCTTTTCGTTCACTTGGATCGAGCGTTGGGATTTGGCTATACAGCGCTTTTAGCTCTACCGCCTTCAAAATGTCTGACTTAACTTCGATCTCGTCAAAGCGACGCTTTAGCAACTCAGCAGTTTCTCCCACCTTCTTGTTTTGATAACTCATATTGAACCCAAGTATAACACCGTATCGTGCTAAAATTAAGGGAGTAAGGGAGTTTTTATGGCAAATTTTAGTTTTGATATTGTGAGCGATTACGACAAGGCGGAAATGAACAACGTCTTTGACCAAGCCCAGCGTGAAATCGACAGTCGATATGACTTCAAGGGTACAAGCGCCCAACTGGAGTGGCTAGACGGCGACAAGACCGGACTGAAGATAACCGGCGACAGTGACTACCAGATTGATGCAATCATCGAAATGGTGCGCAAAAAGCTGGCGACACGCGGCCAAAGTCAGAAAGTGCTCGACACAACCAAAGACGCAACCACCACAAACCTAAAAACCACAAAAGAGGTGCCATTCAAAAAAGGACTCGACCAAGACAAGGCCAAAAAAATAACCAAACTGGTTCGAGATAAGCTTCCAAAAGTTAAAACCCAAATTCAGGGCGATGAAGTACGCGTAACTAGTGGAAAAAAAGATGAGCTTCAGGAGACGATGCAAATCTTAAAATCTCAAGATTTTGACTTCCCTATCTCATTTACCAACTTCCGATAAAATTCCCTAAGCATATGCGCTATACTTAAGTCTATGAGCGATCTGGATGACGTGTTCGAACAGGCGAAAGCTGTTCTTGATCAGAACGATAGAGGCGATTTTACGGTGCCTGCGCCTGAACTGTATCCACACCAATGGCTATGGGATAGTGCTTTTATCGCTATCGGCCTCCGTCACGTAAACGTAGGCAGAGCACAAACCGAAATTCTTCATATCCTTGAGGCACAGTGGTCAAACGGCATGATTCCAAACATGCGTATTTCTGATCAGTATCGCACAAGTCGTGATGCAAAATTTTGGCGCAGCTGGATCAACCCTTCATCTCCATTCGATATGGCCACCAGCGGCATTACACAGCCGCCAATTCTGGCAGAAGCAGTTGTGCGCGTGGGCGAAAAGCTCACAAAGCCAGAGAAGCGTGCATGGTACAAAAAAACCTTCCCCGCTTTACTTGCCTACCATACTTGGCTGCATACAGAGCGCGACCCACACCAAGAGGGGCTAACAATACAGGTTCACCCTTGGGAAACTGGGCTCGACAACACTCCACCATGGATGCGCGAGTTACATGAACATCAAATGCCACTCTGGATTCAAGCTGTCAGAGCACTCAAGCTTGCTGGCATTATTAAGCTGTTTAGGCGCGACACGAAACTTATTCCAGCCGAACAACGACTGGACACCATAGAAGCGCTTAGCCTATACAGTATTCAGCGTCGGCTGCGTCGAAAAATGTACGACATTGATCGAATCTTAAGCCACTCACACTTTGCAATCGAAGATCTGAGCTTCAATTGCATGCTCATACGAAACGATACGCTATTGAGAGAAATTGCTGAATTCATCAAAGAACCACTCAGCGACAACCTTCATGAGCAAATGCAAAAAACAGTAAACAATCTGGAATCTCTCTGGGATCCATATAGCAACCAGTACTTTTCTCGCAACTTTGTCACCCACAAACTCATAAAAGAGCCCAGCATTGCTGCACTAATGCCGTTGTATGCAGGCACAATCAGCAAAGAACGTGCAAAACTACTCGTCAAGCAACTCGAAAACGAGCATGCCTACGGCCCGAACTTTCCTGTGCCGAGCGTAAGTGTGGAGTCGCCGTGGTTCAAACAGCTTGGTTATTGGCAAGGTCCCACTTGGGTCAACACTAACTGGTTGCTCATGGACGGCCTAAAACGGATGGGCTATCAGGAACACGCGGATGCTCTTAAAGATTCCACTCTAGACATGGTAGGAACGAGTGGCATGTACGAGTACTTCAGCCCTCTCGATGGTAGCCCAGGTGGCGCCAACAACTTCTCTTGGACAGCTGCCCTTACGATCGACCTCATAAAGTCAAAATAATTACTAAAACTTGGCGATACGATTACCTTTGCGCCAGGTTTTAAGCGCCATTTTGTAGGGCTGAAAATTGCGGTAAATTGCAAGATCTGCACGCCGACGAGCCAGCCAAGCCTTGTAGCCGCTTATAACTTTAGTCTTTGTTTGTAGAATCGCCCACTTTGGACCAATTGGCACTGCATAGATTGGCCGTATAGCTCTATACCATTGCAACTTTTCCCCTTGTAGCTCTAACAATATGTTCTTAGACAAAAACATTGCGTCATGTAGTGCTGTTTGCGCCATACCCGTATACGGAGTCGCTGCATTGTCGCCAATAACATAAATATCATCGTTGCCAACCGCCCGCAAATACTGGTCAACCTTAACTCGACCACGCTCAAGTTCGAATACATTACTGTGGTCTGCATAGAATCCAACTGCCTTACTTCCAGCTGTCCAAACAATCAAGTCTGCATCAATATCACCCGTGCTAATGCACACTTTCCCGGGCAAGCAAGAATTTACTTGAGTCCCCAACATAACCTTCACTCCAAGTTGCTTTAATCGAGATAGGGCTTTTTTGCTAGCTTTAGTATCAAGAAGTGGCAAAACAGTATTCGAACCCTCGATTAGTGTTGCGGCAACCTTGCTCCTTGGCAGTGAAAACTTTTCTGCCACCATGTCTGCAAAGTGCTGTAACTCTCCAACAAGCTCTACCCCGGCTGGCCCTGCTCCAATAACCGCAATTTTAACCGCCTTCTTGCTGCTCTTAAATAACGTAGTCATTTCGTGTCTCAGTGCTATGGTGTTGCTAATCGTGTCCAAGGTCATGGTCGAATCTTCCATGCCGGTAATTCCAAAATAATTCACCACATTGCCCATGGCGAATACAACCTTATCGTAATCATAGGTCGTCCCGGACTCGCTCACCACATACTTTTTTCTTGCATCAAGTCCGACGACCCTATCAAGCACAAGTCGCACGTTTTTGGCCCGTTTAAATATATCCCTAAGTGGCAAAACTACCTCAAGAGGCGAACGGCCAGTACCAGAACGATATAGAGCTGCATGATATTCAAAATTCTGGATTTGACTAATCAGAGTCACCTTAACGTTTTTTTTGTTTGCCAACTCCAAGGCCAATTTAGTGCCGCCAAATCCACTACCAACCACAACAATATTCATTAGTCATCTTCCTCGGTTGGCCTTGTGACAGTTCCCTCAATTGCCCCAACAGTTTCACCGGAAATTTTATAAACGTCAGTGTCAACTTTGCGAAACTCTTTGCTGGCATTATTAAAGTGACCAACTGTAGTTCCGAGTGAATTGCCTAGCTTCTCCATATAGGTTTTGTAGCCACCCAGATGTCGGCCAAGCTTGCCAACATTCTTTTGAATGTCCTTAGCCTTCTCTTCAATTTCAAGCGCGCGTAAGCCTTGCAGGACAGTCTGCAGATATGCCATGAAAGTAGTTGGGCTAACAATAATCACCTGCTTCTCACGAAATGCATACTCCAGTAAATCGCGGGCTGAAGTGCCAGTAGATCCGACCTTGTTAATCAATAAATCGTAGTAAATCGCCTCTGATGGAATAAACATAAAGGCGTAGTCCATTGTATCTTCTTTAGGCCTAATATACTTGGCTGTCTCATCAATTCGTAGCTTAAGGTCAGCCTTGAATGACTTAACATGCCGGTCTCTATCTGTGTCGCTCTTAGCTTCGAGTACACGGTTATAGTTTTCAAGACTAAACTTACTATCCACCGGGAGAATTTTGCCATCCAGCTGTATTATGGCGTCAACGATTACCCCGTCTTTAAACTTGTACTGCAGTTTGTAGCCGTCTGGCGGGAGAACATTCTTGAGAACTTGGTCAAGGTAGTATTCGCCCAAAACCCCTCGCTGCTTTGGATTCTGAAGCACATTTTGCAGCACCTTCAGCTCGCTCGCAATTGAACCAACCTGCTGATTGGTTTTTTCCAGTTCAGTGAGTTTGCTAGTGACGTCTTTTATGATGGTGGCACTTTGTTCGAATTGTTTTTGCATCTGTTCGGCATTTTTATCCATGCGCGTCGAAAGCTGCAAGCTAAGTCCTTCGCGGAGTTGCCCGATCGAAGAAGTTAGTGTTGTGATGTCATGCTTGAGCATCAAGGATGAGTTTTGATCCTGGGAATTATTCTCCCTCTTATCACGAATAATAAACAGCAACAGCGCAGCGTTGCATAGGGCCAGTATTCCGATAACGATAAGCATTATTCTATTGTACATGCAGGCCGTCATCAGTGCTATTTTATTTATAACTTGCGAATTATTCGTAAATTCGTCTAGAATAGAGACATGCAAGAAGCTCTCACGAATTTCAAAGACCATCTAAAAAAACATGATTATTTTGCAACGAAGCCTCGAATTCAGCTTTTTAAAGTTTTATTGAGTCACCAGTCTATGAGCACCCAGGAGCTAATAGATTCGCTCCCAAAACAAGACAAGTCTAGTGTCTACCGAAACATTGATTTATTCGAGAAGCTTAGGATCGTCAAAAAAGTACAGCTAGGCTGGAAATATAAGTATGAGTTAAGCGAGCTGTTCCACGAACACCACCACCACCTAAGCTGTTTGAGCTGCGAAAAGGTAATTATCCTTGATGAAGATTTAATTATCGAACAAGAACTCTCTCGCCTAAGCTATCGCCATGACTTCAAGGCGCTTGAACACACCCTAGAAATCCGTGGACTTTGTCGCGACTGCAGCTAAATCATTGACCAACAAAATTCCAATAAATAATTCCAATAAATAAATAGGACCCCAGGGCAAACCTAGGGTCAGTGGAAGCCTCACACTTCCATATATAGCTTATGTCTTTGAGCTGATTTTGGCAAGCTCTTTAGTCTTTTTTAGCGGGGTTATGCACAGCCCATAACAACCCTGCAAAAATCAGCATCAATGCAGAATAAAGCCCAATTTCTCCATACAGCTCAATCTTGTAGCCCTCGTTAAAATTCCATACAAAATAGGCAACAGCGGTTGCTACATATGCAGCAATACAGAATAACGCAGTGCCAAAAATAACCGTACGCCGCTTGAGCACACTGGCTACAATGATTGGTATGCCGTACAACATGACAGCTCGGCTAGCCATCCCACGTGTTTGATAGATCAACAATGAAGCGGCCACGACATCAACTGCTATAAGCAAGCCCAGTAATCTATCGAAAAAAACAATCTTGTTTGTTGGGGTTCGGGCAAACATCCACACAGATGTAGCAACGATGAACAACATGCCTACAATTAGCCATCGTTGGAGTACTGCTTGCGGCGCAATAAGCTGCCAAGCATCATAAATCATTATCTGTACGGCAAGCGCTGCTGCTAAATAAAAATGTACGCGTGCAATTCGAACAATCTGAATTTTAAGCATCTCAACGGTATTTTTAGGTTTAGTAGTCATCTAGATATATTGAAGCATAACCCTTGTGTTTGCGTCAATTTGCCACGCGTCTGTTATCTGAGTCTAATGCGTAGCCACATGGTATACTTAATGGGTAAATCGGAGGCGTAAATGAACAAAAAATCACTTCTTATTGGACTGTTCATTCTGTTTGTAGGATCGGCATTTGGCTACACGATACTAAAATCAACTAACGAAACGTCTGATCTGGACCAAACCCCCAATTACTCTTCAGATGAACCAGAAAAATCTGCCAATATCAAAACTGAGCCAGACGACTCCTCGTCCACATCAACACCTGGCGTTTACGCAGATTACAGTGATGAATCACTAGCCAGCGCAACCGGAGAAACAGTTTTATTTTTCCACGCACCATGGTGCTCACAGTGTCGCGCAATAGAAGCTGACATCAAACAGCAAGGTGTACCCGATGGCTATACAATCTTGAAAGTAGACTACGACAGCAACCAGGCTCTACGTCAAAAATACGAAGTTCGACTGCAAACGACGTTCGTAAAGCTCGATGCAAACAATGATGCCAAGTCGCTTTTTGTAGCCTACGAAGAACCAACATTTGACGCCGTAAAACGAGACTACCTTTAGGTAACTAAATGGAGCTTTTTGTCGTTTCATTTGTTGCTGGCATTCTCACTGTTGCAGCACCATGCATTCTCCCGCTTTTGCCAATAATCATTGGCGGCTCGCTTGCTAAAGGCGATAGAGAAAAGAATGATTACACACGCCCAATATTAATCTCGTTAAGTCTTGGTGTGTCGGTCGTCGTGTCAACGCTTTTACTAAAAGTAAGCACTTCTTTGCTTGGCGTTCCTGAGCAAGTCTGGGCACTTATATCTGGACTGCTAATTATAGCGCTAGGAATTAGCCTAGTTCAGCCACTTTTTTGGGCAAAGTTGTCTAGCAAGCTGCATCTAGAAACTAATTCGCTTAAATTTCTTTCAAAAAGCGATAAACATAATGGGCGAACTGGTGATATATTGACCGGTCTTGCATTAGGCCCAGTGTTTAATAGCTGTAGCCCTACGTATCTTCTAATCGTTGCCGCAGTGCTGCCGATTTCCTTCTGGCAAGGTTTTGCTTACTTGATTGCTTACGCTGCTGGGCTAGCAAGCACGCTACTTATGATTTCGTTCTTTGGCCAATCGATAATAAAAAGACTAAATTGGCTAAACAACCTCGCAACATTACAAAAAGTAATTGGCGTTTTATTCGTAATCGTTGGTGTGGGTATCATTTTTAGACTCGACAAGAATTTCCAAAGTTACGTACTTGAGCGAGGCTGGTATGATCCAATCGCAAGACTAGAGGACTCCCTCAAGTAATTCTGCAATTTTCTGCTTGCTTTTTTTGGGGTTGTTACCTATATTCCAAGCAAGATAAGCTAAAAAATTGGAGATAGTAATGTTTGGATTTATTTCGCGCTTTGCCGAAGGCACTGCAGCAGTCGCTGAACACGCAGCTGAAGCAGCAAGCCACGGTGGTGTTGAGCACTTTGGTATCGTTTTCTTAATGGTTGCCATCGTGTTGATTGCCGGCAAGCTCGGTAACTTTGTAGAAAAGTTTGGTCAACCTGGAGTTATTGGTGAGCTGCTCGCTGGTATCGTTTTGGCTGGAGTTGGTTATGCCGGCTGGGGATTGATCGGCGATATTGCTGGTAGCCAAGTTATCAGCTTCCTCGCAAGCTTTGGTGCCGTACTGCTTCTTTTCTCGATAGGACTTGAGTCTAATGTACATGAAATGAAAAAGGTTGGACCCTCAGCTCTACTCGTTGCACTTATCGGAGTAATTGTCCCGTTTGTGCTTGGGTCGTTTGTGCTTGGTCCACTATTCTATGGCGACCAATCACTTAACGCCCGCCTCTTTCTTGGCGCATCATTAGTTGCTACAAGTGTGGGAATTACTGCCAGTGTGTTCCGATCTTTAAAGCTTACACGACGACGAGTTGCAAAAACCGTTCTTGGTGCTGCAGTTATTGACGACGTACTCGGTCTGATCGTACTTGCAGTGGTGTCGTCGCTGGCATCAGGTGGCTCAGTAACTGCATCAAGCGTGGCAATTATCGCAGCGAAATCATTTGGATTCTTGGGTGGTGCACTTATCGTGGGCACCATACTAGCTAAGCCGCTTTCAAAAGCCTTCAGTTTCATTACAACCGGAATTGGCATGAAAGTAACACTGGCGATTGGATTCGCACTTATTTTTGGATACATAGCTGAACTATTCGGTCTTGAACCAATTATTGGTGCCTTTGCTGCTGGACTGTTGCTAGAAGAAGTTCATTTTGATAGCTTTGATAAGCCAGAAATTGTCCATGATCTTGAAACTCTAAAATACGACGACAAGCACGACAAAGAAAAGGTTAACGCTCTAATCCACAAACACAATCACGCTCATGTCGAGGATTTGATTGGTAGTATCAGCCATGTATTCGTGCCAATATTCTTCGTTTACACCGGACTTCAGGTGGATATTCAGTCCTTACTAAACGTCAACCTTTACTTAGTAGCTGCAATAATTTCCGTTGTAGCAATCGCAGCCAAGTACGTTGCTGGCTTTGGAGCTAAAGGAACAAAGACCGAAAAGATGCTAGTTGGTGCTGCCATGGTGCCACGTGGAGAAGTTGGATTAATCTTTGCAGCAACCGGTCGATCGCTTGGTGTTCTCAATGATGAAATGTTTTCAGTAATCATTTTGGTAGTTATCGCGACAACCTTCATTGCTCCACCAATTATCGGCAAACTGGGCAAGCGACTAGTCGCCGAAGAGAAAGCAGCCAAGTCCGCTAAATAGCGGGCACCCATGAATATCCTGACAGTCTTAATCGTTATTGTTCTTATTGGTATCTCTGCCCTGTGTTCCGGGTTAAACGTAGCGTTAATGTCGCTCGACCCAAGTGAATTGCGACGCAAAGCAAAAGGTGGAAACAAGCAAGCCAAGCGCATTCTGCCACACCGCCGAAATGTGCACATTAGCCTATCGAGCATCCTACTAACCAACGTTGCGGTAATATCAGCCACGTCACTTGTTTTAGAAAGTGCTATATCAGGATTGCTTGCTGGAATAATAAGTACTTTGCTGATCGTGCTGTTCGGCGAGGTGATTCCCCAGGCTTTGTTTACAAAGCACGCAATGCAGTTTATGTACTACTTTGCACCCTTGCTCAAAATTATGGTCATACTGACCTACCCTATTGCGAAGCCGCTTGAACTTCTTCTGGATAAGTTATTGGGTGGCAGTGAATCACAACGACTGCATTCCAGATTAGAGCTCGGTGTCATGATTGACGAACACCTTGAATATAATCACAGCGAACTCGACGAAGACGAGGTCGAGATCATGCGTGGCGCTCTTAGTTTAAGCGAAAAGCGTGTACGTGACATCATGACACCCATCAAAAACACTTATTTTCTTCGTTCTGGAGCAAATCTGGATAATAAAACCATCGAGTCAATAAAGAACAGAGCGTATAGTAGAATTCCAATTTTATCCAAAAACAGAAGTGAGTGCGATGGGATTTTACTCATGAAAGAACTAATAGATATCAATTTTGTCGATCATGCCTACTCAGTCGACGACTTTACGCTTCATCAGACTAAGACTGTCGGCTCGCTGACTGCACTCGACACACTGTTCCGTAAATTTATCGCTAACAAATCACACCTCATGCCTGTCGAAAAAGATCACAAGATTATTGGCATCGTAACAATCGAAGACCTAATTGAAGAGATTATCGGACACGAAATTGAAGATGAAACCGACAGGCAGCGCTAAATAGTATCTATAGCCACTTGCGATTTCTGAAGTACAAAACAGTAAGCAATGAAGCACCAATAATGAGTGCTATCAACCCAGCGAAGGCGTTTGCGCTACCCGCAAAAGGCAATGCGACGTTCATGCCATAAATACCTGACACAACCGTTGGCACCATCAAGAATATCGATATCGAGGTTAATCGCTTGAAAGTTTTATTCAGCTCACTAGCAGCAATTGCATCATAAGACTCACGAATAGTTACAATTGTTTTTAATCTTGATTTAACCAACTCAATGGTTTCAGTGATGCTCAACGCTATGTCTTCTATTAGATCTTTGTCCTCTTCGAACAAACGCATAAATTTACCGGTGAGCAATAGCCTCAATACGGCCGACTGCGGCTGTAGTGCCCCCAAGAATTCGTTTAAATCATCTTCAAGGACTACAAAATCAAACAGCGTGCGATGGCTCACCTTGGTCTCATGAAGCTGAGAACGCACTCGGAATATCTTGCGAGTAACGGAATTTAGGTAAGTTGTATAGGAGTAGTTTACGCTTTCCAGGATTTGCAGCAGTAGCTTTGTGCGCTGAGTGGTGATAATTCCCGATCCAGGCTGGCTTAATTTTTCAATTACTGCATTGTTTGCACGCGTTACGGTCAATAGTACTGTTGGCGTGTACACAATAAGCATCGGCTCGGTTGCGTTTATAACATCTACATTGGGATGATAGTATCGAACATACACATAAACCGCATTGCCGTCGCGCTCTGTACGAGGCGATTCATACTGGTCTATGCCGTCGGTGAGCAAATCGACATTAAGTCCATGCTTTGTTGCGCAGTCCTTAAGCTCCTCTTCTGATGGATCAATTAGCTGCTCCCACGCACCATTGCGAAAATCATCAATAAGCTCAAGTTGGCTGGATTTAGCGTTACTAAAATATACTTTTTGCATGTTTATTTGTCCTGTTCGTTGAATGAAGTGTAGCATGTCGCAATAACACCCGTCACTACCCCAATAGATTTACAGGGGATAATCTGCTACAATTTACACCGCTGAGCAACAGTCCAGCACACATTAACAACCTGAATTCAAATATATTGGGATGTCGCCAAGTGGTAAGGCACTGGTTTCTGGTACCAGCATTCGGGGGTTCGAATCCCTCCATCCCAGCCAGTAAAAACGCATCGACCTAGTGTCGGTGCTTTTTTACTTCTTGAGAAGTTCCAACCCGCGAATGCCATTCGGGGTGAAAAATGCCTGTGGCATTTTGCAAGCAAACCTACTCTTCAAAACTTGTTTTGAAAGATGTAGTTTCGGGCCTGCCAATGGTAGGTCGAATCCCTCCATCCAGCAACGCAAGAAGCCCGCCGAAGGGTGGGATTTTTACGTGGCTTTAATCAATTAAATTCTCGAGGTTACGACAATGTTGCAGTAGATAATTCGTATAAATTTTTTGAATTTAAGCATGCATCATTCGCAAAAAGGCGCTATAATGCGAAAAGTCATAAAATAAGAGGGAGAACTACAATGGCAACAGGATACTGCGTAAAGTGCAAAGAAAAAGGTGTAGAACTAGCAGCACCAGCAATCCACCAAACTGCAAAAGGCGGCTTCATGGCCAAGGGTAAGCACGAAGCATGCGGCACAACTGTATGTGCGATGATGTCTAAAGAAAATGCAGAAAAAGCAGTAGCAGACGGCGCAACAAAAGAATATTAATTTCTTCTGTTAGCCTAACGGCTAGCGTCACCAAAAAGTGCATGGTGCCCTTAAAGTATCATGCACTTTTTTATTACTTAATATGCATTGGATGAGTATGAAAATCACTTACTTTGTTCACTCAATTACGAAGGACAACGAACTAGGATTAGCGACGGGTTGGCTCCAAGGCGAACTATCTGAAGAAGGCATTAGACGAGCTAAAGCGATCACTAAAGATGTATCTAGTAGGTCTTTTGATGCGGTGTTTTGTTCTGATTTAAAGCGAGCAATAGATTCAACTGAGCTATTCTTTGCAGGCAACTTTCCTGTTTTTCTAGATTGGCGACTGCGTGAATGCAACTACGGCAATCTTGATGGCACTCCAGCGAAAGACTTCAAGAAAAATAAAGAACAAGAGTATGTAAATACTCCCTTCCCTGGTGGTGAGTCGTACAAAGATGTCGAGAAGCGTATCGGCTTATTTTTGCGTGACGCCGGCAATCTCTTTCCTGGCGGGCATATTGCAATCGTAGCCCATCAGGCACCTCAACTTGCTCTCGAGGTACTTTTGAACAGCAAAACCTGGGAACAGGCTATAGAACAAGATTGGCGAAAGACACAAGCCTGGCAAGCAGGCTGGGAATACGAAACAGCCTAAATTATTGCGAGGCGATCGCGGTGCGGGATGCATCTAACATGGCTAGCGTGCCCAGTCGGTACACCATTCGATCGGTGATTCCCATGGCAGCACCAATAACCGTAACCGATTCGCCCACTGCATTCTGTACTTCTGCAGAGAACAACAAGCACAAACCTGCTTCATCTGTAAGCCCCGGCTTAATGCCTGTCACCCCGGGCTCTAGAATCAAGTTATTGTAATTTGGTACGGTTCCGGCGACGGCAATCGTTGCTTCTGGCTGGGCTACAATTTCTGCAATAACGCGTGATTGCAGGGCTTTTTGACCCACAACAATAAGCTCAGAGGGAGTGCTGACACTACCAGGATTAAAGCCGCTGGCATCTGCGAGTCTAGTTTTGGTAAGCCCGTAGCCACTGAGCATTTCATTAGCAAAAGTTATAAAATCTTCTTGCGAGTCAAAATATCTATCTACGAGTGTATCTGCAATATTATTGGCCGACGGCAGCAACATCGCCTGAATTGCTTCGTACTGCGTCATCTGCAACCCGGCCGTTACTGGCGCCACCGTTCCTAGAACCGCCACGTAATCGTGATAGTACTGCTCGTCCTGCAGGCTAAGGGTAATAGTGTCGCCCTGGCTGCCTTCGGGTATTGGTGCTTTGTCGAGTATTGCCAGTGCAGTGACGACCTTTGTGATGCTCGCCATTGGTGCGCTTTGTTCATCTTCTTGACTGGAATTCAACACGCCAGCCTCTAATGTGCCAATCGCTGAAAACCCTTCACTTGGAAATGTGACAGACGATAAATCATAGCTTCTACCTGGCACTACTTCCGCGTCTATGCGTAGATCAGTCTCTGCCGAGGCATTGGTTGAGTCATTTGGCTGTGTGCCCTTATTAAAGTACACCATGAATCCAGACAATGTAGTCGCAACGATCAGGGTTAGAACAAAATAGCGTTTTCGCTTCAGTTGCGTTTGATTGTGTGCGTAATATACGTGTCTCATAACCGATTAAGTATAGCAATATCACGCCATATTGATGCCTACTAAATTGAAAAATGAATAACGCTGTTTGCTATACTGATAACTCATGACCCACCAAGACATAAACGCATCAGATGACCAGTTTTCGGCACTGATTGGCAAGGCACTGGATGAGCTGCCTGAAGAGTTTGTTAGTAAACTTGATAACGTCGTTATTACCTATGAAGACAATCCCTCACTTGACCAGCGCAAGAAACTGCGACTTCGTTGCGATCAGTCTCTATTTGGCCTTTACGAAGGAATTCCGCTCACCAAGCGCAATGCTGCATATAATCTAGTACTGCCGGATAAAATTACCTTGTTTAAGACGCCCCTGCTCAGAACAAGTAGTGATGAGCAGTCCTTTTTCAAAAATATCAAACACACTCTATGGCACGAAATCGCACATTACTTTGGACTTGACCACGATCAAATACATGCAATCGAAGCACGCTGGACCAGCCCAAAACCCTAAGCAGCTTGGCCCCTGATATTTATCTATGGCATAATAAACTCAAGCATGATCATACTACGGAAAATTCTACTCTCCCTTAATGCTTGGGCCTTCCGCTTTTTGCTGTTTGCATTCGTGTTTGCAACTGCAACTATTGCTGCATTTTCAAATCCTCAAACACTTAAATCTACACTAGTTGAAGCAAACTCATACCAGAATTTTGTCGATGCCACTATTCAGGAAAATATCAAAAATAATGAGCAAACGAGTTTGGATTTTTCTGACCCTCGTGTGCAGCAAATAATCAACAATAACTTCCCACCAGCCGATCTACAGAAAAAATCTGAACACGTCATTGATGCATTCTACGACTGGATTGATGGACGCGCTCCTGAGCCAGTCTTTTCTGTCGACTTTACTAGCAATATCGATTCACTGGCACGTGACCTAGGGAGCTATGGTGCAGTGCGCTTATCAGAACAGCCGGAGTGCACGACAATACCCGAATCCTTGAACCCGTTCACGGCCACCTGCCTACCTCCGACCCTCAACCTCGCGAATGAAATATCAAAACTAGAAGGGGCAATAAAACAAGAAGGGGCAATCCTGCCTCAAAAAACATACACAGAAGCTGATTTACCAAAAAATGATAAAAACCTGTCTATTGCAGAGGCCTACCCTAATGCTCCGGTTTGGGTAAGTTGGCTGAGGCTTGCTCCTTGGATAATCGGATTACTGACGGCACTAAGCGGAGTCGTTCTCATCGCTTACAGCACAATCAGACGACGCGCCATCAGAATTCTTGGTATGACAACATTTACGAATGGGGTATTCCTGTGCCTTTCGCCACTGTTCTTCACATATATATTTCCACTCATTACAGACAAATTCAACAGTGGCTTTAGTGGCGGAGAGCATGGCACTGAAGCGTTGTTTAGCGAAATTGTTTCGCGCATATCAATACTACTTAACACATATCTAATAGTGGTGGGCTTCCTGGTTGCAGCAACAGGCTTGGCTATCGTCCTTCTTGAACGTGCATCACGCCCACGTTTTAAATACGCCAGGCTCGAACGCCGAAGTGGCGTCATTAGTGCAGAAGGAAAGCGCAGAAATAATGGCAGATTCAGGCTTGACCCGGCAAAAGTACCCCTGCAATCAAGTGAAATCAGCACCACTAAAAAACCAAACAAGAAACCAAACAAGAAATATCGTAAACTATACAAAAAAGGATGGTGAGATTATGAAGATTGGAATTATTGGATCCGGAAATGTTGCTCAGGCACTCGGCAAAGGCTTAGTTGCGGCCGGACACGACGTCATGCTTGGCACCCGCAATCAAACAAAGCGCAAGCTCGCGCCATGGCGAAAAAAAGATAACACACACGCATTAATCGGAAACGTTACACAAGCAGCCAGCTTTGGAGAAATTGCCATTATCGCAGTCGCCTGGCACGCTGCCGAGGATGTTTTGACTCAGGTGCGGCCAGAACTTGCAGGAAAAATTGTTATAGACGTAACTAATCCGATCGAATTTGAAGATGATGAGCCCCCGGTCCTTACAGTCGGTCACTCAATGAGCGGCGGCGAGATAGTGCAACAAAGCCTGCCAGACAGCCATGTTGTTAAAACTCTCAATTACGTAAGCTACCAGAACATGGTCCAGCCAAAATATGAAGAAGGCATACCAATTATGTTCGTGTGCGGAAACAACGATTCCGCGAAAGTTCATGTGCATGACTTGCTCGAAGAGCTTGGCTGGAAAGACCTAATCGACATCGGTGGGATCGAAAAAAGTCGGCTTCTGGAACCGCTCAGTCTCTTATGGATTGAATACGGTGTGAAGCGCGACACATGGAAGCATGCATTTTCGGTGCTGCTTAAGTAGTTATTTAAAGATATCGGTCTGGCTACGCTACTGTCGCTGCACTGAACTTAGTAGCTTGAGCCAAAAATTCCTTGCACGAAAACAAATGCAATGTACAGCCATATAGCTACAACCAGTAGACTGAACGCATAAGTGACGAGATTCACCACTGAAAATACATAGTAGACTTCGTTAAATCCATTGATAACCAATGGCGCAAAAAACACAAATAAGACATAGACAGTCCCTGCAAGACAAGCATAAAGGATAGTATTTTTTAGAGAGTAGATGATCATGTCTATCAATATCTGTTTTCTGGCATAGTGACGAGGGTGAAGATAGTGCGATGCGATGTCCACATCATTCTTTACTTCCTTTGCGACCCGAATAAATGAACTGGTAGTTGAATACACTAGCACCCCAATGAATCCCCAAAAAGCAAGCACTACAGCATTTGGGGCAAACGAAAATGCGTCTAAAAGAGATAACGCATTTTGAAAATAACCACCAACTATTTGAATAATCGTTTCTGAGCTATCGTCCACCCCGCCCCCCTTAATAAGGTCGTCAGTGAGCTTTCTTGCATTTCCTAAAATAGAAATGAATAGAGTCAGCGCGAACAACATTATGGTCTCAGTGAGAGTTGGCGTAAGTCGATCTTTTATTTCATGTTTCATGTATTTTTTCCTAATTCTAGTGTAACGCATTGCCAGTTAATTCTGAATTAAACGATGCAACAAAATGCTTATGCATAAAAATATTATGACCAAAAAATGACAAATTTCATATTCTTGGTTATAGTTAATGTCAACTAAAGGAGAGTTATATGTCAGCAGGCGAATTTCGCACAGTTTACGAATATGGAAAAAAACTAGCAACTACGGTCTTACTAAGTTCAGCTTTGGTACTAACACCACTTACTGGGATCTTGGGCAATACATTTGGAGGATCTGCTGAGGCAGCAGTAACCCACACATTGTTCTTTGACGATTTCGAGTCAGGTGATTTTTCAAACTGGGATAACAACGGTATCGATTGGAGCGTACTCGCTACAGACAGCGCATCAGCTGGAACTCATCATGCGCGTGGCCACGATGCCGACGACAACAATCTCTACCATTTCTTAATTAAAAACATCGATACTACTGGGTACGAAAACATCGAAGTGAGTTTTTCTTACAAGCGTTCAGGCTTAGAAGAAACTGACTTTGCTCGCTTATCCTACAACGCAGGAACGTCCTATATTCTTCATGATTTTTATGGAGAAACAGGAACTGGGGACGATGACACGACCTGGCAATCGTTTTCTGGTGGACTTGGTGCTGTTGCCGACAACGCAGCAAACGTAAGCCTCACCATTTCAATAGACGCGGCTGACAGCGAGTACTTCAGAGTTGATGATTTTAAGGTCACTGGCGAACTTATTGGCGCCACAACAGACACAACCGATCCAAGTTCATCAATAATAACGCCAGAGCACGATGCTGTGGTTTTGACTGGTGCTTCAATCACGAATTTCACCTCCGTAGTTAGTGACGAAACGTCGGCAAACGAAGACCTCTCTGTTGTGCATTCATTCAATCCAGACCGCCCAGGATTGGTCACGCTATCAACCGTGATTTATAATCCTTCCGCAACAGGCATAAACTCCTCGCCTATGTCGGGAACGACGCTAGCTTCTCTTACTGGCATGATCCCAGGCGACACCTTCTCGTGGAAGGTTACTGTACTTGACGAAGCTGGAAATGCTAGCGTTGACACAAAATATGACCTGGTCTTTAGAGACCCTGTAGCCCGAAATATTCAAGACAACATCTATTTTGCCACCATCCAAGAAGCCATAGATGCAGCGACTACAGGAGCAGGAGAAACAATAGAGCTTTTGTCTGACGTTACGATTGACTCGCAAATCACTATAGATAAAGATATTCAGCTAGAGGGCAACGGCCACACAATACATGGGGCATTTACTAAATCAAGCAATAGCAACAATGCGATCATTGGAGTCATTGGCACGGACGGTGTAACCATACAGAACCTTGTGCTTGATGGCGTTTCAGGAGCCAGTCTGCACGGCATCAACTTTTACGAAGCGTCTCATTCAACCATTTCAAATATTACAGTTGCCGACAACGACAATGCGGGAATTATTGTTAATGGCTCGAACGTAGTTGCCGACAATCTAACAACAATCGGCAATGGCTGGTATGGAGTTGGCATCGATCAAGGCACAGGAGTAACAACACCTACAGTTTTTACAGCACAAAATACGTCAAGTCATGATGAACTTGCGCACGTGAAAATTGACGACAAAACCAAAGATGTCCAATTTAACGATGACGACAATCAGTACGAACTTGTTTTCGATGCGAATAATGTACAAGTCTACAATCTGATTACTCCTCAGCCAGAAGCTTGCATATCAACAAGCACCTTTGATGACTTCACTCTTGGAAGCGTGAATGGGCAGTCTGGCTGGAGCTCAACAGGTCCATATGATCAAGAAATTGTTGACAACATATACGGCTACACAGCGTTTGGGTGTAAGTCACTTCGAATTTCAAACGCGACAACTCAAGGTTCGTTTGGCGACCAAACATTCTCAGCATCTGTAGCAAATGAAGCTGGAGAAACTGATGCAGAAAACAATGGCCTTTCTGGCGGCGAGCGCAAAGATACATTTACTGCAACTTGGAGCTTTGCAAGCACAACTCCAACTGAATACCAACCAGGCCTACAAGTCACAGCGAGCCCAGATCGTGGTGATGGCGCACGCATGAGCTACATTCAGATGGTTGACCAAGCAGATGGACTTGCAGTTAACTTCTACGATTACCAGACAGGCGCATCGCCAAATAAGTTTGTACTCACGCAAATTGTTCATGGTCTAGACCGAAGCGTCCCTCATCAGATCATGGTTGTCATGAATTTCGTTGACGGACCCTCGAATGACGTCGTCAAAGTCTACGTCGATGGCGTACTTATGCACACTGGAACAAGCTGGGAAGATTACTTCCGGGAGGTAGAAGAAACAGAGAGCCGTACCGTTGACTCAATATTATTCCGAGCTGCTGGCACCGCTGCACCTGTACTCGATGGCAAAGGCTTTTTGATCGACAACCTCTCTATCACAACTAGCAACATTGCCGACTCCACACCAACAACACCCGTGACGCCCACATCACCCGTCACAACACCCGTAGTTGCACAGACCTCTACCAGCGTATTGACCTCACTATTGAACGGAAATCAAGCTGGAAGCGGCGCAGTACTTGCTTCGACCACCAACAGCGAGCCCGCACAACCAAATGAAGCCGAAGAAAATGCAAGCGATGTACTAGCTACGAACACCGACGAAGATGCAAACAATGACAGTGATTCGGAAGGCTGCTTTGAGATTTTTGGTATCTGCTGGTACTGGTGGATCGTTCCCCTTGTTGCGATTTTGCTGTATCTTTACTACCGCGCTAGAAAAGAAGCTGACGAAGAATAAACCGCAACCGTTGCCAAAATTACCACTAAAATGGTAAAATAGTCCTTGAAATGGGAGCTTCACCGTGTCGTTGGCTATTGGCAAATAACCAGACAATCTGTCTGGTTATTTGCTTTATTTCTTGCTGGACTTTATGCTTTCAGCTTCACATCTATTGCTCTAGCCAATAGTGGAACTGTTATGAACGAAAGAACAGGTGGAGTGTTTTCATCTATAGAAGAAGCCCTTCACGACAACAGTCTCCAATCTGGTGACATTATTATTGCTGGTCCTGGAACTTATGAACCACTGAATTACGACGGCTTACTGCCGAATAATATAACTATAAAAGCTAGTGCGGCTGGGTCTGCACATATTCCCTATATTTCACTCTCTGGGAGCACTTTTAACGGGTTGACTATTGAGGGATTTTCTTTTATGGGCACTTCCGCACTTCCCGGAGACGCCCAACTCTCTGTCCTTTCTTCTGGAAACTATCAAGGACTTCAAGTAAAAAACAATATATTCGACGGCAAGCAAAGTGCCGTACGTGCCATAGCTACAACACAACCGATTGTCAATCTCACAATAGACAACAACCAACTTTTTGGTTTTCGTGAAAGAACTAGCGAACCCTATCTATACTCTGTAATCATGGCTAGTAGTGCAAGCAGTACTACTAATAGATTCACAGCACGCAATAATAGCCTCGCCGATTCTACGCTCCCTTCCTTTATTGAGTCTTTCGGCTACAGGAACGTGCTAATTGACGCAAACTCAGTCGACGCACAGGCAGGTCAAATATTAGTATGGTCTGGTCAGAGCGCAATACTTGAATCTGTCATCATTTCAAACAACACCATTAATACAGTTGGCGACTACGGCTTGGCAATATTTGGAAACACAGAAACTCTCAATTCAATTATTGGCAATCAGGTTAGTGGTCAGACAGTTTGTATAATTGCACCGCTCGTGCAAAAAATTAGTATCGAACGCAATGATTTGTCGAACTGTAAAAGTCTTGGAATTATGCTCTCATCTTCCCTACCTGGTTTCTTCGATACTGAGCTACTAGAGGCGTCAATCATGCACAACACGATGACTAATTCGCCTGGCGGCATCAGTAGCAGCAACCAACTGTATATTTCTGGCTGCGTGAACACCTTTAATTCTGTCGATACTCATTTTCTCGGCAACGTAGATTGCTTAGATACAGTTGGCCCGACGTTCACAAATGCCACTTTCAAAAACCAATACAACGAGCAAATTATAACTGCGAGTCCAGGTCAGCTTATTACAATTGAGATCGAAATAGATGACCCATCAACTGTCATAAGTCCAACTGTCCAACTCCTGGCACCTGGCGGCATCGACATAACCTCCCAACTTACGCTAACCGCGGAAGCAAACATATATAGTGCGCACTTCACCGCGCCGACTATTTCAAATCAATCAACAAGCGATAAAAGTGTCGTTACACTAGCATTTACGCTGACCGCTACTGATTTTGTTGGAAATACTGGAACAAGCCAAGCTAGCCTACCGTTGTTCTCATTCATCGAGCCGCTAGACTCGAACCCTAACCAAACCGAAGGCCAAAACGCACGAGGCACATCCAGTGATGACACCGGACTACAGCAACCAACAAGCAGCAGAACGACATCTCCGATAGAAAACACCAACACTTCAACTAACTCAGAATCCAGTGAAGTACTTGCAGCACAAGATAGCCGCAACCCTGACTTTTCAGACTCAGACGTCAGAGGTTATAATTCAAGCACCGCCGATGATGAAAAAACCAGGTCATGCACGAATGCATTTGGAGTATGCAAAAACCTACTCCTCGGATTTGTTGGCCTTGCTTCACTTATAGGCCTTGTTGTTGCAGTGGCAAGACGCGGATCAACAAACTAATTACATTGGTCGAACTCTCGGGTACAATAAGCATGTGCACTATCAAGACGACAACAACCATATACACAATAAAGTCTGGACTGAATCAGAACTTCACACTCACTTGAGAGAGCTTTTTGCAGGCAATGACCTACTCCTGCCTGATGACGAGTTTTATGGCAACAAGCGGAATAAGGATGCCCTAGAACAGATGCTGCGCGTCATAAAAGGGCAATTAAAACTGCGAAAAACAGTGAATTTGCAGCTATCGCATAATGTTGCATTTCCTGGCCTCTGTACAAAGCACGAAAAAACCTACACCATAACTTTGCCGGCCCATCTGGTCGCCAAGCCGATGGTGGCGGCTGCGGCAATATCTCACCTAGCTACTCACATTTTATTAGAATCAAAAAGCATTACACATCGAGACAAAACACAAAATGAAACACTCATCACCTACGCCGTCGTCGAATCTGGTCTTGGAGTTGTGCTACTGAACGGACTGAGGCCTGGTGGATGGAGATCACTTTTACCGCGGCATGATCATACTCAGCTTCTGGGGTCGTTGCAATATTCTGCCTACCTCCAACTACTTGAAACCGCTTTTCGGCTTCAGTCATTGAAAGTCCAAAAACAACTCCCGAAGCATATTGTATATTGGGAGCTTTCAGCGCTAAATATGAAGAAGCCAAAGAGGCGGCAGCTCCTTGTTTTTAAGCGTGCAGCACAGTTTCACGCGCGATCGTTAAGGGGTTTCGTGATCTTCATACTTCTTGGTACGGCGCTAGCAAGTTCTGCAATTGCTCTCGGGCTGCGAAAGCCAGCTTATCTCAGTCCATCAATTGCCGATAAGCGGCAGGCTGCCGACTCACTAAGACTTGCCTATGACGGCTGCATTGAGAGGTTGCGATTATTTGAAACTGCCATCCCTCAAGACGATCTTGCTGCTGCTCGATTAGCTTCGGCCGAAACGGTCAAATGCAAAAGCCTGCAGAATCGCTACAATGCCGCCGCGCGCGAATACAATGCCGCGCTTCAAAACCTCTGACGCACTCTAGGCCACAACAGCACCCCCTGCACTTGATTGATATTGATTGCGCCCCAGTTGCGGCTATCGGTGCTCTGCTCTTGATTGTCGCCCAGTACAAACAATGATTCTTTTTCCATATGATTAACTCTTTTTACTTTATCTAGATCGTCATGCTGAAACTGGATCACCGATCCAACTTGTGGCTTCACGAAACTACAAAAAACAACAATTTGACCCGAAAAAAGAGTTGGCTCCATACTTGAGCCAGACACTCTACGCACATAAAATGGCCAGCGCACCAAACTACGCCGCTTGGCCTTCCATGTTCTTTTTAATTGCTGAGTAGTCATACCCGGGCTTTGTATTGGCAAAGACTTCACCAACTTCATCAATCAAGTCAATAAGCTTCTGGGCGTCCTCAACCTTGTCGGTTTTTTTAGCTTCTCCAGCCGCCTTGGTTGCTCGCCAAATTAAATCATGAAGTCCTGGATGCGCCTCTAGGTGTTCTGGCTTAAAGTAGTCAGTCCATAATACCCATAGGTGTTCTTTAACTAACTCTGCGCGTTTTTCCTTGATAGACAGTGCTCGCTGCTTGAAAACTTCATCATTTGTTGCGTGATACTTCTTGACCGCATTGTAAACAGATTGGGCTTCAATCCGTGCCTGAGCCGGGTCATACACCCCGCACATCAAATCACAGTGAGCATATACAGCTTTAATCTTAAACATAAACCCTCCTTTACTTTCAACTATCCATTATACAGTTCGAGACAAGCTCATCATGAATACAAAACTAACTCACCGTTTTAAGAATTTTTTGAATTTCCTTCCAGCTCATTGGAAAACAGGCTGCTATCTCGAAATCTCCAGTTGCATCTGCAAAAACCTTCATGGCAACAGATTCACCATCTATGTCAAACTTTCTTCCGTGCTCATCACGGCTCTTTTCAAAAAACTCACCCATCTTGAGGTAAATGTCTCGGTATTTTACCGACTCAATCAAGCCAGTCTTAAACTGTAACATCAGAGGTGTTTGTCTTAGTCTTGAAGTTTCTTCATCAACTGTTTCGCCGGCTCTTGCATACACCATACCAAACGCAAAGCGCAATATATTAATTCGACCAATTCTATCTTCGCTGCTCTGAGCGGTACCAACCGCAATCTCTGTTCTGGCCCCTGTGCTTAATGCCTCATTGGTCATTATTTCATCCAGCAAACTGTCTTTATCTATCAAAATAGCCATAAGCTTTTTAAATTTCCTTACATTAGTGTCTTGAATTTCGTTCTTCAGTAATCTAGCAGCTATAGCTGTGCCTATATATAGTTCTGCCAGCTCACTCCGGGTCAATCTATAGGCCTCGCCATATCGATGCACTAGCTTATCGACAGTTGGCTGATCGTATAGAAGCGTAAATCTTGACCCTATACCGTCATCTTCAATTTTTGCAGGAAATTCACAGAACAAGCTTGGGTCTTCTACGCGCTCAATTTTTAAATTATTTCGAAACAATTCTGACTCGGAGGAGTTTGAAGTGATCTGTTCAGTGAGCCAATCAGCCTGCCTATTTGCAATTATCTCCAAATCACTCAGTTCATTCGGACGAGGCTCGAACTCCATTGACCCAGTCATTGATTGCTTCTCCATTTTTCAATATTGGCATGGTGGCCGCTCAGCAGCACTTCCGGTACTGTTAAGTCCTGGAAGGTCTCAGGACGGGTGTACTGAGGAAATTCAATACTAACGTCATCTTGCTGGAAAGATTCAATTTCGACCGACTGATCGCCCCCTAGTACGCCTGGGAGCAAGCGAACAACACTATCTACTAACAACATCGCCGGAATTTCACCGCCAGTAAGCACATACGGCCCTATGCAGTATTGCTCATCTATCCAATTGGTTACTCGTTCATCGTAGCCCTCATAACGTGGGCACAAGATAATAATTCCGTTGTTGTCGGCTGCAATTTGCTTAACTTTCGACTGCTTGAGCATTTCTCCACGAGGCGTTGGCAGATATACCTTGGCGGTAGGATCTTGTTTTTTAGCGTGCTCGATTGCTGCGACCATTGGCTCTATCATCAACAACATTCCATCGCCACCACCGTAAGGAGTGTCGTCAACCATTCTGCGAGGGCCTAGTCCAAAAGTCCGTAAATCTATAGTTTCGTAACTAACAACCCCCTGTTCGCTAGCCTTCCAGAGCATGCTCGACCCAAAAACTGGAGTGAACATCTCTGGAAACAGTGTAATAATTTGCACTTTCATCATAATTATAGTACCACATATTGACATAGTGTGCATTAGCTTCTATTATATTAGTAAATCAACGAAATTAGGAGTGATAAATGAGCGAAACATTAACTGTATTTAAAAAGATTGCCCTCGGGACAACCCTTGCAGTCGGCGGGCTTTCTCTCGCGAGCTGTGCTGAAGGAAAATCTGTAACCGAGACATTCACCTATGCAGTAGACTGCAATGAAAAAGATATAAATGTGCTGAGTTCAGAGATTTCCCGTCTAGACAAAGCAAGCGTCATTTTTGATTGTGAAGGTGAAGCGCCAGCTTCTATTAACCTAATTAGTGGAGGGGACACCGTTACGATTGAACCTGCAAACGGAGATGAGACTATCGCAATAATGGTGACGAATGTGACTGGCGACATGGGCCTCAGTACTGAACTTAAAAGCGAAACAAAGGTAAATTCCTTTGGCAAAGATGGCGAGGTAACAATCAGCGGTGTTGATGAAATTCACAGCGTTGTTGTCGGCAGTCAGCTAGCTGGAGAAACTCAAGGGTAGACTCAAGGTATTTGTTCAAATAAAAAGGCCCGGAATAACCGGGTCTTTTTATCACATAAAGCTCCCAACCTTCATAGAAATGATGATTGGCTCGCAAGAGCTGTTATTTTTTGTTTTTCGTCGTAGTCACGACCGTCAAGTACAAGAAGTATTATATATCTAAATCATCAAGATCATCAAGTTCTTTTCGAGTCTTACTTACAACATCACTTTCGTGTGATTCATAGGTGTCTTCTGGTGTTGTCTTCTCTTCTGAGGCATCTGGTGATTCTACTGGACTACTGTCGCCTGCATCACTTCTTGAAGATTCGTTATCTGATTCGTTTCGAGGGGCACGCTCAGGACGCGGTTCACCATTGTCAACAATCTTTAGGTTATAGCGCGCATCATTCTTTGTTCCAAGAGCACGTAGCAATGTTCGAAGAGACTGTGCAGTTGCACCGCGCTTACCGATAACACGCCCTAAGTCTTCTGGATCAACTGTGAGTTCTAGCAACACGCCTTTCTCGTCAATTGTTCGTTCAATCGAAATTTTATCAGGCTTGCTGACAATCGACATAACTATAAATTCTACAAATTGCTGGTCAATACTTGCTGTCATGCGGTATTCCTTTTCATTAATCAGTATGTGTTTTTAGTATAACAAAAATGACGCCATGAAGTGCGTCATTTTTAAAAATCAAATGCTGGATTCGAGTTATTTTTCTTCAGCTTCTGAAGCCGTCTCTTCGACTGCCGGTGATTCTTCAGCTGCTTCTGGTGCAGGTGCTTCTTCGACTGGAGCTTCTTCAGCAACCGGAGCTTCTTCTTTAGGCTGATTCTTGCGAAGCTTTTCAGGGTTCTTTGTAGATTTTGTACCCTGCTCTGGAAGCTTAACCCAAGATGGAAGCTTTACGCCGTTAGCTTTTAGAATCCGAGCAACACGCTCAGATGGCTGCGCGCCGTTAGATAGAAATGTAGCTGCTTTTTCGATATCAACAGTTGTTTCTTTGGTGTGAGGATTATAGCTTCCTAGATTCTCAACAACACGACCACTGCTTGGTGTGCGACGTGAATCCTGAACAATCATGCGGAATTGCGCATGTCCTTTACGACCAGTTCTTTGCAAACGAATAGCTAACACTAATGTAACCTCTTTCTAAACTCTCTTAAATAAGTTGTAATAAGTATCTGCTGTATTCTACAGATAACCACCCCTATTGTCAACTCTTGTCTTGATACTGTTTCAGGGCGGCCTCGGCGGCTGCAACTTGGCCTGCCTGCTTGCTAGGCCCCTGACCACTTCCTCTTAGTTCTCCAGCAACAAACACGCCAACAGTAAAAATCTTGTCATGATCCGGCCCTACCTCTTGCAGTACTTTATATGATGGAGTATGACCATCGCGTTGTTGCACAAGCTCCTGCAAATTGGACTTCGGATCCATCCATGACCCTGTTTTTAGTATTTCATCGAAGGTAATCAGTAGTGATTTCTGAATGAACGTTTTGGCTGCATCAAAACCTTGGTCTAGGTAGAGTGCACCAACAATCGCTTCAAAACTATTGGCAAGTATTTGAGCACGGGCGCGATCAGTACCGCGCTTTTCGCCACGACTTAAACGAAGTAAAGGCTCAAATCCACTTCGAGCAGCCGCATCACCAATGCTCTCAGTACGCACCAAACTACTTCGCCAGTTTGTTAGAATTCCTTCAGGGTCAGGGTAGCTAGTGTACAAAAATTCAGTCACCACGAGCTCCAGAACTGCATCGCCCAAAAACTCAAGACGCTCGTTGTGCTCTTTAGCTGTTTTTCTGTGTTCATTTACATACGATCTATGTGTAAACGCCGTGACTAATAAGTCAATATCATTAAACTCAACCTCAAGCACATCTCGAGCAAACGCTACATATTTTTGCACATCCATAGTTACTGTTTCTGATTCCTTATCTTTTTCAGACCAAGTAGCATCAACTTACTAATGTCTTCATATTCTATTTTATCGAGAGCTTCATTTGCAGAAAACCATTTTATGCCATTCATCCACTCCTCTGGTTTGAGTGCGTCGGTATCACCAAGTGCTTTTACGAGAAAGATTTCTGTAGTCATCAATACCAGACTAGTAACCCGTCGGTAGCGGAAATTTATCTTGCCAAGCCAGCTCAAAATCTCAACATCTATAAGGCCAGTCTCTTCGCCAATTTCACGCTTAGCAGTTTCTTTGGCGGTTTCGCCCTCTTCGATATGTCCCTTTGGAATCGTCCAGCGATTTTTTGCGTCCTGAATCAACAAAATCTCAATCTTGCCGTCCTTATCTTTTCGGTAAATCACGCCACCAGCAGTTGGCTCACGCACCACTTCATTGATGGTTGGTCGGCGAGTATTTACAAACTTCTTAATGCCACTGATTGGTTTAGGTCGTTTCATACAGCCTTCTCTTTCGTTTCAGCAACAGGCTCGCTGACTTCAGCTTCTTTTTTCGTCTCAGAAGTTTCGGCGGCATCTCCAGCTTCATTGCGATACAGAGATCCAAGTACACCATTTATAAATTTACTGGAATTGTCCCCACCGAAAGCTTTTGCCAGCTCAACGGCTTCGTTTATCACAACCTTCGGTGGTGTGTCCTTCTGATGCAGTAGCTCGTAAGCACCAATTCGAAGCACTATACGATCCATTCGAGCTATTTGATCTAGCGGCCACTCAGGTGCAAGCGGCTGCAAAGCCTCATCAAGCGCAGCAACGTTACTGTCTATGCCTTTTACTAAGTCTTTAACAAAAGCAACGTCATCAAGCGTTTGCTTGTAGCGCTTTATATTGCGATTTAAGACATCAGTGAGTTTAAATAACTTATCCTCGGAGGTAACTCGAAATTCCTGCTCGTACAATGTCTGCAGCACGATAATACGACCAAGATGTCTGTTCGCGCTCATATGCAGCCTTTCTGTGACGTTTTCACTCTTACCTTACCAAGCTCAGTCTCTGTGCTCAAAGCTTATGCTCTAAAGCATACCAAGAACCTGCTTGTCGGTGCAAGCCGGTGAAGACGTCTACTTTCCAGTTTCTTTCTTGGTTGTTGTAGCCTTCACAGGTGATTTTGCGTTCACAGCTCGTGCCAGCTTGATAACATGATGACTTCGGCGCATGCCAGTTTTGCGTGAAGAGGTCTGTTTCTTTGGTTGTCCCATACTTAAATTGTCCTTTCAAAAATAATGGATTAAAACTTACCCGTTATTTTACCCTAGTCACGCCTGTTACGCAAGTCCAAATCATTGACATTAGTTATGTTTTTTGGTGTAATTAAGTATTATGGGACTAAAGCTACCTTCTACAAATGAACAAGGGCCTACCATTAATCTCGATGGTCTATTCGACAGAATTGTTGAAACCACGAAAAACATCGGTCTTGTTGTTCTCAACTCCTTAAGTGTATTTGATTCAGGGTCGCAAAACTCAAATACATCGAGTGAAGAAAATGAGCATATTTAGTCGAAAGTCGCCACTGGAAATTATTTCACCCGCTGAAAGCAAGCCTAAAATTGTTCCGTCATGGGAGTCGCCCTCCCAAAGCAAAAAATTGCTATCTGTTTTGGGCCGAATATGCAGCTCCGGCGCCAAGCCCCTCCCGATAGAAATTGCACGAAAAATAGTTGAATCTCCAGTTGTCAGAGTAGATCACACCAAGCCAAGCAGCAGCCCACTTCAAACAACTCATATCGATAATATTGATCCGATTACTGTTGACCCAGTTCCACAAACTAGTTTCTACGACCAAGATAATGAAAATGATGCACACCAACCGCACTCACATGACACCAGCCAGATGCCATTGCCTCAAGGTGAAGACTTCTCATCTGTAAGTTCAAAAGAAATCAAAACAGTCGGCGATCACCTGCGAATTACTTAAAAACCATATCTTAAACGACAAAATTTATGAGCTTGCCAGGTACTACTATCTCTTTTTTGATACCCTTACCCTCAAGATGTTTGGCAACATTTTCGTCACCCCTTGCTGCATTCAGTAATTCTTCTTTGGAGGCATCTACATTCATCTGCATCGAAGCTCGAAGCTTGCCATTTACTTGCACAACAATAGTGATTGATGACTCAACCAGCTTTGACTCATCAACTACCGGCCAATGGTCTTTCTGTGCGCTATCACTATGTCCAAGATCCTGCCACAGCTCTTCAGCCAGATGAGGCGCAAAAGGCCCAACGCACATCACCATTGCCTCAAGTGCTTGCTGCCAAGTATCAGATTTTGCAAACCATGACTCTTTCAGCTTATACAAATCATTGACGCACTTCATGAGCGTCGCAATCGCAGTATTATAGGTATTGGATTCAATGTCTTCTGTGACTTTCTTGATCATGCTATGGACTGCAAAATCTACGTCTTTTTGAGTTTTAGCGTCCTCGTTGCCGGCCCCTCGCTCGACATACTCTTGCACCAAAACATAAAGCCTATTCAGAAACCGATACGCACCCGGAACCCCGTCCGGATCCCATTTTGAATTGAACTCTAGAGGACTTGCAAACATCAAATATGTTCGCAGAGCATCGGCGCCGTAGCCACTATTGATAATCTCTAGCGGATCTACGCCATTGCCTTTGCTTTTGCTGAACACGCTACCGTCGCTGGCGCGAACTTTACCGTTAAATACAAACTGCTTGAATGGTTCAGGGTCAGCAACCAACCCCTTCTTATAGAAAAATCGGGTAATGAACCTTGCGTAGAGCATATGTGCAGTTGCATGATCACCGCCATTATAAAAATCTATTGGCATCCACTTCTTAGCACGCTCAGGGCTAAATGCGGATTGCTGATTGTGTGGATCGGTGTAGCGCAACATGTACCAGCTACTGCAAATATAAGTATCGAGTGTGTCGGTTTCGCGCTCGCCAGGCTTGCCACAGTTTGGGCAATCTGCTGCGAGCCAATCTTTGGCCCGAGCGAGTGCACTTCTGCCGTCGCCACTTGGTGCAAAATCTTCAAGTTCGGGCAGCACGACTGGCAATTGGTCATCAGGAACAAGCACCGGTCCACAATCTGGGCAATATATGATAGGCGTTGGAGCACCCCAGTATCGTTGACGAGTAACCGACCAGTCGCGTAGCTTGTAATTGATTTTTGAAACCGCAGCACCATCATTAGACAAAAGAGCTATGATCTTTTTTGCGGCCTCAGCGGATTGCAAACCACTGAATTCACCAGAATTTATCAGTTCACCCTTGCCACTACTAAGCTCATCGTCGCTTTTAATAACTTGCTGTATGTCAATATCGTACTTTTTAGCAAACTCATTGTCGCGCTCATCGTGCGCCGGCACGGCCATAATTGCACCGGTTCCGTAACCGTCAAGCACATAGTCAGCGATCCAAATTGGTATCTTTTGGTTATTTACTGGATTTACTGCGTAGCTACCAGTAAATACACCAGTCTTTTCTTTACTTGCTTGACGTTCAACTTCAGACTTTAGTGCTGCCTGTTTTTGGTAGACTTCTACTTCCGCCCGGCTAGCACTGGTTACGACACTTTGTACATAATCGCTTTCTGGAGCCAACACCAAAAATGTCGCCCCAAATAATGTATCAATTCGAGTAGTGAAAACTTTCACCTCTGTGTCTTGATTTTCTACCTTAAAGGAAACTTCTGCGCCCTCGCTTCGGCCAATCCAATTCTTTTGTGAGACTTTTACGCTTTCTGTCCAATCCAAATCATCGATTGCCGCAAGCAGCTCATCTGCATAATCAGTAATCTTGAAGAACCACTGACTGACACCTCGTTTTTCTACAATCGGATCATCCGCACCATCATGTCGCCAACACTTCCCTTCAACAATCTGCTCGTTGGCAAGTACGGTTTGGCAGCTATCGCACCACCACTGCTGTCGCTGCTCCTGGTACACCAGTCCTGCTCGGAACATTTCACTAAAAATCCACTGTGTCCATTTGTAATACTCGGGTTTATGCGTAGCAATTTCCTTTTCCCAGTCATTGCTCCAGCCCATCGCCTTATACTGCGTATGGTAGCTCGGGATGATCGTTCCCATAGACTCCTGAGGACTCACACCGGCTTTGATTGCATAATTTTCTGCCGGTAATCCAAAACTGTCCCAACCAATTGGATGATAACTTTCAAATCCTTGCTGTCGCTTGAACCGTGCCTTGACGTCGGAAATTGTGTAGTTCATTGCATGCCCGATGTGAATACCGGCACCACTTGGGTAATTAAACATACTCATGGCGATGTATTTTGGCTTGTCGCTTTCAAGGTCAGTCGTGTAGACGCCTGTTTCATCCCAAATTTTCTGCCACTTGGGTTCACTCTCGTTTGGACTGTATCGTTTCATATCTGTTAATGCTACCGCAAACAACGGTCACTGACAACCTGATTAGTCTGGAGAATTTGCGAAATTAAGAATTTTTGTAACGATTTCGTTGAACTTCCCATCGTCTGGTTCGAGCAAGGTCATACGGAAGCCCTGGGTTGTACTGTTAAACCCGGTACTAAGCGGCACGGTGCAAATACCAGTGCTGGCGAGTAGCTGGTAGCAGAAACGCTTGTCGTGCTCATGTGGCTGTACGGTTTTGAGCGCCTCGTCTAGCAAGACTTGGGCTTCAGGGTTTGCTGCTCGTGCAGACTCTGGCGGCACGAAGCCGTCGCAGAAAGTCACCGGAGCATAGAAAGCTCCTTTTGGCTCGACCAGCCTCAGACACTTAGATGAATTTATACTTTCGGTAAGTTGTCGAGCGCGACGATGATAATGTTTTTTTCTTGCTTCTAAATGTGGCTGATATCGTTCGTCGGACAAAATGTCCGGAAGAGCAGATTGTGGAAGTGTCGTTGAGCAAACCTCGGTCATCTTGGCCTCTTCAATTGATTTTGCATATTTCTCAAATGACTCGTCGACGTGAGTGTTGTAAAACTCCACCCAGCCGCATCGACTGCCCGGCCATGGAACTTCCTTAGAAAGTCCGCGCATAATCATCAACGGTACATGCTTAGCCAGCGACGCCAATGAAACAAACTGCACATCCTGGTCATACGATAAGTTCGCATAAATCTCGTCGGCGATCAAAAATAGATTAAACTCGTCGGCAATCGCAACAAACTGCTCAAGTACTTCACGCGGATACACCACACCTGTAGGATTGTCGGGATTGATAATCAATAGAGCGGCAATGTTTTCGTTAGCTACCACCTTGGCTCGAATATCTTCCATGTTTGGTAGCCATCCATTATTGGGGTCAAGTTGATACGTCAGATGCTCTGAGCGCCCATGAGCGCCCTCAATCGATGAATGAGTAGGATAGGCCGGATTGGGGCCCAATACACGAGCTTGAGGGTTCAGCCAGGTATAAACCTTACTGATCGCATCACCTAGTCCATTAAAAAACAAAATATTTTCGGGTAATAAATTATTACCAGTCTCTTTGCTGCGTGTATCTGATAAGTATTGACGAGCCTCATTTAGGCCTTTAGTTGGTGAATATCCAAAAGATGCATTATCTTGAGATTTGGTAGCGACAATATCACGAATCCATTGCGGGACTTGCTCTCCTTTTGCAACGGGATCACCAATATTCTCCATAACAATATCCATGCCAGTAGATTGCAATTTGTTCGCAAACTCCACTATACCGCGTATTTCATACTTCAACTCACCCGCACCAGGATGAACAATATTCACTCTCATCTAAGTCCTCTTCTGTTCTTGATTATTATTTGGAGTAAAGATATGTAGAACTTCCCCTGTCATTCTATCAAGAAACCTGTTGACTGGCTGTGTATAGATAAGTTCTTTACCCTCTACTTTGGAAATTTGCTCCTCATCCCTGCATTTTCCGTAGCGATCAATATTGAGTTCGTCAGGATCAAAATATGTCATATTTTCGTCATCTAATCCGATACATAAAACCGAATGTTTTCCAATTTTTTCAGGAAATTCACTTGAAGGGATTTCAATGCTTACAATCGGAAAGGCCCCCCGCCGCAATGACAAATTTAATGCCCCAAGCCATCCTTTACGATTCTCTCCACCATGATCTGATACTTCTTTTAAATATTCTTTTTCAAATTCACTTCTTATTCTTCCAACATGTGTCATTTTTTTAACATCAGTATCTTCGAAAGTGTAATTGAGATTATGTGATATTGCGCTGAAGCCATTCAAGCGAACTAGGTCAGCGACACCAATTGTACTCCATCCGTCGTCTACAAAATACAGCTGAGAATCCTTGACTTGCCCAGTAATCGATTCCGGACCAGGTCGCACCACAGTTTCATTTAGAAACTTGACGTAACTCTCTAAACTTTGGAGAGACGGGATACTCGTACCGCTCATTTCCGCAATCACCTCAACGCAGTGAGCAGTACACGAACGATCAAGCACAAATTTTAAATGTTCCGGATCACTGCTGCTTTCAAGTAGTAATTTACCCAATGCTTGTTGATAATTTTGCGTGAACGTGAATGATTCTTGTAGATTTTTCATAATAACTATTGTGTTAATGACTCGAATTGTTTGCGCTTTTCGGTAAGCCACGTGTCTGATTGTCGAACCAACTTCTTTTGATCGTGGACATTTTTCAAAAGTGGTTTAATGGCTTCTTCTGCGAAGACACCATTTTGCGAACCTTTCGCAAGTAGAACTGTTTTGCCCTCTATTTGTTCACGCAAATAGAGCCCCGCCGCATAAGGATTCATGAACTCTTTTGTCTCACAGCCAAGTTTTTTTGCCTCATCGGCTATATATTTCGCCTCCTTGCCAATAGTAACCAACAGGTCTACTTCCGCAGGATTACAAAGTTTACCTATTTCTCGATGTGAAGCTTCACTCACATCTCCAAGTTCGTTCATAGAACCAAGTACTGCAATTTTTTTAGAAGCCTTTAGCGACTTCAGGAGTTCAAGAGCCATTCGCACTGCGTCTGGGCTTGAATTATATGTGTCGTCGATGATTGTTGAGTCTTTTATACCACTAAGCATCTGCAAGCGACCTGGCGTATCCCTAGCCATCAACTCATCCATAATAGAGGCGATTGCATCGGGCCTAGTTACTTCCGCAAAACCAAGTACGCCGAGTGCAGCAGCAAGACTATAGCGCCGCTGAAGTGGCAATAGTTCGTTTTTGTGACTGTACACTAATTGGTTTTGGACGTACAGTGTAGTTCTTGTGCCAAACAGTGAGGCCCTCACATCGTCATCCTTTGAAGTGCCGTAAAATAGCGCACGTTTGGCTACTGCCTCTGGAATTAACGTCACATTACAGAGATCCCTGTTGATCAGAATCTGATTAGCGAACTGCGCCACTGATAGCTCTTCTGTTGCAACAGCTTCAATTGTCTTGAACTGTTCCATGTGCTCAGGTGCAATCCCCGTAACTACGGCGACATCTGCTCGCAAATAAGAAAATTCATTAATTTGACCAGGACCATCAGTTCCAAGCTCTAGCACGGCATACTGAAATAAGTATGATCCACGAATTGTCTGTTCATTCTTCCAAAACAATTTTACCCACGCCAGCATATTTAAAACATTTCGGGGGGTTTCTTGTCCGAAGAGCACTAGCGGAACGGTGATGCGGTCGTTGTAGTTTCCGTCCTGAAATACTACATTGGCGATCTTTTCTAAACTATGCGCAATGGCCAGTTTTGTACTTGTCTTGCCGATACTCCCGACAACAACAATGGTTTTATACTCATGAGCCTTCTGAAGACGCCGCACCTGCCATTCAAGAACGCCTGCTACAAGTGTTCTAAATATTTTTTTCATGCCGATAGCTTTTTGGGAGATTTACCTTTCTATAGCTGAAAACTATTCAATAGTGAGTCTGAAAGCAATGATGACGACCCATCATCTACGTCGGTCGAATCATATAAGCCTGTAGAAGATGACCCACCTCCAAGCAAAAACCCCATTAGTTCATTGACTGACTTAGCGTCACTTGGTGCTTCAACATTCAGTGGCTCATTCTGCGACTTAACAGTAAACTTGCTTTCGACTTTCATCGCTTCGTCTTTGTCTTCGTAGTTGAATGAAATCACTGCAGTGTCTTGATCGGTGTCAAGAGAAAGGCCGATGTTCATAGCCAGTGATCCATCTGTGGTTGATAATTCAAATGGATAGACAGATCCGCCTTCGTATAACATTGATATATCTATTGTCTCACCGTCATCGGTCGTAGACCTGATATTTCTAATTGTCTTCGTTTGCATGTCCACCCAAACTTCTACGGTCTCATCTGTCGCTTCTGCTTCCCGCACGTCTTTGATGGCATCGTCAAAAGATTCGTCATAGTTATCACCGGCAAGCTCCTTGACCTTAGTGTCCGCCAATCCTGCCTTGAGATCTTCAAGGTATTTTGCAAAGTTTTCTTGATTTGCTTTTACTTTGAATTTAAATGAATTTCGACCTTCAAAGTCCTCTTTGCCAACTTCTTCTGCGACTTCAAAAACCCCATTCTCATCGCTAGCAAACAAATACTTTCGGTTTGCGTCACTGATTTTTTCAGTAATCTGCTTTAAATCTTCACTTGAGAGGTTTGGAATAGAGCTGTCTGCTGATTCTTGCTCAATAGATGACAGGGCCGTATCGAGAAGCGAGTGATCAACTACAATCCACTGATTCTCTACTGCATCAACAATCGGCCCATACTCCTCTGTGGAGCCAGAAAGCTCGGCCAAGCCCGACAGACCACTCGCCTTGATGTACAAGTCAGGTGTTTTGGCATTTTCTTTTGTAATTCCTAGAAACTCAACTTCGTAGCGTGATCCCAAAAATCCAACATCCAAAGAACCCTGCCCTTGCTTCTCGTAGGTCTTGAGTGTGATATTCCCGTCGCCGGAGGCTTCGGGGGTGCTAACGGCTATAGTGCCAGTTAGGTCAATTCCCTTGGCGCCTACTTGCTCATGGGCAAACTCAGAAAGGCCGTCGTAGCCTGCAGCAGTGTTGCTAAGGGCCTTAGACCAGATATTTTCAGGCTGATTTGGCACGATATACCCAAAATATGCTGCAGCGGAGCCGCCGAGCAGCAACATTACCACCAGCGCCACAATTAGTGCGAGGGGTTTCTTCTTGGGTTTTGGCTGAACTTGCACTGGAGCAGGTCCACTCGGGCTTGGCTGGGCAACAGGTTCAACTGATGCAGGTGCTTGAGTTGGTGGCGTGCTTGGACTCGCTGGCTGTTGCGTATCTACTGGCTGCTGTTGTGCCATAGCAGTACTTGGTGGAGGTGGAAGCGCTGCTCCATTCGGCTGTTCATTTGGCACAATTAAATTATTCTCATCCATGTTTCCCTCCAATACTAATTAAGCTTAGTATACCTTAAGGAATAACAGTTAACGAATTGTTTGTAGTTTTTGTTGTAGTTCAGAAATGCTAATTGTTTCGTCTGGGAAAAGTATCTCTTTTACGGCACCGTATGCGCTATACGTCTCTTCACGAGATCCGTCAGCGAAACTTACACTCACTAGCTGACCTGAAAGAATATCAATACTCATCGTCACTTGAATATCTGGACTGTCCTTAAACTGGGCTGGATCTATACCTTCAAGTTGAGCAGAGTTTACGTATGCAGCAAACTTTATGAGCATTTCCACATACTTGGCTGGCTCAATATTGGCTTCATATACATATACTTTTCGACCTTGTTCTGTCGTTTGTTTCTGAACGGTCTCGTAGTCAATTCCATATACATCGTTTTCAACAACAAAAGACACAGTGTCCGCGCGCGATTCCGCATCTAATCGACCGAAAGGAACGATACCAAGTGTCGCTTCGCCAAAAAGCTCTCCAGAACGAATTGTTGGGTCGCCATTTACTGACTCCCCCCATTGACCAAGTACTGAGTCAAAATTCAATTCGTTCCCCTCTGCACCTAGTTGCGATGTGGATATGGCACTATAGCGAATGTAATCACTCGTAGGAGTTCCCAAGCTCTCTGTCTCTATGACTGTGTCGCCTGCTGCTTGAGATATATTGGTGTTACCTGAGATAACATTCACAGCGCCAGTTTGAGCCTGTACGGTCTGAACGACCCTTGAGCCCGAATCCTGGACCATCGTGCGCGATGCACCAAAAGATGACAAGTTAGACTGAAGCATGCGCTCAAAAACAATTTGGGGTGTATTGTACCGATTAATGAAAAAGATAAGCCCAGCACCTAGCAGCAATATGACTGCTGTTATTCCTATAATTCCAGTTGTTCGTTTCATAGTTCCTCATAATAGCAGAGTTGTAATAAAACACTGCACTTCTTGATCGTATGGTGGAGCATAAGGGATTCGAACCCTTGACCTCTTCCATGCCATGGAAGCGCGCTAGCCAACTGCGCCAATGCCCCTTAACTTTCAAAAGTATAGCCATCTAAATGCCAGTTGTCTACTGGTGAAGCATTTTGAGCAATTCCGCTTCATCGATGACGGTCGTACCGAGTTTTTCAGCTTTTGCTCGCTTACTGGCTCCTGCTTTTTCGCCCATTACCAAAAAGTCGGTATCCTTGCTGATTGCAGACTGAAACTCACCGCCCAACTCTATGATTCTCTCGGCCGCCGAATCACGTGACATGGCGTTAATTGTGCCGGTAATTACAAATTTCTTGCCCGACAAACTGCCACCAACTTTTTGCTGAACCGGCCAAACGCCAAGCTGCCTAAACTTAGCAAGCAAAGCTCGGTTTTCGTCATCCTCAAACCACAACACCAACGAATCGGCAACGATGTCGCCTATGCCGTCGATTGCGCGCAGATCATCAAAGCTCGCCGTACCGATTGCATCAAGCGACTTAAACTCTTTGGCAATATCAAGAGCAGTTTGCGCACCAACATGTCGAATTCCGAGTCCAAACAAAAACTTAGCAAGCTTCGGCGATTTTTTTGCTGCAATTGCATCAAGCAAATTCTTTGCCGACAAATCTGCAAATCGATCAAGCGCCACTACATCATCGTAATTTAATCCATAGATATCGGCGATGTCTGTGACCAGGCCTGCATCAACCAGCGCACCGACGTTTTTCTCGCCAAGCGTATCAATATCCAACGCTCCGCGGCTAGCAAAGTGCGTAAGGGCTCGCTTCAGTAGCAGAGATCCCGAAGTGCTCCTAGTTCGGTACACAACTTCACCTTCTTTGCGCTCGAATCTCATATCTGGAAACTGTTTTTTGAGTTCTGTTTCCATGCTATACCGCTTGGCATCCGCCGGCCTAAATTCCAACAACACTTTTTGCACTTGCGGAATAATGTCACCCGCCTTAAATATAACCACCGTGTCGCCAACACGGATATCTTTGCGTTCAATCTCATCAGCGTTATGCAAACTAGCGTGCTGCACAGTCGTACCAGCAACAACCACTGGATCAAACAAAGCAACTGGAGTAGCCGCGCCCGTGCGACCAATACTAATGTCGATCGACTTAACGACTGTCGTTGCTTCCTCTGCTGGATACTTGTAGGCAAATGCCCCTCTGGGATTCTTGCCAACTGTTCCAAGATCAGCTTGCAGCTGCCGGTTATTTAACTTCACTACGATACCGTCTGTGTGATAACGCAGTTCATTTCGCTTTGATTCAAATTTGTTTGCATATTCTAGTACTTTGTCTAGAGATGACTCTAGGTGAGCTTCTTTGTTGACAAAAAATCCTAATCGACTCAAGGTTTGGTATGCGAGCTGATTGGTAGAAATTTCAGTAGCGTCCGTGCGCAAGATATCATAAGCATGAAACTTAAGCGGTCGGGATGCCACCAGCTTTGGATCTAGTTGGCGAATTGTACCAGCTGCTAAATTTCGCGGATTCATGAACTGCTCTTCACCTGCACTCACACGGGCCGCGTTTAATTTCTCAAAGTCTTCTTTGTACATAATTATCTCACCGCGAACTTCCGTATATCCCTTCGCAAATGCATGGTCACGAAGGCGTAGGGGCACTGTGTTGATCGTTCGCACGTTCTGCGTCACCACCTCACCAACAAACCCGTCACCACGAGTAACGGCCCGAATAAGCACCCCATCTTGGTAGTGAAGCGCGCAGGCTAACCCGTCTTTTTTGGAATCGACCCAAAAATCCGAATTCTTAACTCTGGAGTCTAATTTTTTAATGCGCTCAAACCATGCCTTGACTTCATCATCCCCAAAACAATCCTGTAAGCTTATCATCCGTTGCGAATGGCTAAACTTCTCAAACTTACTCAAGGGCGCGCCACCAACTCGCTGCGTAGGACTATCCTCTGCTATCCACTCAGGGTGGGCTGCCTCAATGGCCTGCAGTTCAGAGAACAGGCTGTCATAAACAGCGTCGGTAACAACCGGTGCATCCAGAACGTAATACGAATGAGCATAAGACTGAAGGATAGAAATCAGCTCCTTGTAACGATCCATCTACAGTAGCTTTCTATACAACTCGTACATGTAGGCGTGTGCAAGAATTAATGCGGCAACAGTCAACACAAAGAACACTGCCTCGGCAATTACAGTGGCGTAAATAATAATAGGTAGCATGATTGCAACCAGCAATAACAAGAGACCTAATGGCAAAAACAAAACCTTTCGGGCAACCATAGCTCTACGATGGAGCACCAATTGCCTAGCCGACCTTAAGGCCTGCATCGGTGTTATATTTGGTAAAGTTACTATATATAGTGCAAAGACTGATGAAGAAATCATATACAAAGATAGCAGCCCCGAAAACATAAAAACTAGCAGCCATAAAATCTTCTCTAGCATGGTAACCGCAATTCCATTGGAGACAACGATACTGTATAGAGCATTACCCAGCACTAGCGGAAGTAACTGCAACATCACAACGCACATCACCAGCAAGAAAGGCACTAATGGGTACAGTCCATTGTAGTAGGCTTCCTTAAACTTAGGTCGAGCTTTTCCATGTGTTTGTCTCAGCGCCCAAACAATCACCAAGCTGCCAATGAGCAACAAAACAGATGCATACAAATTTGCAACATCGGTCGATCCACTATTGGTACTAGTAACCAAAACCCCAACAAGCGTCAAACTAGAATATACGCCAGTCAATAGCGACGAATCGCCAGCAAATAATTCCTGCACAATATCTTTAGTCTCGGCAAAATTACCCGTAAATATACCAAATCCTTTAACAAAAATCAGTGAGAGTAAAAGCTGCGTGAGTAAAATCCCAAAAAACAACCGTTTGTGTCTAAAGATGTGCCTGACTGATGCAGCGAACAGCTTTCTAGCCCTGGGTAGCGCTTTGGCATCGTGACGTATGCGCTTGCTTAACCGAAACGACTTATACTGAGGCTTGTCGATTTTTCGAACCGGCTTATTCTTGGCAGCCTTAGCAGGAGTAGCTGTTTTTGCACTGGTACTCTTAGTTGTCGACTTCACTGCCACTACAGCGATGTTCCCATTCCGCGCAACCTTCGAACGCGTTCTTCTACAGGCGGATGTGTGCTAAACAAACCCGAAAAACTAGACTTTTTTAGTGGATTTGCAAAAAACAAGTGAGCAGTTGAAGCGTTCTGCTTCTTAGTAGCGCTTCCGTACTTGCCAATCTTTTCAAGTGCACTGGCTAAGCCTTCTGGATAGCGAGTAGCTAATGCCCCGCTTGCATCTGCCAGATACTCACGTTTTCGTGAAATTGCCAACTGAATCATTGTGGCCACTATCGGTGCTAGGATTGCTGCAACTATACCCAAGCCAAAAATTAAAGCACTACTATTGTTATTGTCTCTATCTCGAAACCAGGTCATTCTGATCATTATGTCACTGAGGATAGAAATCACCGCAACTAACGCAAAAGCAATCATTGAAACTCTGATGTCATAGTTTTTTACATGTCCGAGCTCGTGAGCCATCACACCTTCAAGTTCCTGATCAGTCATTATTTCCAGGATTCCAGTTGTCGCAGCAACCACGGCATGTTCCGGGTCGCGACCGGTTGCAAAAGCATTAGGAGCTGGATCATTCATTATATAGACTTTGGGCATCGGCATTCCTTCGGTAATTGAAAGGTTTTCGACGATACGCCAAAGCCGTGGATTGTCGCTTTTCTGGATTTCCTTAGCGCCATTTACCGCCAAAGCCATTCGACTGCCACTATAATAACTAATTAATGCATAAACCCCGGCGCCAATTAGTACAAATGGAGTAATCATGGGCTCCCCTGCATACATAGCAAACAGATACGAAAGGGCCGTGGCAAGCCCCACGAAACTTGCCATCAACAGTAAAGTCTTCCGCTTGTTAGCAGTAATTTGGCTATACATTAATCACCTCTCTTATAATCTGTGCATATTTAGAACTTGACGTCGGTAGGATTGGCAATTTTCGCAGCTTCAGCTTCGTCGACTTCAAAAAACTCACGCTTTTCAAAACCTAGCATTCCAGCAAAAATGTTGGTAGGAAACACTTGAATTTTAATATTTAGGTCACGTGCAGACCCGTTATAAAATCGTCGAGAAGCCTGAACCTTGTCCTCGGTGTCAACAAGCTCTTCCTGGAGATGCTTAAAGTTATCGTTTGCCTTAAGGTCTGGGTAGGCCTCTGCAACTGCGAACAGACTTTTCATTGCTCCGGTGAACATATTGTCGGCCTCAGCTGTTTCCTGTACGCCGTTCGCATTCAATAAAGCACTTCGGGCTTTTGTTACTTCTTCGAACACGCCTTTTTCGTGCTTTGCGTATCCTTTAACTGTATCAACAAGATTTGGAATCAGATCTGCACGACGTTTAAGCTGGACAGTAATGTCGCTCCAGGCTTCATCAACCCGAACATTTGCCTTTACTAAACCGTTATACATTCCAATAACTAAAACTGCGAGTATCGCTACGACTGCCAAAACTATAAATAACATGTGCTCTCCTTATACCTTATGTGCTTATAGTATATCAAAATTCGGACCATCTTGCGCATAAAAAAAGAACCGACTCTCATCAGTTCTTTATCTTGGTGGGCGAGGAGGGACTTGTGCTAGTTTTGCTCTCTCGAAATATGAAATTTCTCGTTTGGCCAAGCAATGAAAACTCAAACCGCCACAGGCTGTTTTCGACCTTTGGTTCAAGCCCAATCTCTCATTTACCAAATAAGACCCACATGAGTGAGCCTTATTTGGTTGGTGGGCGAGGAGGGACTTGAACCCTCAAGGTTTATTCAACCAGCGGATTTTAAGTCCACCGCGTATACCAATTCCGCCACTCGCCCGGGAAAAATAATGGAGGTGCGTACGGGTAACGCTCCCGTCTAGCAGGTTTTGCAGACCTGTGCCTAACTTCTCGGCCAACGCACCATCCGAATAATTGTAGCAAATCAACACTGTTTAGTCTGCACCGGTACAGTAAAAACTCCCGGAACTCACTTTAGCCAGTTAATAACCGTCGTACCGTCGCACTCTACATCTACAATTTCACCACGCTTTGGGAATCCATTCTGGATTACATACAGGTTATTTTCCAATTTCGAAACTCGAGACATGTTACTTCTTGCAAGGTCAGCCTCTGCCGCGCTATCGGTAATCGCCCCCGCAAGAATTGCGAGTCCCCCAATAGTCAACACGACCAATCCGGGCTCTTCAATACTTCCTATATTGGTTTCTGGATTTACGACATGTACCGCAGATTTTTCAGCTGGGATTAAATAAGACTTTTGATGATCGCCTCTTGCAGCAACAAAATCAGAGCCCCAGGTCTCACCGCGAAGCTTTATAAATCCGCCAGTGCACGAACCCGGAAGCATGCCATTAGCCACTGCAACACCCGGAGATATAGCCTCTTGAGGGTTGCCAAGCACTTCAATACCCGCAACTGAAACAGCAAAAGAAGGAACGTATGCCCGCTCTCTTGCTTGGAATCCTAGATTGTATGAACCTCTATCGACCAAAATATAGCCCTTATGTTATTTACTAGGGTCACAAATAATAGCATATTTTACACAATAAAGCAATGAAATATTTCACACTTTACACATGCCTTTTAAGTAAATGCTTATCAAAATCTCTCGAGATAAAGCTGTATATGCGATACCGTTACCATGCAGCAACATCGAATCTATACCACCAGCTTTGTAAGCGTCTATCCGCTCTACGTGGCCAAAGCAGAACGCAAAGGTCGCACAAAGGCCGAAGTCGATCAAATCATCTACTGGCTTACTGTAACGAAAACGGAGGATACTCGTCGGTTGTCAACAAAACTGCATATGCAGTCACTCTCCACCCCCAACGACCAACACCAACAACAAAGTCAAATAGGCTTTTTGGATACACGCCAGTAAAGATAATGGAGAACCATGCAATAATCGTAACTATTATTGCCGCCATGGATAACACAATCAAAGCAATAAAGTGCGGAATTGCCAGTATCCATTTTACAAGTGGCAACCAGCGATTTAAGTCCTTTTTCGCATCCGGGTATTCTAATTCCATATGTACCGCCTGCGTTTCGTCAGTAGATGGATATTGGTCGGTAAGAAGTAATAGATATGCAGCAACTCGATTAGAAAAACGATTTAGCTCTAGATTGAACTCGAACCACCATTTTGGATATTTCTGCTGAAATAAGATCATCAACAATGTCGCAAAGAACAGTCCAGCAGCAATTCCACCTCCACCGCTACTTGCAACCTCTCCACTTTTTTCGGCTGCCATCTCAAAGCCACCAGAGCCAGTTATCAGAGCTAGAATTACAAAAATCGGGATCGAAAGCAGAGGCCTGAAAAACGTTGTGGCTCGGTCTAATTTACTTGGGTAGTCTACATTTAATGTTGCTGGATACTTGTTCTTAGTCGACATAAAATCTCCCTTGCGCAGTTTACTTTCCTTACTATTCTACACCTTCTTCATTTTATTAGCTTAGTTCTTTCGGCAAAAAGCCATTTTTTGGCTTAAAGTCGGCCTCCCACTTGTAGTCTTTGCCATAATCCAGGTCTTTCATGAGTTTAGTAGGTGCATTGCGCAGATGTAGCGGGACTTTGGCGTTTGGGTGTTCGGCAACCTGAGCTTTTGCTTTGTGCATAGCAGCAGTGACGCCGCGAGATTTTGGCGACTCGGCCATAGCTAGCGCAGCATGTGACAGCGCATACTCTGCCTCTGGCAATCCTACGCGCTCAACTGCTTGAAATGCTGCAACCGCAAGAGTGAGAGCATATGGCGCGGCCATGCCAATATCTTCAGATGCAAATATCACCATCCTGCGCGCAATAAACAGCGGGTCTTCCCCGCCAACAATCAATCGGTGCAGATAGTACAAACTGCCATCCACGCTCGATCCACGCATTGATTTTATGAAAGCCGATGCCAGGTTATAGTGTTCTTCACCGTTTTTATCAAACTGATAATCAGTCCGCTGCATAACAGTTTTGATATGGTCTTCTGTTAGCTTTTCTTTTGATTTGGCGAGCTGAGCCGCCACTTCAATCGTTTGGATTGCACTGCGGGCATCACCGCCAGATAATTTGGCAAGCAGCTTTACGGCACTTGGTAAAATACCCCTGTTCATTTGCTTTGCAGCTTTTTTAATAAGTTTAATTAGCGATACCTCGTCAAGGGCGTTCAGCACAATCACCTTGCTACGGCTAAGCAGCGCATTATTCACCTCAAAGCTTGGATTCTCAGTTGTTGCACCAATAAGTGTCAATTCGCCAGATTCTATGTGTGGCAAAAATGCATCTTGCTGCGATTTGTTGAACCTATGTACCTCATCTACAAACAGCACTGTCTGCATTCCGAGTCTTCGGTTTTGCTGTGCTCGCTCCACAACGGTGCGCACATCTTTAATCCCAGATGTAACAGCGCTTAGTTCTACAAAATCAATTTTGTTGTCATCGCCACCCCAGGCGTTTTTCAAAATTCGTGCAATAGTCGTCTTGCCCGTGCCGGGTGGACCCCACAGAATTAGGCTTGTGGGCTGCTTGTTTTTGGCAAGAAGCGTCAATAATCCGTCAGCACCAATCAAATGATCCTGCCCAATAACCTCAGTTAATTTGGTGGGTCTTAGCTTCTCCGCCAACGGTGTGTAAGTGTGCTCCATTACACTCCAGTATACGTCATGCAAACAAAGCTAACTGACGGCAATCTAAAACTACAGACGCAAAACGTCAATATGGTCTTATTAGCTCTTGGCTTTAAGACGCAATGGAATGAACGTCATGATTTTAGCAAAGCCAAATGCAATGACTCCAACGATTCCAATTGTTATAAGCACTGTTAAGTAGCCGGTGTCTCTAGGGTCAATGAATGGGTATGGGTACCAGTCGACTATAGCGCCCCGCACGAGGGTGTAGGTGGCATAAATTATCGGTGCAACCATCCACACCTTAACGGTCCTTTTCCGCATTCGCTTTTTTGGTGGATCAATTATCCAATCAATAGCTGCTGCAATGGGAATAATGTAATGCAATACGATATTATTCCATGCAACCGCAGTAAACTGAGCATTCTCAATATTTGACAGCAACAGAGCAAATCCAACCCCTACAACCACAATGTATAGGGTTGCAGCCCCACGCCAAACATCAATTTTTGATCTTTTTGCAGAGTACAGTGAAATGGCGCTTATCAAGAATACTGCCGATACAAAAATGTTTGATTGAATCGTGAAATAACTAAAGAAATTACTGGGAACAAGCGCCCCGCGCTCTACCAACGTAGAAACCTCCGAAACTATCGAGCTAAAACCCAATAATCCGAAAAAAGTTTTATATCCAGCAAGTAGGTTTTTATTCATTAGCACTATTATACATGCATTCGCAGGTTACTAGCCCGGATAATATCCAAGGTCTTGAGTAATCTGCCGTGCCGCATCAACAGCCGCATCTGCCTCAGCAATGTAGGGCTCTTGTCCGTAATAAGAAGCGCCGTTTACAAAACCAACGCACATGCCATTTGTATCATAGTCAACTGTTTCAACATCGAACTCTATGCCAACGCGAGAAGGATTATGGCTTCGCGAGACAATGACCTTTCGATCAACATCGTCCTCTATCTGCGTAAACCAAAAGTGTTGCCGAGGATAGACATCTGGACTAGAATCTGTGTTTCTAAAAATGCGAACCCACTTTCCTGCCCCAAGAACAACCGTCAGCTCTCGACCCATAGGCACACTTTCCACTGGACAGTAATTCACTGTACCAACTGCATACACTTTTGGGTCCTCAATATCCGCCGGGTGAGGTGCTTGAGGGTAAACGACATCAAACAGCTCCATAGACTTTGACATAAGACTACTCAGTGCTGGCTGTAGCCCAGCCAAACGCTCGCGCAAATCCGCTAGCGAATTACCAACACCTTCCGGGACTTTATATATTGAAGCTTCTGGATTACTCATTTATAAATCCTTGCCCCACCAATTAGTTTGCTATTTGAATTCTAACATGACCGCCTTAGATTCCCCTGAAGAGCTTGGAAAATGAAAAAGCCCAGCACTTTGACTGGACTCTTTCATTGGCGCGCTTTAAGCTACGAAAGTAAAACGTTACTTCTTAGAGAGTTTCAAAAATAGCATCTAAATTAAAAACACCGGCCTTCCTATATATTTAAGTTAATTGCGGATATTCACCATAGAGTTGAAAATAAAGTTCTTCATACAAGCTATGGGCAATTTCGATTCCACTATCCAATGTAGCTTGATTTATTTCGTTCTGCCGTCCATGCACTATAATATTTCTTAACCACCGTATAGCATTGAGCTGTTTAACGCCAAGGTCAGTTAATAAGTCTTTTTTTCTTAGTTCGTGAGTTAATGACTTAATATTCGTATTACTGGGAACATCTTTCGCCAAACCAACCGTTGCGAATATTCGAAGTAATCTTTCTACTTCAAAAGCTAACGCTAAAAAGTTTCCTTGTGATGTATCCATTAACTGCAGTGGCGCCGGAGACCTTTCTGCGTCATCTAACTTATTTTGATTAACTTTAAGTTTCTTTTCAGGCAACGCATTCCCGCCCTCTAATTCTTGCAATTCTTTTTCTATCTTTTTGCCCTTTAGGCCCCAGAAATCAAATTCTCTCAAGTCAGAGAATAATGCTAGTAGAAGCAGCATTGTAGCAAGTGCCACGTGTTGATTTGTTAGATGAGTGTCCTTGTTTACGATTGAAAGAAAAAGCACTGCTACAAGAATTAACCAGGTTAATGCTTTCACCCGATGCACTCATCAAGTAATTCAGGAAACTCAATCGTCTTCATACTCCCAATTGTGAAATGCTTGAGACGAAACTCTGTGTATTTAACATCCGGTACTTTTTCTCTAATTTCTTGGACGGCTTTAAGAATGCCATCGTGGTCATTATCGGAGTTAAAGATTGTTGTGCCAGCAGTACGCGAAACTAATTCTGCGTCTAGTTTGAAGCTATCAAAGAAATAATCGCCGTCCCAACCGTAACCAAGTGAAGGCGCAACTAGGACAACCTTACCCACTTTAATGTCTTTGTGTTCGCTGAGCCAGCGCAACCAGAAACCAGCTCCGCAGCTATGGCCAACGATGACTGTTTCAGGTGTAATATCAAATCGTTCCACTTCTTTGCACCACAGTTCCCATTCTGGCTCATGAGCGTTGGGCACCTCAGGAGTTGCAGCCCATATATTGTGTTTAAGTAGTTGCCCTTGCAGCCAAGGAATCCAGTGAGCATTACTCATACTTGGGGCTTTAGGGTCGTAGTACTCCTCTTTACTGGGTTTACCGTGTAATATTATGGCATTTTTCATAGCTACATCATAACAGAGGTTAAAGCCTAATTACATTTTGTCCGACTTCTCTGTTAAACAAATTTATTTGTAACTTTTGCGTCTCGTCTCCTTTCGTTAAGGGTTAGAGATGTTAAAACCCATATTTAACAGATAATAAAGAGCCCACTTCGGGCTCCTAGTTGCGAATGGTGCGGGCGAAGAGACTCAAGGCTATTGCCTGAGGCGGTCAAGGCAGCTCGGCCAGATACCTATTTAAGATGAGGCCGAGAGTTAGAATCTCATACCAAGCAAAAACCCCACTTTCGTGGGGTCTTAGCTTGGTGCAGGTCGACCAAAAGCTTTTACACCAAATTAGCTTAAATAACTACACTCAACTGAGGTTAGAGATACAAAGATGGCGTGATATTTTAGCAGTTCCGTATGCTCAGTATAAGAGTATGTTAGTACCGAGCTAGACTTACACGCCTCATATACCCCCCTACCCATAACCTGTGGCTTTTCAGGAGACGATGTAAACGCACTACCTACCTAAAAATGTGTCGAGGAGTAAAAATCCTTTGTTTTGGATATGCCCAACAATGAACACCCTCTAACAGTGGTCAGGTTGTTGGGAAATAATTGTTAGCAAGCTAAGTGGTGTTTGGCTTCTGGATTAGGAGATTGCGTAGCTTGTTAGTGCATTGACCGAGTAGTAAGATGGGAAGTAAGAATGAAAATTTCAAAGATACTAGTCGAAAATTTCCGCTCAATCAAAGATACGGATATTGCACTGAATAACTTTTCTATATTTGTGGGTCAAAATAACCACGGCAAAACGAACCTCTTTGAAGCAATCGAGTGGTTTTATACGGCAAAGTCTTCTTCTGATGAGCAATACTTTGACAAAGACACGACAAAACAAATTCAAGTTGAGCTTGAGTACGTAGATGTTACCGATGACGATATAAACAAACTGACTACTGACGCAAATAAAACAAAGATACGAAACCTACTCGGCGAGGAAACATCGTTCTCAATTCGCAAAACTAGTAGTGACCACAAACGCACCTACATCGTTAATGGAGAAGACAAGGGCAATCCCAGCGGTTTAGATACCGCAATAAACGAATTCTTGCCTAAGCTTGAGTATGTAAATACAAAAATCACGCTTGACGACGTCGCTAAATACAAAGACAAGAACCCTATAGGTCAAATGCTTTCTGGTGTGTTAACTGCTATTGTTGAACAGTCTGAAGACTATAAAAAGTTTAAGGAACAGTTTAAGAAGTTATTTGAAGATGAAGCATCAGAGGTTAGGGTTAAGCTAAATGAACTTGGTACAGAAGTTGGGGTCTATTTAAAGAAACAATTCCCAGAAGATGTAGAGGTAAGATTTACGGTTAACCCACCCCAATTCGGAGACTTACTGAAGAGTTTTGATACCAGCGTTAACGACGGTGTCGCTACGAAAGCAGAAGATAAGGGCGACGGTATGCAGAGGGCTATTATGCTTGCAATCATACAAGCCTTTGCCGATTATCGTAAGAAGCAGTCTGTTGGAAGTTCGTTCTTGTTTCTTATAGACGAAGCCGAGTTGCACCTACACCCATCTGCACAGCGTTTACTCAAAAACGCACTTCAGGACATATCAAACTCTGACCAAGTTATGCTTAATACGCACTCTTCTGTTTTGGTTGTTGACGATAACGAGCACCAAAGACTTTTCAAAGTCGAGAAAGACCAAAAGGTCACGTCTATTACACAAGTAGAAGATGTCCAGAAAATCGACATAATCTACGAGTTGCTTGGGGGTAGCCCTCACGACCTTCTTTTACCAAAAAACTTTCTAGTCGTAGAGGGAAAGTCAGAATACGAGTTTATTACAAGGATTGTGAAGCGACACTATGCCCAAGACTATAAAGGTTTGAAAGTATTATTCGCTGGTGGAGATGTGGTTCGTCAACAAGAGTCCATTGAAGCGGTTCACAAAACATTACAGCCACTTGTAGGCACGGATAATGCAATTTACAAAAGCTCACTCGTCGTGCTTTTAGACAAACCGAATGACCAGCAAATGAACAGCTACAACTCATTTAAAAATGGGTACGGGTACTTATTTGATGACAGTCGTGTATTTGAATTAGAGAATTGTGCACTTGAAGAGTACTATCCTACTCCGTGGGCAAAAACACCTGCTGAGGTTAAAGCTCTTCAGGAGGTAGATGGCGGTAAGAAAAACCTAGCCATTGAAGTTGCCGAAGGATTGTCAAAAGAAGATTTTGAGGAAAAAATGACCATTATTCACGATGCTCTTAAAAAGTGTTCGGAAAAGGCGTACTCCTAGACAAATAAAGACGGTGTCGAAAATCGTTAGGCTTCAGCAAAAAGAAGGGTTGATTGTCTAGTGACTTTTTTTTCCGTCGTCTCTTCATCAGTAGCATTACCTGAGTCGAGTTGCTTAAAAGGCTTCCCAGTATATTCCGCTATACGTTCGTTCAATATGTCAAAATAGCTTTTATCTAATTCAAAGCCCACATAATTACGTCCCGATTTCAATGCTGAAATTGCAGTTGTTCCAGAGCCCATAAAGGGGTCTAGAACTAAATCACCCTCATTGCTGTGTACTCTAATCAGTTCTTCGATAAGCTTTACTGGCTTTTGAGTAGGGTGATACCGTTTAAATCCACCCCCGCTCTCTGATGCGAAACGCATAACAGGACTACGATAAGCTACATCTTGTCGATTGAATGTCCATTTTGCTTTTTTCTTCTTAACAAACCAAATCATAACTTCAAGTGATGGGACATAACGCCTATCTCTGTTTCGTGGCATAGGATTTGTTTTTTCCCAAACGATAACGTCTTTAAATTCAAACCCAGCATCACCAGCAATCTCAATGATGTCAGAAACCTTTTTGAAATCATTAAACACTATCAGTGACCCGCCGTCTTTTAATACTTCAAAGGATTTTTTAATCCAAGGCTTGTTATCAAATTCTTCGTCCCAGCTTCCAAAACTTGTACCTGTACGAGCGTTTTTGCGGTCTTTCATAGTATGAAAGTTTGAGTCACGTGATATCACATATGGAGGGTCAGCAACAATCAGGTCGACTGAAACAGAGCCAGCAATTAAATCACTAATACCCTTTACACAGTCAACATTGAGAATTTTGTTCATATACCCACTAGCCATTACAAGTCCATTGTAGCATAAGCGAAGTTAACTTCTTCTTAACTTATGGCATAATAGAGCTATGCTTGGAGACAATACAAAGAACCTGTGGATACTGACAGAAGAACGCCCGAAATACGAAGTTTTAAGACAAATATTAGATAAGTTTGTACTGGATAACGGTTTTTCTGGATTTGTTGATAATCTACGAATTCTACCAATTCTAGAAAATGGAAAGTTTACCTTTACCTACGAACTCACTGGTTTTCGTTGTAACAGAGTAAATAAAATCTACATAAAAACAGTCAGTGGCTATTCAAGCTTTGTGGACTTTCTTGTTTTTTATCAAGATGATGAACCAGACCCATCAACCGATATGCCAGTGTATGTTATTGAAGAAACAAAAACAGACGGTAGTGAAAGTCGAAATACTGGTGTATATCAACGTTGTTCTAAGTTTGTCTACGCCAATAGTTTCTACCCTTCAGTAAATCAGATTATGCTCTACAACTTACGTTTAGAGCAAAAAGAGAAAATTGCCGAAACTATCATATTTGGTACTCGTATGTTAATGACGTATGGCGTTGAAATCATAGGAAAAGATTTAGATGAAACCATATTCAAGCCGTTCAGTTCTGTTGATGAACTCATCGCATATAAAAACTCGATGCGGAAACCACCAGCTGGAAATGTGCCTATCGAAATTACGAAAACCAGCGATACTATTTTTGTATCTGGACGGTTGTTCAAGTCAAATGGTCTAGGGCACGACCCGAATATCGGTGCTTTGAGTATTATTTCCGCAACTCTACGAAAGCTTGGCTGGACGGGTAAAATCGTTATAACTAAACACGGCTTAGAACAGTCTCACATCAAACGGTCTAACAAATTCGTTTTGATTGCCAATCAAACGGGTATTGAGCTTGAGGGACTGGACTTACCAAATCCTACTCCACATACCGAATATTGGCGATATGACAGGAGCGGAGAGAAGATTGGAACAATTTTTCTTCACTTGGTTATTGAGAGCTTTACAGATAGTCACTCTGTCTATGAGAACCACGCTGGCAGTGAACGTGGTTATTTCATCACTTCTTCTGGTGAGTATCTAACGGTTGGAAAATACTTAGATAGGGTTGCATATAAGGGCGGTGACTTGGCACAGATTATAAACCTTCCTGACCTCACGATTTTGGACGTTGGCAGAAAACAGGCTGTCAACATCGAAGGTGAAATGTACAAAAACAAATTAACTGGTATAAAACAACTAACTCTATTTGATGCGTTTGAGACCCTTTTCATCAACAAGAATTACCCCGAATATTCAATAGTTCGAACGGTTGTTCTCTACGGTGGAGATGATAGCACGGAAAAGTTTGAGGTAGAGGTTGGTTTCGTATTAAGTAACAATGGCGAGTTAATCTTGGGCATTAAAGCACCAGCAATCTTTAAAGATGCAATTGAACGCCTTGTAGACTTCTGGAGTTAAAGAGTGGACGACTTTATCAAGTCCCCACTTAACTACATAGGTGGAAAATACAAAATATTACCTCAAATTTTTGATTTGTTTCCAACGGACGTAGATTGTTTTGTGGACTTATTTGCTGGTGGTGCTAATGTCGGAATAAACAGCACTGCTAAAAAGATAATCCTAAACGACAACCTAGTTCATCTAGTGGATATGTACGAGACTCTAGCGAAAATGCCCAAGGAAGCCATTCTAGACCATATAGACAAAAAGATAGCCAAGTTTGACCTATCTCTTACAAACACAGAGGGATATAACCAATTCAGAGAACACTACAACTCTTTACGCCACCCCCTTGACCTGCTGATATTGACATTCTTTTCGTTTAATCACCAAATTCGCTTCAATAATAGCCATCATTTCAATACACCGTTCGGCAAGAATAGAAGCAGATACAACGCAAGCATAAAGAAAAACCTAGTAAGATTTTTGGACGCACTACACAGTAAAAATATAGAGTTCCAAAAAAATGAGTTTGATAAGTTTGATTTTTCAACTCTGACCAGCAAAGACTTCGTATACTGCGACCCGCCCTATCTGATAACTGTTGGCTCTTACAATGATGGTAAACGAGGCTTCACTGGCTGGGGCGAAGCCCAAGAAAAGCAATTATTAGCAGTTTTAGACGAACTAAATAATCGCAATATACGATTTGCATTGTCTAATGTACTTACTCACAAAGGCGTTAATAACAACCTACTACAGGACTGGCTTAATAAAAATGGCTTTGCGGTATACGATATAACTAACGACTTTACAAACTCAAACTACCATACGAGCCTACACGAAAAAGAAGGCACACGAGAAGTTTTAATCACTAACTATAACGCTTCCACGAAACGCAAGCACTGGTTCAACGAGGACGGCTTAGAGTTAGTAGAGCCAGACCCTAGATGGGACAATCCAGACTATGAGCCAGTCGAACAGCCCCGTCCTACTGACATCGTTTATAAGTTAGACTACGATAATGACCTTCGCTACCTTAAGCTAAACACTTTTACCGTACAGACGTTTCAGTTTGAGAGCCACGCCGATAGAGTATTTGGCGAGCTATTCAAGCAAGAAGGCGATATTAAAACCGTAAGTGTGCACAGCCCTGCTAAAGCGGACGTTATTGTTAATAATATCGCAATGCCAATAAAACTTCGTAACGCAATGTTTACTACTGGTAGCAAAGGCACGAGATTGCAAGTCCATACTGTTATCACAAGAGAGCGAGCAAAGAAGTTCGGTGTAAATGACACTGACGTACGGGCTTATATAGACAAGAGCCGAGATACACATTACAGGCTACTAGACGCTAATAAACGTAAGTAACCTAATGTAGGGATTTTTCTAAATCTTTAAGCATAGGTTCTAAAAGCTTATATGTTTTATGAAAAGTATCGTATTGTTCGTAGAACACCTTGTAGCCGACCGAGTTCTCGGGTAGCCCTTTCTTTGATTTAACAAGGGTCATAACAGGATTGTGTGCTATTTGATTACGAAAGTCGCCTAAAGCTAAGAACAGAGTTTTTGTCTTAATTGTCTTCTTACCAACCTCTAGGTTACTCACATCAGCCAAGGCAAAGAACATATCGACTTTTTGTCTATAGGACATCTTCTTAACTACGTCATTATGAAACTTTTCGTATCTTTTATAGAGCTCCCCATTTTCGTTAGGAGTTTTGCTAAAGTCTATTGGAAATATGATGTGTGGCAGTTTGATGTCGAGTAAAAAATCAACCCACGATACCGTAGCGATAACATCAACAACTATCGTTGCTGAACTCTTTGCCCCTTTTGGATATTTGTAAGCCATATAGCCATTGTACGACACTTCAATAAACTTAAATAAACAACTCCGTATCAGGGACAAATTGCTCACTAGGCTCTAGTTTTAGAGTATGGCGTCAAAGAAAACTAAAGAACCTGATTACAGTTCGAGCGGTACTAGTAGCAATGAACTACTAGACGAACTGGCTAGTTTTCTTTATGACGCCTACCAACACTCGAAGGGTAACAACGGTGTTAGAATAGAATTAGATAAAGGACAAATTGCGGAAAATGAGGAAAATAGTTAATGATATTTTGATATTGCTAGTTGGTGTCTCCTTGGCTTTCCGCAAGCTTGTCCGAGAGACACCAACTACTGTTATTGAGGTAGCATTATGAGCGACCAAGCCATAGCACTGTGTCGAGTATCTTCTTCTGAGCAACTTGAAAATAATAGCCTCAATCGTCAGCGAGAAGCGGTACTAAAAGCTTCCAAAGAACTAGGTGTCGAAATTGTTGAGTGGTGGTCTGGTAACGTATCTAGTAAGCGAGGAAACAACGTCAAAAGAAAAGACTTGCTTGAGATGCTTGAGTATTGCAAGAAAAACAAGCGTGTTAAGTTTCTTATTGTAGATGAACCAGATAGGTTTATGCGGTCCATTGACGAAAGTGGTTATTGGAAAATATTGTTTCTATCCGCTGGGGTTAAGGTTTGGTATGCTTCAAATCCAGAGCTTAACAAAGATGATTTACCATCAAAGTTATTGAGTTTTACAAAGTTCTTATCGGCAGAGGGTAGTAACGAAGAACGAATAAACAAGTCAATCTCTGGTGGTCAAAAGGCTATCCGAGAAGGTCGTTTGCCATCTGGACCAAAAGCTGGCTACAGAAAAGGCACACTTGCTGGCGTCCACGTGATTGACCCTATTACGGGCATACCACTTCAAAGAGCCTTAAAAAGCATTGCTTCAAGTCTCAAAACACCTACCGACGCCCTAAAGGAGCTACAAGATACTGAGTTTGGTAAACGCTATGCGAAACTGAAAATGGACAAGTTTAGAATAATTGCCTGTGAGCCATACTACGCAGGGATTATTGACCTAAAGGGTAAGTTTAATGAACGCAACGAAAAAGGGTTGCACGAACCACTGATAAGCCGTGAGGAGCACGAGAAGATACTCAGGGTGTTTGAGCGTAACGTCAAAAAGCAACAAGGTCATAGACCAGATAAAGACACTAAATACCCTCTCAGCAATGAGCTTACTTGCGAGCTGTGCGAAAAGATAGAACGCAAGTATCCACGTTTTACTAGTGTGCCATTAACCAACGGTAAAACCAATCACGGTAAGCCGAGAAAAGTGGTCCGACACTACGCAAAGTACAGATGCAGGGCTTGTAATAGGTCGATGGACCGTGACAATACCCACGATAGTTTCTCTAGCCTATTAGACGCAATCATATTGCCTGACGCTAAACTTGAAAAGCTAAAATTAAAGCTTGTTACAACATTCAATGCTAAGCACCACGAAACAAAAGGCGAGATAACTAGGCTCGAAGCGATAAACGACAACATCAAGAAAAACATAGCAAACAAAGTAGAAGCTGTAACCGACCCCAAAAACGAAATCATAGTAGATGAGATTAGAGCGTCAATTGAAAAGCTAAAAGCTGAGTATGCGAGCAACGAGGAAAAGATAAGTTTACTAGGCGAACAGCACGAGACCGACCTAGCCGAGTTCTTGGAGTTTGCCTTTGGCTTTCTTGATAATAAGGGTAGGCGTTTCTTTGAGTTATCAGGGGAGGATATGAAACGGTGTAAACAATTGGTTTTTACAGGCAAAATATACGTTGACGCTGACAAAAATATTTACACCCATAATATAAGCTCTATCTTCAGGGGTCAGGAACTAGAAAAGGACACCGAAGTGTCCTTAAAGTCTAATTTGGTGCGGGTGAAGAGACTCTAACTCTCGGCCTCATCCTTGGCAAGGATGCGCTCTAAACAACTGAGCTACACCCGCATATATCATTTCTGGAAGGTACAAGATTCTATAGAACCTGTTGAAGTAAATTTGGTGGCTCCTCCCAGACTCGAACTGGGGACACACGGAGCTTCAATCCGATGCTCTACCAACTGAGCTAAAGAGCCACGCAATATCTACGCCTGCCTATTTTACGTGTACCAGCAATAATTTTCAAGAGGTAGACTTCTTTTTGAACCGATCTTTGTCCCTGGTGACAGATTTTTCCATTACTTTATCTAAACAAGCCGCCAAATCAATGCCTTCAGTATTGGCCATGCAGATAAGGTCGAATAAAATATCGCCCATTTCATCCATCATGTCATCAGGCGTCTCGGTTGGCTTTTTGTTCTTGTCACCATACTCATGATTGTAGATTCTAGCCAGCTCACCAACCTCTTCTATCATTCGGGCTAACTGAGAAAGTGGCGACCAATACGGCTTTTCGAGCGTCTGCGCCCAGTCATCTATTGCTTTTTGATACTCTGCTAATGTCTTTTTACTTGTAGTTGTCATCGAATACTCCTGAATACTTTAATTAGCTACGGCCCACGTATATGACGCCGCAGCACTTCATTCCAGCTATATTATAGCCGCTTACCCGGAAAGATGGCGAAGTTCATTTACTTTTGCCTCGAGTTCGCGCTTTAGCTCTTCACCTCTACTGATATCTTCTTCTAGCTGTTTTTTATCTTCTTCGAACGTTCTTTGCACCTGTTTAATCTGTCTTTTCATTTGCACTATCTCTTTGATGTCCCAAGCCGATTCACCCACACCATTATTATATAAAACTAGATCTGCCTCCTGGTTGTGAATTTTGCGCTCAAGTCGATCGACTTCTTTGTGCCTTGTGTGATCTTTTCGGGTTAGTTCTGCACGCATATCATTTATCTCCCTGTGTTTGTCGTCTACTGCACGGGTAAGGTCTGAGACCGCTTGCTTGATATATGCATCTACGCTCATGTATTAATGATAGTTGATGTCGTCGAATCAATAAGTGAGAATTGTCACAAAAACAAAAAGTCCACTGAAATCGTGGACTCTTTATCTGGTGGGTGATGAGGGACTCGACCTGCATTCTGCAGGCCCGAAACTTCAGCTTTGAAAACAAGTTTTCAAGTGAAGATTTCCTTGCAAATTGCCACAGGCAATTCTCAC
>JBFIJL010000004.1:0-103436 GCA_041600755.1 Saccharimonadales bacterium (SeqCode)
CCTTCCTCCCTGTTACCAGGGCAGTCTAGCTAGAAAAATTCAACTAACTATAAGGGTTGCGCTCGTTGATGGACTTAACCAAACATCTCACGACACGAGCTGACGACGGCCATGCAACACCTGTCACCACGGTCCGAAGACACAGTCTCCTTTCGGAGTCCTTAGTGGGATGTCAAACCTGGGTAAGGTTCTTCGCTTACCATCGAATTAAAGAACACGCTCCACCGCTTGTGCGGGTCCCCGTCAATTCCTTTATGTTTTAGTCTTGCGACCGTACTCCACAGGCGGGATGCTTAACGCGTTAGCTTCGCTACTACAGGGGTCGATTCCCATAACAGCTAGCATCCATAGTTTACGGCGTGGACTACCGGGGTATCTAATCCCGTTTGCTACCCACGCTTTCGTGCCTTAGTGTCAGAAATGAGCCAGTCGCCTGCCTACGCCATCGGTGTTCCTACTAATATCTACGGATTTCACTCCTACACTAGTAATTCCAGCGACCTCTCTCATTCTCTAGCTTTGCAGTTTTGATAATGGATATGGGGTTGAGCCCCACGCTTTCACTACCAACTTACAATGCCACCTACGCAACTCTTTACGCCCAGTAATTCCGGATAACGCTTGGATCCTCCGTATGACCGCGGCTGCTGGCACGGAGTTAGCCGATCCTTATTCATATGCTACCGTCATAATCTTCACATATAAAAGCAGTTTACGACCCGAAAGCCTTCATCCTGCACGCGGTGTTGCTCCATCAGACTTTCGTCCATTGTGGAAAATTCCCTACTGCTGCCTCCCGTAGGAGTCTGGGCCGTGTCTCAGTCCCAGTCTGGCTGATCATCCTCTCAGACCAGCTAATGATCGTTGCCTTGGTAAGCCGTTACCTTACCAACAAGCTAATCATACGCAGGCCGTTCCCAAAGCGCCGAAGCTTTGATCCTAAGATAATATGCGGTATTAGACACCATTTCTGGTGCTTATCCCTCACTTTGGGGTACGTTCCTACGCGTTACTCAGCCGTCCGCCGCTCGTCATCAGACCGAAGTCCATGTTACCGCTCGACTTGCATGTATTAAGCACACCGCCAGCGTTCATCCTGAGCCAGGATCAAACTCTTCAAAAAAGAACTGATTCTAGTCTATTGTTTACTGATTTGTAAGATCCGAAGATCTCACGAAGTTTTTTAAACATTCAGTTATGAACTGACGTTGATTTGCACTACATAAATTTTTAACGAACATTCTTCTGTCGGAACCACATTCCTGGTGGAGGAATATCCGTGGTGCCGATCGAGACAGACTCATAGTCAGGCCTCCAAAAGACTCGTATAATCCTACATGCATTCAACAGATGTGTCAACAGATTGTCTGGCAATATGTGTAGCAGTATATACAACAATGTCTATAGCGGATGTTGCTTGCGTTTACTTCTTAGCGGATTTCTTAGCTTCAGTTGCTGGTTTTTTGTCATCAGCTACTTCAGATTCTTCGTCGTCCTCAGTCTCTTCTTCGATGTTTACGAGTGCAAGTGATACCACCTGGTCGTCATCGTTGAGTCGCATGACACGCACGCCTTGTGTGGCACGTCCAAGCGCTGGAATGTCCTTGAGTCCAAGTCGAATAGTTTGGCCGTTCTGAGAGATCATCAGAACTTCCTGGCTGTCATCTACTAGGGTCTTCACGCCTATCAAAGCGCCCGTCTTGGCATTTACGACTGCAGAGCGGATACCTACACCGCCTCTTGCGTGTGGCGTAAACTGCGCGATTTTGGTGCGCTTGCCGTAGCCTTTAGCGCTGATAACAAAAATGCTCGAGTTATCTTCTACGACATCCATGCCGATCACTGTGTCTTCTTTTCGGAGACGTATACCGCGCACACCGCGAGCTGTTCGACCCATGGCACGTACACCATTTTCGTGGAAGCGAATCGCTTGACCTTGGCTGGTGCTGATGACTACTTCGTTGTCTCCACTAGTTACGCGGATCCAGCGCAGCTCGTCACCATCATCGAGGTTGATAGCAATCAAGCCAGATGAGCGAACATTTTGGTACTGCTCAAGAGCGGTCTTTTTGACTGTTCCCCGTTGCGTACACATAAACAAGAATCCCTTGTTTTCTGAAGCATTTGGCTTGAGCTTAATGAACGAAGTTACGGTTTCTTCTGGCTGCATCTGTAACAAGTTCACGATAGCAATGCCTTTGGCACTGAGCCCAGACTTTGGAATTTCGTAAGCTTTAATGCGGAAAACGCGACCTTTGTTCGTGAAGAATAATAGATATTCGTGAGTGCTGGCGTACACCAACTGCTCAACAATATCTTCTTCTTTAGTACTGATGCCACGTCGGCCCTTGCCGCCTCGGCCCTGTCGCTTGTATTCGTCGGCGTTATTTCGCTTGATGTAGCCGCCCTTGGTGAGTGTAATCACTACAGATTCGTCTGGGATTAGATCTTCATCGCTCATCTTGCCTAGTTCGTGCGGAACAATCTTGGTGCGTCGCTCTTCGCCGTATTGCTTTTTGAGTTCAATGAATTCGTCCTTGATGATCTTGAGAACCTTCTTCTCGTCACCCAAAATGCTTTCAAGTTCGGCGATAAGCTTCTTGAGCTCTGCAAGTTCGTCCTCAATCTTCTGGCGCTCTAGACCGGCGAGTGCTCGCAGTTGCATTGCCAAGATGGCCTTGGCCTGGATTTCGCTAAGCTTGAACTTCTTCATTAAGTTCTTTTGGGCTTCTTCGGTAGTTTGGCTGGCGCGAATTGTGGCGATTACTTCATCGATATGATCGAGTGCAATCTTAAGGCCTTCAAGGATATGAGCGCGATCTTTCGCCTTCTTGAGCTCATACTCAGTTCGACGACGAACTACAACCTGCCGGTGCTTGATGTGCTCTTGTAGAATATCTTGCAAACCAAGTACACGTGGCTGAATGCCATCAATCAATGCCATCATGTTGAAGTTAAATGATGACTGTAGCTGTGTTAGCTTAAACAACTGATTGAGTAGCTTCTTTGGAAACGCGTCTTTCTTGAGGTCGACAACAATGCGTACCAGTCCACGGGAGCTTTCATCTCGCAAGTCAGAAATGCCAGTTATCTTCTTTTCTTTGTATAAATCAGCAATTTTCTCAATCAAAGATGCCTTATTGAGCCCAAATGGAATTTCACTAATAATAATTTGGTGTTTGCCTTTTTTGGTTTCAACAATTTCTGCGACACCACGGACCACCACACCTCCACGACCAGTTGCGTAGGCTGTACGAAGCGATTCTTTTCCGTAAATTACACCACCCGTTGGGAAGTCTGGGCCTTTTACAAATTCTAGTAAATCATCTGTTGTTGCGTCTGGATTATCAATCTGGTGGATCGTTGCATCAAGCAACTCCGCCAAGTTATGCGGCGGAATGTTGGTTGCCATACCGACAGCAATACCGAGCTGACCATTAAGTAGCAAGTTTGGTAGTTTTGCTGGAAGTACTGATGGCTCCTGTTCTGAGCCGTCGAAGTTATCACGGAAATCAACAGTATTTTTTCCAATATCCTGAAGAAGTTCCTCTGAAATCTTAGCCATTTTGGCTTCGGTATATCGATATGCGGCTGGTGGATCGCCGTCCATGCTACCGAAGTTACCCTGCCCCTTGACCAACATGTGGCGCATTGACCATGGCTGCGCAAGACGAACCATCGAGTCATAGATTGAGCTATCACCGTGCGGGTGGTACTTACCGATAACGTCACCGACAACACGGGCACTTTTCACGAACTTACTGCCACTTCGCCATCCATTCTTGTCCATCGAATACAAAATACGACGGTGGACTGGCTTCATGCCATCACGTACGTCCGGCAATGCACGCTCAACAATAACGCTCATTGAATAGCGCAAATAGCTGTCTTCCATGACCGTCTCAACTGATTGCCGTTCAACGATCCGCGAGTGAGAATCATCAGCCTGCAGCACTTCGACAACTGGCGCTTCTGGGTTTAGATTTTCTTCTGGTGTGTTGTTTTCTTCTGCCATGATTACCCCTAAATATCCAAATCTTTCACGAACTTCGCTCGTGATGTAATAAAGTTCTTGCGTGGCTCAACTTCTGAGCCCATAAGTTTATTGAAAATACTGTCTGCAGCTTCGGCGTCTTCTACCTGAATCTTGACCAGTACGCGTTTTTCTGGATCCATCGTGCTGTCAAACAGTTGCTCAGCATTCATTTCACCAAGACCTTTATAGCGCTTTACATCTGTAAATCCAGCTTGACGGAAGCGCTCATCGTCAGTATTGACTTTGAGTCCAGCGGCTTTTCGTTCTGCTATTTTTTCATCAATAACTTTGTCCAGACCATCTTCATTAAAGATGAGTACGTTCTCGGCCTTGCCGCTTGCAACTAGCTCAAAAAGTGGCGGCTTAGCAAGATATAGGTGTCCGCCATCGATAAGCGGCTTCATGAATCTGAAGAAGAAGGTCAAAAGCAGCGTAGAAATGTGGCTACCGTCGACGTCGGCGTCGGTCATGATGATCACGCGGTCGTAACGAAGACCCTTCATGTCGAATGACTCTTCAATTCCTATGCCGAGCGCCTTAATAAGACTGACAATTTCGTTATTGGCAAGCATTTTATCAAGTCGAGCTCGCTCGACGTTGAGCACCTTACCTCGAAGTGGCAAAATTGCCTGACTCTTGCTGTCTCGACCAGATTTAGCCGAACCACCAGCAGAGTCACCCTCTACGAGGTAAATCTCTGATTTTAGTGGATCCTTGTTGGAGCAATCCGCCAGCTTACCAGGCATACTTGCACCATCTAAAACACCCTTTCGGATGATGTTGTCGCGTGCTGCACGAGCTGCTTTACGGGCACGAGCGGCAAGCAATGATTTGCCAATCACCTTCTTGGCGATTGCTGGGTTTTCTTCAAAATAATAAGACAGGTATTCATTCATCACCTGCTCTACATAGCCACGCACTTCTGGATTGCCAAGCTTGTTCTTTGTCTGGCCTTCAAACTGAGGGTCAGGCAGCTTTACGAGAATGACAGCTGTTAAGCCTTCACGAGTATCGTCGCCTGAGAGATTTTCTTCTTTCTCTTTAATGATGCCGTTTTTACGAGCATAGTCATTTATGACGCGCGTTAAAGCTGCACGGAAACCAGTCAGGTGTGTTCCACCGTCCGGGTTGAACACATTATTTGCAAAAGCTTTGACTGTCTCGCTAAAAGCATCAGAATACTGAATCGCGACCTCCACCATCGCATCGCCTGCTTGTCGCTCTACATAAAATACATCATCGTCAACAACATCTTTGCCTTCATTTAGGTGCTTAACGTATGATTTAATACCGCCCTCAAAATAAAATGAGTACCTTTTATCTGTTCGCTCATCAATAATGTTAGTTCTTATGCCTTTTGTGAGATAAGCCTGGTGTCGAAGTCGATCAAGAATTGTTTTGTAGTTGAACTCAACTGTTTCAAATATTGTTGCATCGGCATAGAAGGTAATTTCTGTACCCTGTTCTTTGGTTGCCCCAACTTCTTTAATCTTTGATTTTGGAACACCTGTTTCATAGAACTGTTCGTATTCTTTGCCGTCTTTATATACACGTGCAATCAGCTTTGTAGATAGTGCGTTTACAACACTCACACCCACACCGTGCAGACCTCCAGAAACCTTATAGCCACTCGCATCGCCACCAAACTTACCACCTGCGTGAAGCACGGTTAATACAGTCTCGAGTGCCGACAAGCCAGTCTTCTTGACCTTGTCGACCGGAATACCTCGTCCATCATCACGAACACTGACACCACCATCGGCCATCAAAGTAACCGTCACCTCGGTAGCATGGCCGGCAATTGCTTCGTCGATACTGTTGTCGACAATTTCCCAAACCAGGTGATGTAATCCATCTACACCCGTTCCACCAATATACATACCCGGTCGTTTTCGTACCGGCTCTAACCCCTCAAGAACTTGAATTTGACTTGCGTCGTAAGTAGACTCTTTTGCTTTCGCCACGTGTTTTTACCCTCTCGTCGTGTTTTTCTTCCCTAGATACTTTGGAGTATACGTGAAATCAACTGTCATGACAACTAATAAGACTTGCGTGAACACACGGTTTTATGATTGAATAAGCAGTAGCATTAAACTAAAAATAAAAGATATAAAACTATGTTTAGAAAACTCGTAAGTAATCTCCCATTTAACCCTAGTCTAATTGGAGAGCTTTCATTCTATTACGGGCGGATGAAGCAAGAAGAAAGAGTTCGCCGAACTGGCTTTATTCTGGTTGCACTCAGCATATTCGTTCAAACATTCGCTGTAATATCTCCACCGCAATCAACCTTGGCAGAATCAAACAACGACATTATTAGGGGTGGCTTTACAACAAAAGAACAAGCCGTCAATCACTGCGAAAACAATACGCAAAACTTTGCAAGTATTCTGGCGTACTACCAGATTGACTGCGCAAATGTTGCTGCATCTTCCTCGACCATTAAAACCATAAAGACAACCGACTTCGGCGGAAATCTATTCTCTATGGGTCGAGAAAGTCGTGGAGCGGTAAACGCACGAACCGGGAAAACTACCCAAGAGTACGGTGTTAGCATAGGAGGCACAAAATATTACATGCGCAAGCTGGCATCATTCGACAGTGGTGCATATTCCCCCTACCGAATGCTTGAGGTAAAAAATAAGCAAGGTGTCAGTATTTTTATTATGCTCGATTGCGGAAACATTGCCACGGTAGGTAAATACAGCTACACTCCACCGCCACCTCCGCCAGCAAAACCAAAACCACAACCGAAGCCAACCGATGAATGTACGAATATCCCAGGCGACCAAGCCCCTGGAACCAGTTGCGATGTCTGCCCGCTTAAAAATGGCGATCAATACTCCAAGGCTGAGTGTGATGTCTGTCCAGTTAAATCTGGCGTACAGGAAAAAGTATCAATGGAGTGTGATGTCTGTCCAAAAGTTGAAGGACTGCAGCTTGACTATCCGCAATGTGATGTCTGTCCAAATATTCCGGAAGTTCAGAGTTCACAAAATGAATGCTACCCGTGCCCAGAAGCAGAAAACAATAACAGCGAAGAAGCTTGTCTAGTCTTCGACAAGTCTGCAAGCAATACCACACAGAAAATCAACGACGCTAACAACACCATGGCGCAAGCCAACGATACTATCGTCTACACTCTTAGCGTTAAAAATAAAGGCAAGACTGCAATCAAAGACTTCGTAGTTGAAGAAGACTTAAGCGATGTGCTGCAGTATGCCTCAATTGTTGACATGCATGGTGCTACTACCGATGAAGACGACGTGCTTTCTTGGCCAGCCGAAACAATTGCAGCCGGCAAAACAATTACCAAGACTATCACTGTCAAAATCAATAACCCAATTGTCGAAACACCAATTTCAACATCCGACCTAACGGCGTATGACCTAGTGCTAAACAACACCTTCTACGGAAACTCAGTAAATATCACCTTGCCCAAACCAGTCAGCAAGACGGTTGAAACAGTCACCCATACACTGCCAAAAACTGGTCCAGGTGAAACGATGTTGATGGCCGCAATCGGTGCACTTTTCATTGGTTACTTCTTGGCTCGTGCACATCTACTTCGTAAAGAAACGCAGCTTATTCGAACCGAGTATGCTCAGATAGGAAGCAACTAATATGTCAGAAAAACTTCAAGCGAACAGCCCAGAACAACAACGTAACTCCCCGGAAGCTTCAAGCGAACAGTCTCGTAAAAATATAGAGCGAATCAAGCAGCTAGCCGAGCAAGAAAAAGGCATAAGTGAAGATCAGCTCGAGAAGATAAAACAGTCAGTAGAGTCGGAATCAATCAGTCGTGAGGATATTCGATCACGTACCGAATCGGAGCAGCCAAAAGCGCCGTTGCAATATAATCAGAAAGAACTGAAGGCGGCATCCTTTAATAAGACACTGGCGCAAGTTCGCTCAAAATTGCCCGCGCCCGAACGTGCACTTAGTAAAATCGTTCATCAAAAGACAGTTGAGAAAATAAGCGATATAGGCAGCAAGACTGTTGCTCGACCATCGGGCATTATGGGGGGTGGACTGCTCGCACTGCTAGGGTCTAGCTTTGTGCTAATCATAGCCAAACGCTATGGGTTTGCCTACAACTACTCACTTATAATTCTGCTCTACATTGGCGGATTTGCAATTGGCATCATAGTAGAATTACTTACCAAGAAGCTCTTTAGTACACGCAAATAGCCAACATTCTACTTAACATAACTGAGTTAAATCATTGTGTTTCCACTCAGTTTTTCAGTTAACTCTCGTTAAGCGACTTAAAGTTCCCATCGTTATCTATAAAGATTGTATCCTCGTTAAGATGCGGGTCCTTGTGCACATGCATTTCTCCCGCTGATTTTTTTGGCACTGGCTCATCTGCGGTCTTTTTATCTTGTGTAGGTGAACTAGCTGCATTAGAAGGCCCAGGAGCAGCCTTAAGCTCTTTAGGTTTGTCATTTGGCGCTTGTGCATGAATCGGCTCGTGCTGTGGCTGTGGCTGTGGCTGTGGCTGTGGCTGTGGTGATTGTTGAACGCCGCCAATCGGTCGCAAAGGATTTGGAGCTGGCGTTAATTGTGGCGGGCCTGTAGACGCGATTGGCGCCTGAGGCTGAGGCTTGTTGGGCGGCGCCTTGCTAGGCTGAGCAGTTCCTGAAACCGGTTTTTGTCCACGCTTTGCTAGCCAGTCATCCAAAAACGACGAACCACTTGCCGGGCCTTTCTTTGCTACACCTGGACGAGCAGCCCCCGGTTTTGAACCTCCAAAACCAGGCTTTGATTTTGGTTTTTCCTTAACTGCCAAGCGTTCAAATATCTCTGCCTCGACCTTCTTTTTTGGGCGACCATATTTCGCGGCTGTAAGTTGTTTTAGCGCCTTAAATAATTCTTTATTTTCTGTTCCAAGTGGTGGAATTGTAGCCATACTGAAAGCTTGTGTCGGCACGCCGCCAACGAGCGTTCGTACAATTGCATTGCGATTTGGTACGCGTACTAAATCGTCTGCATCAAACGATGGCTGGAAGTAGCGCGACAGCATGTCGACATCATTCTGGCCAATACGGAAGGCTACGATTGTTCCGATGTTTCCAAATACTGCATCGCGAATTTCTTCGCTCAACTGTGTAGTAAACTGGTTCGCTACGATCAAGTTTAGATGAAACTTTCGAGCTTCAGACATGATTGTTGCAAACGAGTCAGTTGAGAAGTTCTGGAACTCATCAACATACAAACAAAAATCTACACGATCATCTTCTGGAATATTAGATCTACTCATTGCTGCAGCCTGGAATTTCATGACAAAAATCATACCGAGCAATTTAGAGTTCAAGTCCCCCGTTCGACCCTTGCTAAGGTTCACAATAAGGATCTTTTTCTTGTCCATAATTTCGCGCAAATTAAACGAACTTTTAGTCTGACCAATAATGTTGCGCATCATCTCGTTACTCAAGAAAGCGCCGAACTTACTAACCACCCAACTAGTGACCTCTCCGGCTTCGTTTGAGCGCTGTGAATTTGGCCATTCCTTGGTCCAAAAATCCAACACGTTTTGATCTTTGACATACTGCAGCTTCTCTTTCATGAAGTCTGCATCGATCAGCAACTTTGGCACATCAACAAATGTTCCACCGTTCGGGTCAGCCATTAGCAACAATGCACAGTTGGTGAATATTCGCTCGAATCGCGGACCAATGATTCCCTGCTTTTGCGGATCGTACAGCTTGTACAACATGTTCAAACATTCTTGAATAATGAAGTCTTTTTGTTGCTCATCGGCAAATTCAAAAAGATTAAGCCCCATCGGATGATCCATATCAGACGGGCAGAAATATACCACATCCTCCGTGCGCTCTTTTGGCACCATCGACAGCAATCTATCCGCATCATCACCATGTGGATCAACGTAGGCAAAGCCATCGCCATTTAACATATCTTGTACTGCCAAATTCATGAGGAAAGTTGATTTACCGGTACCAGTTTGCCCTACTGCATACAAGTGACGTTGACGATCGCCAAGCGCTAGATGAATCGGCTTCTTGACTCCGCGGAATAAGTTATAGCCCAGTAGAAGGCCTTCAGTACCCATATCGCGCGGCCCATCGACCTGCTTTGAAGCCTGTCGTTGTACCTGTGAAGTCGGGATATTCTTCTGGTCAGGAAAGTGGAACAGCGTTGCGAGCTCGACCGAGTTTAGTATGTTCTTATTATTTTCTTGTGGGAATAATCGCAGAATATACGAAGTTACAAACGACTCCATGTCTTTAGCTGGTGAATACTTAAATCCATTCTTGCCCTGTGCATCATACAAAGAAAATGAAGCCACAACATTCTTCAGAATAGCTTGAGCTCGCTGAGAAATATCCGACGAGGCAACAATACGAATCACCACTTCAAAGCCCGGATGCTGAGTCTTGGCATCGATTGAATCCAAGACTGCTTGCTCGGCAGACGAAAGCTCCGGCTTGTCGCTTCCACCGCCTCCACCGCCCTTGTCTTCTGGCGGCTTTGTTAGAGCAGTAAATAGTTGGCTAACCCACCAAAATGCCTTCTCCGCTCCACCCTTACTCTTCTTACCTTTTCGTTTGTTGCTTGCAATGGTTGAGGCGTTTTTACGCCATGAACTATCGGCCGGCCGAAGCAAAATCTGTATACCAACGCCGTCACTTTTTTCGACAGTAGATAACGAATTAAGTAATGACTGCAGTGCGTCACGTTTCAAGTCTTGATAGGTAGCTATCGGGTATGCTGAGTTTTCTTTAAGCGTCAGCTCACCGCCAGTAGTTCCAGCCATCTTGCCTACTGCAGAAAAAATATTGTACTCAGGCACCTCTTCAAGCTGAGCTGATGGATAAGCACTCACAATAGCCTGCTTCACCACCTCAACCAAAGACACCGGCACAGCTGTATAAAACTTCACAAACCCCTGATCGCCAACAATTTCAAATGATATATGTCTTTGCCCATATACCCACTTATTCATAAATCCCTTGTGGGCAGTGCTAGCTATAATGTTGTACATAACCTGCGCCTTAGAGATGTTTTCGTCATCCACATCACGAGCATCGCGATTACCTGCATCAGTGTCGTCGCTTGGCGGCGGCAAATGGATCAATAGTGGTACCATTTTGAGCCCACGCTCAAAATTCTTTTGCTCTCTAAACGTCTTTCGGACAGACATTAACACCACAGGCACACCCGGGACCAGTACAAGAAGTAATCCAATGAAAATAATAGTAAACATAATTAGGCTAACGGATCACCGTCTCTATTAAATCGTTTTTTTAGGTAATCAGTTTTGACTGAGCCAAGTCCATCAGATTGCTTCTTAGGGTCATCTTTGGTGTGCTCTATTATGCGTTTAGCACTCTCCACCCACTCCTTCTCGATAAGTTGCACCTCATCAGCAATGTGAGGCGTCGACACCAACGCGGTTGCGTTAGCTGCTACTGCGCCAACTTGCGGTATTGAGCTAGCAGTTGACGACTGAGCGCTGGCCACCTGTGTAGAAGTGATAGCTCCAGCTGATGGCTTTTCGGCTGCCTTACTTAAGTTTTGTTCATTGTGAGGCGTAGCGTGGTCAAAAGAAGCCTGGGGCAATTCATCTAATTGAGGCTGTGATTTATTTTCATGATTCATCTCTGTTAAATTATAGCAAAGTTATCATGCAAATTCTATTTAGAAAAGTGATACCTACTAAAGTAGAATGCCAGTAGAAGACCAAGGACCAAGAACAGAAGCAAATCATACCTACCAACCTGCCCCGCAGAACTGAGCAACAATACCACTACCGGCAAGCTACTGATAATCGCAACAAAACTACGTCTTCGTAGCGTCGATGACTCTACTGTGAGTTTAGATAGCACGAGATGTATAAGTTCATACACAATCAGGTAGACGAGCAAAAAAGGTAAAAGAAGTGCAGGAAGCGGTAGTCTTTCAGGATTTGTAAATATCAGTAGACAAAGCAACAAAACCACTAAAAGTGTTCTACTGGCGGCAAAGAAAAGCTTACGTTTCATCTACGTTAAATTGTACGTCACAAACATTAAAAAAAGAAAACGCAGCCATTCAATGGCTGCGTGAAAATTCTAGTGCCAAGACGACAAAACCGCTCTGTAAAATTACTGTATAGCGCTTGTCGTCTATGGCTTGACTGACCGCTCTCAAAAGAGAGCGTTATCGGTTTATTTTGAACCGTAGGGTAAGTTTTTGTTTTCAACTTACTGTCACCAATCTACATGATTATGCTAAAAAAGTCAATGGTATTTTGTTGTTCAAAGTACTGGTTTAAACAGTTGCAGAACGTTCTGATCTGTAGAAAGCCGCATAATCAATGTTGTATATTTAACTGAAACTATTCAGATATTTAGTTAATCTTATTAGGCATTTTTCTATGGCGATCGTCGCGATCTAGTCTTCATCGCAATGTACTTAGACGTTCGCCGGCATGACTAAATTACTTAAAAAATATTTCAATACTTAGTCCATTTTTCAGCAATATTTAGACTCTAAACTGCCTCTGCGAGGTCGCCATGAAGCCATTTTATTGTTTTTAATTAGCTACGTATTCACTTTATTGCAGTGCAGGAATTGCCCTGGGCAGCAAAAACAATACCTTGTGACGCAAGAAATGCAGCTTCAAAATCTCTATTAATCGCATTTTGTAAGTATGAGTACAATTTTCTACAATTGCTCCCAGGCACCAACCACTAGGCATCTCTACTATCGATTACGTATACGTCCACTACAAGTATTAGCGGTCTTAAGTACATGCCATAAATAAATGTCACCTTCGTCAGTATATAAGCTCACACGTTCATGCTTTATGTGTGACGACACAATTTGCCTGCGCTTACGGGGCTTAGGCTAATAAGTGCTCAATGTCTGGGATGCTATTTGTATTTATTGGGGATGATTGAGATAAAATTACTACAAATAATCTGCACATCATGGTGCGCAGAACTCCTGTGATGTTATCACTGGGTAAACAATGATAAAGTTATGCACAGGTCTTGTGAATAATTAAACACAAACGTGTTGACAGCAATCACTCGGGTCTTTAAGATACTAATAGCACTTGAATAAAAAAAGTGCTCAAAAACAAAAAGCCATCTGTAACAACGGTTTCTCGCAAGCCGTTGTTACACCAAAAACACAAGATAACAAACACTCCGCCAACACCAACTTATTAAAACGAAAGCCCCGCCAAAACAGCGGGGCTTTTATATTGCAGTGGTATAATTACTCCAAGCAAGGGGTAGACATGAACGCACGCGTCACAAGTATTGCAGCTGGTATCGATGGAACGCTAATCGATGTTGAGTGCGTGCTGACGAATGGTCTGCCCAATATTATTATTGTAGGCTTCGCAAACAAGGCAGTAGATGAAGCAAAGGAACGTGTGCGCAGTGCGTTCATGTCATCTAAGATTCCTTTCCCTAAAAAGCGTATCACTATAAATTTGGCTCCAGCAGACGTGCCCAAAGAAACACCAGCCCTCGATTTAGCAATAGCAGCGGCTATCCTTCTAGCAAGCGAACAAACCAATCCAGACATTTCGATTAAAGACACAATCGTACTTGGCGAGCTGGGGCTCGACGGAAGCGTACGGCCAGTAAGGGGAATTATTGGGAGTCTACTAGACGCAAAGAAAAAAGGCATTACATCATTTGTTATTCCTGCAGATAACTTGAGTCAAGCCACGCTGGTGCCAAACTGTACACTCAGAACTGTCGGATCACTCAAAGAGCTTTTTGATCACCTGACCGGAGTCATGCAACTTAAGCAGATAGAAACAAAAGATCTGGCGCTCAAACAACTTTCCACAAAATCTGCCGTAGACTTTGCGCACGTAATTGGCCAAGAACGTGCAAAGCGCGGTCTAGAGATTGCAGCTGCAGGGTCGCACAATATTTTACTCAGCGGCCCTCCGGGAACTGGCAAGAGTATGTTAGCCAAAGCGTTCCCAGCTATTTTGCCATTATTATCCCAGGATGAGATTTTAGAGATTACACACTTACATAGTCTTACTAATCGCGATTATGCCAAAATAGTTTCGGAACGTCCATTTCGTTCACCACACCATAGTTCTAGTGAAATTGCCATCATTGGTGGTGGACAGCGACCACGGCCTGGTGAAATTAGTCTTAGTCACAAGGGTGTACTATTTTTTGATGAGTTCCCTGAATTTTCACGGTCAACCATTGAGGCTTTGCGTCAGCCTCTGGAGGATAGAATTATCACCGTTTCTCGAGCCAAAGGATCGATCACATTTCCTGCCGATTTTACCCTGATAGCCACAGCCAATCCCTGCCCTTGTGGATTTTATGGCAGCACAAAGCAATGCAGCTGCATGCCGGCGCAAATTGTTCGATATCAACGAAAACTCTCTGGACCAATCATCGACCGTATTGATTTATTTATAGAGGTAGACCACGTTAAACACGACAAGCTTCTAAATGACGAAATTCAAGGAGAGACGAGTGATGAAATTGCAAAACGAGTCGAAGCAGCTCGTGAGCTACAGCGGGAACGCTACCAAGAGAGCACTTTGTGCAATGCCAACCTTGGCAATCAAGAACTAAAGAAACACGCAAAGCTCTCGCCAAGTGCTAAAAATCTACTCACCACCGCAGCCGAGCGCCTCGATATCTCCCCCAGGAGCTACATGCGACTACTAAAAGTAGCCAGAACCATTGCCGACCTTGATGATTCAAACACAATAAATGATGCACACGTCAGCGAGGCACTGCAGTATCGACGGCAGCCAATCCAGCTCTAGGCCGCAACACAAAAAGTTTGACCTCTGTTTGCTTATCTGTTACTATGCACTCTAGCCAGCAATAATGCTAAGGAGAAAGAACAATCAGTAAACATACTCGCCTGAACCATCAAATTCGGGCATCACAGCTACGTGTTATCAATGAAGAAGGCGATCAACTTGGCGTCATGTCAAAAGCCGAAGCCATTAAAACCGCAGAAGAGTATGGACTTGATCTGGTTGAAATCTCTCCAAATGCCAGCCCGCCAGTGGCGAAAATTGTTGACTGGGGCAAGTTCAATTATCAGAAGACCAAGCAACTCCAAAAGAGTAAGCGCAATGCAAAGGCAGTTGACCTGAAGCAAATGCGGATTGGCATGAAGATAAGTGAGCACGATCTTGACGTAAAACTCAAGAAGGTCCAGAAGTTTTTGGACGCCGGACACAAAACCAAGATTTCGATTTTTTATCGCGGTCGAGAGAACGCCCACAAGGATTTGGGCTTCACGCTCGCAGATAGAGTTATCGAGAAATTCGGTGAAGGTATCGTCGTCGATCAGAAACCTCAACTGGCAGGTCGGCAATTAAACTTTGTAATAAGGAGCAACACGAATGCCAAAGCAAAAGACGCATAGCGGAACCAAAGATCGCATCAAAGTCACCAAAAGTGGCAAGGTGCTCCGAGGCAGCGCAATGGGAAACCACTTCCTACGTAAAAAATCAGCAGCCGCAAAGCGCGGATTTGCTATCCCGAACCAGGTAACTGGTAAGGAAGCGAAAAGTATTAAGAAGAATCTTGGAGTATAGAAGATGCGAGTAAAACGAGGCGTCACAACGCACGCGCGACACCAGAAAATCCGTAAAGCAACGAAGGGCATGAGCAAAGCAAACCGCTCAAGTGTTCGACGTGGTAAACAAGCAATCACCAAATCACTTGTTTATGCAACACGTGACCGCAAAAACCGTAAGCGAACCTTCCGTCAGCTATGGAACACTCGCATCAACGCTGCTGCGCGTCTAAATGACACTACTTACAGCAAACTAATAGCTGGACTAAAGAAGGCCAACATCGAAGTTGACCGTAAGATTCTAAGTGAACTTGCCGTTAACGAGCCTGCAGCCTTCACTGCAATCGCAAAAGCTGCAAAATAGTTCAGTAAGCACGCTCTATGAGCTCTAATTAAAATAGCCTGGATTTATTCCAGGCTATTTTTTCGTATTTCAGGAAAGAGCAGCACTAATGAAGCTTACTTCATTAGTGCGATGAGAAAACCTATCTCGGTTTTCTCATATTGTTAGGCTACCTATAAGCCGGGTTCTGTACCCCGCTCTACCTTCTTTTTTCAAAAAGATAAAGCGGGGCGTCGATCATCTATCTAGTTCTATCGTTGCCAATAGAATCAAGCGGATCTTGTGATGCTACCGAGACGGGACGCCATATTCGATAACACCTCCTTGCAGCCGACAGGGTTTACCTCCCCCGCACGTCACCGTGAAGGGCTGTGAGCTCTTACCTCACTCGTTTCACCTTTACTACCGAAGTAGTAGTTTCGTTTCTGTGGCACTTTCCCTAGAGTTTCCTCTGGTTGCCGTTAGCAACTGTCGTTCCCTATGCTGCCCGGACTTTCCTCCCGCAATAAATTGCAGGCGATCGACCAGCAACCTAACAACAACTATTATACTGCATGTTTTTCTTTTTCGGCATCCAGGATTTTATTTACTTCAGCATCGGCCAACTTATTAAGCTCACGTGGCACATGTTGAAAAGTAACCTTCTTGAAATGTTTCAGTAGTTCTTTTATTGACTGGTGAATTGGCCACAAGTCACGGTTCTTTATCTTGAAGATGCCTTTCATCTGATTCACTACCAACATGCTATCCATATACACATCAACGGTATGCGCGCCGATTCTTTGAGCCTCTTCAAGGCCAAACTTAAGTGACTGATACTCTGCCTGGTTGTTGGTTGTGACGCCAAGATACTCTCCTCGCTCGACTAGAACCTCATCATTCATGTCTATCAACACAAAACCCGATGCCGATGGCCCGGGATTGCCCCGTGAGCCACCGTCGCTGTACAGCTTGAGGTGCCCCCCGTGATCCTGAGCAGTTAGCCGCTTGGTATCTTCCGGCTCTAGATACTCATCGATAGCCGCCGCCAACTCATGGTCTTTGTCTGTAATACTGCCATCGGCTTCGTGAGTAGAAAGCCAAAGCTCAACAATGTTGAATGTATTGCTGATGGTGGGGTGATGTCCCTTCTCCTCGGCGATTTTACCTACCTGATTTATAAACTCAAGTGCCTCGTTAAAATCCTTGAATGTAAACTTTTTGTATAATTTTTGATTTTTTTCTTGCCACATACGTATAGCATATCAGATACTAGTGTGATGAACCTTGCAGACTACGACTACGAACTACCGGAAAACCTTATTGCGACCCAGCCGCCGGCCGTTCGAGGCAGCAGCCGGTTACTCGTGCTGAACCGAAAAACGGGCGAAATCACCCATGATTACTACGCCAACCTTCCTGGTTACCTTGCCTCAGGTGACCTGATTGTGCGCAACAACACTCAGGTAATTAAGGCCCGATTGCTAGCAAAAACTGAGTCTGGCGATGACCGTGAGCTATTGTTGCTCGAAAGCCATGCGGTCAATAACCCACATAAACGCAAAGTACTTTATCGCGGCAAAATTCGAGCCGGCGACACGTTGATGATTGGCGAGGACCGGGTGCATGTTGAGGAAGTTTTGGGTGGCGGCGAAGCGATCATTGCAGCCCAAAAACCACTCCTGAGTATCGCCGATGAGCAAGGCAAGGTGCCACTACCACCCTACATGCACCGCGAAGCCACTGCTAACGACAGCGAGCGCTACCAGACAGTATTTGCGGCACATGCAGGCTCAGTTGCAGCCCCAACAGCATCGCTCAATTTCACGCACCAGCTCGAATCACTCCTTGATCAAAAAGGCGTACTCACAAGCGAATTAACCCTGCATGTTGGCCTTGGAACATTTCTGCCAATCCGTGTAGATACACTCGAAAATCATAAAATGCACAGCGAATACTTTGTTGTGCCAAAGTCTACAAAGTCCGCCATTAACAGATGTAAATTATCAAAGAACAAAGTGCTCGCCATCGGCACAACCGTAACAAGAACTCTTGAATATGCTGCTGTGAATATAGCTGAACATGCCAATGAAGACAGCTCCGGTGAAGCCGATATATTCATCTATCCTGGCTATGATTTTAAAACTGTAGATGCCCTACTGACAAACTTTCATGCACCCAAATCTACAGTACTCATGATGGCGGCAGCCTTTGCCGGTTGGGACAATTTACTGACCGCTTACAACGAAGCAATTAAAGAAAACTATGCCTTCTTGAGTTACGGCGACTCAATGCTCATCATTTAATTTTTGCGTTTGCTGCACTCTACTAGACCGACCATGACAACCTGGTTGGTAATCCCAGGTGGGTATTCGCACGGTGAAAGCACGCCTTCACACGAATATTGAATTCCCGAATGATAAGTAATCAGATTATCATTTTGGCCGGCCCGGTAACACGCACCAAGCTATTTATATTATACGCCAACTAGCAAGAATTGCGTGACACTTTCCATGATTGAAGACAGAATTGGCGAAAGTGCTGGCAGAGCAATAAACATCAAAATAAACAATCCAGCCAAACCAAAAGACTCAATAGTGCGCATCATGTTCTGAATTGGCTCAGGTGCGACTGCGTAAAATAAACGTGAGCCGTCAAGTGGAGGAAAAGGTATCATATTAAAGACAAAGAACCCAATATTTACCTGGATAAATATCACGAACACATCGACAATTACCTGCGTCATATCACCTATAAATAACCGTAAGGCTCCTGCTGCGGTCGCAGCTAGCAAAAAGTTGGTTAAAGGACCTGCCAAGCCAACCATTGCCGCACCATACTCATCGTATTTCACTCTATTTGGATTGAATGGCACTGGCTTTGCAGCACCGAAGATCGGGCCACCAGTGAGCGCAAGGAGTGCCGGCAGTGCTAGTGTCAAAATAGGATCGATGTGCTTGACTGGATTCAGCGTGAGTCTACCCTGTAATTTCGCAGTATCATCACCCAGCCAATAACTCATATAGGCGTGCATCGCTTCATGTAGCGTCATAGAAATCAGCACACTGCCAATCACCACTAGCAACAAAATAATTTGGCTATCCAACATATCAACCAGTATAACAGGTTGGCAATGTTTGACTTTTACGGTCTTAACAGGTACAATCTACCTCTGAATCTCATTAACTTTAGAAGTGAAATAGGAATAATCATGCAGAAATGTGAACTCACCGGAAAAGGCAAGCAATACGGTAGCAATGTCAGCTTCTCTCAGCGCCACACCAAGAAGGTCTGGAAGCCAAATCTTCAGACTAAGACTGTTGTAGTTGACGGCAAAAAAGTAAAGATGAAAATCAGTACCCAAGCCATCCGCACTCTCAAGAAAAAGGGTCTTTTGTAGAAATACAACTCGTCAAAATACTAAAAGAGCTCGATAGAAAGTCGAGCTCTTTTAGATTAATTGATCTGTTATTGTCGCTCTAAGATAACTATTTCTGGAATCTCAGGAAAATCAGAAGAAGACTTTAGCTTGAGCTTTGGCACTGCTTCTTTCATCTCGAACGGTAAATCCTTGATTGCATCAGCTAGGGCCGATTGTGGAACCTCGTACGACAAGTCCTTATCCTCGTAGTGCGTCGGAATAACAATCTTAGGCTCGAAGGCCTTGATTACTTTACTCGCTCCAATGGCGTCAAGTGTGTAGCCGTGATTGCCGACTGGCACGATAAGTACATCAACAGTACCAATTGTTTCTAGCTGGCTCTCTGCCAGGTCGGCAAATATGTGTCCAGCCACCACAACGCGTATGTCAGCAATATCAAACTTGAAAATAGTCGCGGATTTTTTCTTCGGCTCATCCATATGGGCTCGAGCCTCAATAGCCTTGATTGAAATGTCTGACACTTCGTATTCGCCAGGACGATCAATAATAATTTTTGGGGCTTTCTTTGGCTTAAAGTCACCGTGTGTTCGCACGAAAATGTCACCATCCTTAGTGACGGCCGAAGCGCCTAGAGATTCCAGGTTATCGTCGATAACCACAACGGCTTTCTTATATGCAATCCGAATACAGTTAGCACCATAAAATTGAATTTCCACGCTCTACTCCTTTGATTTAGCCGTTTTTGGCTTTGATTTTTCTTCTGTTGCCGCAGGTTTTGCTACGGGCTTTGGTTTATCAGTATAAATAAACTCCTTGTCGATGACCACCTGCTTTTTTGCCGCATCAATCAAACCAACAAATCGATCATTAACTTGATGTCGATATTCGAAGTCTTTCATAGTCATGACGACATAGCGGATATCTTTGCCTTCTTTTTTCTCAAGTGCTTCGATGTATTTATCGACTTGAGTCTGATTTACGTCACCGATGATGACAAAATCAACTCCAGCGCTTTCGTCACGCGTAAACTGGCCAGTATAAAATGCCAATTGAACATTGCCTAGCTCTTGTATGTCGTCGGCTACCGGAGTCTTGGCCACTCCTGATTTTGTAGCAGTAACCCCGTTACCAAAAATTTCTGTGAGTGGATTATGGTACTCGTAATCTTGATTAACTTCGTAGTAGAGTCGGTTGTTATTGTTCTCGGACGAGATAATACCAACGCTGAGTAAGTTTGCGAGTTCTCGTCGAACTGAGTTAATCTGCTCGTCGATCTTCCGAGTAATTTCTCGAACGTAGAATGCTCGGTTCGGGTTCGTATAGAACAACTGCAGTAACTTTACGCGGGTCTTTGATCCAAATAATTGCTCAATCATATTCCCATTGTAGCAGATTACATCCCAGAGACTATCTGTAATTATTCAGAAATTCTTCTATTCTGTCAGTCGCCTCACTCTGTTCGCTCACCCATTGAATACTTTTGTTTCGCTTGAACCATGTCAGCTGTCTCTTCGCGAGTTGAGCATCTTTACGGGCAAAAATATCCTCGGCCTGTTCAAGCGTTATTTCTCCAGCGTCAAGCTGAGCAAACGCAAGGTAGCCTGGGTCGCGCAGTACTTTAGAGTCTGGAAATTTTTTATACAGCTTCCGGGCCTCATCTGGAAGGCCAAGTCCGACCATCTGGTAGACTCTATTTTTTATACGTTTTTTGAGCGTGGTTCTATCGACATGAATACCTAAAATGAGCGTATCTTTTCTTAGTGGGTTAGATTTTGGCTTTGCGCCTTTATTTTCAATAACCCGCATCAAATGCCGTGGATTCTGTTTGTTTTCTGGCATTGGCAAGTCCTCGGCTTTAATGCGTGCCTGCAGCTCTTCAACTGTCATATTCCGCAAGCTAGCTCGCAAAGCCTCATCTGGTGGTGCGGTAAACTCATAGTCAAAAATCACTGCATCAATATACAGGCCACTGCCACCAACCATAATTGGGACTTTGCCGCGTGCAGAAATATCTTTAATGGCCGCTGTCGCCTGCTCTTTAAAGTCGGAAACGTTGAAAGTCTCATCGGGTGTCACAACATCAAGCAAATGATGCGGCACATCACGCCTATAGCGAGCGGTAGGCTTAGCTGTGCCGATGTCCATGCCTTTATAAATTGTGCGCGAATCTGCACAAATTATCTCACCACCAACTTGTTGCGCCACTTCCATCGCCAGTCCAGACTTACCACTGGCAGTGGGACCAACAATGACTATTAGAGGTTGTTTTTTGGTTGCCATAGGGCTGTCTCCATTTCTTTAATTTCATAATCACTGCTGATACTCACACCTTCACTCTGCAGGTGCTTGGCGTGTGCGGATTTTCCACCTGGATAGCCGCTTGCCATGCCACCCCGCTTATTCACCACACGATGCCACGGCAAGTTTGAATCACCGAAGTGAGCAATACCGCCTACAACCCGCGCTGCTTGTGGATTTCCACATAGTGCTGCCAGCTGACCGTAAGTCATGACCCGCCCATGCGGTATAGATGACACCAATGATTCAACTCGTGCCGCAAAATCAGACCGCTGCATCAAAACGTTCAATCATAACGAGCTTTTTGTAGTGCGGGATTTTGCTTCATTGGAAACTGACCGCAAAAAATCCTCAACTTTCTGGTGTGCATGGCTTGGCTGCACCTCAATATCTTTGCGTACGCGCGGTGTCACCTCGCCAGACTCAATCTCTTTTTCACCTAGAACTAAGGTATACGGCACCTTCATGACCTCTGCATTACGGATTTTCTTGCCGACAGATTCATTGGCGTTATCGATAGTCACTCGAAGCCCCAGTTCCTTGGCCTGAGCGGCAACGCTATCGGCAAATGCAACTGTTTCATCCTCTTGATTGACGGTAATTATTCGAACCTGCTCTGGCGCAACCCACACCGGAAACTTCCCAGCGGTATGTTCGATATAGACAGACAGGAACCGCTCAATAGAACCAAGTAGCGCACAGTGAATCATGATTGGGCGCTGAACCGAGCCATCTTCACCTACATACTCAAGCTCAAATCTCTCGGGCTGCACGAAGTCCAATTGAACAGTGGCGACCTGATGCTCGCGTCCGATCGCATCGGTTGCCATGAAGTCAATTTTTGGCCCGTAAAACGCCGCTTCACCCTCTTCTTCAAAGTAATCTAATCCGTTCTTGAGCACAGCAGCCTTAAGCTGCGACTGCGCTTTATTCCACAGACTTTCATCACCTAAATAGCCATCCGATGCATCGCGATAACTAAGCCGTACTTTCAAATTCATATCGACGGTTTTGTACAAATCGCCGGCAGCGGCAAGCAACCCATCCATCTCCTGTTCTATCTGGTCTTCTCTACAAAACACATGACTATCATCCTGCGTTAAGGCGCGCACACGATTCAGCCCACCAAGCTCGCCCGACTTTTCATCTCTGTAATCTGTAGTTGTTTCCAGATACCTAACGGGGAGATCGCGGTAGCTCTTGGGCTGGAAGGCAAAAATTCTGGTGTGATGCGGACAGTTCATTGGTTTTAGGACAAAATCATCAGATGATTCCTGGCTTTTAACCAAAAATAACTCATCACCAAACTTAGACCAATGTCCACTGGCTTCATATAGTTCTTTTTTTGTAATGTTTGGCGTCCACACCTTTTCAAAACCCGACCGCTCTCTGAGCTCATTTGAATATCTTGATAGCTCTTCTCTGAGCACTGTTCCTCTTGGTGTAAACATCGGCAAACCTGATCCCACGAGGTCAGAGAACAAGAATAAATCCAGCTCTTGGCCAAGCTTGCGGTGGTCGCGCTTTTTAGCTTCTTCAAGCATCTCAAGATGTTTTCTGAGCTCCTTCGGTGAATCAAACGCCACACCATACAATCGCTGCATCTGCGCGTTTTTTTCATTGCCTCGCCAGTAAGCTCCAGCTATGCGCATCAACTTAAATGCTCCAACTTTATTGGTGGATTCTACGTGCGGACCACGACATAGATCAGCAAAATCACCGTTGGTATAGAACGAAACTTCGTCAAGCGCGCTATCGCCATCAGTTATAGTGCCCAGCTCATCGGCATCCAGATCTTTAGCAACCGTTGTACCAGCGCGCTTCAGATCGTTGAGCAACTCCTCTTTATATGGCTGACCAGATTCTTGCGCCCATGCAATGGCCTCATCTATCGGCTTGGTAGAACGCACAAACTGCTTCCCTTCTTTGATGATATTCTGCATTTCGGCTTCAATCTTCTCAAAATCGTCTTCAGAAATGGTCACATCACCAGCGTCAATATCGTAATAAAAACCGTGCTCTACCACTGGACCAACGCCCAGTTTCACTCCTGGCCAAAGCCGAGTAACGGCCGTTGCCATAATATGAGCCAAAGAGTGTCTCATTGCGTGTAAGTTATCTTGATTTTGAGCCATTTCGCTTCTCCTCTTTAAAATAAAAAACACATAAGTAGCTTTACTTATGTGCACCTGGGTCGAAGACTGTTCTACGACGGTTCCACCGGCTGCATTCACTTACGACTCATTGGTTATCGTACCTCTGTCGTCACGCCTACGAAGCTCAGTAGTTGGTAGCTACTTCATTGCTTATTTTCAATTATACCACTTCTATAACAGAGGTGCTACGATAATTTACTCCTTTCTCCAAACGCCAACCTTATTACTCCAGCTATAACCACCGCTACAGTCACCAAGGCTAGACTTATCCCTGTTTGGTGACTCAACTTACCGATAGCATCTAACCCTAGCAAAATCATCCAAACCGGCAGCAAGCCAGTAATAAGTCCAAGAAACAGATAAGGAAAGTTGTGATTTTGCTGATTTTTTGACATACAGCGACCATCATAACCGAAGTTAACAGAAATAAAAAGAGGGTTCAAATGATCTCGCAATTCATTTGAACCCTGCCCATCCTGGAGAAAACCTCTCCCAAAAACCCGTCTCACTTCGTTGATTGGCCGCTCATTGCCGATCAACGTACAACTATCTTAGCATACTAGTACTATCATGCTAGCACTTTATTATTGTTATGATTACACCAGCGCCTGGGGATAGTTTCTGGGCTAACAAAAAATCCACCGCTCTGGATGGGTTTATACTGGTGGGCTCGGAGGAACTTGACCTACGTTCCGCAGGCCCGAAACTTCTGCTATGAAAGCAAGCTTTCAAGTGAAGATTTCCTTGCAAACTGCCGCTGGCAGTTCTCACCCAACCTCCTTGGGGTCGGTGATTCGACTCACAACTGATCATGCAAAGCAAAAACTCACCGCTTGGGTGAGTTTTTGCTTTGGTGGGCTCGGAGGAACTCGAATCCCCGACCTCCTCAACGTCAATGAGGCGCTCTAGCCAACTGAGCTACGAGCCCTTGCGGTGGGTCTCGTACCACAGTGGTGACCGCCTAGCGCAGACTATTACTTCTACGGCGAGCTGTCCCAACTGAGCTACGAGCCCATATTCAACAGATAAAACTATATCTTATTTCCTCTGTTAGCTCAAGAGTTGCGATATTCTTCGGTTATGCGGTTTAGGTATCGGATGTTATGGATGCTGGCTAGAGATCCGGCCAGACTTTCACCAATCTTGAACTGATGACGCAAGAAGCCGCGCGTAAAGCCATCGTTACACGTCGCACAATCACAACCTTCGTCAATTGGGCCAGTATCCTCGGCCAATGTTGCGATAGAAAGATTTAACCGCTTGTCTCCAGCAAGCCAGACCGCACTATGTCGTGCATTTCGTGTTGGCAATACGCAATCCATCATGTCAATTCCATGCTCGATTGCAAACCGCACATCGACTGGATCGCCAACACCCATCAAATAGTGCACTTTGGTTGCGTTATATAATGGCGCCAAAAACTCTAGCATGTCATGCATCTCCTCACGCGTTTCGCCAACTGACAATCCACCAATTGCAACACCATCAACATCGCGCGACTGCACAAGCTCAAGGCTTTTTTGCCGCAAATCTTTGTCTAGTCCTCCTTGTGCAATACCAAACAAAAGTGGCCTGGTTTCATCCGTCATATCTGCCGTCAACCGCTTGAACTCAGCAATACAGCGGTCTAGCCAGCGATGTGTTCGCTCAAGAGCCTCCACTGTACGCGCGCGGCCAACTTGATCAAGACTAACCACATCATCAAAAGCCATAATAATATCACTACCCAGGTCAATCTGAATCTGCATGGACTTCTCTGGGGTGAGCGTAATTAAATCACCAGTTCGTGGATCTTTGAAAGTTACACCTTCCTCGGTGATTTTGTTCATGTGCGCCAATGAAAACACCTGAAAGCCCCCAGAATCGGTCAGAATTGGACCCTTCCAGCGCGTAAATTCATGCAATCCGCCAAGAGCTTTTACGGCCTTTTCTCCAGGCTGAAGATGTAAATGATAAGTGTTTCCAAGAATGATTTGCGAGCCTGCAGCCCGAACCACGTCCGGATGTAGACCCTTTACCGCCCCGCGCGTCCCAACTGGCATGAATACCGGTGTATGCACCTCACCTGCCCGGGTTTTCAGGGTGCCACTTCGAACGCCATTAACTTCCTTAAGTAGAGTAAACATCTGTTTCATCAACACAGCTTACCATATCTGTTAGCATAAGCATATTACACACTATTGACAGTGTTCCTGCAAGCGTGTATATTCGTGGAGTTAAACGGGAGGCACTCATAGTTTGAGTACCAACAAGACTTCACTTGAGGAGTTTAAGCTGTTCTACGAAGAGCTTACCTCGGTGAAAGCAACAAGTCGAATACGACGCACGCGGACACGTATTAGTAAATAATCGTCAATCTGCGTGAAGCCCCTAAAGCTTGATTTACCAGCTCTAGGGGCTTTTTCATTGCCTCTGGCGCTGTTCCGTCGAGTTAACCACACTTCCCCACAAGTTTTCCACTAGCGTTTTTATCAGGGATATGTCAATATGTTGACATGGTTTTAAGCATAAGTACGAATTTGGGGGTCGAATGAACTGTCTTTTCTGCGGTGGAGACACCGCCGTCACTAATTCACGTCCACAAAAGCGCACAAACAGCGTTTGGCGACGGCGGCAATGCAAAGACTGCAGCACGATATTTACCAGCTCTGAAGCACTTGATCTCTCTGGTAGCATTGTAGTATTAACTGACTACTCTAACGCTTCTCAACCCTTCAATCGCGATAAATTGTTCATAAGCATTTATGACAGCCTAAAGCATAGAAAAACAGCCACAAGCGACGCTACAGCGCTCACGGACACGATTTTACGTAGGGTTGCGTCCCAAACCACTTCCGCCACCTTAACTACGGCAACGATTAGAACAATTTGCATCCAAACACTCGAGAAATTCGATACTGCAGCTAGCGTGCAATACCAAGCCTTCCACCCATTACATTAAGCAAACTAGGTGATTTTTTTGTTGTCGTCGGTGATAACGGTTTTGGTGGTGACGTCAAATTCATCAAAATAGCGTGCAAACATCAGACGCGTCTGAGCAACCAGTGCGGCCATAGAGTTAAACGCGATCGTTGTCAGTGGCAACAATACCCATTGCAGTACCATGAATACCGTACGATGCCTTCGGTAGCGTTCTGGTCGTGGCGGCAATGTCTTGAGGCTCAAAAACAATGTAATGAATATTCCCGTCAAGGCAATGGTCTGGATGCGACTAGCAATGAGTGGCAGCTGAATTGCGGCAAAGTTCTCTTGATCGAGCAGCGACGGAACAAACGCAGCAAGCGCCAACATTAGCGGTGCAGATGCCCAGTTAACGTGCCCATCCAGCAGACGCAAAAACTTAGCCCACAGATCCCAGCGTGGCACCTTGTTCTTGCTGAAAAATCCCTTGTCGGCGACATAGGCAATATCCGATGCACCATATGCCCAGCGACGAATCTGCACAAACTGCATCTTGATAGTCTTTGGCAACGTTGGTGCAAGCACCGCATCCTGGTAAATCGGCAGGTACAACGGATACACAACGTGGTTGCCGTCATAGCGGAAATAGGTACGCCAGAACTGATGTCCATCTTCTACGATAGTACGAACACTCCAATAATCTGTGTCAATTAACGTGGCCAAGCTCTGGGCATGAGACGAAAAGTTGCGCAGCATGTGTGGACGCAGCGCAAGAATAATATTCCAAAACGAGTTACCGGTGGCAATCACGCGCATGGGGGCCGGCACATCCCAAATGTTGTTGGTGAACATTGGAATTGGCTGGAACGATACGTGGCGTGGTGAGTCTGTCATGGCGTACACATAACTAAGTGCGTTCAAATAGTGTTTGTGTGGGCGATTGTCGGCATCGAGCGTCGTGACAATCACATGTAGTGGGTCGATATCCTGTTGCAGAACATACTTCTCCAGCTCTCGACCTGCGTAAGTAATGTTGCCACCTTTTCCTTTTACCTCTCCAGGGGTAACTGGGTGTTTAGAGGCAATGGCGTGCTTGAACAATTTTCCGTACTTTTTGACAATTTCCTGGACCGCTGGCTCAGACTGTGCGCCATTTCGCTCCTCGTAGGCCATCACCAAAATCACCTGCTTCATGTCAAAATCGGAGTCCATGACTGCTTGTACTGTAGGTTCAAGAATTTCAATTGACTCGTTATATGACGCAATCACAATCGCGTGATATAGGTCGTCCACCGGAATTGGATTTTCGTGTGCATTGAGTCTGGCGACATTGTCGGCATGCCACTTTGGAATAGATGCAGTAATGTCGGTCGTTGGCTCGCCACGCTTGAGGTCAGCAAGCATGATTCCCCATGCCAACTTCTTGTGTCGTTCAAGTGAGCGATAGCCCTGAATCGACCGAACATTCAGCCCAATCGATTTAATAAACCACACCAATAAGTACGTAATAATGAAAAATACTCCGAGCGTACGATTAATAAAACTCAATCCTAGGGGCGCGGTCAGAATAAGCCAACTCAACGCTCCAGGCAGAATTTCGAACAGTCGATAGCGTCGACTGCGATCTTTTTCATACGGTATTTCTATTTGCTTCATAAAACTTTTTTAAGAAATCCCGAGTAGTTCATGACTAATAATTGTCGATAGCACCAACAGAAGCGTAGCAAACGCCAGAATAACAATCGCAAAGTGACGCTTGATTGGATAAGCCTTTTTGCTTAAATATGCATGGAATCCAAACACGAGTAGTGTAAAAATCGCAAAACTCAAAATACCAGTGGCTGAGCCTTGTGAATATCTATCGATGCCCAATCGTGGACGAAACCTCGTAACATAAGTCGCACCGCTGGAGAAGTTGATAGACAGTAATATATAGAGACTGTTTGCAAGTGCTAAAAACGCGTTAACACTCAGCAGTATGAGAATTGTTCGATCGTGAAAATATTTCTTTGGAGTTGCCATTATCTTCTAGTGTAGTGCCTTACGCGTTATTGTTCAAAGTCTTATTGTCATGGAGCCACCTAGCAGGGTCGAACTGCTGACCTTCGCGTTACGAATGCGATGCTCTACCAACTGAGCTAAGGTGGCAAATCCTAGTCACAAACCCATGATTTATGATCTATAACTTTCAAATAGTATATCAAATACGATGAAGATTTGTTTGATTTTAACCTCTGTTGGTGGTATGCTTTGGTCTGTCGTATTTAATCATGCGAAAACGCGGGCCCGTGGTGTAGTGGCCTAACATGCCTCCCTGTCACGGAGGAGATCGCCGGTTCAAATCCGGTCGGGCCCGCCAAATCAAGGAACCATCGCCAGGATGGTTTTTTAATTTGACGCTTCTTGAGGAGTTCTGGACCGGATAGCTGCAAAGCGACCCGGGCCAATTGAAAAAATTCTGTCGAACTACCTCTTTGTTTATAAAGGATTTATTACAATTCCCAATCCGGTCGGGCAATAAACTGTTCCATTTTTATGTCCAGTAGGGTTACCAGATTGACCAGGCTTCCAGGATTTTAGGTTTTTGTATTTTTTGTTATTCATATCTAATCTTATTATACTATTTTTACTGAATATCTTGACTATTGTACCTAGATATGTTATGATGTACTTATAATGAAACAACGTACTGCTACACCTTACGGAAAAGCAAAAGTACACTCCGCCGAAAGCCACTCACCTGATGCAGAACGGGTATTAGTCGTGCCTGGATACAGCGAGTCTCTTGCTCATAGTAGAAAATTAGTAGATGCCTTAGCTACAAAAGGCTATGACGCTTCTACATTCAGTCAACCACGCCGTGCTGGCAAAGAAACTAATAAAGTTGATGACCCTATCCAGCGTCAAGGCAACGTAGTACTTAGCTTGCTAGAAACCACCGCCCCTCAAGGTGAAAAAGTTCACGCTGTAGCACATTCTCTAGGTTCTGCTGCTGTATTAAGGGCTGCACAGGAAGCACCTGAACGGTTCGCAAGCCTGACACTTATGCAACCCGTAGGTATGGTTGGCGAGCAAAGTTTCCCCGAATTGCTGGGACGTGTTGGTAAGAAAGTCACCAAGAACCAAGTAGGAGCATTAAGAAGCCAAGACCCTCAAAGACAACCTAAGGCTGGCTACGCAGCATCTGCTGATACAGAATCAGCTATTCGCTATTCAACCCGTGTTGCCCGTTCACAAGTTGCTGGTAGTGGCGTTCTCGCAAAACAACCTGTACTGGCAGTACAAGAAGCAACGGCAGCAGGTAGTTACGATATAGCAGATGATATAGCTAAGGTTAAAGGACTTGGAATCCCTGTAAATATCGTTAAGGCTCATAGCGACGAGATGTTTGATACCGACAAAGTTGATATGGGATATGCGGGAATTGCAGACTCTGTGGACTCATACAGTAGTGTTGCTGACCGAACTGCCCGACACGATACTTTTTGGTTACAGCCTGAACGAACGGCTGCTATCATTGGACAGCTAATTCAGAAAAACTAAATTGACTCTTAGTTTCCTGCATTTCTACAAAATAGTTCCATACCGCTAAAGTAACGGCCCGCCAAACTAAGAAAATCACCCACCATGGTGGTTTTTTTAATTTATAAGACTTGCCTAGAGTCTTGTTTGGCTTATTCTAGCTCGGGGTTTGGGTGTCTTCGAGTTCGGGGAGCGAAATGTAGACGCGTGCCGGCTGACTGGCCTTTGCATCGTTAACAAACGTTTCCATGCTCTTGAAGTTAATCAAAATGTGCGCAGCCTTAACGGTATCAGCGCTGACTTCAATGGCCTTCACAATCTCAAGCCCGTAACCTATAGAATATATGTCTGATACTTCGCCGGCAGAAAGTCCAAACAATTTCAGTGTCGTCTCTGATGGTAAATCACGGTTGGTTTTTTGAATAGCATCACCTATTAACCCACCGTTTCCTTTGGTTGCGGCATCATCCGAATATTTGGCTGCTACTTCACCAAAATCTGCACCACTATTAATCTCTGCAAGAGCTGCTTCGGCACGAGACTTAGCCTCGGTGTCCATTGTCGCAATCACTTTTTCTGCAAGCAACTGCTGGCGGAGGCTTCGCTTGAAATCATCTACAGACCAACCCCAAAACTTTTTGAGCGTCTCTTCTAGTACTTCCTCACTGTTACCTAGCCTATTTTGCTCGCGCACAATTCGAATCTCGTCTTCTACCTCTTGATCGGTAATAGAGATGTCATTATCTGAAGCCAACTGCTTGATGTATGCATCATTCACAACCTTATCAAGTGCCCGACGCTTGAACTGCGACAGCTGCAGCTGACCAGCCTCTGAATCAAAATCTAGCTCTTGCTGGTTTTCGTAGAAATGTTTGTAGTGGCGGAGTTCGAACAGATAGTTTTCGTAGGCAATGAACTGGCTGCCTGAGCGTGCAATCGGAAACGGAATCACCTGTGTAACTCGGTACAAAAACGTATCACTTGTCTGCACGCGGTACAAAGCCAATGTGCAGTAGGCGAAAAACCCAAGAACAGTCGCGACGAACAAGCCAGATGAAAACAGCACAATTTTATGTTTGGATTCCTGCAGCGGCAAAATGTACTTGCGCGCACCGCCGATCACCTCTTCTCGATGTTCGGCTACTGTTTTGTTAGTAATCCGCGGAACTTTGCCGTCTACTGGTTCACTTTTTTTGAAAGTTGCTTGCTTGGCAGCATGTTTAAGTTTATCTAGCTTCTTTTTCATATCTTAAGACTATTCCTCTGTTTCTTGTGATTGACTGAAATCCACACCGATTGCACCCTTTTCGCGCAAAATTGTAATAATCTTCTTCTGTGTCTTCGCAGGATGATGAATGTCATGAATAACCAGATCACCAACTAATGTCTGCATCATTATTGTACCAAATCCCAGCAAAGATTCCTGCATGCCCGCAACTTCGTAATTAACCATTTGAATCTGCTTCAGGTCGATATCTACGACGCTCTTGTGAAACAAACCCTTTTGAGACACTTGAATAAAGCGCTGGTCGGTCATAATAAACACGCTAAAGTTCCAGGTTATCCAGGCTGGCATTATGGCGATAATCGCTAAGACTAATCCTGCGGCCAGACCTCCAAAGAAATAGCTGTACTCTGGCTTTACCAGCCCAGGAACTGTGCCAAGCAACAGCATCAACATGAACAAAATCAGCCCTTTTCGCATGACGACTGGATGCTTCTTGAACACATACAGTACTTCCTCGTCATCAAACTGATCGTCAAAGTACTTCTCTGTTTCTTTTTTTTGCTGAGCCATGTCTTAAGCGTAAAGGGTTTTCGGGAACTAGTCTAGCAAAAAATAGTTTCGATTATCTAGGCGCGTCTTCGTAAGCCCAGCACTTCCCAAAACCGTCTAGTATCTAAAGACTGTCCGTAAGTATTGGCACTGTCGGTACCGGGGATGAGCAACAAAAGAATTATTAGGGCAAAATTTAAAAATGGAACAAATAACACCAATGAGTAATAGCCAGACTTATCGAGGTCATGAAGTCTTCTAGCAATAAGCCCAAACTGGTGGGCTATTACAAACGCCTGAAGTGGCAAGAAAATAATTATTGCAACGGCTGCAATGACGAATTGGCTCACTGCATCTCCAGCGCCAAGCAATGTGGTCGCTTCAATAGCTAAAATAACTGGCAGTGCAAGAATCAAGCACACGATTGTCAGTAAAAATATTTGATATACGATAGCAAGAACGAATTGACTGCGCGAAAGTCGACCTTTGTAAAGATTATTCAGAATTATTTCCATACATACACTATACCATTATTCGCTGAGTACTCTCGCCTGGAGCATCTGATTAGCGAAGCAAGGAAAACTCAAACAGCCACAGGCTGTTTTCGCCTTTCGGTTCGACTCATGAAAGAACAAAAGCCGACAATACGTCTGTACTATCAGCTTTTGGTGCCCCGGGTAAGAGTCGACTAAAGATGCTCACTCGAATGCTAAAGCATCTCGTTCGGCCAAGCAAGGAAAACTCAAACAGCCACAGGCTGTTTTCGCCTTTCGGTTCGACTCATGAAAGAACAAAAGCCGACAATACGTCTGTACTATCAGCTTTTGGTGCCCCGGGTAAGAGTCGAACCTACAACCTTCTCCTTAGGACGGAGCTGCTCTATCCATTGAGCTACCGAGGCATGATTGTGAACACTTTAAGTTTACTTACTTTTATAGCTCAATGATAGAGCTGCTCATTCTTTATTTTGCAACGAGGTTGCGCCACTTTCGCTACCGAGGCAAATGTGGCTGCATTTCTGCAGCCACAAAAATAATTATTTCTTGGAGGACTTAACTTTTTTCATTGCACCGGCGTTCATATAGCGATCATGTAGCGTGTCGTAGCTATGAATTTCATCGATGCTAAACCACAGTGAAATCTCTAGCTTAGCTTCATCAGGGTCACCAGATGCGTGAATGAGGTTTGGAATGCCAACGCTGTTTTCATTTGCATGAGCATAGCTCATGTGGGCATAGTCACCACGAATCGTGCCAGGAATTGATGATTTTGGTTCAGTGTCGCCGACCATCTTACGCACCAAAGATACGGCTTCGACACCCTCTAAAATAATCGCAATTACTGGTCCGGCTTGCATGAACTCAAGGTTGTCATCGAATACTTGTTGCCCGCGGCGAGATATAACTTGACCTATAGTTTCGTAGTGCTCAAAATAGTGATCTTTATTTGGCTCTAGCATTTTCATGGCAACAATTTTTAGCCCTGCTCGTTCGAAGCGACTTAGGATTTCGCCAATAACTGAACGCTGTACTGCGTCAGGCTTTAATACAATCAATGTTTTTTCCATGAATTTTCCTTGTTTACGTTAACGACATTCTAACAGATAGCGCACGCTATTTGCTAGTGTGTCGTACAATATAAGCATGAGCAACCCATCATCGTTTGCAAAACTAAAAACTGACTATCTCGAACATATGGAAATTGAGCAAAACCGCTCAAATAAAACAATTGAAAATTATGACCACTATTTGAATCGTCTTATCGATTTTGCTGGAGATATTTCAGTGTCAGATATCAACCAAGAACTTATACGCAAATGGAGATTGTGGCTCAATAGACTCGGCACCAACACAAGCGATGAACTTAAAAAGTCTACTCAAAATTACCATCTCATTGCTCTGCGCGGCTTTTTGAAATATTGCGCAAAACGAGACATCACCGTCATGCAGCCTGATAAAATTGAGCTTGCACGGGTTGTGCGCAAGCAAGTAACCTTTCTAACCCCAGAAGAAGTAGAAAGACTTCTTAGTCAGGCAGATTTAAGTAAATTATCAGGGGTCAGAGATCGCGCCATTCTTGAACTACTATTTAGTTCAGGCTTGCGTGTTTCGGAGCTTGTTGGACTGGATAGAGACCACGTAAATCTCAAACGCCGTGAGTTCATGGTTCGCGGAAAGGGCCAAAAGGATCGGCCAATATTTATTAGCGAGTCTGCTGCCCGATGGATTGAGGTGTACTTAGAAAAAAGACAAGATACGGCCAAGCCGTTGTTCATTAGATACTCTGGCAGTAAAAAAGTAGATACCAGCGGAAACTTTCATCGCCTCACGGCCCGCAGTATCCAGCGCATGGTAAAGCGCTACGGTTTACTTGCTGGCATAACCAAACATGTTAGCCCACACACACTACGACACTCGTTTGCCACAGACCTACTTATGAACGGAGCTGATTTGCGCAGCGTGCAAGCGATGCTTGGCCACAGCAACATTGCCACCACGCAAATTTATACACACGTCACCGACCCACATCTCAAATCTGTTCACGAAAAATTTCACAAATCCCAATAGCCCTTTTGGGGATTTAAAAATCTCCACAACTGGATGCGACACTGTTTGAAGCTCCAGGGACCACGTTATATATTTTGCATATCTGCTGGGATGTCTCGAGGGCTGCACGAGGAGCAGCTCTTGAAGAGCCACCGTCTGCGTACCCACTCAGTGGTCTTCGGACCTTAATGCGACGTATTACATCGCTAGCCCTAGCGGTCACGTCTATTACCGCTTGAGCATTTTTGAACAAGATCGGAGAGTTAGCTGGACTCTTGGCACTAACCGACAAATTAAAATCATGGTAGATTCCTCGCACCCTAACATATGCAATCGTTGTGCTTAGTCCATCGATTTCGATCTTGCATCCAGCAGCAACCGTACAGTTTACGGGCACAATTTGACCTTGATTTGCTGCACCCGCACTACTCGCCAAGCTTATAGTCCCTGGATGAGCTAAGTTATCTGGGTATAGGAATGCCGTAAATGCATCGTCTGCGTTATTAATATCGGTTACTATATCAACTCTAACAACTGCAGCCTGGCAACTTGAGGTGGCCGGGAAGCTAGGAAACTGATTGCAGGCTGCAGAAAACTGACCCACACCCCACTCGAATGTTATTGAACTAACGGCCGCCCCGCCTGCATCTGATACAGGGAATATTTCGGGCTGATGGGTGACGCCAGCAATTTCTAAGTTCTCTGGATTCACGTCAAAGAGTGAACATGTGATCTCTAGAATGCCAGGCTCAACACTAATATCGCCATTACTGAGATACGGAGTATCTCCACAAGTAGATTTAATCGAATCTTCATCATCTGGTGGAGTTGTGCTTAATTTTTTTGCGATTGCTTCAACGCCCGATTCTGCAACATACAGCGCCTGTGAGTTTAGCTGTCTGTCCAGCGCCTGTCGCTGTTCGCGTCGCACTAACATAGAGTAGTTTACGACCACCAAACTAACTACCAATACGAGGAAAACAGCAACCATAATTGCAACCATTCCTGATGAGTTGTCTCTTAGTGAAGTTAATTTAAACTTTTTCATATCCATAATTATAACCTGCTAATGACTGTTGTTTCTAATTTAACGGAAGCGCAGTACTCAGAGCCTGGAACCGCTTTACAGCTACCCCCAGAGAACAATTCACCACCAAAAAGTGGCTCGCCTTCTGGTAGTGATACGAGATGAACCATGACTTTATAAATTCCCTGACCTGACACTGGTTCAGTAATTGAAAGTCCATACAGATACATTCCTTGCGGCACCAGTTCTTTGCCGTCGATCGGCGCTCCAGTACATGAAGAAACACGCTGAAGCGCATGCGTGGAACCAAGAACTTGTGCACTCGGCACACTGGCAAACTTGTAACCAGTATCGCCGACACATATCCTGTTGGGTAGAATGGTCAGATCGCCATTAGTGAACTGTAGATTTTGTGATATTTCATCAACAATCGCTCGTGTTGCGTCCTGCACCTTAGACTGTGCGGTAGTCTTGTAATACACTTTACCGATATATATAAGCCCAGAACTTATGACCAAGAGTACAACTGAAAAAACAGTTGTGGCGATTAAGAGCTCGACAACAGTAAAGCCTTTGTTGTGTTTCATTAAAGCGATGCCTTGTATTTTATAACCACCCTATCGTTATTGCCCTGGACGGACTCCCATGAAGTAGTCACAGTAAACAGCACGTCTCCAGACGGAGCAGATTTATTAATTTCTACATTGTAACCATTAGGAATTACTCCAAATGAACACTGTGAGGGTGTGTCTGTTGTTGACTTGAAATCAAATCCACCAGCACCATTTTCGGCAATGCAAAAAATAGCTGGCAGCGAAGGAGCTTTAAGGGCTGATCCATTGTTTTTGATATTGTATTTCAGTAATTCAACTTGAGTTTCGGTGATTTTTAACGCTTCAGCTCTTTCATGAGAGGCACGAGTACCTTTTGTGCCTCGATCCATGGTGGCGAATGCTCCGCCAAGCGCAGCACTCACGACTACAATAGCAAGAAGCACCTCAAGTATGGTGTCGCCATTTTTATTAAGTATCATCATAGTGCGCACGGCCCATTATTTATGATCGGGGAAGAAACTCCATAACCATCAGCGCCACCGATAACAATGACTGCATGAGCATCGGTAGCCTTACTGTTGATACATACAGAAATTGGACCTTCATCCAGCCTTGCTGAGTCATCCTCGGTTTTCAGCTTCAGGTTCCCAAAGTCGCCGGCAGCAACACCAGGCACTACAAAAAGCTCCTGTCTCAAACCCGCACCCTCCAGGTTACCCGTAGTAAACGTAGCAAGCGAAGTCGTAAATGCAAACGCATTCATTTTGTCAGCTCCTGTCTCAATCTTGAAAAACGATATCACCTCAGAAAATGATTTCGTCTCAACCAATATGTCGCTGATCGTAACATCTGCCTCGCTCAATGTCTCCACGTCTTTCTGTCCCGATCCGACTGGCTCCAGCCTGTTGCCAAACAATGTATAAATATCTATTTCATTTTGCTTGCCGCTAACTTTTATATGAAATAGGCGACCAAGAAATAGACAATCTCCATTTGAGCCCAAAACAGATGTAGAAACTGTTGTGAGGGTCGGAGGATCATCGGATCCAACCCCACCGATGCATTCGAAACCTCCTGGGTTTGGGTAGTAGCCAGTACTAACGTCATTACTAACATCGCGAAGGAATGATTCGACCTCACGCACAGTTTGAGTAAACTCGGTTCGAGCTTGCTGACCAGATATCATCATAGCCGCGCCAACAAACAAACTACCGGTTACCGCTAGGTAAATTAATGTTTCTACAACTGTGTAGCCCCCACGCCGACTACCGAGACTCTTCATAGTAAAAGTATAGCATAAGCGGTGTATCACAAGCTGTGAAATTACAGATACAGGAACTGCGACGCATACCAACTGGTCAACTCACGACCAAACAGTATGACTACGAATAATCCGAATATCAAAAGTGGACCAAATGGCAACTTGATTGATTTTTTTGACTTCCCTTTTACTAGTGAAGGTATAGCTATAATCGTCCCCAAAAGTGAGGCAATAAAGAGTAGTAGTAGCGCATTAAGTGCAGAGCCCGCCAACAAACCTAATGCTGGAGCTAGCTTGACGTCACCGCCGCCAATCCAGGCACCTTTTGAAACCTGAAACAGCACATAGAATAGCGCAAACAATACTGCCCCGCCGCTAATCGCTTTCAGTAAATAGTGCGCAGACACGTCACCATCGGCAAAGAGCGCACCCGAGAACGCCACAGCAAGCAGACTGGCGCTTATGACAAGTTTATCCGGCAGCTCAAGCCACTTTTGATCATATACAAGCAGCGCAATCATGTTGGTAGCAAGCAACAGCCAAACTGCAAACGCAATCCAAGACAACCCCGTCAACTGGTATGGCCAGTAGACAAAGAATAATACAAACAAGCTCGCGGTGAGCAGTTCGACAAATGGATACTGCCAACCGATTGATTTTCTGCAATAGCGGCACTTTCCGCCAAGCAATAACCAGCTGAAGACAGGCACAAGGTCAAAAGCAGAAAGTTCATGGCTGCAGTGCGTACACATTGATCGACCAGTCAATGGAGACAATGCCTTTCGCTTGGCTTTTGATCTAACATGCTCAAGTTCACGCAGTCGCCACACGAGTGCATTCACGAAACTGCCAAATGACAAACCAATCAAAAACAATAAACCATACGTCATATAAAATTAAGCATAACAGAAAAACGCCCAGTAATGAGCGCTTTTCTTAGTTAATGCCTCCCAATTGGATCTTTAGATGTTTATGCATCTACCGGTCGTGCCGGAGCCGCCTTCTATCCCATATAGAAGAACCATTTTTCTAGTACTTGCGCTATCTGCCTCCGAAATACCATTGTCACCACACTTTGCACCAGTCATTACTTTCATGTCTGTGGTATTGGCAATTGCTGCATTCGCCCCAACACCCACAGTGAAGTTAGAAGTAGTAAGTGAATATTGCCCCAGACTTCCTGTGTCATTTATTACAGCCGTAATGTTGGCATTTGACGCTCCCGCAACAAAGACTTTCCCATTATTATTAGATACCCAGTTATTAACTGCTGCAGCGACACGCGATGCATCACTATTTCTCTGTGTGTTTCGTGAGTTGCGCTGCAATGCTGGAACTGCAAGGAATACTACAAGCAAGATAAGTCCAGCGATCGCCAAGACAATCAAAACTTCAATTATTGTAAAACCTTCGGTTTTATTCTTTAGATTTTTATACATTTCTGGTGCCCCTTTAAAAATGTTAATGCTTACTCATTCTATATAATACGAACTGTGCAGTGCAATTGCAAGAAAAAGTCCTAAATGAAGCTCTTGCCTGCCAAGCCGTACACCGGCAATAGCACAGCTGCGACGATAATAAATGCGAAAATTCCGAGCACTACCATCAATACTGGCTCGATAATGGTAGAGATGGTTTTTATCTGTTCATCGACTTCCTTTTCAAAGTAATCAGCGGTCTTTTCAAGCATTTGTTCCACCGAACCTGACTGCTCGCCAATGCGCAGCATGTTCGGTACAAGTTCAAGGAAGTTTGGATCATCCTGAATTGAATCAGCCAACGAAGTACCACCCCTCACCTTGCTGATAGCACGGTGAATTGATTCCTCGAGATGAATATTATTAATAGCATTAGAGGTGATTTCCAGCACCTGAATCAGCGGCACACCACTGGCGACCAGCGTTGTACCCGTGCGAGCAAATCGAGCCATATACAGCTTCATGAACAGTGGTCCAATTGGCCATGCCTTCATTTTTAACTTGTCGGACAGGCGTTTCCCGCCAATTGTCTGAAGCCACTTGAAACCAAAAAATCCAAAGAGCGCCAGCAAGATCAAGAATACCCACCAAAAATTTACTAAGAAATTCGAAACAGCGAGCAACAGGCGCGTCACGAACGGCAATTCACCGCCCCCTATGCCATCATATAGCACTTCAACCTGCGGCAGCACGCTGACTAACATAAACCCAACCACCGCACCCATCACCAACAATACGATGATCGGATAAACCATTGCGCCACGAACCTTGCTAATAATTTCGGCATCTTTTTCTTGCTGCAGTGCAATTCTCTCTAGAGATTTGTCGAGCGTACCTGATGTTTCACCAGCGGCAATTAAACTTACAAATATCTGGTTAAAGACTTTCGGATGTTTAGACAGTGCGACAGAAAAGGCGGTTCCTGCCTCGACATTACTAATAACATCATTCACCACAATTTTAAGTGGCTTATTTTGTGTTTGATTGCCGACATTTCGCAAGCTCTGTACCAATGGCAAGCCGGCGTTAATCAACGTAGAAAGTTGGCGAGAAAATAAGATCTTGTCCTTGATCTTCACCTTATTGAAAAATCCGCCAATAGCACCACTGCCAGCATCGAGCGATTTTATACTAAGTGGCGACAGTCCCTGAGTATTAATCAATTTGGCGGCGGCTTGTTCGTTTTCTGCCTGAACTTCGGCTTTTATTTTCTTGCCGGTTGCAGAATCACGAGCAATGTATTGGAACGTTAGCATGCCTAGCCTCTCATTAACCGATCTAGCTCATCAATGTCTACTGCGACATTCCGTGCTTCTTCATAAGTTATAGTTCCGGCGTGGATTAAGTTTACTAGTGTTTTGTCCATAGACTGCATACCGAATTCCGCTCCAGTTTGGATAACGGCTTCTAGTTGGTGCGTCTTGCCTTCGCGGATAATATTGCGCACAGCTGGTGTTGCGACAAGAATCTCGGCAGCTGCTACTCGCCCGCCACCAATGGTAGGTACGAGTCTCTGAGAACAAATTGCCATCAAAATGTTAGAAAGCTGCGATCTAATTTGTGGCTGTTGGTGCGGAGGAAATACATCAACCATACGATCAATACTCTGTGACGCCGAGTTGGTGTGCAGTGTTGCAAAAACCAAGTGACCGGTTTCTGCGATTGTGATCGCCGCGGCGATAGTTTCAAGGTCACGCATTTCGCCGATCAATACAACATCAGGGTCCTGGCGCAAACTACTACGAAGTGCAGCCGAGAATGAATAGGTATCGTAGTGCACCTCTCGCTGCACAATGACAGATTTATTTGAGGTATGTGTAAATTCAATTGGATCCTCAATAGTCACAATGTGCTCTGCTCGCTCATTATTGATCTTGTGTATGAGTGCTGCCAGTGTTGTTGATTTACCCGAACCAGTAGGTCCAGTTACCAGAACAAGACCACGTGGATACTCGGCAAATTTATTTGCAATTTGCGGCAAACCTAGTTGTTCAATTGTGAGTAGTTCGTTAGGAATGAGTCTAAGCGCTGCAGCTAGGTTTCCGCGCTCATGGAAGGCGTTTACTCGGAACCGACCAAGATCACCAAATGCGAAACTGAAATCAAACTCCTTGTCCTTGAGAAGTATTTGCTTCTGGTCTTCGTCAAGAATTGCAAAAATGAGAGTCTCAACAGTTTCTTCACTGAGTGGATCTGCACCTGTCACTGGTGTTAATGCACCGTCTATTCGCAACATTGGCGGCAAGCCTACCTGTAAGTGAAGGTCGGATGACTTCTTTTTAATAACTTCCTCGAGTAATACTTCGATTCGTGGTGCTGCTTTTGCTGTCATATCTATTCCCCTCCCTTATGCACTGTTAGCGCTAGCCACGCGGTTAACTTCTGCGACTGTTGTTTGTCCTGCAAGCGCCTTCAGGTAACCATCTTGGCGCATTGTAAGCATTCCCTGCTTTTGTGCCATTTCTTGAATCTCGGAACTTGTTGAACGCTTGAGAATCAAATCTTGAATCTCATTGGTCACCGAGAATACCTCGTACAGTCCCATTCGACCCTTGTAGCCACCTGGTGTATTTGGACTATCGATGCCCTTGGTTAAAGTATAAGCGTTTTGACCACTTAGAGGCAAGTCATTGTAGCCGATGTCCTCACCGACCCGCGCCTGATCCTCAACTTTCTGTGGCAAGAATCCACCCAATGCCTCTTTTATTGACGCGGTCTCAACTGCATTAGATTGATAGGTCTCACGGTCTTCGCCGATACGACGCACTAAACGCTGACCGATCACCGTGTGAACCGTGCTTGCTATAAGGAACGGCTCGATGCCCATATCTAGTAAGCGAGGCAAGATTCCAGCTGCCGAGTTGGTGTGAAGTGTCGAGAACACCAAGTGGCCAGTAAGTGCGGCCTGTACGGCAAGAGTGGCTGTTTCTTTGTCTCTAATTTCACCAACCATTACAACATCAGGGTCCTGGCGCAAGATTGAGCGAAGCCCGGAAGCAAAGGTTAACCCTACTTCGGCGTTAACTTGTATCTGATTAATGCCATCCATTTTGTATTCAACTGGATCCTCGAGCGTTACGATGTTAACCGTGTCATCTTTTATCTCCTGCAGCAGAGCATACAAAGATGTCGACTTACCTGATCCGGTCGGACCTGAAGTTAGAATCATGCCGTTAGACTGCTTTAATCCTTCACGTATAGTTCGAAGCGCTCTTCCGCGATAACCCATTTCTTCCAAATGCAAGCTTGTTCCAGACTTATCAAGTAAACGAATAACTACCTGCTCGCCCCAAACCACTGGTGATATAGCTATACGAAGATCGATGTCTTTTTCGGCTACGTGGATAGTAAACTGACCATCCTGCGGAATACGATGTTCGTCAATTTTAAGATTAGACAAAATTTTAATACGCGACACCAAGGCTGGTTCAGTAGACTTTGGAAGCTTCATTATCTCGCGAAGCACACCGTCAATTCGAGCGCGAATTTTCAGTTCATTTTCAAGTGGTTCAATATGAATATCGCTTGCTCGGTTCTTTGCTGCATACTCTAAAATCGTTGACAATGCCTTGCTGATTGGTGAATCCTGAACAATGGTTTTGATAGCGGCTTTTTTGTCGTTTGTCTTTCGTTTGGCTGGGCTAGCATCTTCTGTTGCCTGATTTTCACGATGCATAGAATCAGCAACGCTCATATCAATCTCTACCTGATATTGTTTGAGTACTGATCGAACCCCTTCTTCACTCGCTGAATACACTTTCAATGGGCGCCCAATCTTATTAGATAGAAAGTCTACTGCTTGTACGTTGTCGGCATCTAACATAGCTACAACTAGCCGATTCTGCATCTCTCCCAGTGGGACAGCCATATACTGCTGCGCAATGTCCTTAGGAAGCAGTTTCAATATTTCGGGATTAACCCGAGCAACGCTAAGATTCACGTAGGGAACGTTATTCACCTGCGCCACGATCTTTGTCAGATCTTCATTGTCTACATGTTTTTCGTTCAATAGAAGTGAAAATAGAGGAGTAGCTGTATCGGCCGACTTCTTCTTCAAGTCCTCCAGTGCGCTTGACTCGATAATTTTTTCTTCTACAAGTTTCTTTTCAACCTGCTTCTGGACAGATGTTGAGAGTACACTCATGCATCAACCACTTAGTTGGTTCCCGTGCTGAACGGATTGTCGTTTGTACCCTCACCAATACGTATAATTTGCGTAGGGTTGTTAGACTCAGTATTGAAGTATCTAGGGTCGGGGATTATGAATTCTGAAGTAATCGGTTTCACGACTTCAGCAGACGCGGTTAGTGAATCACTAGGAGTTATAATGTATTTTGAAATTAGCAGTGAAAAAACACCAGCAAATATGGTGACAACTACTATGAGTGTGATATCTTTTTGCTTCACTTGACTTCCTCCAGAGTTATGTCCACTCCACTCTCCGGTAGATAGTACGTTTTGGCATCCACCGTAACAGCTACACTGCTGTCGTTCGAACTTGACAGTGAAATCACTCTTACATTAAATGGGCGAATTGATTTTTGGAGCTTATCGAACAATAATTTTGAGCCATCAAAGTTTGTCTCAACGCTAAATGAAAATGGAATTTCGACAGGAGAGGAGGCGTCAACTGAAGCACTCTGCGTCACCTGCTCATCGGTTCCATTTATCGAGCTAACGGCAAAACCTTGGTCGTTCAAAATCTTGTACACGCTTGTAGCTAGGGCCGGAAAATCGTATTTACTTGGAAGTGCATCAAGAACAATCCTCGCATTGTCGCCGTCTCGTTCTCCTTCGCCAACCGGATTGCCGCCTATGGCATTTTCTGGACTTGAAACAAATGCTTGATAAGAGGCCACAAGTGTGTCGGTAGCTGAAATATTGGCTTTTAGTTGACTAAGAGCTACAGACTTCTTGGTAATTACACGCGACTGAAAGCCGCGCTGATCCCATAAAGCTTTTGAAGCAACAAGTGAGAACGTCACTAATACAGCCGCAATAGATACGGCAAGTATTACTGTCGAGTTTGCCTTATCAACAAGCGTTCGTTTTGTAGACGGAGTATTCAATTTCATAGTGCGCCTTCCGATTGCTCTTGTTTTTTGAATAAATTCTCTGATGGTTTCTCTGTCTCAGATCGAGTCGATACAATTTTCGGAACCGTTAGTGTGATCTCGGTCTGTGAATCAAAAATAAATGCATCAAAGGAAAGGTCTATGTCGTAGGTCGAGTTCTCTCTGTCGGTGCCAAAACTTGTCAATACGACATCTTTAAATGCTGGAGAATCGGATCCTGAAGAGTCTTCATAAGTAGTGAACTTGAGTGTGTCAACAAACTTATTAATGGTTGCAAGTGAGTCCGCTGATCCAGAAAAATTAATCGTAAGTAGTTCAAAATCAACTACGACATTTGATATTGATGTGTTTACGGGAACGATTTGAGGTAAGTAAGTATAGAGTCGCGTCACAACTGGTTTTGAGTCATGCAATGCCCCGACATTATTAAGTTGATTCTGGATTGTTAAAATTTTGTTGAGATCTTCGATATCATTCAAACGTGTCTTAGCGACATTTATATCATCGGAAAGATTCTCGATATGCTGTTTTTGGAACATGTTTACAGTCAAAAAAAGCAGCGCAAACAATGCAATTGATGCCGCCGATACCGTGCCAGCAATAAGAATTACATTTCGCTTGGCTCGCCGAGCTTTGATGTACTCCATCTTGATGTCCGGAAGTAAATTAAACTGGATCATTCTGCTCGCTCCGCAAGCCCTGCTGCAACGCCGAAATGATTCGAAACAGCAAGTAGCTCATTTTGACGATCTGCTGGAAATGCCACATTGCGCCACGCACTACCAATTTCTACATTCAGTCCTGTTTTGTTTGCTACGTATAGTGGAAACTCCGGCAGTGCTGATGCTCCCCCTGTGACGATAATCCGATCAATCGCCGATCCAACATAGCGGGCAGTAAAGAATTTGACCGATTTTTCTATCTCTCCAACTAGCGTATCAACTGTACTTATGATTGCTTGATGAATCTGACCTTCGAGCTTGTCTTTTGACAATCCGAATTTAAACACAAACTGTTCAGCTTGAGCCTGGTCAATCGATAAATTCTGCATTGCACTCCTAACAATCGCCTCTGAGCCAGTCGGAATCGATCGGGTAAGTCGTGGTGCGCCGTTCATAACAATTACGATGTCGGTGCTCTTACTGCCAATATCAATTACCATTTGCGGTAGCGTTGCCTCTGAAGCAATCATCCCCCGAGCTAGCGCAATATTGTCTGGCTCAAAAGATATGACATTAAGGCCTATTGATTCAAGTGCATCCAGCTTAGTTTCAACATATTCATTCGGCACGCTTGTAAGCAAAATCTCAACCTTGGTCTTGTCGGTTGGTGAGTCTCCAAGTAGCGCCCAGTCAATCTTTGATTGGTCAAGCGGTGTTGGGATGAGTGAATCTGCTTGATAGCGAATCGTCTTGTCGAGTTCTGCTGGCGATAATCTGTCAATGTCTACGACCGTCGTGAACACACGCTGCGATGGGATACCAACGGCCACGTTTCTGGTAACTATCCGCGCCTCTGTTATGAGATCGTGAACAATCCCAGCCAATTTCTGTTGATCGGCTTTAGCATCACTCATAGCTATGTTGCCGTCAATCTCGACAGAGCCATACTTTACGAGCGATTTTACAGCACCCGTTCCACGCAGCTGAACAAATCTGACAGCGGTTGTGCCGATGTCTAGACCAATAAAATCACTTACCCCACTCAGTAGACTCATATTATTGATAATTATAGCATAAGGACTTCGGTTACAAACAGTTTTTTACAGCACTGGCGGCAAAGTGGTATACGTCTGGTCGGTAGTGCTGTTCAATGGCCCTGGAACTGCTCCACCGATCCAGTTTAGCGGGTCTTCTATGAAGATCTCTCCGGAAGTGTTCGCTGGGTTTGTGTAATCTGTAGTTGCCCCTGCATCTCTTACATGGCCAGCCATCCGGTGCAAGAATATATTGTTGGTTACAATTGAACCAAAGACTTTTAACTGCGGAGCAGTTACACAATTTGATTCAATATACGCCCTCGTAGGAATGCTACCATCAGAGCACGTGTATACATTACCTCCTACTAGGTATTCACCATACATTTGTGAGACACCCGGATATATGTACAAGTCACCAGTTACAACAAACCTAATCTTAGGAATAGCTGATGCAGATTCATACGGTCCTCCGCTACGTATAACGTTATTGGTAATAGTAAGCTTGCCGTTCACGTTCAATGTGAGACTGCTATTAATTGATGAATTGCTATAACTCTGGTCTGAGGCTGGTAGCGCAGCAACGTCAGTGAAGTAATTTGGAATTGACTGGGTGCTTAGAGAACTGAATAACCCTGGCGTCCCGGATCCAGTGTTCGCAAATTTTAGGGCGTCTTCACTTAGCGCATTTAATGTTGCAGACAGGAAATTCTGTATTTCGCCGCAAGCAAAAACACCAAGCTGACCACCAGAACCTTGGCCGCCACTCAACACTGCGGCAATGCCAGGAGATGAAGCATTGCAAGATGGACTACCCGTGCCGGCTATGATGTCGCCGCGGAAGGCCTGGAAATAGGGATTTGCGCTCATGGTAATTGGACAATTGGGATTTGTGCCTATTTCGCAAGTGCCTTCACCGCCTATTGCGCAAGCCTGAGACGGATTGGCTGCGGTACTCCATGGACCACTAAAGGCGACATAGCCACTATACGATCCGGCGGGAGCAGGATCCATGCTAAAGCTTGTTGTGTAATTGCTCGGTCCGCCTCCTGAGATTGGGCCGCCAGTCGAAGGACTGAGTCCATCAATTGCGTAGTAAACTTCATAGGCAAACGGCGTTGAGCTAACTCTTGACCCTCTGGGTTTATTGAAGCCAAGTCTGAAGGTCAATGTGAACGGAGTGTCTGCTACGAATCCAGTTGTGGCGATACTGCTGTTGGCACACGATGGTGCTACACAGGGGCCGACAGTGCGAACAGCTGAAGTAGCGGACACTTGCCTACCATTTCCATATCCTTCATCATAAACAATATAATGAAGTGTGTGAGAACGAACATCATCCCACGCAGATAGGCTCATATTGGTTCTCTGGGCATTATCAGCGAGACTTCCAGTGGCCGGAACCCTTGCTGGTTCAACATTATTCAGCGAAGTTGGGTTGTTGTAGGTAGAAACACCGTCGACAAACAACCGTGCCACCCAAACACCTCCAGACTTTGTATCTGCTCGTAATATCGCGACGCCGTTGGTGCAGTTGGCAGTAAACGTGACTGTGGGTCTGCAGTTCGGAACAGTTACTGTATCGTAACTGGTAGTGTTGAACGTCTGATCATGTACCCTTACTCGTAGCTGAAAGCTATCACCTCCAGAATTTGCTATGAGATGTCTGATGCTTTTTGAATGTGAACTACCGTTTCCTGTATAGGTGCCTATTAGGTTTTCGTTGCCTGACTGATCCGTCCACACCCCTCCACTATTTCTCAACTGGAATCGAGCTGCCCAGCGATTAGTGCTTGGGCTGGTCCTGACGCTCAGCGATATATTGCTACAATCTCCACTATAAGTGAGGGTGGGCTGGGGCGGAGGTTTTACCGTCACGTGTATTGGAAAACTCGGGGCATTGCGTGGACAAGGTGGCAAATTCCACGAAGTGTATTCACCTGTCGGCGCCCCAATACACCAATACGGTTTACTACCACTATGGAAATGATTCTGCCCTTTAGTGCCAATTGTCACTCGATAAGTACCACTCTGGGTGAAGCCTCCACTAGGCGCAAACGTGAATCTTTTTGTGGAACGCTTCCAGTTCCCCACAGAGCGATAATTGGGTCGTAAATCTAACGTAAGTTGCGTGCCAACAATGCCACTTACGCTTCCCGTAGCCCTGCCCGATGGGTCTATTGCTGAGGCGTCAGAAGCAAGAAACCTGGCTTCAAGAACGGCACTATTAGGGTAGGAAACGATACTAAATACATGCCAATCAAGCGAAATGGATGATTGTCCATAATCCACTTCAACTGATGTCGTCGTTGGAGAGCCTGGCGCAGATATCCAAGCAGTATTACATGGTGACTGGTTAGTGTGACCACATTGGCTAAATGTTGATCTTATGGTTCCCGGCATAGAATTAGTCGGAGGGTATACATGCGATGCGGATGCTTGTTCCGATCCCAAAAAACCAAAAGTGGCCGTGATGAATCCAGTGAACAGCACTAATCTTGCTAGCTTACTGAATTGAGTCATCTAGCACTCCTCCTGATTCAAATACTGGGTAATCTCCCGCTTGATTCTCGAGAAATTCAACAGTAGGCTCGAAATATTCTGGCAATGCAAAAACGTCGGCAAGAACATTGCTATAGCTCTGTTGATTTTCTTGAAGGTCTGTAAAGATACTCAAGAGTTCTCGCGATTTAACCGGGTCGCTCATATTGATATAGTACGTCAATGCCACAAAGACACAGTTTGGATCACTTCCATAGTCGGGAATTGATTCAATCTCTCTCACCTGTTCTTCTAGTTCAACAACTTTCGAATAGTCAAGATTGCTTTTAGCCGACTCTAGTAGCTCCGAGCTACACTTTGAAATATCTACTTGAGCTTGCTCATTTTTATCTAGACTCTTCGATCGCCATAAAACCCCAGCTATCAGTATCAACATTGTAGCGAACATGCAAAGTAGCAATACGGTTCGGCCTACTCTGTATTTCGTCCAGCGAGATGTTGCAGAATTCTCGCTAACAATTACGTCGTCGTCTTTAGCAACTTTGGCTTTTTTTGTGTGAAACATCTCGCTCTTTCTGCTTATGCATTACAGTATAGCTGATTGTGTCGCACTATAAAATGTTCAAAATTTTTTTGAAAGGCGCGTTTTTTGCGCTCATCACATTAACTTCTCTGGTATAGTGGACAGGAATGAGTTTATCTATAGGAATTGTTGGACTGCCGAACGTTGGTAAATCGACGCTATTTAACGCGCTGACTGATAGTAGTATCCTGGCGGCAAATTATCCATTTGCCACAATTGAACCAAATACCGGAACCGTACCAGTACCAGACGAACGCTTAAAGAAATTATCTGAAATGTACGACAACGCACCAATTAAGCCGGCAACCGTAGACTTTGTGGACATCGCAGGGCTAGTAGCGGGCGCCAGTAAAGGTGAAGGTCTGGGCAACCAATTTCTCAGTCACATTCGAGCCTGCAATGCAATCCTACAAGTTGTTCGCGGCTTTGAAGATGGCGATATTATTCGCAGCGACAGTTCACGCGACCCCGCACACGATATAGACGTCATCAAGACCGAACTCGTGCTAGCCGACTTGCAAACAGTCACCAACCGTAAAACAAAGTTTGCCAAAGAAGCCCGCTCGAACCCAAAGCTAAAACCAGCTGCCGATACAATCGAAGCACTTGAATTACACCTCAACAATGGCAAGGCAGTATGGGAGGATTCAGCGCTTTTAGATGATTATCAGGAACATGTTAGTGACCTGCAACTAATGACGACCAAGCCGATTTTGTATTTATTCAACATTGACGATACTGCACTCGGAAACGACGAGCACAAACAAAAGCTTGCGAGCTTAGTAGCCCCTGCCCCGTCCGTATTTGTAAGCGCCAAGCTAGAAGACGAGCTGCGCGGGCTCGACCCAAGCGATCAAGCAGAATTCTTAGAAAGCTATGGGCAAAAAGAATCAGGACTAGTACAAGTTATTCACGCTGCTTATGACCTTCTCGGCCTTCAGAGCTATATCACCTCGGGCGGCACGGAAGTTCGAGCGTGGACAATTAAAAAGGGCGCAACAGCACCTCAGGCTGCCGGTGTAATCCATGGAGATTTTGAACGCGGGTTTATTGCTGCTCAGATTGTTTCATTCGAAGACTTGATCGCATCAGGCTCAGAATCTGAAGCCAGGAGCAAAGGCAAGATGCGCACCGAAGGAAAAACCTACGTCATGCAGCCTGACGACATCGTAGAATTTAAGTTTAATACTTAACGTGCCTCGGGAAGAGTAGCCCGACGAACGAATTTATTTCGTTCCCGGCGCGATGAGAAACCCGCTTGGGGGTGTCTCATGAGTGTGTCATGCAGCCCGACGACGTAGTTGAATTTAAGTTTAATACATAGACTAGGAATTATCGTTTGCCCAAGCAAGCGAAATATTATTCACCACTCTGAATAAATCTTTGGTAGGGGGAATGGTGTTTTCATCGTAATAATGATCAATGCTAATAAAGTTATCAATCACATCCAAACAATGAATTTCATCACCGATCAGATGCATCTTATCAATTGATTGTACTGTCGCAAAAGGAGTGACAATTATAAGCTTCTTCATAGAAATGCGCTTCAGATAGTCGTATGCAACCTCTAGTGAAAACCCGTTTACAAGACCATCGGAAACAAGAATTACGGTATGGTGTCGTAGTCGCTCTTTTGGTATTTCGCCGTCTTGACCAAGAAGCATGTTCAAATTATGAAATCCTTCGCGTCGCTGCTGTTCGATAACAGAATGATAATCAGTATTAAATTCTTCTAACTCGCCTGCACTAAACTTGTGATTATACGTAAAGGTATCGTCAGCGGTAATGCCTGCAATCGCATCGCTCTCACCAGGTAAGGTTATATTTTGCGTCAGTAGCAAAGAGAGATTGGCGTGATGCTTAATAGCAATCTGCGCACCGACAATTACCGCACCCCGACTAAGTGCAACAACAGCTAAATTTTCGCGATCCAGATGATTTAATTTTTTGCTTAGTTTACGACCAGCTTCGGCTCGACTTTTGAAGTACATACGCCCAAGTGTAGCACTACTTAGCCAGTCTTAACAGATAAAATCGTTCGACATTGCCTTTACTTCCAGACACGTCGGAATCAGCTTTGTTGAGTGTAATGAACTCATTTTTTACCCATGATTCGAAGTCTTTTAGTATATTCCGTCGCATTGCAGCATTTTTAATAACGCCTTTGTGTTTTAGGCCAGAGTTCCGGGCTTCAAATTGTGGCTTAACCATCGCAACAAGCTGTGTCTTATCATGCATAACTTTGGCAAGATACGGCAAAATGTCACGTAAGCTCACAAATGAAACATCAACAACAATGATATCTATGCTGTCTATACTGCTGCGAACGAAGTCGCGTATGTCCGTCTGTTCGTGTAGTTCAATTTTTGGGTTACCCAGTAATGATGGGTGCAGCTGCTTTGTGCCGACATCAACTGCGTATACTTTTTTTGCGCCATTTTGTAAGGCAAAATCTGTAAAACCACCCGTACTTGAACCAACATCAAGCATGGTCTTCCCTTCAAACTGCAGATGAAAAGTCTCAGCAATGGAAGCCAACTTGTAGCCTGCACGCGAAACATACTCAGCTTCTAATTTTATATCAATCGCGTCAGCTTCACTTACCATTTGTCCTGGTTTTTTAGCAAGCGTTCCGTTCACCTTCACCTTGCCCATAGAGATTAAATTCGCTGCACGGCTGCGTGTCTCAACTCGGCCAGATTCCGCCAAGAATGTATCTAGTCGCTGTTTTTCATCCATTTACTTTACGCGTTCGCGGTATGCACCAGTCGCGGTATCGACAGAAATCAAGTCATCAATCTTGATGAAAGCCGGGACCTTTACAGTAAATCCAGTTTCAACTTCCGCATCTTTTAGTACGTTGCTGGTTGTGTCTCCCTTGACTACATCAACTGTATGTACAACCTTGAGTGGAACATTTTTTGGAAGCTCAACGTCAATCACCCGCTCTTCAAAAAATTGTGCGGTAACGCTATCGCCTTCTTTCATAAAGCCAAGTTGATGCTCAAGATCTTCGTTGAGTAGCTCAAACTGAGCGAATGTTACATCATCCATGAAGTAACATTTAGTGCCATCGGTGTACAGAAACTGAAGTGATTTACTGCTTACATCAGCCGGCTCAATAGAGTCATTGCCCTTGAAAGTCTTGTCTAGTTGACGACCGTCAATCAAACTCTTTATCTTGACGTTCACAATAGAGCCGCCCCGCCCCATAACCTTTTGATTGTAATCAACAACACGATACGGCACGCCATCAATCTGAAATATTCTACCTTTTTTTAGATCGGTCGGGCCAAGTGCCATATACGGTGTCTCCTTTAATAATTATCAAATTTTCTTAGCTGATTTCGTGCATGCTCCATGGCATTTTCAAGCGTATTTAGCTCTGACTGACTAATCACACTCAGATTGTCATAAGTTTTAAATGCATGTTCCAGTCGCTTCACATCAGCTTCGATAGTTCGTGGATTCTTCTGTGTCTGCAGCGCATCTTCAACACGCCTTAAATCATCCTTGAAGCGACGAGCATCAGCATGGCCAGGGTCATCCAGCATGTCCTTGAGTTTGTATTCAAGACTCTGAATATACTTTCTTAGCTGGTCATACTGCTGCTTATTCACGAGCATTACCCCTTCGCAACGAATGGAAGCAGTGCGATGTGTCGTGCACGCTTGATAGCGATACTTAGTTTTCGCTGTTCGTTTTCTTTTAGACCAGACTTCTTACGAGTCTCGATCTGTCCAAACTGATTGGTATAGCGCTGCAAGGTCTTCATATCCTTGTAGTCAAAATACGGTACATCAGTGTTTTTCTTGTAAATCTTTGCCATCTAATTTCTCCTTAAATATTATCTAGAAAGGAATGTCGTCAAGGTTTATTGGCTCATCACCGATGTCTTGAACAACATCATCCTTTTTGGCTGCCGGTTTTTTGGCTGCCGGAGCGCTAGCCGATGAACCACCGTCGTAGTTGCCACTGCCACCACCTGAACCGCCACCAACGAAGTTAAAATCCTCAACAACTACTTCGACTTTGCTGCGCTTCTGGCCATCTTGTTCCCATGCGCGCTGTTGTAAGCGCCCAGACACCAAGATTGCGCCGCCCTTTTGCATGTACTGAGTGATGATCTCACCAGCTTTACCCCATGCATTGCAATCGATGTAATCGACAGCCTCTTGGGTTTCGCCTTGAGCGTTTTTCCAGCTGCGATTTACCGCCAAACTAAAGCTCGCAACTGCTTGCCCGTTTGGTGTATTTCGTAGTTCTGGATCTCGTGTGAGATTGCCCATCAGTACTACTTTGTTAAATCCTCGTGCCATATACCCTCCTGTTTCCCTCTTAAAATACGCTAGTCTTCGTCTGAATCGTCGTCTGAATCGTCATTCGTGTTAACAATACCGGCAGCTTTTCGCTTGGCCTGCATGTCACGAATTTTCTCTGCTTTTGCAATCGCCTTTAGGTCTGGCTTTGTGATGAGGTAGCGAACTACTTCGTCGGTGATATTGAGTGTTGACTCAATCTTTGCAACGTTTTCGCCAGGAATCTCAACCGTATAAAACACATAGACTGCAAAGTCTTGTTTCTTGATTGGATACGCAAGCTTTCGCTTTCCCCAGTTGTCAGTTTCGACAACTTGGCCGCCAGCATCTGTGAAGATCTTTTTCACGCGCTCTTCGGCTTTGCTCAAATCTACTTCTAGATCTGGGTGATACAGTACGGCAATTTCGTACTTAGTCATTATGACTCCTTCCATTGGTGAATGTTAAAACATCCGTGGCTACGCGCTCTAAAGGTGGCCGCAACCTGAAGCCGAGTTATCAGCTGCTTGCAATTATACTACACTCACCCCTGTTGGTCAAGGAACGCTACGTGCTTGCAAGCGCATCATTGCTCGTGCTTAAATATAACTAGTGAAACAAACTTTGCGGGCGTATCCACAAACATGAACTACGAGGAAGCATCGTACCTCGACAACATACTTCCGCCAGATGCCCGCCTAATAAACCCTAGCAATTTAGATGAAAAAATAAGACCACGCTATGACGAGCGTGGTCTTATTGATTTACAAGGCCTGGTTGATGATGTGGCCGCGAGCGTAGACCCGCGGTTCATCTGGCCAACAGACCACCTAAACGTACATCACTTTTACTGGCCAGCGTACGAGTACGAGCATCAACGTGGAGGAGAAGTCTATGACAATCCTTCACTATTTCGTAATCTGCCGATACACAAAGGTCTGCTGCCGCACGCTTTCCATGCCTGGCTACATACTTCAAGTAATCCGCCAGATCAGCCAGATCCAGAAGTCATGATGTACCGCAATGAAGCCTGGATGGTGGTTCGTGGACTGTTTGTAATGGCTCGTGAGACTGTGCTTACAGAAAAGCGCACCAAGCGCCGTGCGCAATACGTGGCTGACAATCCACATATCTTAAAGCATGAATTTAATGGCCGGGATATTATCGGCGAGGAAATCATGCAGGAGCTCTACGAAACGAACTTTGCAGGCGTGCAACGCTATCTTGAGCGTCAAGAAAACATCCCACCAGCTCATCGCATTATCGAGCTAGATGAAACACCTAAAAATATCGCAACCACCCTCGGCAGACTGGTCATTCCAAAATCCCTTAACCTCGTTCGGACGCTAAACGCGGCCTAGAAATTCTCTTCGTACATAGCATCTTCTTCGGCGCTGGCGCCAGGACTGCCAAACACATCATCGAGTGAATTAACTAGCACATCGCGTGGACGTGAGCCGTCAGCTGGACCAATGATTCCCTGCTCTTCCATAGTTTCAATCAAGCGTGAAGCACGTCCATAGCCAATTCGCAGTCGTCGCTGAAGCATGCTGGTACTGGCCTTACCGCCCTCAATCACTACACGCACGGCGTCTTTCCACATGTCATCATCGGCATCATTCATGCTGGCATCGGCAACGATGCCGCCCTTGCCATTCAACTGGACTGGCTGGCTTACTACTTCGTCGTCGTACTGCGGTTCACGCTGAGTACGCAAGAAATCGGTAACTTTAGTTGTTTCTTCATCAGAAATAAATGCTGCCTGCACGCGCATTGGTTTTGGCATGCTGGAAGTTAGGAACAGGGCATCACCAAGACCCAGCAACTTCTCTGCCCCAACCCCATCCAGGATCGTCTTAGAATCTACACCACTGGCTGTCGTGAACGCAATACGCGCTGGCACGTTTGCCTTAATAAGTCCGGTAATAACATCAACCGACGGACGCTGAGTAGCAAGCACCAGGTGAATGCCGGCCGCGCGAGCTTTTTGCGCAAGACGGACAATGAGTGCTTCGACATCACGGGCAGCTGCCATCATAAGATCTGCAAGCTCATCGATCACAATCACAATGTACGGCATGCCTTCTTCGTTTTCGAGTGCGTTATACTCGGCGATACTGCGCTTGTTCACAGCTGCCATTGTTTTAAGCCGGCGTTCCATTTCTGCTACTGCCCACTTCAGCGCACTGATACACTTTTCTGGCTCATTGATAACCGGAGTGAGTAGATGTGGAATATCTTCGTACGGCGCCATTTCAACTTGCTTTGGATCCACCAAAATAAGCTTTAGATCCGAAGGACTATTGCGGTACAAAAGGCTCGTCAAAAATGTATTAATCATCACCGACTTACCCGATCCTGTCTGTCCAGCAATCAAAAGGTGTGGCATTTTTGCAAGGTCATTAACCACCGGCGCACCGGCAATATCTCGTCCCAGCACAAAACCAATACTGCCATCCAAGCTCTTCCAGTCGCTGGTCTGAAATAAGCTCGCAATTCGCACCGTTGCGGCTTTAACATTTGGTACTTCAATACCAACCAAACGCTTACCAGGAATTGGAGCTTCCATGCGAATGCTGGTTGCAGCCAAATCAAGTGCCAAGTTTCCCTCGAGTGCCGTCAACTTAGTAAGCTTCACGCCAGTTGGCGGCTTAAGCGTGTACTGTGTCACGCGAGGACCGATATTCGCCCCCTCCATTTCGACATCTATATTGAAGTTGCCGAGGGTGTCTTTAATAAGGTCAGCGTTGCCCTGTACGTCGCCAGCATCAGCCTTATCTTGCTTCTTGTTTAGTAGCTCTAATCCTGGGAACTGCCAATCTGGATCACTGGCTGCTGTAAGCGCTTCATGAGTCTCGTTAACCGTAAGTTTATGAGCACTGTTTTTGAGGCCACCACGTGACTTTGGTCGCTCGTCTGCAACCGGAGCTGCTCCTCCTCGCTCAACTGGCACGCCTTCGTTTAGCTTAAATCCAGGTCGTTGACTTGCCTTTTTGAGCTCAGACAAATCAGTATCTTCTTTTGGCGTAGGTTTGAGCAGGCGCAGTAACGACAAAATAACTCGTGGCGAGATGCTAAAAGTCAAAAACACCGCCAAAACAAAAAATACAAAGAACAAAATGCTTGCCGGAATTTTATTAAGCGCTGTTAAGGCCGCTCCACCAACAACCGATCCAATAAATCCACCCGTGTCACCTTCATAAGCACCACTGCGAAGTTGCTCTGCGAACGTTACATGCAGCCAACTAGAAGCCAGCACCAAAGCGCCACTCATGCTCATAAACTTTGTTAGTGGAATACGATGGTCATCTGTAATAAATTTCCAATAACTAAAGTAAAGCAATGCAAATGGAATCAAATAGGCGGTCATTCCACTCACAGAATAAGCGGCTTCAAACAAGCCAACCGGCAGTGGCCCGCCAGCATCGAATCCGCCAAGCAGCATAAATAGTGCAACCACCACTAGCAAGATAGCGAATGAAAGAGGCCAAAAACTTGAGCGCTCTTGAACAACCTGCTTTGGTGCTGCTTTTTTTCGACTTGTTTTCTTTTTTCTTTTTGCCATGTAACTTGCCTATTATACCGCTAATCTTCGTCTGCCGAAAGGTCTAAATCTTCTCGTGATATGCCGAGTTCATCTTGGCGCTGCCAGACTGACTGGTCCATATCAGCGTGCAATCTCTGCAAACTGTCATCATCCGGGTTCTCATATAACTGATCGGCCGCAATTTTACGTGCCACCAGCCTATTGAGCAATTGTTCATCGCCACGAGAATCTCTTATTAGATCTGGATCTTGGTATGGACTATTGTTTTCATTTTCCACACCAGTATTATAGCAAAAATTACATCATTTGTCAATAATGCGTCAAGATTTTAACATTTTTATGCTAAGTAGGTAGTTGCGACTATAACTGAGTGAAATGCGATAACGTACGTAGACTGAATAAGTAATACATTACTCCTTGCCTTACCACCTTGTGAAAAATATATCCACATACTAAACATGTAGGCAACGGCAACGCATGCCCATAACGTAGAGAATAAGCTCAACTCTCCGTAAATCAATAACAATATAATCATAGGTAGCAACATTATGTGCATAAAAAATGCTGATATCGTATGAATTCTGGTCTTTAGCGGAGTAGTTCCTGCGACCCACCCAGCAATAAATTGACCAATGCAACCGAATGCAATTAACCATGTAAAAAAAATCGGTAAAGACAGGTTGGGCACAAACCATTGATCTACAAAAATATAGAAAACTGGAAGAGTTACTGTGAAAAGTAAGCCATAGTAAATATTTGACGAAAGGTGTTGTGCAGCATGATCACTAAACGTCATACTCTTGTTGCCTTGCCATTTTCGAATCATAAAAAGCAAACCAGACCAAGTCATGATTATTGCTATTAATCCATAATGTTTAACCATTTATACATTGTACCTTACGACGCAGGCTTCTTTATCCTCCTGATGAGTGAGCGTCCAAAAGCACAATTCTTGCCGAGGACTTGTTTGAGAGCCCACCTTCATATAATAAGAAAGTGGGCTTCGAGTTGTCCGAGCATTGTGCCTTTTGACAATGAAGTCATAAAGAGGTTAAAGCGCCTGTCGGCTTTTGGCTTCCGTTTTGCCGAAACAAAATGGAAGAAAGGTAACTAGTCTGTTCGGGCGTCTTGGCCAAGTAGCTTCGCACGCATTTCTTCAAAGCGCTTCTGTTGTTCTGCGGCAATTTCTTCCGGTGTTGATTCTTTCACCTGCGGTTCTTCAGACTTAGAGTTTTGCTTCTTGTCATTGTTTTGCGGTTTGCCATTTCCATTGCCGCCAGCTGTTCCGCCGCGACCATTTATGACGTTAACGACAGGAATGACAATTGGGCTTCGACCAGTTTGTTCGTACAAAAAGTGCATGACGTGTTCTTTGATTTCTTGTTTGAAACGATCTAGTTCAATTCGCTTGAATCGCTGCTGGACAGCGCGGCGCAGTTCATTGCGCAGACCATTCATGACCTCTTCATTCTCGCGCATGTAGATAAATCCACGGCTGATGATGTCTGGACTTGTGAGTGTCGCCCCAGTTTTACGGTCAACGGTAAGTACCACTGCAACAAGACCCTCTTCAGCCAAGATTAAGCGATCCTTGATAACCACACCATTTACGGTTGCGCCAGTTTGGTCAACTAGCACAATGCCTGTTGGCACATTACCAGTTACCTGCATAGCATCTTTACTAAACTCAATAACATCACCGTTATCTGCGTTTAGAGTATTTTTACGCGGGATGCCTTCTTCTACAGCTAGTTCGATGTGCTGCAACTTACTTGTGTAGTCACCGTAAATTGGTACGAAGAATTTTGGCTTTGTAAAGTTGATGATGTCTTTATACTCATCAATGCTGGCATGTCCTGATACGTGAAGCGGACCGTGGCCGCCAAGTTCACGCGTAATGTGTTGGAAAACGTGGACATGCTTGCGGTGCAAGTCGTCAACCATAGATCGAATCTTGGAGTCGTTTCCAGAGTATGGGATTGGGCTACTCGAAAGAATAACTGAATCCTGCTCTTTTAGCTTAATGTGGCGGTGCTCGCCATTGCTCATTCGCTGTAGTGCTGAGCTTGGCTCACCCTGTGATCCAGTACAAACCACGACAACATCTGTGTCTTTCATGTTTGGAACGCTAGCAATTGGCACGAATGTACCCTTTGGCACCTTAAAGAAGCCATGGCGAACAGCCATTTCTAGCGTACTAATCATGCTTCGACCATCCATGGCCACTTTCTTATTATGATGTACGGCAGCGTTAATGAGCATCTGTACACGGTTCATGTTTGTACTAAACAAACCGATAAAAATTCGGCCTGGAGCCTGCGCCATAATGTCCATGAATGACTGCTCAATAGTACTCTCACTTGGTGTTCGGCCAAGTCGTTCGGTAGTTGTGCTTTCTGATAGAAGAGCTAGTACACCTTCGTCACCCATTTGCTTGATGCGCTCAATGTCCGTTCGTTCGTGGTCGAGAGGATTTGGGTCAAGACGGAAGTCACCGGTGTTAATGAGGCGTCCAACAGGTGTGTCGACGGCAATCATCGTACTACCTGGAATGGAGTGAGTAACACGGATAAGCTCGACGAAGAATTCACCAATCTTAAGTCGCTCGTGGGTATCCTCATTCATCATAACGGTTCGTAGTTCAAAGCCTTCTGGCATCGGCGGACCAAAGTTGCCAAATATTTCTTCAACACGTCCGATAGTGAACTTAGATCCGTAAATTGGCGCCGGAAAGTTCGGCACAATGTGCGGCAACCCACCAATGTGGTCAAGGTGACCGTGGGTGATGACATATGCCTTGATCTTGTGCTTGATAGTTTCGAGGTAGCTGGTATCACAAATACCATAGTTAATGCCCGGAAGATCGACACCAAGGTCATTTCCGCAGTCCATAATGATTGCGTCATTCTTGTATTCAACAACAATCATATTCTTTGAACCGCCGCCGTCGTTACCACCAATTGGTATAACTTTTAGGCGTGGTGAATCGTCGATAAAGTTGGCGCGCTTCTTGGGCTTATCACCCTGCTTATCACCATCTTTGCTGCCGGGATTCATTTCATATTGCTGCAAGATGCGTTGCGCATCTTGCTGGCTTCGTCGCTGTGCTCGAATTGCAGCACCACGACCAGAAGGTCGACCATTGCCGGCTGCTGGTTTATTTTGATTCTGTGCAGGCTTGTTATTATTCCTGCTAGGTTTTTTTGGATTCACTGTATTAGTTTCCTTTCAGTAAATTTACGTTGGTTAATTTCTTTATTAATGTTGGGATGTGAGAAAAATCATCAAGTAGTGTCTGTCTCAGTCCCCCGTTATATAGTGCTGCTGCTGGATGATACAGCGGTAGGATGTTCCATGTCCGCTGCTCGACCCTGAGCTTCTGCACTTGTCCGTGAACGTCACCAATTTGTACGTCCGGCAAGAAGCAGTTCATGCTATGGCGACCAAGAGTCACCACAATCACTGGCTGAATTACTTCTAGCTGGGCGTATAAATATGGCATAAACGCCTGTTTCTCGCCGACTTTAGGGTCACGATTGTTTGGCGGCCTATACTTCACGATATTGGTAATGTACACATCGCTGCGCTGCAAGTCTGCATGCGCAAGCATTTGGTTCAAGAACTTTCCACTGGCTCCAACAAATGGCTTGCCTGTCTGATCTTCTTTCTTTCCTGGAGCTTCACCTATCAGTACGATGCGTGCGTCGGGATTTCCATCGCCCAACACCAACTGAGTGGCCTGCTTGGCCAGGTCTGGGCAGACATTATTGTTTATAATCTCTGCCGCAATCTGGTCAAGATGCGCTTGCTTGTCCACCAATTTACTTCTTGAGTAAGCCAGTTTTTACAAACATGAACATATTCCTGAATCCACCAATAAGGGCTACGATTGCAAATGCATACGTCACTAGCGAACCGTTATCGATTGCTAAGCTTGCAAATGCGTATACAAGCGACAGCTCAATCAGCGCAAACACCAAGTACCCTGTCGTCGTCTTGTGCCATGCATCAAGCACAGCTATAAATGACTGATTTTTCTTAGCCTTAGCCATTTCCTTGTTCTTTCTTAGCGGCACGCATGCTTAGCTGCAGGCGACCACGGTCATCGATGGCAACTAGCTTAACTGTGACTTTATCGCCTTCACTCACAACATCACCGGTCTTTTCGACACGCTCATCGGACAGTTCACTAATGTGCACTAGCCCGTCCTTGCCTGGCATGATCTGTACAAATGCGCCAAAGTCCATAACGCTCACCACTGGAACATCTTCATAGATCTTCCCAACTTCTGGCTCTGCAACAATATCTTGGATCATCTTTTTGGCGGCATCAATTGATTCACCATCCGGACTGGCAACCATCACGGTACCGTCGTCTTTGATGTCAATCTGAGCGCCTGTTTCAGCAATAATACGGTTGATGGTTTCACCACCCTTACCGATCACTTCACGAATCTTATCTGGGTTAATGCTGATAGCCTCAACGCGTGGCGCAAACTTACTCATCTCATCGCGCGGACCAGCAAGCACATCAAGCATGTGTTGCAAAATGTGTGTGCGGCCGTCTTTTCCTTGGGTTAGTGCTTTTCGAAGGATTGAAACAGGCAACCCGTGTACTTTCATATCCATCTGCAAGGCAGTTATACCTTTACTGGTTCCAGTTACCTTAAAGTCCATATCACCAGCAAAATCTTCGGCGTCAGCAATGTCACTCATAATATAAGGCGTGTCGCCATCCATCATAAGTCCCATCGCGATTCCACTCACGGGCCGCTTGATTGGAACTCCGGCGTCCATTAACGCCAAACAGCTAGAGCAGGTTGCTGCCATAGATGTTGAACCATGCTGGCTCATGATTTCTGTAACTGTCCGAATGGTGTACGGAAAATCTGCCTCGTCTGGGATTACTGGAAGTAGTGCACGTTCAGCGAGGTAACCATGGCCGATTTCACGTCGCCCAGGCCCCATCAGTCGCTTAACTTCGCCAACTGTGTATCCTGGCGCATTAAAGTGGTGCATATAACGCTTTTCGACGTCATTGTGCTCCATTGTGTCGAGCATTTGCGCAAAGCTAAGTGGCGCCAGAGTCACAATGTTAATACCCTGTGTCATTCCACGAGTGAAAATGCTTGAACCGTGTGCTCGCGGCAATAGCCCTACTTGTGAACTAAGGGTTCGGATTTCTGTTAGTTTTCGGCCGTCAGGTCGAGTCTGATCGTTGATGATACCAGCGCGCACATCATTGTCGACAACTTTTTCCATCGCGCTGTGATAATCATGTTTCACCTTGGCAAATTCTTCTTCGCCAAGTGATTCAGTGAAATGCTCATCAAGGTCTTTGTAGAGCTGGTCAATCTTGGCGTTTCGCTCTGGGTAGTCCATGCGAACATTCTTTCCAAGATTTTCACTAGCCCATGAGCTGACAGCCTCATATATAGAAGCTTCTGGTAGAAATAGCTCATATTCTTGAGTTGTCACACCAACTTTTTTAACAAGTTCTTTCTGTAACTCAATTGCTGGCTGCATCGCCTCTTGCGCCCACTCCATAGCGTCGGCCACGAGCTCTTCGCTGACTTCATTGGCGCCAGCCTCAACCATCATAATTCCCTTGTCTGTTCCGGCAACAACTAAATCAAGAGGGTTCTTTGCAGATTCTTCAGGACTAAGGAATGCCTTAAACCCATTCTCGTTTTCTGGGTCAACACCAACACGCAGTCCAGATACTGGACCTTCAAATGGAGCACCAGTTAGCATGAATGCCGTCGATACTGCAATCATAGCAATCATGTCTGGGCGGAAGCTTGGATCCATGCTCAGCACCGTTCCAACACCTTGTACTTCTCGCTTGTAGCCTTTTGGCCATAGTGGGCGAATTGGACGATCGATGATACGGCTAATTAGCACAGCATCCTCACTCGGTCGACCTTCACGCTTAATAAATCGTGAGCCACTGATTTTGCCAGCTGCATACATTTTTTCTTCGTAGTCAATGCTTAGCGGAAAATAGCCAAAATCTGGCAGGTCTTTTCGTCCAACCATGGCTGTTCCAAGTACGACTGTATCGCCGTAGCGAACAATAACGGATGCCGAAGTGCGGAATCCAACACGGTTTACTTCCATGCTCAGTGTCTGACCGCAGAAATCGGTCTCTACTTTGATAATGTCTTTTCCAAATGGGTTTACGATGTCTCCCATGTACTTCCTTTCGTGCTATCACTCATAGAGTGCAAATATACAACTGTCATCCTGTGCAATATGCCGACAGGTATATCTGGTGTCTATGAATGATTGTTTGCTTGTTTTAATGTGCACAAGCTCGTCCCTTGCGAGATGCAAGGGAGTAGTCTGAGCAAATTATTTACGGATGCCGAGTTTTTTGATCAGCGCCAAATACGCTTCACCGTCTTTGCTGGCGATGTACTTGAGTAGTCGCTTGCGCTTACCAACAGCCTGCAGTAGTCCACGACGAGCCATGAAATCATGCTTGTGCGTCTTGAGGTGACCAGTAAGTTCAATAATTCGTTCTGTGAGGATTCCTACCTGTACGGCTGGGCTTCCAACATCGTTTTTGTCGGCCTGTAAGTCTTTAATAATTTTAGTCTTCTTCTCTGCGCTGATCATTCAATTTCCTTGTTTAAATTATAAGAGATAGATGGCGTTACCAAAGAATATAGCATGTCTACCCCAGTTATGCAACACTTTGATCGCTACAATAGCCACATCACATCCACTTACCATTGGGAACAATACGGGGATGAAGTTCACGAATGTAATATATTATAGCGATAATACACTTATTTGTCAATGTTTACCTGAGTGCCACCGAGGTTTTGGGTGAAATAGCTATCATGAGAAATATAAATGATTGCACCGTGATATTGCTTGAGAGCATGCTCTAACTCTTCAATGCTCGGCAAGTCCAGGTGGTTAGTTGGCTCATCTAGTATCAGAACCAGCGGGTCGTCTGCTAGCATGCGCATTAGCTGAAATCGGGCTTTTTGGCCACCACTCAGGCGACTAATGAGCATCTCGCCATCACCAACCGGGTGAAACAAATAGTCACTCAGCATCTGTTTTATTTTTTGATCACTGGCGTCCACTTCTTTTTCTAGTAAAACGTGTTCTACTGCGTCTTTTAGCTTCATGTCCAAATACTTTGCGCCAATTTCTTGTTCGTAGTTGCCAATCTTGAGCTGCTTCTCGGAATTTATGTGCCCACCCAGCAGTTTGCTGTCAGATTTTTCACCATTAGCTTCAGCCAGTATTGCGTTAACGAGTGTGGTTTTACCGGCACCGTTTTTGCCGTGCAAACGGATACGCTCCCCTTCGCGAAGCTGAAAACTAACCTCATCAAACAGCGGTTCATCGCTGTAACCTAGAACGGCTTTGTGCACCTCAACCAAAAGTCTATTAGATTTCGACTCGGCAGTTCGGGCTCGGATTATAATGTTACGTGCTTTGTGTTCATCGTAAGCATCGGCCAGTTTATTGTTGAGCCCCTGAACAGATTCTTTGTCTATCCAAAAGCTTGGCTTAGCCATTTTCTGTAACTTTTGCAGTTCTTTGCGAGCTCGTTGTTCTTGGCTCTTGAACCTGGCGATCGTTCCTGGATTGCGGGCTTTTTCTTTGAGACGCTGGAATCGGACCACGTCATCTTTGAGGTTTACAATTCGTCGCTGCGTGACTTCGTACTCGTTGACCTCACTAGTAACTTTACTTGTGTTGGTCTTTAGATATGCATCGTAATTGCCGTTAAAACTGTAGCTTTTGCCGTCCCGAATCTCGATAATTCGATCAACTGACTGCAGTACATCACGGTCGTGAGTAATAACCACCACTGCGGCTTTCTCTCTGTTAAACCAGTCCAAAAACAGCTCTTTTGCAGCATAGTCCATGTGGTTGGTTGGCTCATCTATCAGAACTAAGTCTGCCTTGCTGTGTTGTAGCTTAACTAGCTCCACAAAGCGCTTTTGCCCACCACTGAGCTGGCCCATATTGCCGTCAATTCGCTCGGCAGCAAGTCCGTAGGCCTCTAGACTGCGGCGAACTTCGTCCTCTACCAGGTAATATCCAAGGTTGCTAAACTGCTCTAACGCTTCGCTAAAAGCATTCATCTTTTTGTGATCATCGCCCATGTGCTCTGGATAAGTATCAATAATGTGCTTAAGTGACTTATAGCTTGGCAAATCTTCTAATATAAACTGCAAAACCGCGGTGTCTTCAAACCCCTGATGCTCTTGACGTGAGCTCACTACAACAAGACCGCGACTAAAAGTTACTTCACCAGAAAAGTCTTTATCCTCCCCTGTTAGCATGTGGAATAATGTGGTCTTTCCCGTACCATTGCGGCCCACAAACCCGACCTTTTCGCCGGCTTGCAGTGTAAGTTCTAGGTCTTGGTACAGAATCTTGTCACCGAATGACTTTTCTTCAATTAGTGCGTTTGCAATCATATTCTTTGCAGCCTATCCTCAAGATTTGATGCCACAAGTGAATCAACCGTCTCGGCATTTTCCAGTAAAAAGTCGCCTACGACCGTGCGGCGCAGGTCGGTCATGTGAGAGCCAACTTCTAGTTTTTTGCCAATATCCTCTACCAGTGTACGGATATAGGTGCCGGAAGATACAGAAGTTGTGAATGAGACGTTCGGGTAGTCATATGCTACGCCTTTAATAAAGTGAATCTTAACCTGTCGCGGCTGGATATCAACCGGCTTGCCTTCGCGGGCTAGTTCGTAGGCCCGCTTGCCCCCAACCTTGATAGCGCTAAATGCGGGCGGTACTTGCTCTATTACTCCCACAAATGACTGAGCGGCGGCCTGAACCTCCTCCGTGAAAGGCTCATTTGTGCTCGTGATCGTCTTTTCACCCTCATCGTCGCCGGTAGTGCTGGTTTCGCCAAGCTTCATAGTTACTTCATAGGTTTTATCGACCTTCGAGAATTCTTCTGCTCGCTTGCAGTAACTACCAACCACCACGATCATCAGTCCAGTTGCCAGTGGGTCAAGCGTCCCAGTGTGGCCAATCTTTACTTTCTTGCCAGCCTGCTGTTTTAAAACGCCACGAAGCTTGGCCACAACATCGTGACTCGTCCAGCCTTTTGGCTTATCGACAAGCAAAATTCCATCAAACATCAGTAGTTAAGTATAGCGTGCTGATTAAAAATTACTACTGTCGGACTGGAGGAAGTGACAAATCGTCGGTCGAACCGCCTGGGAGTGGTGGCATCATAGGTGGCGGAACTGGTGGCGGAGATGGAGACGAAGGCGCATTGGTTTCTGGTGGCTTCGACTCATCAACTACGGGAGGCAGCACCAACCCCGAGGCCGGTGAATTAGAGGCAGTTTCAGCACCCACTTCATTGTTATCGGTTAGTCCGGTATTGGTATCCACTTTAGAAATATCTAGAAATTCTTCATTGCTTGGGGAAGTATTCTGGTCGGGATTTGATCCTTCTTGCTCTCCTGCATCATCATGACCGAGATTTAAATCGACTGGATTTGCATTCAGCGCAACAATTGGATCAAGCGCTGGTTCATTTTTTGCGTTTTCCAGTGCGGCATCAACCGAGTTCTTGAGCTTGTCCAGATCTGGGGTCGCCGATACATCATTGGCTTGCTGCTCTGAACTATTTACTTCATCGGTATTTTTGGGCTCTTCGGCCGGTTGAGCAGCCTCTGGCTCAGACTGTTCGGGACTAGCGCCAACCTCTCCAGGATGCTCATGACTCAAAGTTGGGCCAGTGACAACCTGTGAACTCAGTGGATCCGATGAACCCTCCTCCGCCTCTGGCTTATCATTTGCAGTAAGCGTGCCTTGTGTTGTTGGCGGATCAAGAATCATGCGTCCACGACCATGCACTTCTGGCAATTCTGGCTGTGGCGGCAAAGCTGGCAATTCATCCACACCGGCAGCATCATCGTTTAGCGCCTGTTTAACAACCTCTGGTGGCTCAATTCTCTGAGCTGGGCGTGAAATTATCTTTGGGTGGTCGTTGGAAGGGTCAGTTGCCGGTAATTTCTCGTTAGCCTGGTCTTTGGCTAACGATGTTATATTTCCATGTTCATCAACTCCAATTTCGTGGGGATTAGAAGGTTCGTCAGCTTTTTCGCTAGCCGTATCTTGACTATGAACAATGCTCAACGAGCCATCGTCGTGCTTGACAGAGCTCTCAGTCGTCGGCGGTGCTTCATTGGATACCTCTGGTGGGCTCGCTTCTGCTACAACTGGTTCTGGAGTTACTTGTAATTGTGTGGCAACCAGCTGCTGATTTGCGCCAGCCGCCATTAACTTTGCACTGACCGTCATGGTTTCCGGCAATGTTTTTTCATTACTAAATCTTTCTGTTTCGGCCACAATACCCGTCAAGAACGCCGTTGCAATCTGAGAATCAAACAGCCCATCTTTAAGCTGGACAGAGACATGCGACATGATTTCGCTCAAACTGCTGGATTTTTCAATAATATTGATGCCGCCTAGCTCGCCGGCGTGATCAAGGTTTACAGAAATAATCTTAGCGTCATGAAGAATCCGGCCATGGGCTGTAATTGCCTGGTCGAGCTCACCCTGTTCGTGCACACCAAGCGCTAACACCACATCAACATTGAAGTCACCCTGACTGAATTCAAGATCTGACTGCCCGATAGTTGATCTATACGGTGTAATAAAAATCTTTACGTGTTGATCTTCAACCTTATAGCGAAGCTTATCAGCCTTGGACTTATCCAAAGAGATAATAAAATCACGCAAACTGTCTGTTGTATGCTCTAGTGTTGCTTCAGGTTTCAAAAAATCAATTGTGGACGGCGTTGTGCCGCTAAACACAGCAGTACCATGCTTTCCAAGCTTGTTGAGAACCAATGTGGTCCCAATTGCAGCCGCCAATTGGTCAATTGATGGATTTTTGCTCACAGTAACTAAAACGTTCTGTGCCCCGTTGATAGCTTCGATGAGTTCTTTTTTAGGATCGTTCATTTTTTATTTTTATCCTTTGTAGAAAATCGTATCATATAAACACAAGCATGTCCACCGATAGTCGGCCCCAGACAAAGCTAACAGTTTACAAACAGAGTAGATGATGCTACTATCAACTTCGACTTTTAATCAACTATAACTGTCAATTAACGAAGGAGCACTATGCCAATTATTAAATCAGCGAAGAAGCGAGTTAAGACTGCCAATAGAGCAGCTATCCGCAACAGCAAAACCAAGCGAACCCTGAAAGAAGCTTTGAAGTCTTTCCAGGCTGCCGTAACCAGTGGTAAAAAAATCGAAGAAGCTCACAGCCAAGCTCAAAGCGCGCTCGACACTGCCGCAAAGAAGAACATCCTACACAAAAACAAAGTAGCTCGTAAAAAAGCCCAACTTTCTAAAGCCGCAAAAGCTGCTGGTGCAAAACCAGTTAAGAAAGCTGCAAAGACAGCAACCAAGCCAAAAGCAGCCGCTAAGCCAGCTGCCAAAGCTACTCCAAAGAAAGCTGCTGCAAAAAAACCAGCAGTAAAGAAAGCAACTACGGCCAAGAAACCAGCTGCTAAAAAGACTCCAGCAAAGAAGTAATACACTTACAGCCCCATATAAAAACACCCGCGAACGAGCGGGTGTTTTTATATGGTTACAATAAACGCTTTGAGCGCATCATCGGCGTTTAGTCTTGTTGACTTCATTCGCTCGTCAATCATTCGTAGCTCGTGCACCAACTCACTCACCCGCTCTTTAGATAGTCTTTGTGCAATACCAGAAGATTTCTGCAAAACATACGGGCTAACCTTGGCTTCAGATGCGATGGCTTGCGGCGAGCGGTCACCTGCCGTCTTCAAAAGTGCCAACATCTGAAATTGCCAAGCCAATAACGCCACGATCTGAATTGGATCAACCAGCAATGCTCGCTGCTCCTCATACAATGCCAAGGCTTGCTTTTTGTTGCCAGAAAATGCAGCTTCAATGAGCTCAAAAATCGTGCTGGATGGTGCGCTCACCGTCAACTCTTGTACTGCAGCAACCGAAATATTGCTATCGTACAATGATAATTTGTCTAGCTCACGGGCGACTTTTAACTGATCCTGTCCTGCGCGCATATATAACTCACTTGCTGCATCGGCATCAATGGATGCATCCTGAGCTTCTGCATATCGCTTCATCCAGGCAATCATTTTTGGTCTGTCTAGTGCAGCAAAATCCTCGAAACCCGGAAGCTTTTTAAGTGACTTGTAATACACGGAGCGCTTGTCAAACTTAGGTTCAAGCACGATAACGTCGGTAGATTCAGGAACCGTCTTCAACATCTCTGGCAAAGCCTCGCTTACCTGCTTTTGTGAACTTGGCTTATCGAGCACTACCATTTTTTTATTCGACAAAAATGGCATACTTTCCAGTGCGCCGCTGATCGAGTTAACATCAGATTCAGAACAGTCAATCAGCTCCATTGCCATGTCGCCGTGCTGCTTTATAAACTCGTTGACTAGCTCTCTCTTGCGAGCAAGTGCCATGAACTGATTTTCTCCACTTAGTACATGAATCATTTTCGGTTACTCCTAGGTTTTGGCTGGCAAGTTGAACAGGTGTGAGTGCCGCGTCCAGCAACCCTGGACTTCATAATTTCATTCCCACAAACTTCACAGGCCTCTCCTTCTCGTCGAAACACTTTGGCAAATGTTAGGTAACTACCTCGTTTACCTTCGGCCGAAACGTAATTTCTGTCTGTACTGCCACCCTTTTCAATTGCAAGCAGCAAAATTCTGCGAAGCTCTTCGAACAAAATCTTCAACCTGTCTGTATCTACGTCTTTTACTAGAGTTTCTGGATGAATCTTAGCTGCAAATAACGATTCATCTGCATATATATTGCCGACACCCGCGATGACCGCCTGATCAAGCAACACGGCTTTGATTCCACTATTTTTTCGCCGCTCTAGACGTTCCAAAAAATTATTGGAAGAAAACGAATCTAATAGTGGTTCGGGGCCCAATTTTTGGAAAAATGGCAAATTCATGACTTCACCTGTGGGAAGCAATCGCACCCAGCCGAACTTCCGCTGATCATTAAAATACAGATGTGAGTCATCGGAGAATGAAAACGTTACTCGGGTGCTTTTATCTGGCAACTCTCCAATCAAAGATTCATTAGGGTGCCCCGCCCCAAAAACTTGACTACCCCTAAATACAAGTTGACCTGTCATTTTAAGATGAATTACGAGTGTATAGTTTGTTGATAGATCGATCATAAGCGCCTTACCTCTGCGTCTTAAGCCCATGACTCTAGCTCCTATCAAGAACCGCTCAACATCGCTTGCAGCATTTGGGAAGCCTTTTGGCCAATCAAAAGAAACATTGGAAATTGTTTTTCCAATAATAAGTTCAGTAAGACCGCGCTTAACGGTTTCGACTTCAGGCAACTCCGGCATAAAACCATTGTACCCTTTTATGGCTCACCTATACACTGCTACACTAGATGCAATGAGCAATTCAATGGCAGATATTTTGGGTAACCGTTCGTTCCACGAGCCCAAAGAAATTCAAATAATTAAAACTTACGTACGAAAGCAGTTCAGTGCGGAATGTGGCGTAACTATCAACGAGCGCAGCATAGTCATTAAAGTTGATAGTGCGAGCCTAGCCGGCTCACTTCGCATGCACCTTCACCTCATCGCTAAAGAGTGCGATGACACTAAGAAGCGTCTAATGATACGAATTATGTAGCTAGTCTTGCCAAACCCGATAAGATACCACTTCCGTTCCACTAAAGGAGAGTACAGTCGCCGCAGCGAGCTGTGAATTTGCCGCTGGAACTGGCAATGCATCTTTATTCGTTGCGTCCAGTTCGGGCAATTGAACGGATTGAGCAAACTCCATGTCGGTCAGGTGTGGTGACAATACAAACGCAGTCATTGGTGGTAATTCTGGATTAACTGTTCGCTGAAATTCAATAACACTCATTTTGTATTGCCTTTCTGTTTTTAGAACGTAAGTCTATTACACACCTAAATACGTGAAAGTCAATGGACTTTTTGCGTGAAAACAATCAGCATCGTAATTTATATCACTTGTGGTTTAAAATTGATTCTAGCTCGGTTTTGAGCTGCGTAAAGTGCTGGTAGTGAACAGCCTGCATGCCAATTGCACGTGCCGCCTCACAGTATTCAGTTATGTCATCGGTGAATATCGCTTCACTAGGCTCTATGTCCAGTTTCTCGCATGCTAGCTGGTATATTCTTGGATCAGGCTTTGTGGTGCCAACCTCAAAAGATAGCACCATTTCGTCAAACAATCGCTGCTCCTCAGAAGTCAAGAACGAGTCTCGTATCCAATTTGTGCCAATATTGCTCAGTAGGCCAATCTTGTACTGAGGCTTAAGTGTCGCGATATACTCAAGCAACTGAGTGTTTTTAGTTGTTTCGTTATCGAGCTGGTGTTCAATTTCGGACGCCCTGCGACCAGTGACTTCCTCTACTTGGTCAAGAAACTGAGTAACCGTCAACAGTCCTGCATCGTACTGATGATTTAACTCCCGTGCTCGCTGAACAGCTTCACCGTCGGGCAGGCTGGCGGTAAATTCACGCCACTTGTCTGCTGTGAGCACACCGAAACAATCAAAAATTATCGCCTTTATCACTAAAGATTAGTTTAACAGGTTACAGTTCAACGTCGCGAGTTAAATCGCGGTATTCAGGGATCTGAGCCTGAAATAAGTCCTCGACCAGGCGGATGTCTCCACCAAAGTTCCCAACCTTTTTACCACAAGAACCACTCCAAAGTCGTGACTCGGTTTTACCGGCCTGGGTCAACAGATAAATAGTCCGATTTCCCTTAGGGCAAACGCCTTTTTCGTCGGTCACATTTGTTTCCTGGCTTGTCATAAATCCAGCTTTCGCGAGTCCAAAAATGAACTCTTCGAATGCTGCTGGGTTATTCTTGAACTGCTGCGACATTGTAGTTGTTTTATTGTAGCCATCGAGCACCTCTAGGGTCCGAAAATTTCTATCTACAGTAATCCTAATTGATTGCCTTGCTTCTTCTCCTACCAGCTCACCAGATATCTCATAGCTAACCTTGGCGTTTGTATCTGCGTAGCTTTCGAGTGTGCTCACGCTACCCTGGCTAACTGCCGGGCTATCCTTTTTTATACTACTGTCGCTTCGAATCCAAAAGATAGCTGCGATCAATATAAATACGGTGGCGAAAACTCCCAATAAATACTTCATACTTACTATTATAGCATAATAAGTACGCTTTTGCAATACTATTTATGCTTACACAGCTCGGGGGTCTATCCCTACGGATTTTTCGTAGTCGCGTCGCAGTTCTGCAAGCTCGGCGATGGTGATTGTCTTGCCCAGGACGAATCTTGTACTTGAACGCTTAATTTCCTCTTGGGGTTCGAGCGGATAGCGCTCACGCAACTCACTGAGCGCCGTGAACTCTTCTCCACTTAGCCCCCTGTTGGCGTCGTCATCGTACAAACTTAACTTCTTCATGATGCTGCGCACCGCTTCATCCTTTTGGCCAATACTAAATATGCCCGAACCGTGTATTTTGAGGGCGCGCCGCTTGAAGCCCGGTATACCTTTTAGTCCTGGCATAACCGGATCCATTAGCTCACTGTTTAACGTCATTATAGTATCGCCCGGGAACTCTTCGTAGAATCGTTTTACTACCCCGTTATAGACAACGTGGTGACGAGCTTCGTCTTTGGCGATGCGACTCAGCACCCGCGCACCTATCGGTCCAAGCAGTGCTCCGTTTCGCTTGTGGGCATAATTAGTACTGAGCTCTTGCCATGCCACGTAAGCAAACAATTGCGAAACGTTTTGCAGCTCTACTTCCATGCCAGCCCGAAGTTGTGAATTTCGACCTGCAACATGCTCTGGATTGTTTAGCATGTCCGTCATGAGCCCATACTGATTCATTGCATTGCCGTGTGCGCCTTCTTCCGACGTCCAAATACCACGCCCCCATTCATCGACAGCCGGCAACTCTTTGCCATGCTTGTCGGCTAACGCCTGGAAGCCACCAAAATTTGTTGCAGTATAAATTGGCAAATTGTCTTCTGTTAGAGTGTCTAGTAAAAATGCATTCGTAGAGGCTTTGCTCATCTCGGTCGCCTCAGCTTCGGACAATGCTCCACTGCGTACAACAAACCACAGCCAGCCAGATTCTAGTTCACCGACCCGCTTGGACAGTTCGTGGTACGGAGTGTCGTAGGGCACGCCAAGCGTGTCTGAGGCCACTTGTAGATAATCTATAGGTTCGAGCTTTGGGCGCAAGCTGGGATCTTCTACAGTGAAGGCTTGCGGCTGGTACCCGTAAGTCCGCTGATCGATATTGGCCGATGGTGACTCGTCTTTGTTCACCCATTTTAAGTGTGCATCAATCAGCCCACCAGCACCCAACGCCTCTTCGGCAATCATCAACTTATCGACTTCGTATCTAGGATTTGGCGTGTAAGCTCCCATTGCCAATAATTATACCCAAGTTAAAATTTTCTGCCATGCACAACAACATGCCCAGCGACTTACTATCGCTCAACGAGCCGCATACCATTTTTCAAATTTAATCTAGGGAAATCTGCTCAGGGTCATGATGCTGGATTTCATCAACAGGCGCATCCTGAGCAGCTGCCGTTATATTAAACTGTCCGAGTGCTTCATTCGCCTGACTGACCTTCTTTTGGTTTCCAGTAATAAATAATATTTCACTGCTCATAGCGACACAATTACCTCGTGGAGATTTTGTGGAACTAGCTCTATGGCTTCAGTTTTTGATACCCAGCGCGACTCAAGATGCTCAGAACTGACCGTGATGTCATCGGGAAAATCCGCAGTAACTTTGTAGAAAACAAGTGCAAGGCCGTTGTGCTCAGGCAGCTCACGTGGAAGCCGAAATGCATGGAGCAGATCACCAATCTCGATATTACTAATTCCAGGTAGCTCTTCTTGAAGTTCACGTATTAGCGCCTGATGCATTGTTTCGTCGCGATCGATTCGACCACCAGGAAACTCCCAGCGCTCACCCCTGTTCTCATCAGGATTTGTTCGCAGAATTAGCAATTTATCGTTGCTAACCACCACGCCTTTGACACCAACCCAAAATAAGTCCATTGCCTACAGGTCTCCCCAATTCTTGCCTATTGTGGTGTCTACTGTGAGTTTTACTGGTAGATCGTAGACGCTTTCCATTGTTTGCTTTAGCATTTTTGCCACATCTTCGGCTTTGTTTTCTGGGCACTCAACCAAAATACTGTCGTGAATCTGTAAAAGTTGCTTTGCATTAAAACCTGGCAACTTTTCATTCACCATTACCATTGCCATCTTCATAAGGTCGGCTTCTGTGCCCTGGATTGGCATGTTTATTGCAGCGCGCTCGGCGCCTTGGCGAACCATAAAATTGCTTGAATGAATGTCGGGCATTGGCCGCCGGCGACCAAACAATGTTTCTACGTAGCCATCTTTGCGTGCCGACTCCTTGAGGGCGGTCGTGTAGTCCAAGATTGGTTTTCGGATTTCAAAATATTTGTCGATAAATGACTTGGCCGCCTCGTACGTCATGCCAGTTGCCTGAACTAACCCATGCGGACTCATGCCATACAACACGCCAAAATTAATAACCTTGGCATCACGGCGCATTTGCTTGGTCACATCCTCTGGTTGGCGGCCATAGACTTGGGCGGCGGTGGCGGTGTGAATATCTGCTCCGTCGTTAAACATTTTTATCAGCTCTTTGTCGTTGGCTAGGTGTGCCGCAAGTCGTAGCTCGAACTGCGAATAGTCAGCGCTGACCAACATGTGCTTAGGTCGTGCGACGAATGCCGTTCTAATTCGCCGACCAAGGTCGGTCCGAGTTGGAATATTCTGCAAGTTTGGATCATTGCTACTCAAGCGCCCTGTCTGAGCAACGGTTAGAGCAAAAGTGGTGTGCAGACGCGAGTCTTCGTCTACTTGCTTTGGCAAGGTGTCCACATAAGTGCTTTTAAGCTTGGCAACTTCACGGTACTTGGTAATTAGGTCAATGATTGGGTGCTGAGCGCGCAGTTTGTCCAGCTCTTTGGCAGCAGTTGAAAATCCTGTTTTGCCCTTCTTGATTCCGGCAGTTGGGAGGCCTAAATCTTCAAACAATATATCTGCAAGCTGGCTTGGAGATGCGATATTGAATTCACGATTGGCATGACCATAAATTTCTTGTTCAAGGTCACTAATCTGATCTGTTAGCTCTACATTGAACTCATTTAGATAATCTACGTCGAGCTTAATACCTTCATGCTCCATTTGGGCAAGCACCGATATAACTGGCCACTCAATTTCAGCAGCTAATTTGGCAACTTTTGGCATATCTTTGAGTTCTTTTTCCTGGCCCTTGTGCAGAGCTTTTACTATGGCAATTATTTCACTTGATCTGTGTACCAAATCGTCATCGTGCAGCTCTTCTAGCGGTGATCCATCGTAACCGATATCCGCGTTGGCAAGCTCACTCAACGTCTGTTCGCGGCGCAAACAATTTATCAAAAACGAACCAATGAGCACATCGTGTTCCACGACTGGCAGCTCAACTCCTAGCTCGATAAATATCTCCAGAATTGCTTTGACGTCATAACCTATGACACTCTTGATTTGGCTAAGGGCGGATCCTAGCTCTTTTTTGCCCAAAGTCTGAAGATTCAATACAAAAGTTGTTTTTGCATCACTGCTGAGCATCAACCATGCCGGCCTTCGTCCATGCTTGCCCGCCGAGCGTCCATAAACATACACATTTTTGCTCAAATCTTTTAGCTGATCCAAATCATTGTTCGAATCGATAACGATTGTCTTGGCTTTGGGATCATGAACAAATTTAGTCTCATCATTGTGATGCGCCTCTACCTGCATAACTTCAGGCAGCTGCCGAACCAGGCTTTTGAACTCTAGTTTTTGCAGCAGATCACGCAGCTTGACTGGGTCGCACTTGCTGCCGTCAACTTCTTTCAGGTCTAGAGTTATTGGTGCATCAGTCCAAATTGCTGCAAGTTTTTTACTCAGCTCTACCATATCTTTGCTGACTACAAGCTTCTTGGCCACGCTGTCTTTAATAAGAGCAATATTTTCGTAGATGCCATCGATGGTTTTATAGTCATTCAGCAGCTGAGTGGCAGTTTTTTTACCAATTCCAGCCGCGCCAGGAATGTTGTCTGAGCTATCGCCCATGAGTGCTTTAAGCTCCAAAAACTGATCGACCTTAACCTCGTACTTCGCCTCGAAGCTTGCTGGGCTAAACAGCTCGATATTACTAAGACCCTTCTTGAGTGCAAAAACTTTAACATTGCCGTTTATTAGTTGCAGCATATCCATGTCGGAAGTAACAAGCAGTGTATCAATTTCTTTATCACGAGCCTGCACCGCAAGCGTGCCCATAATGTCATCGGCTTCGTAGTCGTCTAGCTCATACAGAGGCCAGCCAAAAGCATCCAACACCTCGTGCAAAATTGGTATTTGGTCGTAGAAATCAGGAGGTGGCGGTTTGCGGCCAGCCTTGTATTCAGGGTAAAGTTCAAGTCGTTTTCTGATATTTGTTTTTGGCTTATCCCAGGCCACGCAGACGTAGTCTGGCTTTAGCTTTCTAATAACTTCCAGCGCCATTGTTGCAAAACCAAACACTCCTCCAGTTGGCGTGCCATCACGAGTAGACAGGTTGGGCATTGCGTAATAACCACGATAAAACACACTCTTGCCGTCAATTATTACAAATTTCTTTCGCGCTTTAACCTCTGCCATTAATTCCAGTATACACCCCTAGAGCGTCAGTGTAACTACTACTGTATTTCTGACTCTAATTTTGCGAGTTTATCTGCAATTTTGTGGAGCTCACCAGGAATTTGGTTGGCAGGAGTTGGTTGTGGTTCTTCACCTTTAACAATACCCATTGTTTCACGACCGACCATACCTAGATCAAACGGTCGATTCGGATGGTTAATTCCTGCGACCATCGCATCAATACCGCGTGAAGGATACGTATTGGTTGTCACAATGCCAACGGATGATTCTTCATCACCGGTTGCCGTTAAGACATCCGCAATGACACTCATTAGGTCTGCACTATCCGGACGAAAGAATGGCGGCTCAGGATTATCTTGGTCTACGCGAAGTAGTACCACTGCACGGCCCTTATTTTCGCCGATCTGAATAAGCTGCCCTGTCGATTCCTCGTTTGTTGCTGCACCAGGTGCTACATCATACCCAAACGGCAATACAACGTCTTGTTCGAACGGCTCGAAACCTGCTTGAGCCTCTGCTATTTGCCTTGCAATATCGTATTCCGTTTCACCAACATCCCAAAATTCACCAACTTTTATTGTGGGGCTAAGAAACTCGGTCATGAACTTATCTTCAGCTTCATTGATTTTTCTGAGTGGTGAGCCTGAAAAAATCATAGTTGATTTGGGATTACTGATTCTTGCCTCAGCCGCAATCTTCCACGCAAGGCCACCTTCAATTATCTGATGGTCTGCAGACGAAAGGGTGTCTTCAGCAGCGCCCATTCCAAGCTCTGAAGCAGCAGCACGCAGTTTCGCCTCTTCTTCTGCACTCATTTCAATTGGTTCTGCATCTTGCCTAACAGGCGTCGGAGTAGGAAAAACATCAATTGCGCTCATGGTACTGTCGCCAGTTACAGCCGCAACGGCATCTTGCAAATAGCCTCTTTGTTCTTCAAGGTAATTTTCAATTGTTTGTGGCTGTTTGTTTTCTGGATAATTCATTTCACTCATAATAACATACTCCTTATGTTTTGTAAATATACTTTGCTCTCAAGTTTGTAACAGTGCAATTTTAGTATCTTATAGTATAAATGTAAACGTATGTTTTCACGTATATCTGTTATTTAGTGTGAATTTCGCTTTCACAAGTGCTAGTTTTCTGCTAATATAGGCAGCTATGATTGAATCAAAATTAGTTGCAACGGGTCTATCAGAGCTTCAGGCAAAGGCCTACTTACTCCTCATTGATACCGGGAGCATCACCCCGCCGAACGCTGCCCGGAAACTTGAGATTTCTCGAACAAATGCCTATAAGCTTTTTGAACGGCTTGAGGAAGTTGGCATTGCGAAGAAGGTAGTCACAAAGAATGTCACAACCTACGAGCCGCTTAATCCCCTTGCCCTTTCTACGCTTGTTTCTGAACAAAGAAATCTTGCCTCTCAACGTGAGGATGCAGTAAGGGATGTCTTGTCTGAGCTTACAGAGCGCTTTACTTCCGAATCTACTCAAACAAGAGTTGTTGTCAGGAAGGGTAAACAAGCCGTCATTGACGCATATAAAGAGCAATTGCTGGAAAAATCAGATATATACTTTTTGCGGTCACGCTCGGACATCCCAACACTTGGTTTTGATGCCATGCACGACATTAGAGTGACGCCGGAGCGGCATGGCTCAAAACGCTACGGCATTACACCAGACTCAGCCGCAGGCACAAAAACTTCTAAAGGTGATTCACGGAGTGCACTTAGCAGAACATGGGTAAAGGAAGAAGACTACACTGCTCCGGTGGAGTGGTCAGTTTCAAAATCAAGCCTTGTCATTATTGTCTTTAGCGACAAGCCTTACGCCATTACCATTCAAGACAAGGTCGTCGCCGAAGCTTACCTCCAAACATGGAAGCTGCTTGATGGCCTACTCCGCTCTATGTCCTACTACAAAAATCTACCCCGTTAATTTTGCAGTTATATAAATTATGTTTAAGTACAGCTGTCACACCTGTTTAATCCTGCTACTCGCGTCGCAGTTTTTATCTGGCATAAAGAAAGATTTTGTATTGCCAACATGCAGTTTGAAGAAGAAGAATATAACGAGATCAAGCAGATGGTAGTTAAATGGATTCTTACTAATTAGACTGTTTATGCTTCCTACTTCTTTATAGCTGGTTTTTCTTGTGAAGCTAATACTTTGGCAGTTTTCATTGTTATCCGCTTCGTGCCGCTCCAAATTAAACGAATTTTACGAGGTTTGATCTTTTTATCGAACACTACGGCAGGACTCTTTGCAATCTTTTGAGCTGTCCAATTGTACATTTCTACCGCCGTTTCGAGTGCACCACGAAGACGACTCGGTATATATTCCATGCCTTCGGAGGCTTCAGCTTGCCACTTCTTGTAGCGCTTTAATTGGAAAGCCATGAAACGATTAAAATCTGCCTGTTGATTGGCGGCAGTTTCACGAGAAAGATCTTTTAGGTTGTATTTTTTTAATTCGTTGCGTGGAAAGTATGTTCGCCCCAGTTCGTTATCTTCATCGATATCGCGGATAAAATTGATCCATTGCATGGCACGACCTTGCGCCTTGGCCGCCTCAAATGCCTCTTCTGGCAATCCCATAATCTTAGCCATCATCAACCCAATAACTTCTGCAGAACCATAGACGTACTTTAAGACATCATCGATGTTAGCATAGCCTTGATTATCAATATCTTGCTTCATGGCATCAAAGAAAGCCTGCACCCACGCTACGTCAAACTTGTATTTGTGGGTTAAGCGAACAATATGCTTGATCACTCGTTCGTCTATTTCATCCCAAGCCAACACAATTGAGTCAAATGAGGGATCGGCTATGGCGGCGTGATAGGCCTTCTCTAAAGCCAATAACTTCTTTGGTTGAGCTGGCCTACTGTCTACATAGTCATCGGCAGTGCGCACAAAACTATAAAGCGCAAAAACATCATCACGATATTTTGGCGGAAATAACCGGCTACTCCAGTAATACGTGGTACTACCCTGTTTAAAGATCTGTTTCTCTATCGCTCCTGTGGTACGCGCCATTAGCTAGTCCTCGTGAGTAAGTACTCGGCAAGCCCTTTTAAGAAATTAACACCTTCACCACTCCAGCGATCAGTGTGTTTGTCGATAGAAGCTATCGCGACTTCAGCATGTTCTTTGGCTTTTGCTTGCGTGTATTCTAACGCCCCAGAATCGACAATGATTTGCTTGGCCCGCTCAAATTCTGCGGGAGTTATCGATTGGCTTCCAAGCACCTGAATTAGAAAATTCTGGTCTGCAGAAGGTGCATGCTCAAGTGCGTAAACAGTAAGTAATGTGCGCTTTCCTTCTTTAAAATCATCCATTGGACTCTTGCCGCTCTCTTGTTCAATGCCAAAAGTTCCTAGAATATCATCACTGATTTGAAATGCCTTGCCGGCATGCATGGCGTAGTCGGTAATTGCATCAGTTGCGTGACAATCAGCACCAGCCAACACCATTCCAACATGCAGAGGATTCAAAAACGTGTAATGTGCAGTCTTCCACTCCAGCACCCGGTTTACGGCTGCCTCGTCAGTTTCTGCGACTAGCTCATTTACGATGTCGTTCGTCTGGCCATGAGCAGTCACAAGCATTGTTCTGTTCATGATGCTCACAAGCTTCAGGCGAATTTCTTCTTCACAGTCCAAATTGGCTAAGATCATTTGTGCAGCATGTGCTCCGCCAAGTGCAGAGTTGAGTGCCACAGCCACGCCAAAGTGTTCAGCGTCACCTGCCATGTGCTTTTGCTGATGATATTGTTCAAGTATTTTATGCGCAGCCGGACCACCGCGACGAACTGCCGAACGATCTTGAATGTCGTCAATAATGAGAATATAGGCTTGCATCATCTCAATTGCCCGAGCAGCTTTTATTGCAAGGTCTGCGTTCTTGCCGCCACTCATTTCATAACCAAGTAGCACTAGTCCACCCCTTATACGCTTGCCACCACGAGAAAGAATTTCAAAATATGCATCTGAGGCTACTCGTGAATACACACCAAACTGATTAAGCGTAGTTTTCTCGACCTGCTTGGCGTAGGTAGCAATATCTGCATCAATTAGCTCTTTGTAGCCTGCTAGTTTCTTTGAGAACGAGAGGGTTAGTGAATCAGTTGTAGTTTGGCTCATATTATGAGCTCAGTATACAGTACCGTACTAAATATGCTCCGATATTCGCAATCGCAACTGAACAAGATAATCGTCCATTTCAGAGAAATTATTTTCAATCGTAAAATCAGATTTCTCTTTCACCGACTTCATATTTAGGCCGCCCCCTTCTTTAGTGGGCGTCATTTCAGCTGTTTGTTGCTTCATGAATTCCTCAAAAGTAATGTGATCGGTCACAGTGTCTCTCCCTCTTGCTATAATGCGCTGATAACGAACTTCAGGGTCAGCATCAACCCAAAACACTACGCCACCAAATTTCTGAACTACTTCAACTTCCCCTGGGGTTCTAATACTCGTAATGCACAACTTATCCGCATCTGCATTCCTTTGAATTGTGAGGTCAGCCATAGCACCATCGCCATACTTATCACGTAATAGTTTACTGTGACTACTAAGATTCTCTCTTGTGTGGGGCATCCCTAGCTCTGTAAGCTCTTTTCGTAATATGTCACTCAGGCTTACAGTCACAAAACCATATTCATTACGTAATACATCGCCAAGTGTATCCTTGCCCGCACCGTTAGAACCTGCAATCCCAATAATTTTCATAATTTAGACTACTCTCCCAAAGTCGACTTGTTCAGCTTCTAATAAGTTAAACCCTTTTAATATTGCTTTGAACTCAACATCATCAAGCCCCTTTTCTGGAGTTGTCGCTTCCTCGAGCTCCGCTTTAGAAAACCAACCATACTCGCTATGATCTTCTGGGTTAAAACGTATAGAAGTGATTTCATCTTCAAACTGTGCAAAGTAAATCACTTCTATTGAGTGAGATTTTTTTATGTCATTCGTATACGTAAATACAGCGAATGGGTCGCCGATTCTTGCACTCATCCCAAACTCTTCTTTTATTTCTCGTTTCAACCCATTAATAATATCTTCGCCAAAGTCAATATGCCCCCCCGGCAGCTCAAACACTCCTGGAAGAAACTTTTTAGTTGCCGCACGTTTGGGCAAAAAAACTTTGTACTCACCATCAAATTTGGCATGGACAAAAGCACAAGCTGTAATCACTTGCAGACCCTCTGCTAGCTTCTCACTATCATGCTCTACCTTCATGGCAGCACCTCCTATTTAATGTAGTCGTGAAGTTTCTTGCTATCGCGGTGCTTGCGAAGTTTTGTGAGTGCCTTGGCCTCAATTTGGCGAATGCGTTCGCGAGTTACGCTAAATTCTTGACCGACTTCTTCAAGAGTGTGGCTTTTGCCGTCCTCGAGCCCAAAACGAAGCTTTAGAATCTTTTGTTCTCGTTCTGTGAGGCTACCAAGCATATCTTTGACGTGCTCTTTTAATAGCTGACCAGTTGCAGACTCTTCTGGAGTGACTGTATCTTCGTCTTCTATGAAATCACCAAGCACTGAATCTTCTTCGTCGTCACGTACGCTGGCGTCAAGAGAGCTAATGTCCTGCTTGATTTTCATAATGTGCACGACTTTTTCGACTTCGATTTCCATCTCCTTGGCAATTTCTTCATTGGTCGGCTCACGGTTCATTTCCTGGGTTAAGCGACGCTGTGTACGAAGTAATTTGTTGATGGTTTCAACCATGTGTACTGGAATACGAATAGTACGCGCCTGATCAGCAATCGCACGTGTAATTGCCTGGCGAATCCACCACGTTGCATAGGTAGAGAACTTAAATCCTTTATCTGGATCGAACTTCTCAACTGCACGCAATAGCCCAGTGTTTCCTTCTTGAATCAGGTCAAGAAGATCGAGACCACGACCAACGTAACGCTTGGCAATCGAGACAACAAGTCGCATGTTTGCTTCGGCCATTTGGTCCTTTGCCTTCTTTTCACCTGCCACTACACGCTGCGCAAGAGCTAGTTCTTGCTCGGCAGTAAGAAGTGGAATCTTCCCGATTTCACGCAGGTACAACCGCACTGAGTCATCAGAAATATCATCAAGATAGGCTTTTTTAGCAGTCTTTTCATCCACATCTTCTTCATCATCTTCGGCTTCCCAAACATCTTGGCGGCCCTTGCCTTTACCGGTGGTGATGTCTAGATTCTTGTCTGCAAGTTGCGTGTACAAATCATCGAGGGCATCGGCGTTTGATGGCGTGTCAGGGATGACATTAAAGATGTCTTTCTGTGCAATTGAGCCATCTTTGATAGCCTTTTGTAGCAGCTCATCCTTGATAGCCTGCATTGCGTCTTCGGACTGCTCGACTTTAACTTTCTGGTTCTTCTTTGGCTTTGGCATGATTGTGGTGCTCCTCTAGTGGTTAGTGCGAAGCTGATCGAGACGCTTTGCCTCTTTAAGCAACTCTTGCGTTCGTTTTTCGTCAGACGTCGCTAATTCGCTGGTGATAAGTGCTTTTTTGGTTTTAACATACTGTGCTGTCAATCGTAGCTTCAGGCGAGCGACTTCATTACGAAGTTCTAATAACTCAAGTCCCTGATATAACTCTTCGTATTGCAATCCTAAGATTTTAACATAATCTGCCACTTCCTTCAATTCGCTAGCCTCTTTGGGATCGCCCCGAAAGTCCATGTGTGTATCAAGAAATGAGTGAAGGGTTTTTGCGTCATCAGTTGCGAGCATATCTGGACTCACGCCATGCAAATGACTGCGAAGTGCCGGCTGCAGCAAAAGCAAACTAAACAGGTGATCTTGTATTTTCATAAGCTCTATTTGTTCTTTGACAATATGCTCATCGCGAGGCTCAGTTTTTTTGCGTTTTTTTGGAAGCTCCGTCGGGGCATCCTCAAACTTTGCGCGAAGAGCGTCGCTACTTACTGAAATCTCTTTAGCGATAACCTGTATGTAATGATCTTGTTCAACCGGATCTGTCAAATCACGAATTACACTCATCATGCGGTCGGTAAATGCTCGCTTTCCTTCTGCGCCTGTAGTATCGTGCACGGTTTTCTGGCGGGCAATTAGCCAATCGATTGCATACTGATTGTCCTCAATAGTTTTTACCCAAAGTTTGGGATCTTTTTTTATCAATTCGTCAGGGTCTTTACCTTCCGGAACGGTAATAATGCTGAGGTTTACATGAGCCTGGCTGGCAAGTGGAATTGTCCTCTCGGCTGCGCGAAGTCCCGCATCATCTTGGTCATATGCCACGCGAACATCATCAGTGAATCTGCCAATTGCCTTAAGGTGCATCGGCGTCATGGCCGTGCCGGCTGTCGCAACCACCTGGGCAATCCCAGCTTGATGACTGGCGATAACATCTAGGTTTCCTTCAACCACCACTACATGTTTATTTTTTCGAATAGCCTCCTTGGCTAGATGTAGTCCATACACATGTCGACCCTTGTCATACAACATCGTTTGGGGAGTATTCAGGTATTTTGGTGCTTTAGGATTGTCCTCTAGTAGTCGCGCCGTAAATCCAATTGTCTTGCCCACCGAATCCATGAGTGGCACCATAATCCTGCCCCGAAACATATCACTTGGATTTTTAAAACGAGTATTGATCAGACCACTCTTGCTGAGCTCCTCCTTTGAAAAACCTTGTTTTGTAAGGTAGTCATACAGGGCCGTTCCGTTATTTGGTGAATAGCCAAGCTTGAACTGCAGTGCGACTTCTTTGGTAAATTTTCGCTGCTTAAATATGTAGTTTAAGGCCGTCTCATGCTTGCTAAACTGCACTTGATAAAACTTCACCGCCACCTCGTGTGCTTCAAGTAATCGCTCTTTTAGTTTTGAGCTGTCCTTGTAGTTGCTGCTTCTGTACTGCGCTAGATCAATTCCGGCTTTGCGAGCCAACAACTCAAGAGCCCCCTTAAACTCCAGGCCCTCCATCTCCATGACAAAGCTGAACATGTTGCCACCTTTGTTAGATGAAAAATCATGCCAAATCTGCTTTTCAGGACTAACTATAAAACTAGGTGTTTTTTCGGCACTGAATGGACTCAAGCCCTTGAAATTTCTTCCAGAGCGCTTCAGCTGCACGTACTCGCCAATCACATCTTCGATTGCCAGCCGTTGCTTTATGTCATCTACCGCATCCATATCTGTAATTATTATCCTGTAGATACGGTTAACTAGCAAGCACTAGAGGGAATCGGGAAGTTCACGAACACTGTTGGCATATGCCGTCCAATCATCCACGCCGTGTTGCTGGGCTTGAATATCTGCAGCCTGATTGCGATCGCTTATCGTCTCTATAATAAATTCTGCAGCTGCGATTGGGGGATGCTTTGGCATTTCTGTTGATAGAATTTCTGGTTGGTGGTGTGTAGTCATAAAATGTTTATACAACTCGTCATTGGATATGTCAATAGCTGCAGATTGACGCTGCTTGTGGTTAAATAGAGTCTATGCAACCGAATGGAAATCAACCAGACTATTCTTTTCTGTCTAATGGCCCTGCCCAGCAAACAGGACCAAGCAAGAAAAAAAGAATCATGATCGTCGCTGGCGGCGGAACAATCTTACTACTGATCGCTATCATTGTTTCATCGCTTTTATTTGGTGGCAGTGGCGATTCTACGCAGACCTCATTAAAGCTTGCTCAACTACACACTGAACTTTTGCGCGTATCAGAACTAGGTAAAGACTCTGCCAGGGGTCAGGCTGCCAAGAACCTTGCGACCACCACAAACCTTACCCTACTCTCTACTAGCGATTCAATTATTGCACTCGCCAACAAGGACCAAAAAGTTGCCAGCAAACTGCTGTCGGCGGGTGTAGACGCCGAAACCGACAAAGCTCTAAACGAGGCAGAACAGCGCAGCCAATTTGACGACGTGTTCATCCCCTTGCTGGTTGAAGAAATCAAGGAATACCGCCTAGAACTCAGTAAAGCCTTCGAATCTACAAGCTCAAAAACCGCCAAACAAACCTACACCGAAGTGTACGAAAGCTTGAACAAGATTATTTCCGCTAGCGAATTAGCTAATCAATAGTCGGTACATCTGCACCGTTTTTTGTGACAAGGTCGTAGCTGTGACGAATTAGCGCCTGGACTTCTTCCCAAGGCAGCTGACCAGTCAGAAGTAGTGTATTCCAATGTTTTTTATTGAGGTGGTAACCTTCTTGTATGGACTCGTACTTATCTCTAAGAATATCGGCCAGAGCCGGGTCGCATTTTAGACTCAGTCGGATCGGCACCTTGCCTTCAGCAATCAGCGCAAACATTTTGCCTTCTACTTTATAAACAGCAACCTCTTCCCCAAACGGATAGTCTAGCTCCGCGTTACTCATGCTCAATATATATGACTCGACTGTTTTATGATCCATCATAATTCCTCTTACTGATTTTTCATGAATTCAATATAGTGTTCAAGTTCGGCGATAGATGCCTGGATGTCGTCGTAGGCTCGGTGTGGACTATCTTTTTCGAACACTTCCCCGTACTTGCCCTGCATCAGTAATTTAAAGCTACTGACATCTAGCATGCGATAGTGAAGCTTAAGATCAAGTGACGGCCACCATTGTTTAATAAATCCTCGATCGGAATGAATGGAGTTGCCTGCCAAGATTGCTGGCTCGTTACCAAAATGCCGCTTGAGCAACTCAATCAGCTCGTCTTCTACTACACCAAGTGGAGAAGCATTATCTAGCCCATCCAAAAAGGCGTCGCGATTCTGCGGATAATCTGCCCACCAATTATTGGCTTGCATACGCTTGACTACGGTATTGCGATTGCCGCCACGAACTCGCGCCTCATAACTTTCGATTGTCTTAAAATTAAAGTCAGTGATTTCGGCTGCAATTTCTAAAATCACATCTTTATCTGGCTCCAACCCAGTCATCTCTAGATCCACCCAGAATAATCGCTCTGGTAACTTTTCGACTTTTTTCATATACAACGAGTATACACTACTGTTGCTTGAGGCCAGCTAGTGTCGCCTGCCAATTGGCGCGTTGCTCAATCGCTGCCTGTAGATCTGGTGTGGCTAGCTGTGTTAGTTCGCGGTAGCCTGTACTGCTGCCAATTGCTTCATAGCTAAGTTCTATTGAAACCTTTTTCAACTCCTTTGCAGTGGCCTGCTCCAAACAATCATCACCACGCACCCTACAGGCTTCGCCTAGATCCAACCACGCTTGGACGTTTTCGTCGTAAGCAATGGTCATGTCAGCTGCGATGCTAAGGCCTCGATTGGTCTCGGCATCCAGTTGATCAAATATAAAATTGCCAGTTGAGTACGCAATGAGCTTGCCCTTATAGGCTTCGGTTTCCTGCACCCAGTGCGGACTATTTTCTATAACAAACTCCGGGTCATGCTGGTCTATCAGCTCGTGAGCAATCGCAATCTGCTTTGGATCGGCATTCGGCCGATATTCCACTCCAACCTGCGAAAACGCAAACACCGGCATAATCTCTGCGTACTTGTCCATCTCGGCGAGCTCGCCTGGAGCTGGGTCTTTTTCAAAGTAATGCAACGCACAAAACGCAATTGGCAACGTGCCATCAACCTCTGTGCCATCGGTTTTTTGTAGACGCACGCCGAGCGCAATAACTTCACAAATATCATCGGTCTCGCGCGGGTCCCAATGCCCAACTGTCTGAATGCCGGCATTTTCTAGGTGCATAACCGTCTCTGTGTAGCCGTCATCTCCCTGGTCTCGTGTGTGGTTATTGGCAACATTTGCCACCGTGAAATACTTAGCAAGCTCAGGAGCGAATTCATCCGGACAGTTAAACACTGTGTTGCTCACCTGTGTTTGATAAGGAATATCGTTAACTGTCATTGGACATTCAAAATCAACCAACCAGCCGTCATATTGGTCTGGATTAAAAGTATCAAGCTTACTGAATGGCTGGGCGTAATCTACGCTTCCGTCTGCTCGTCGAGCCTCATTCTCTACTGCACGCGCCGGCACAATCGTGCCACTAAACAGATACTTTCCTTTAACGCTAACAAACTCTGGAGCTTTTGATTCTTCTTGCACAGCCTGGATTTCTGTAGCTGAATCCTCGGGCTGAGCTCGGTTCTGCCATGCAAACAAACCGCCTGCAATTAGCAACATAACAACACCAACTATGGCCGCGCGGATTCGCTCCGTATGTGGTGCACTATTATGTGCGTATTTCTTGCCCTTCATCTATACTAGTATACAACTATGATACGACGCATGCATCACAAAACACCGCTTAAAGGTCTTATGGGTATAGTGATCATTGGTGCGTTGATTGTAGGGTTTTTGCAGCTACAAACAAAGCCGGCGTACAGCCCTCCATCAGTACAACAAGTTGATGAATCTGTAGCAACATCCGAGGAGCCTGCGCCCATTGACCACCCACAGTACGATGTACAGCCGTTGATAAATGAATGGCTGGCCGGACAAACAGGAAAAGCTAGTGTCGTAGTGTACGACCTTGAAAATGACGCAATCATCGGCAGCGCAAATCAGGATGAAGTTTATTTTGCAGCTAGTATTTATAAACTATACGTTGCCTACGAAGGCTACTTAGCAGTGCAGCGTGGCGAGTACGATATCAATGAAATCTACCTGTCTGGCCAAACTCGCGGTGAGTGCCTGGACCTTATGATTCGTGAATCTGACAGCCCATGCGCCGAAAAACTCTGGAACGAGCTTGGGAAGCAGGCAGTAACCGACACTCTAAGCACCTATGGCATCACCAACACATCACTGGTTGGCATAACAACAACTGCTGGCGATGCCGCAACAATGCTAAGACGACTATATCAAAATGACGAGATGAATCCTGAGTACAAACAATTATTTTTTGACTCAATGAAAGATCAAATCTACCGCGACGCTCTGGCTAGCAGTTTTTCTGATGTAGTGTTTTATGACAAAGTTGGGTTCAATGGATTGCAGGAATACCACGACGTAGGCATTCTAGAACTTCCAAATGGCCGTCACTATGTGGTCAGCGTCCTGACTGATGGAGTTGGAACTAGTAGAATGAAATTGCTTGGCGCCAAGTTGTTAGATGCACTGAATGTGGCAGAGTAAATGAAGAAACTAACCATATTTTTTATATCATCTGTTGTGTTCATTGGCGGTGGGCTGGGTAGCTACTTGTTGTTGCAAGGCCGCAATCCAACAATCGTTGAGCCCCCAACTATACAAACTGCGCAGCCAAAACCTGAACAGCCCGAAGCTACGACAACTCCGTCACCAACCTATGACACTACTACGCCCAACAGCCTGACATTTATCGCCAATAAATCACATGCCTTGCCTGCCGACTTCGAACCCTCAGATCTAATAACGCCAAGTGTAAAACTGCGGCTTGGTGCTGGCGCCGAGCAAATGCAGTTCCGCTCGATCGCCCATGATGACCTAAAAGCTATGTTCGAAGCTGCCAGCAAAGACGGCGTGACGCTCGTGTTCGGTAGCGGATACCGTTCTTATGCGCTACAGAAACAATTTTACGATGGCTATGTGGCTCGTGATGGCGTCGCGGCAGCCGACCGATATAGCGCCCGACCAGGTACAAGTGAACACCAGACTGGTCTATCATTCGATGTCACTTCATCTGCCGGAACCTGCCACCTAGAGACATGTTTTGAAGATACTGTTGAAGGAAAATGGCTGGCAGTCCATGCTCATAAGTACGGATTTATTTTGCGCTATCCTGACGGCAAAGAGGCCGTAACTGGATATCAGTACGAGCCGTGGCACTTCCGCTATTTTGGAATTGAGCTGGCTAAAACTTTACACGAAAAAAACCAAACTCCCGAAGAGTTTTTCGATTTAACTTCAATCTATGAAAACTAAAAATCTGTTGAGGCTATGATTGGAACTGGAGTGAAGCTATTGAGCAATTTTGTGATGCGGTCGGTTTGAGCTTCTACGGTAGTGCCGAGCTGAGAGGCCGCCAATAGCTCTGCCGATTGGTCGAGAGGCAGCATTTTGAAGTTTTTGCGGGCCAGTAAACTACCGGCTGCTTTTTCGGCCGCCGTCCATTCGTAATGTTGATACACTGGCATGAACCCAACACTTATCACCTTCTTAGTGGCAATGTCAATTTCCATTGAAGCAAATCCACCAATTAAAGTCTCTGGGTCCAGCTGCGAGTTCAAGAAATTTCCAAGACTAAACCAGCTATAGACTTCACGCCCATCACTGGAGGTGAGCTTTTTCACGGGCTGCATAGCGTGTGGACCATGCCCAAAAATAACGTCAACACCAAGGTCTGCAAGCTCTTGTGCAATCTGGTCCTGGCGAGCATTCACATCCGGTGAATACTCAGTTCCCCAGCGCATACTAGCGATAATAAAATCGGTCTGCTCGGCAATTGCGTCTATTTGAGATTTTGCTAGTGCTGTATCGTACTTGTTTACACCGTAAGTGTTGGGCAATGCAACGTTTGTATAGTCGGTGTAGCTTACAAAACCAAACTTAATTCCTTTGGCTTCAAACACTCGGGGCTTGGCTTGCTCTTCGGCTGTTCGATTAGCGCCAGCAACCGCTAGCACACCAGACTTATCCCAAGCGGCAACAGTGGCATCAACCAGTGGCTGTCCTTTGTCATTGGTGTGGTTGGTGCCAATGTTTATAACATTACACCCTACATTTTTTAGACCGACCGTGAACGCTACCGGCGCATTGAACACTGGATAACCAGATATACCAAAAGCCTCACCGCCTGCTGGCGTTGATTGGTTGCAGAAGTTTACATCGCCTTTTGCAAAATATGGCTGCATGTCCTTCATTAGCGACAAGTAATCATAGTTGCCGTCGGGTTGTTTTGCATTATCATTGATCGAATCGTGGGCAATCATGTCGCCCGTAGCCAAAAGTCGCACAGAGCCATCCATCTGTGGACTGGTGATAGGCTTAGTATACGATGCAGCTGGAGCTGGAGGGCCACTTACAGTTTCACGGATAGGCTTGTTTTTGTAATAAACACCAGCGCCAATCACCCCCGAAACTACAAGGAGCGATAACGTGATGGTGATGGTGAATTGTCTGGGAGTAAGTCCAAGCATAAACCTATTTCTTGGACTATTTTTTCTTGTCGAGCTTATCGAGCTTCAAGCCTTTTACCAGGTAGAAAATAACTGCTGCAGTTGCAAGCAAGACGATTACTGAATTTGCGATCGCACCCCAGTAAAATACAAGATCCGTTCCACTTCGTGACAATCCAGTATTCCAGGTAAGCTCGGTTAGGTCTGCACCGCCAAGAATAAATCCAACAATCGGACCGATAAATCCGTCAACAATAGATTTTACTGCAGCACCCGCCGCAACACCCATTGCCAGTCCTACCGCTAGGCCAACAACGCCCTGTTCGCCAACGAATGATGCAAAATCTTTTAATTGCTTATTCATGAAAAATCCTCCCGTTAATATCTCCAGTATACGACATGTTGCGTTTTTTGTGGGCGCACCCCACTTGCAATACGTAATTCATCTGCTGTTGTGCGTAAGGTAAACCAGCTAAAGCAGTGTGTATTTCTTCAGAAAGTCTTCGGCACGATAGCCAATAATGCGTCGGTGATCAGCATCGAGCCGTTCTAGGCGCTGAGCAGTTTGGCGCGTTGCGGCATTACTTTTTAGTACCGTTTTGTGCTTCTCAACAAATCGCCAATACAAACCGTCCCAAACATCAACCCACAGATCTCGTTCATAGGTGCTCTGTTTTAAAATTTGACTACTTGGAGCAATGATCGGTTCGTCCAGCACTGCCTGGCCATCAATGTTCACTGCAGCTCCATAGGTATTTGGCACCACCACCCACTCGCCAGAGTCAACAAACAACTGTGAAAAGAATGCATAAATATCGTCGGGGTGAATTTCTGCCAATATCATCAGGTTTTGCAGCACAGTCAGGCGCTCGGCTTGGTGTGCATATCCATGCTTGATGACTTTTTTTACAATGTCGTCATATGGCGGGATGCCCAAATCACCGGTGTACCATGCACTCGTCAGTCGCCGATGCTGCTTGAAAGGATTGGCGGCCTTGAGCTTTGTATGCTTAGTTATATAAATTCCTCGCATGAATTCACGCCAGCCTAGAATTTGCTGCACAAACAACTCTACAGACTCCAGCGGCAAGTCATGTTTTTTGTACTGTTCTGTTGCGGCTTCAATTACCTGACGGGGGCTTAGTAACCCATTATTTAGACACGATGCCAGTGCACTGTGATAAAGCCATGGCAGTTCGCCATCAAGTGTCTGGTGATAGGCTGCATATTGGGCTAAGCGAGTCGACACAAATTGCTCAAGCCAGGTTGCAGCTTCTGCGTGGTCAGTTGGCCATATAAAATCAGTACTGCCAGGATTGTCAGAAAAGCGCTCTTCAACAAAACGCGTCGCCTCTTCAACATATTCGTTACTGCCAAATGCCTGAAAGCTAGGAAGTTTATGTTGAGTTTGCAACTTTGATGCGTGACCTTCGTGTCGCCACTGCTCGCCAACTGGCTTGTACTCTTCATTGATCAAAATATTGAATCGTTCACGTTGCCACTTATAAAAGTCTTCAAATACTGCCTGGTGCTTAGTATGGAAATATTCCCTAGCCTCTTGATCATTCAATAAAAAATGTGGGCTTGGCAAAAATGATAACTCAGGAGCATGTGCACTGAGCCGCCTTGCCTCTAATAGTCGACGTGTAATAACCTCGTGCACAGGATCAAATACGAATAGCTTCGAAAATTTTCGGGTTCGGTTGAATATATCTTCAGTCGCGAACAAGCTGTCGCAAGCTATGTATTCAACATCGATATCATGCTTCCAAAGCAGCTCTTTGGCATATCGCCGCATACTAGCGCGGTGCAGAATAATTTTTTGTTTGTGAAATTTTTGTGGAAATTCCTGGTCATTGCCAAAGAACAGCGGGTCTTCGATCATGATCACTGCATCGACTTGTGGCAGCACAGACAACGGAAACAATTGATGTGGATAAAGTAATACGGCAGTTTTCATAGGCTATTGTCACCCAGTATACCGCTTTTGCTTGTATGACTCTACATCTTTTCGGGTGCTGGGATACCAAGCGTGTCCAGGCCGTCTTTTAAAACCTCAGAATAGGCGGAAACAATTGCAATACGAACTGCTTCTCTTTCGTTGCCAATTACGCGGTTTTTCTCGTAAAAACGATTAAACTCTTGAGCTAGTTCGTATAAGTATGCGCAGATGTTATGAGGCATACGCTCATTGGTTGCTTTGTCCAGAGCGTCTTCGTACTGACTAAGTTTGCGCACCAGTGTTCGTTCACCCGCCTCCAGGGCGTCAATACTAGATACAGGCGCAGCTTCGCATTTTCGTAAAATACTTCTGGCTCGAGCATACGCATACTGAATGTACGGTCCGGAGTTGCCGTCCAGGCTCACCGACTCAGCCACATCAAAAACAATATCTCCTCCAATGCGACTCTTTAGGAAGGTATACTTGAGTGCTGCGATGTACACATTATGCTGAACATCAGAATTTGGAAAATTTTTGTTCACCTCGACTCGGGTGGCATCCATCAAACTTTGAGCACCGAATACATTTCCGGTTCGACTGCTCATCTTCCCTGTTGTTAAGCTCAAGAACCCATGCGTAATATGTTCAGTCTGGGCTGCTTGTTCTGGATGGATGTGTTTTAATGCCGCGAGCATCACCTTGAAGTACTCTTGTTGTTCATTTCCCGTGATGATTATTGACTTAGTGATGTTTGGGTAGTCACGCTTTTTTAGTTCGATTAGACCTAAATCCTTTGCCTCATAGGTTGGCAGACCTTCTGAGTTAATGAAAACGCGAGTATGCAGACCGTCTTTTTCGCCTTTATAGACAATTGCTCCGTCACTTTTCTCGAACACGCTACCAATGTTATTCTTGACCACTTTCTCACCAGGGTCGGCTGTTTCGCTCTCCCAGTAATGACGCTCGAAGGTTACGCCAAGCTCACCATATATCACCTCGAACAGCTCAAAACTCAGCTGGACACATATCTCGTGTATTTTGTTCACAGCTTCATTGTCTCGAACGTATACTTGACGATTCACTTCACGAATTTGTTCAGCTGCGGCTGGATCAGACTCAAACGCCGTGTTTCCCTGCTTGTAAAAGGTCCCCAGATTAGTCTTGAGAGAAAGCGTGCCTCCATCGTCGGTTGCAAGCTTTGATGCGTCCCAATTAATATCTTGCCCGATTGCCCAGATTGCTTTTGCAACGTGCATACCAACATCACCGTGATAGCTTATTGGGTGCACTTTTGCACCAGACCGACTCAGCAACTTCTGAATAGAACTAGAAACTATCGTGCTGTAAAGATGTCCAAGGTGTACGGCTTTGAGAGCATTGAAATTACCAAATTCAATAAGCAGCTCTTGACCTTCACCGCTCCGAGTCGGCGAAATAATTAGTCCATCTGCTGCAAGCGCAGAGTCGGTGAGTGTCATATTTATAAAACCTGGACCAGCTACCGAAACTGACTCAACACCCTCAATATCTGAATCGATCAGAGCATCGGCAATTTTCTGTCCAATTTCACGTGGATTTTTGTTCAGTTCTTTAGAAAGTTGTAGTGCAACGTTGCAGGCATAATCACCGAATTGTTCATCTGGACGCGAAAGTACAGGATCTACCTGCACATTGAACACATCGCTACAAATAGCCTGAATTGCCTGAATAATTTTTTCTTGCATTGGACTAGATTATAACAGAGGTAGACGTGAATGAAAACACTAGGCCCTGGGCGCTCGTGCGTGCATCGCTACATTCCAAACTACGCCGTAGATACTTGTCAGTAATATAAAGAAGCTAAAGGTTGTGACGAACAAACTTGGACTTGATGGATCAATTATCTGAGAGCTTACATCAAACAACACGCCAGCTGGATGCAAGAACACGTCCCAACTATTCCACCGGAGGTAACGACCAAGAAATATAGCAAAACTGCAGACAAGCAACACTCCTGAAATCACCAAGTGGGCATCGCGTCGCCTTACTCTACTCGCCAGCTCTATATGGACGTAGTAGAGGGCCATGTATCCTAAAATAAACCCGTTAGCTATAAAGCTAGTAAACATCACGGCGTCATATAAAATGTTTACTTCGTAGGTTTGATGTAGGTGTATCAAGTCGGTGACAAGATAAAAACTGTTGGGCAAAAACAGCAACCACAAAGTCGTAATGAGCAGATTAACCCAGTTAAGCCACGACGTTGTTTTCAGGCGAGCCCGCAACCAAACCGCCAACCCTAGTGGAACTCCCGCCAACAATAAGTTCCACAGCAAAAAGTAGTAACGTACGTTGTCGGCATCAACAATTCGGGCAAACAAGAGAACGGCGCTCATCGCACAGCTCAGCAGCAAAGATGCCACCACTCGCCTTTTGTGGTTGGCTCGAAGTCGTTTCGCCGCCTGTTTCATGCTTACAAGTATATCATCTATAGAACATTGTTAACGTAAAACATATTGACATATTTGAATATATCGATATATACTGTGTGGAGTATGGTCGAAAAAATACTACTACTAAAAGCCCTAGCCGATCCAACCAGGATTGATATTTTGCGCTCAGTAGTAAACCAAGACTGTCAAACCAGCTGCTCGGAAGTCAGTAGCTGCTCACAGCTAAGCCAGCCTGCCCTGTCGCACCATTTTAAAAAGTTAGTGGACGCGGGCGTTCTCGACGAAGAAAAAAAGGGCAAGCAAAAGTTTTACTGCGTCAACAAGCAAAAACTGCTAGATGCGGGCATCGATTACAAAAAATTATTAGATTAGGAAAATACCATGAACATTACTGTTATATCTGCGAGTAATCGTGCTAATTCACAAAGTAGCAAAGTAGCATCAAGAATAGAGCAAAAGTTGGGTAATCTTGGTAAAGAAGCCAATGTACTTGACCTTCACGAGACAAAACTCCCCCTGTTCGATGATTCAGGCCCACCGGAAAACTGGGACGAAGTGCAGCAACTCATCAATCAAGCAGATGGCTACGTATTTGTTGTGCCCGAATGGAACGGCATGGTGCCACCAGCGCTTATCAATCTATTAAGTTATGTAGAAAAAAAGAGTATGGCGCACAAACCAGTTTTGCTTGTGAGTTTAAGCTCAGGGCTAAATGGCGCCTACCCCCTTGCACAGCTTCGCAGCTTCGGACAAAAGAATAGACATTATGTACTAATGCCCGATGCCGTGATACTAAAAAACGTCAAAAGTTTACTCAACAATCCTGAGCCGGATGAAAACATGTCAGGAGACAGTGCAGTACACGAACGGCTCAACTATGAACTTGCGATACTTGTTAGGTATGCTGCAGCCCTAAATGGCGTCAGAAAAGATTCATTTGTCGACCCAAGCAAGTATCCTAACGGTGTGTAGTGGTCAGGCTCTCGCCAAAAACCGCCACCAACGCTATACTAGTGCTCAATGAGCGGAGTACTAGACAGCATTCGTAACTTGGTGCGGGCATTAATGGAGCGACTGGCTCGTGGCCTACATGTAATTTCTGGCGGACGAATAACGCCAAACATGGTGACTATCACCGGACTACTTGCCCATATCGTCATTGCCTTTTGTATCGCGCGCGGTCAATTGGCGCTTGCAGCCCTTTTATTAGTTATTTTTGGCCTATTCGATGCTTTGGATGGTTCACTCGCACGGCTGCAGAAAATTGCTGGCCCCGGCGGCATGTTACTCGATGCCAGCACTGATCGCATGAAGGAAGTCATGCTATACATGGGTGCAGCATATTATTTAATAGAAAACCCTGTCAATAACATCTCGCTTGGATTGATCGCACTCGTTGTAGTTGGAGCTTGTGGTGGATCACTGCTGGTAAGCTACGTAAAAGCCAAGGGCGAGACCGCAGTGCATGACAAAAAACTTAGTGCCAACGAAATAAATAGACTGTTTCAAGATGGATTAATGCGCTACGAGGTTCGTATGGCTGCACTGGTAATTGGACTGCTTGCCAACGGTCTTCTCGTTGCCATCTTTGCAATCATGATCTTGTCTTGGTATACCGCCTCAACTCGACTTGTTGCCATTTACAGAAAACTAACCAGTTCGTAATGTTCAAAATCGACCTACACACTCACTCTACCGCCTCACACGATGGCGGCATTAGTCTTGCCCAGTATCAAGCTGCTCTGGAGTCAGGAGCAATAGACATGATTGCTATCACTGATCACAATCGAATAGATTTTGCGTTGCAAGCTCAGTCATCACTTGGCGATAAAATCATAGTTGGCGAAGAAATTATGACTAACGAAGGTGAGATTATTGGACTCTACCTAAAAGATGTCATTCCAGCTGGGCTTTCGCCTGCCGATACGGTTACGGAAATTAAAAAACAAGGTGGAATTGTCTATATACCACACCCATTTGAAACTATCAGAAAAGGCCTACACCCTGCAGCTGTTGAACAACTTCAAGACGACATAGATATCATTGAAGTTTGTAATGGACGGGCATTTGCACAGAATAAGAGTAAACAAACTGTGGTGTGGTCGCGACTCAACAATGTCCCTGGTGCCGCCAGTAGTGACGCCCATGGCATAAAGGGCCTGGGCGACACCTACAGCGATTGTCGCGAATTACCAACTCGCGAAACTTTGATTGACCTCATATCAACTGCCAGCCTAGTAACCAAGCGGCCCAAAATGCGAGCACTGCTCTACCCGAAATATCATAAGCTTCGCAAGAAAATAACCAAGGATAATAAATGAGCTGGTTGTACGCACTGTGGTTCTTTTTGCCGGCAGGCGTCGCAAATGCCACTCCAGTGTTTGTTAATAAAATACCCATCTTAAACAAGTGGAAGACGCCGCTTGATCTTGGCCTATCTTTCCGCTCCAAAAGACTACTTGGGCCCAACAAAACTATTCGCGGACTACTGGCTGGCACTTTACTCGGCATGCTGGTTGGCGCTTTACAGCAAAAAATTGGGCTTGTTGGTTTTCATGAAACCTCATGGCTGATTGGTGGTGCTCTGGGCTTTGGTGCCCTGCTTGGCGACGCCGTAGAAAGTTTTTTCAAGCGTCAGATTGGAGTTGCTTCAGGCGAGGCCTGGTTCCCGTTTGATCAGACTGACTACATTATTGGTGGGCTTGTGTTTGCTCTGCCCTTTTCATCTTTATCGTTAATTTTTTGCATTCAAGTGCTTGTAATGTGGTTCGGAATTCATCTAGTTTCGGCGTTCATTGGCTACAAGCTCGGGCTCAAAGACAAGCCAATCTAAGGCAGTATGAATGCTTCCTCAGAAACCATTACGCTCACTCCATCATCGCCCAAGTAGCCAAATAATCGCTCGGTCTGCGACTGCATAACTTTAAGTGCTGAACACTTTTTTGCAAGAGCATCTTCAGGCAAGTCAATGCAAAAGGCACATTCCTTAGCCGAAACAATTGGGGGCTTGTCGATATTGAAAAACATATCAAATTTTTGGTCAGGGGCTTTGTATTTCTCGTAACTTGAGCCTGTCAGTACAGCGTAGTAGACTTTTACTCCTCGTCGAGCGGCAGCAATAGTCGCCCAGCGAGAAATCGTCTGATGGTCGGGATGTCCAGTCATTCCCTCTGGCCCAAAAGTTAGTATTGAATCGGGCTCACATGAATCAATGCAGGTCAGCACCGAGTTAACCCCTTCTTCCTCATCTATATCGATAAGTTTTCCGTCAGCGTATCCAAACCAATGATGCTCTTCTATTCCTAGATGATGATAGGCGGCCAATAGCTCCTGTTCCCGAATCTGTGCCAGATTTTCTGCAGGCCATTTTTGAGTATCTTGTATGCCAGCCTCCCCTTTTGTAGCGCTTGCACAAACCACACGCTGGCCATTTTCTCGAGCAATAGCCATAATTCCACCACAGGTAAACACCTCGTCGTCTGGATGGGCCCATACCCCCAAAATTGTTCCTAGTTGTTGTACTGTGGCGACTGCTGTCATCTGAATAGCTCCTTTTCTTACCCAAGCTCCTTCTTAAACTTTTCAATCAAGTCAACTGGCGAAGGATCTAATCCGTTAAGTAGCGCAACGTAAATTGACACAAAATCACCGAACGCAACCGCCCAAAGCAGCTGCTCTAGAATTGTTTCACCCTGAACTGTAACCACCGCTGGTGATGGTCGCTTCCCTGACAAAAGGCGTTCACTGACTTCGAATCGTTTTTGTATTCGCTCATGCTCTAGATCACTTCGTAGCTCAACGACCTTGTACGGTTTTTCAACCGGGTGACTTGTCCAGCCCATAAATTCGTTGTGGTTAAACTCTGGGTACTGGTTGCACCATGCAACATTTTTAGCGTTCTCATTAAAGCTAATCTTCCACTTGTAGGCCGCCGGGAAAAGCTTTGGTCCAGCATAGATAACTGGAGAGCCTCCGGCTAGCTCTAACGCAAGTTGTTTTGCCGGATTTCTATTCACAGGAGTGTCTGCGCCCCAACTTTGCATCGCCTGAGCCAAAAATGTGCTCGCCGCGACAATGGTCTGTTCGGCCGCACTCGTCTTTACCAGGCCTGCTTTTTCTAAAATTGTTACGTAGGCTTTTAGTGCATAAAATACTGCAAACCGAGGCTGCTCGACTTTAGGAATAACTTCGTACGGGTAGCCGTTTTGCTTTGCAATTTCCACAAGCTTTCCCCCGCCAGCCAAAACCACAATCTGAGCGTCGGCTGCTTCAGCGGCCTTGAGTGCCGCTACCGTTTCTTCAGTATTGCCGGAATAGCTTGAAGCAACGAAAAGCGTGTTCTGATTTACATAACTAGGAATATCATAGCCACGACACAGTTCAAGCGGCACAGAATATCCAGGCCATGAAGTGCTCAGCAGCCCGGCAAGTGCCGATCCACCCATACCTGCCATGACTACATTTTTAATCTCTTCGGTTGGCGTAAACGATAAATCAAACTGGTGCGTTAGTTGCTCGGCCTGACGACCAGCAATCCCCAATGCGTCGCTACCATCTTTTTGGTGAATGTATTTGAGGTCATCGAGCATATATTTCTCCTGTTATAACGCTTTTGTTTGTTACGATTCTTTGGTACTCTTATAATTGTAGATTGAAAATAGCTAAATGAAAAATGCCGCGCAGTCGGTTCGGGGGTGGGAATGTTTGGAAGCTCAAATCAAAACGACACAACTAATCAAATAAATAACTTTGGTGATGACGGCAGCGCCCCTTCTGCGAGCGCTCCAAGTTTGCCTACTATGGGCGGTAGTGCATCGCCTTTTAGCATGCCGGCAACTCCTGCAACAGACCCATACGCCAGCCCAACGGCTAGTGATCCAGTGTCAGCACCAATGCCAAGCATGCCAGATGCAACTCATGCACTGCCAGATCATGGGACACCTGATCAACCAACAATGACCCCTACCCCAGCCATGGCCCCAGATGGTTCAACACTAACAGACATAAAACAACAGGCCTTGCAGCAACTTTCACCACTCGTTGCTCACCTCGACCAGTCTGCAGAAGAAAAGTTCCGCACAACTATGATGATGATCCAGGCTACCGACGACCAGTCACTTTTGAATGTGGCTTACGATTCAGCACAAAAAATAGAGGATGATAAGGCTCGTGCGCAAGCCTTGCTCGACGTCATTAACGAAATCAACTACTTTACACAACAGAATAAATAAACAAAATTATAATAATTTAAAACCTGCTCCTCTTGGTGCGGGTTTTAAATTGTAGGTCTTCTTAGCTTGTTTGAGCGAATCGATAGTTTTGCTGATTTTGCACCGCTTCTTGGACGCCAGGAATCACCACGCTTTGTTGCTTTTGAGCCATTGCTGCAAGCATTTGGTGCGAAGCACGCACCTCGCTTTCCAACGACTGAATTCGTGACTCAAGACTTGCAACCTGCCCTTTGTATATTCTTGTGCGTTCGTCCAGCTGCCTAATAAACTGTTGCTGATTCTGTTGTAAATAGTCGTGCATATAGCTGATGACTCTGTCTCTGGAGTTATCAACGCAACGTTGCACATCTTGCCGTGACGACACGATATCTTGGATTCTCACCCGCAGCTGATCAAACATAGACTGCATCTCTTGTCGTGTAAGCTCCCCCATGACCAAACCTCCCTGTTACATTTCTTTGGGACGTACGATTTTTGTTTTGGCCTCGACCATTTGTATTCCCTATTTAGGATTACGCTGTCACCCAGTTCTTAATCACAGTATAACAAAAATACTGACATATCTAAAGACTAGCGAAGCTCTTCGGGGCCAGAAGGGCCTGTGCTTGGAAGTTCAGATGCTCCTGTTTGCGGAATTGAATTCGATGAGCTGTTTAGAGTTGTCGAGTTCTCTGTTTCTTCATCTGCATCATTTGCTGGCAGCGTATCATTATCACCCGTATCTGTTTCTTCATCGTCAATCGTAATGGTATCAAGTAGTCCATTGTTAGTATTTGAAGATGTCTCGTCCTCGGTCTGCGTAGTTCCATTCTCTGAAGAATCATCAATAAATGTTCGGTAAGTCCAGCGGCCGCCATAATAAATAGCTAGGGCTAACACAAGTGTCACGACCAGAGTCAACAAACCCAGCAACCATGCCATGCCGACACGACGACGGCGTTCGCTAGCATAGTAATCGTTAATGTCTGTATCGGCTTTTTTGGTTCGGTTAAATAGTCCCATATATGCACTCCTTGATTCATCAAGATTATACGACAAACTAGCAGTTTATACAATTTTCGGGCTTTATTTAATTCCTACAACGGTGCAGCATCTAATCCAGCATCTGCCCCGCCAGTGAAGGTTCGGCCGCCACGGAGACGACTGCCAGGGTTTGCAGTAAAGTATAGATCAAAATCAGATATGTTAGATTCATTGCCGGTGTCTGGGAAAACAGCAGACTTAGTATCATCGATTTTGTAACGCAAAATAAGGCATTGCGCCAGAGTTCTGCCAGAGCCAATATTTATAACCTGGCGGCCAGCCCCAGTGAAGTTAGTGTCGGCAATAGTTTGGGTGTTGCTAAAGGCATTAGCTCCGCAAGTAGTGCTAGACGATTGCTTGACCGATACCTGTGCACCAGTTTGCTTGGTGCCACGGGTAATTAAAGTTGTTGGACGAGCTGCGGCAGGAAAACTGTAATATCTAGTAAAGTGGCCGGTTCGAGAAATCGACCCTAAGCCTGCATACCATGCCCTATTTGTAACCTCCCCTGTTGTATCGCAGCCATCCCTGCAGCCACCCATGGAGTAAAAATAACCATCGTAAACTTCTGCTGTTGCTTGAGCTCTGTCCTCACTTTCTACGGTAGTGGAAACCCAGCCACCAATATTTCCCACACGACTAATAGACGTAACCCACATATCCTGAACATTGTTTGTCGAACAAGTAGTTATTGCTGTAGCTGTAGTCCCATTGCAGCCCTGGCCAAAATAAATAAATCCATTGGCGGCAGTTGTAATGTGTGACTGTCGAGGAGAAGGAAGTTTGCCTACCTGTCGCCAGTTACTAACTTCACCATTAGTTGCCACATCTGCAACTAAAACATCATTCAGTACCCCTAGACCACCCTGGTCAACCCCACCAAGGACATACAGTAGGTCGCCTACCGCAGCAGTGGTATGCATTCGACGCTCTGAGGGCAAGGATTCAGTAGCATTCCAGCTGCTTAAAGCGCCCGACTCGTCCACCGAAGTGTAGTAAACATTGTCTAAATCATCGGAATTATCGAATCCACCAGTTACTACAATATTGTTACCGAATACCTCTGCCTTGTGGTCTCTGATCGAAATCGGGAAGTTTGCCAAGGACTCCCAAGCACCCAAAGTCCCGTCAACCGGACTAATGCTGGCTCGGTGCACTGTGTTTTGTGGCGTGAGTCCCGAATTCCCCCCTGCAATTAAAAACATAAAGTTATTTACAATTACAATCTGATGTCCCATCCTTACATCAGGCAAGTTCGTGACATTTTCGTAGCTCGTGACAGTCCCATCTGAAGCGATTAAACCTTTTTCAATGGAGTCCAATACTGTGTAGGCACAGCCAATTGTGCAATCGTTTGTTCTGCCGCCTGCAATATATATGTAGCCATTATGGATAGCAGAATCATGACCATGCCTACCCGCCCCCCAATCAGTAACGGTAGTTGTAACTGACCCTGTGAACTGCCCTATCCCCCCGTTATTTACAGGAATGTAGTATGTGTCCTGAGTGGATGCACCAGATGAAGACACCTCAATGCCATAAATATACCCGCCGCTTGCAACGAAATCTGTTCCTTCCGTATTCGTAGGAAGCGGGGTCATATTTCTCCACACACCCGTAGGCAAACCCCCACTGTCCAATGAAATGGCTTGCACAAGAGTACCGGCGCTTCCACCCAGAATATACAACACCCCCTTATCTAAAACTGTCCCCATTCTGTTCACAGCCGTAAATGTTGATCCGTAAGATGTCCATGTACCGGAAACTGATCCGTCGCCTGTGTTGATTGAGATATATCGCAGAGTGTTACTAGTTCCTCTTATCCAAAACATTCTTCCATGCCATACTTCAATACGCGAAGAAAGTGTTCCTGATCCGTTTGCAACACCTGTGGTATCTTCAGTGAACGCACCGAGGACACCCGGTGAAGTTATTTCTGCCCGATCTATTGACGAATAACAGGTGGATAAGCCTGCGTCGCAGCCTGGTCCTGCATAAATATAACCGTTATACGCAACAGCGTTATTGTACCAACGATTACGAACCATATTAGAGCGTGCTGTCCACGAACCCGAAAGCGCTCCGTTGCTTGCAATAGCAATGGATTCTGTGGTGGCGGGGGCACCAGTGCACGTAAGCACACCTCCATTGCAACCCCCTAATGCGTACAGATAACCTTCGTAAGCTACCAGTCCGAACGCCATTCTTGACGACCCCATACTAACGGTGCTAGACCAGCTACCTATACTGCCATTTGTTTGTATTGTTGCATATTCGACAGTCTTTATAGGCCCCGCTCCTGTGCCACCTCCAGCCTTATAGATGTGGCCATTGTACACAGCTGTGGCAGAAAAATTCACACTGGTAGAAAATTTACTCCCTTCCTCCCAAGCCGTTTTTCCTAACTCACCAGCAGGCCTAAATGCTGCATACTGTACGTCTCTGCAGATATCTGCTCCACCACATGAACCGTCGTTGCCACCTAGGATAGCTATGCCGTTATCTAGGGCTACAGCGGACGTGTCCCACATGCCGGTAACCGTTGTGC
>JBFIJL010000005.1:0-47572 GCA_041600755.1 Saccharimonadales bacterium (SeqCode)
TACAGCTGACCAGACAGAGATTAACAACGCCCTTACAGCAGCAAGCGGCGGCAAAGTTCTCTTGTTGGCGGGAACCTACGTAGCCGATGGAACTATCCTAATCCCGAACAACACTACTCTTTCGGGCACGGGGAATGGAACTGTTGTTCAGCTTGTTGGTGCAGTTAACGATAATCTTATTGAAAACAGTGACACTACATCAGGAACGGGAGTTACTATACGTGATATCCGACTAGATGGAAGTTTAGGGACTGGAACTAATCAACGTGGAATTGCGTTGAATAATCTTGGTGCAGGTTCTGGTTCATCTGCAAGGAGTGGTGGCGCAGTTATGTCTGTTATTGTTGAGGGCTTTGAGGGCACTGGAATAAGGATAAGTGCTTCGAACAATAACCTCATTAGCGGCAACGTGTCGAGAGACAACACTAACGGATTTGGTGTCGATACAGGTTCAAGCCACAACACGATCGTTGGAAATATTTCACAGGGCAACGATGACGGCTTTGCAGTTGGAGGTAGTTATAATACTTTCGCAAATAATACTGTCCAAGGAAATACAGCTAGCGGGTTCAACCTGAGCTCCACTAATAACAATGTGATTAATGGCAATACGGTCGCCGACAACGGAGCGGGGACAGCCAATAACGGGATAGTTCTTACAAGTTCTGACAATAACAAGATTACCAATAACTACATCACCGATACCCAATGCGACACCACCTGCTATGCCATTAATATTGATGCGGACAGCGACAATAACTACCTAGCCGACAACCACTACACCGACACTGATGTTGATGACGACAGTACTATTAATGATGCAGGCACTGGAACCATCTATGGTGGACAGCAGTCTGGCGCATCTGGAGATTTCACCATCCAGCCAGCCGGTAGTATCTTACTCACTGGCGATACTGACATCACTGGTGCTTTGAGTGTTACAGATGGCATAACTATCGACGGTGCGGTCACCGACATCACTACCGGCACCAATCAAGACCTCACAGTTATAGCCAATGGAACAGGCATCATCAACCTAAATGACACAGTACGCATAGGTACACTTGGCGCCGTAACGGGTGACAGCGCCACAGTCTGTCGCGACACAGTAACTGGTCTGCTTACCGCCTGTGATGCCAACACAACTGGCACTCCATTCCTGCAAGGTGGGAATAGCTTTGGCGACGTGGCAACACTTGGAACAAACGACACCGAAGATCTAAATGTTATCACTGACGGCAATATACGATTCATTGTTCAGGCAGACGGCGACATAGCGTTCAACACAGACACATTGTTTGTGGACGCACAAGACGGTCAAGTAGGTATTGGAACGGCTACGCCAAACTCCACCTTTGATGTAGTTGGTACAGAAGCTGATGGCTCATATGTTGCAAGTTTCCAAAATACCACCGCAGGAGGCGATATAATACGCGCTTTGAATTCTAGCGGTGCCAACATCTTCGAGGTTGACCAGTCAGGTTCAGGCCATGCAATACTCAGGCTCTACAACGGTTCAGGCACCACAATAATGAATATTCAGGCAGCCGGAGACTCACACCTAACTCCAAGCGCTGGCAATGGCTTTAGTATCGGTACGACCAGCAATAATGGAGCAAAGCTTGAAGTTGATACTGATCCTGCCGAAAATCTCATTGCATTACTGATAACCCAAGATGACACCACCAATAATAACGCTGCACTTCGAATCGATAACAGGGGAACAGGCAACAGTTTAGAAGTTATAGATAATGGAACAGCAACTCCTGTGCTTGGTATCGGCGCTACTGGAAATGCATCCTTCCAGAACTCTACAGATCAAGCGAATGCTTTCCAGATACTTAATGCTGCTGGAGATGACATATTATCTGTCGATACCACTGACAGAAAAGTAATAATCGGTGATTATCCAACCGAAACAGCTGGCTCGATCACTGGTCAACTTCAGGTTCGACCAGTAAATGATGGTCGAGTAGGCATTGTGGTTAGTCAGTTCTCTGGCAGTGCAACCGGCGATTTCATACAAGGTCGAAACAGCTCCGATGGGCAAATATATTTTGCAATTGATGCATCTGGAGGTGCAGTGTTTAACGAACAGGGATTTGCGACAGGAAACTTCAGGGTCGAGGGCGACACTAATAACAATCTACTTTACGCCGATGCTGCTAATGACCGCGTAAGCGTAGGTGATGCAACGCCAGACTATAAATTCGAAGTACAGGGAACTTCTGGGAATGGCTACTTTGGAATCAGTAGCAGTGATGTTGATACGGCCAATATATTTAGCATAAATAGTACAGGTCGAGTGTTTGTTGGAACTGTAGCCAACGCCGATGTTGCAACTAGCAAGCTGTACGTTGAGGGCGATACTCAATTAGAGGGTATTACTAGAGTGGGTAATGCAACTAACTACGCCGAATTCGCAGCCAGTGGTCAGCTAAGATTTACTGGAACCGCTCGAAACAGCCGCCAGGTACTGCTCGCTCCAGAGTTCTCCGGTGCAACATTAACTGGCGATGGCACCAACAACGTTGGTGTGATGACTTCTGATTTTTGTAGCAATAGTAGCCCAGCTATAAATACGGGTGTCTGTGCGGCCTCAAATGAACGACACAACTATTACAATTGGACAGCCAATGCCACAAACGACTACTCAATATTCCTTAAATGGCGAGTTCCAAGCGACTACAGTGCCCTAGAAAGCGGTACGCCAATTCAGTTCTATGGAACTCGCTCGAGCAGCTCTGCAGGAACCTCAGTAACACTAACGTTACTCAATTCTGCAACTGGGGCAACTTGTGGTGTCGCAACTCCGATTACCAATACGACCGCCTGGACTATAACGACATATAACACGACTGGCTGTACGTTGACCAAAAACCAGGAGATGATCTGGCGAGCCGATCTTTCTGTTGGCGTGAATGCCGAGTCGGCTCGAATGGGTGAGATCTACTTTAATTACCTGGCGGACTTCTAACCATGACTATGCTACACGCCTACCACCAGGATAAAGACATGAACCTAACCGCAGTGCAGGTTTCTCAGCAAGATGCCTTGCGTCCACGAAGAGACAAGAACAGAAAGCACAACTATCCAAAGACGCGCAAAAAACGCACCATAGATTATGGCAAAAAGATAGAAAACGACGACTTTATTTTTGAAGTCTAGTTTCGTAAAATTTGAAGCATAAATGGTATACTGTCCCCAGATATGAGAGGGAAGAAACAGCCGATGCTTGCAAAGCCACAACAAGCCTACAAGTCTATGCGACTATTTGCCAACCGAACGCTTTTGGCGACTCTTTCGCTCACTCTAGCCTCGGCAAATATACTGTTTGTGTTTGTGCATCCAGAAAAAGTTGATGCAGCACCAGTGACGTATGTTGCATCGGCAAGCGCAACAAGCGGAGTGGGTACTTCAATATTAATAAACAAACCAACAGGAACAGTTGAAAATGATGTGCTCGTAGCTACTGTGGCATTCGTAGGATCTAGTGGATATACAGTGAGCCCACCTGGAGGCGGCGGCTGGACGTTAATTAAAGACGTCAGTACATCGGGGTATTATCCTGGCAAAACATACTACAAAGTTGCTGGATCAAGCGAGCCTGCTAGCTATACATTTACGGTAAGTTCATCAACAAATGCAGGCGTAGGGGGGATTGTAAGCTATCGTAATGTGAACACGTCAAGCCCAATTGATGGCAATTCCGCGTTGGCAAGCGGAAGTTCTTCAACTCACGTCGCTCCTGCGACCACAACAACGGCTTCAGAAACAAGAACTGTTGTTATATACAATCAATCAACAGTTGGCACTGGACTTAATATGAGCTGGACGGCTACTACACCTTCTACGATGTCCGAAAGAGTGGACACCTACGGTAATTTCAGTACATCGTACATAGGGCTAGGTTTCTATGATATATCGCAGAATGATGCTGGAGCGATGGCTACTAAGACCGCAACGTCAACACGGAGCTCAAGTTATACTGCGTTTCAGTTTGCGCTTGTACCAGCCGACCCTACTAGGATGTTGCTGTATTGGGATGGTGGGGCCGCACCATCTGGCTGGAGTTTTGTGTCAGAAGCAAATGATAAGTTCATAAGAGGTGAATCGCCAGCTAATTATGGCCTAACTGGAGGGGCGGCCACTCATGCAACGACCGCCAGCGTGACTGTCGGCCCCGCAGATACTGGTAGTCAGGGTGGTGTTCGTGGCGGTACCGCAGACAGTGCTGCAACAGCCCATACCCACACTGCCACCGCCAGTATTGGTTCGGCAAATAATCTTCCAGCATATAGGACATTAAGGCTTATGAGATTTGATGCAGGAATTCCCAATAATATTCCTGCGGGTGCAATTGCACTTTTTGATGATAGCCCAGGCATTATTCCGCCACAGTTTACGCGTTATTCGGCTCAGGATGGATCGTTTGTTAGATCTGCATCCACCTCTGGCTCAACAGGAGGATCGAATACTCACACGCATACGATTACCTGGAGTAGCCTTGCTGCCTCTGCGGGCGAAGTCAGAAGGACTGCTCCATTATTTCTAAATAACTCAGTCGCCAGTAATGCACATACCCATAATGCCCCTGCTGCCACCACGACTAGTACCAATGGCACGTCAGCCGCAGACTGTGAAGTGGAGCCGGTTGGAGATAGCTGCTTGCCACCTTACGTGAATAGTATACTCGCTAAAGCCAATGAAGATACGCCAACACTCTCTATAGGTATTACGGCGATGTTTGACGCTGATCCCGGGGGTGGCTGGGTTGTTAGATCTGATTCAGGAGGATCGTACTATCAAAAATTTATGCGTGGAAGTGCGTCTTACGACGAAGTGTGTGGTCAGCTAGGTATTGGTGACGGGACCTGTGGAGAAGCAGAGCATACTCACGTCAATGCAACGACAACCAGTACGAACAACAACGGGGGTGGCTCTAATGCACTGCTCGGTTTAGGTTCGGTCGCATCTCCCCACAATCACGTCATGACAGCTGCTTTTAATCCAGCAAACAATATTCCAGAATACTACAATGTTGTTGTGGCAGAAAAAATTAACTTTATTCAGCATCAGTATCGATGGTTTGTGGATTCGGATTTAGCCGATGTGACTGATCCGTGGTCTAGCCAAGATATCCCGCAGAATACAGCGATTACGGTTGTGCCGGTGGCGAATGATGCGCCTCGTGCTAACAGGGAGTTGAGGTTGCGTACACAGATTCTTGTAGGAAATAACGACCTTGCAGCCAATGGAATCGAGTTTAAATTACAGTACAAGCTTGGTACTGATGGACTATGCACTACAGGCAGCTGGCAGGATATAGGTGACCCTGGAAGCGGGCTACCTTGGCGATATGCAGCATCTAGTGTAGCGAACGGGGCGGACTTAAACGCATTCCCAAGCAGGATCAATAGTCCAACATCGAATGTTATGCAGATATATGTCAAGGATGCCGGTGCAGGAACCAATCCGCGAGCCGTTAGCGTTGGGCAGTATGCAGAATATGATTTTCATATCATGCATAACGGTGCAGATGGCTCAAGTCGGTATAGCTTTAGGATGGTGGAGGACAGTGGTATTTTGTTGAGTCAATACGATAGTTGTCCGACTCTTGTAGCATTTCCGGACACCGAAGATCAGTTACGACATGGTAACTTCTTCGAGAATGGACTTGGAGAGACTGGATTCTCATGGTCAGACTAAGCGTATCGAGAGCAAAACTACGCAAAGTCGTAGACTGGCTGCCAGCGATACTGATTAGTCTTGTGATCGTCGGAGCGTACCACACCCAGATATATGCAAATCGTGCACCAAGTAGTTCTGAGCTTGCAGCTTATCTGTCTGGCGGGGGGCAAGTTAGAGGCGGGAGCATCTCCACTAGAGGCTATCAGCAAGTTTACTACATGTTTAATGGTGGTGTGTACTACCTGACAGATGGTCCGGAAAATCGACGAAATGTATCAATTTCAGGAAGATATATCGCTTGGGAAAAAGAAGTAAATGGCAGAGGTCAGATTGCCGTTCATGACTTGCTCACTGGTACGAGCCGTATGGTGACTAGTACTGGAGCCAACCAGTTTCCACGCGTTGATCAGTTTGGGAATATCGCTTGGGAGCGCTGGGACGGTGGAGTGTATCAAGTTATATACTATTCCTATCAGAACAACTCTCTTTCCAAAATTTCAGATTCCGAAAGAGGCGGCATTCGGCCTACTGTTTTAGGCAATAGAGTAGCGTATGCCACACAGGAGGCCGACATGAGCTGGTCTGTAACGGAGGTGGATGTGGTTACTGGAGATAGATTTTCAATACTAACTGGCAGAATCTCAACAGACGCATGGCCACAGTATCAGTCTCAAACGGAGCTAACAACGGACTTGAGTCAATTCAAAAAGCTCGTCGAACCTCTTATTCAGCAGTAATTTTATCTATAATAGCTTGGATTTGTGGCGATGAATTGGGGTTAGCCTTTGACTGTAGAATGTTTGACAGTTCCACGATCGATTCACTTTTCAAGGCATCATAGTCGCTCTTACAGGTGTTAATGTGATCAGCAGTTGTGTTTTCAAAACATTTCAGGACATGCTGAACTGCGGATTTAGTCGTTGCCGATAATGTGTAGGCGACGACGTTAGGAATTTCGACAGTACTTCCATCGGGTAGCTGATACCATTTCTGTGCATTATATTTTCTATCGCTTTCACCAAATGATTTGAGCGCGGATATTGCAGTCGAAAGACGCTCTTCTTTGGTAGTAGTCACTGCCTCTGACTGCTGCAGATCAAAGACTGGGCTATAGGCTAAAATTGGATCTATGAACTCCCTGAACCCTAGAAATTCAAGATAGGTGCGCCGTGTATGATCAACCAACTGCTCGTAGTCGTTCTGGCTAATGCCTATTGTATTGAGGTCGCTAGCGGCAAGATCGAAACTTCTATTGATACTGGATAACCTATCAGTTAAGGCAATTGCAGTATTGTACGACTCGGAAGAGTCGACAGCGAGACTATCAAGTTCATGAGTAAGTAGTGCATATTCCTGTAAGGTGTCGATGAACTGTTGTTTGGTGCGGGAGTTCCCTTCATTCTTGCTCTCGATGTAGCTCGGCACGATAATGAAACCAGCGTACACTACTGCAAGGACAGTTACGCATGCGGCGCTACGAAGCAGATGGCGAGTGAAGCTCTTTTTATTAAATTTCATATAAGAAGTCTAGCACAAAAGCATAAGTATTATGCTACTAGCATTATACGGTTAGTTTGGATGGCGTGGTTCGAGTTGAGGATTGCATCAAACCAGGGGTGAAAAGCTTTGCATTGCGTACAGTTACGAGGTAAAATAGAGCCAGATCTAACAAAACAAAAAGATCAAAACAAACATACAAAACGGAACAATCAATGACTGACCGAGTGATTGCTCGAAATATTGTGCGACATTGGATGCGCTTAGCTTCCAGGGTATCTCTAACCACTTTGGGTAGGGGTTTTGTTTGTTTAGTTTTACTTTTGGTTCTTGTTTCTTATACGCGCGTATATACACCTACGCGCGTGTATGCTGCAACTGCCGATACTCTAAATTTTCAAGCTCGGGTTTATGATTCAGCTGGCAATACTGCTGTGGACGGTAGCTACTCAATTTCGTTTAAGCTCTACGAGGCCGCATCTGGTGGTGCTAGTGTCTGGACCGAAACACAAGGGGCTGTGAATTTAAAAAATGGCTACTTTAGCGTAGAACTTGCATCTGTTACGCCATTTGGAGGCGGTATAGATTGGTCGCAGGAAAAGTGGCTAACAATGAACATTAACGGCGATGGCGAAATGAATCCGCGACTCAAGCTCACCGCCACTCCGTACTCCTTGCTTTCCGAGCAGGCAAACACCTTAAGCGATGGCCTGGGTGGTGCACTCGCTGCCAACGAGTTAGTGCAGTTAACTCCGGGCACGCCACAGGCAGTTGCTAGCGCGCTTGCGGCACTTCGTATAAATCAAACTGGTGGTGGATTACTAGCTCAGCTCCAGGGCGACAGCATTGATTCATTCACTATTGCTAAGAATGGAGACGTAACTTCAACTGGAAGTGGAACTTTTGCTGGTGGAATTAAGATTGCCGGAATATCGGTTTTGACGAGTGGACGAGAATTGCAGAATATTACAGGGCTTACAATTGTGTCTGGAGGGGCAGGCATCACTGGCGGCATCGATAATAACAGCGGTGGAATTACAAATGCTGGTGCCATCAGTGGTATAACGGGTGTCACTTTCACGAGTGGTAATCTGAACCTCGCAAACGGCGGCATTGTTAATGCAGGCAGCATTGCCGGGGCTACTACGATTGTAGCCAGCGACAACATCAATACAACCGGTGGATCTCTTTTGACGAATAGCATAGCCCGTATTGCAAATAACGGAGCATTGCAAAATGTGACTGGCGACAATAGTAATGGCGTGAGTCTTAATGCGAACACAATTACTGGCGGAACGCTTTCTGCGGCACGAGGCGGTACGGGTGTTGACGGTTCAGCTGCGGCTAATGGACAGCTACTTATCGGAAATGGTTCTGGATATACTCTGTCCACGCTCACTGCTGGCAGCGGTGTGAATATCGTAAATAGCCCAGGAGCGATAGCGATAGCCGCAATACTTGGCGACAGTATTAGTACTGCCGAAATTGAGAACTCTGCCGTCACGACTGCCAAGATTGCAGACGGAAATGTGACTAACACTAAGCTTGCAAACAGTTCACTGACAGTAAATTCTGGAACTGGATTGAGCGGCGGTGGGCTAGTGAGTTTGGGTGATAGTATTACATTGAACCTGGACGATACTGCCGTGACGGCTGGTTCGTATGGTTCGACGAGCAGTGTTGCAACCTTCACAGTTGACGCGCAAGGCAGATTAACTGCAGCCGGCACAACAACACTTGCCAATACCGCCCTACAAAACAGTAGCTTTAGTCTTATATACGGCAGTGCAAATTTGAGCGGTGATGCAAACGTCTCACTGGGCGGAACGCTTAACATTGATTTTAGCGACAATCCGTCATTTACGACACTCACGACTTCCGGGGCAATCACCGCGGCAACATCCACAAACACAATCAATGGTCTTGTTATTAATAGCGGTGCGCTTAGTGGTGTAACTGGCATAGCGTTCACCAGTGGCAGTCTTAATCTTAATGGTGGTGATTTAACAAATGGCGGAACTCTAACTGGCGTGACAATTAATGCAACCTCCGGATTTCAGCACAATGGCACCAATGGTCGTACTCTGAATTGTAGCTCAACTGAAGGAATTGAGGATGTCGAGATTCGTGGCGGAATAGTAATAACCTCAGCTTGTAGAGGTTTTGGTTTGTCGGATTCGGGACTAAAGGAAAATGTTACAAGTCTTAGTAGCTCTGTTCTCGATGACATTCGAGATGTAAATGTCGTTAATTTTGATTTTGACTGTACGAATTCAATTTTTGTTCAAAACGGAGGAACCTACTCATGCGATAACAGTACACAGACAGGTGTAATCGCACAGCAACTTGAAGCTATATTCCCTGATCTTGTGTTCACGGGCGACGACGGCTATAAGCGTGTTCGCTACGAGGGCCTTGCAATGTATAACCTTAAGGCCGTTCAAGAGCTGGCAAGTCTTGTGGATTCTTCAGGCAATTACGACATAAATTCAGTTAGCACTAACGGCGTGTTGCGACTGTCGAGTACAGGCGAGCTAACAAACATTAATGGCCTGACAGTTTCTTCGGGCGGTGCTTCGATTACTGGCGGTATCGATAACAATACTGGTGGCATTACAGAGGCTGGGGCGGTTAGTGGCGTAGCAGGTCTGACATTCGCGAGTGGAGCTTTGAATCTTAATAACGGCGGAGTTACCAACACCGGAAGTATTGCTGGCGCAACTAGCATAACTGCAAGCGATACGTTGAATCTAACTGCTGGAGTTTTGCAAACAAACAGCGTTACACGCCTAACCAATGCGGGCGCCCTACAGAACATTACAACAATTAGCGCTTCCGGCGCCATAGCTGCTGCAACCACCACCAACACTATTAATGGCCTTGTTATTAATAGTGGTGCGCTTAGTGGTGTAACTGGATTTGCTCAAACTAGCGGCAACTTTACTCAATCTGGATCTGGAACCTTTGCAACCGGCACAGGCCAGAACACATTGAATGGGCTCACAAGTTTAACTGGCAATACAACAATCACCGGCTCTAACACATTTACTGTTGGGTCTGGGCTGACGACATTAGGGGGCGGGCTTACGCTCACAGGAACTACAACAATTAATCCAAGTGGAAGTGCAGCAGTTTCTATTGGTAATGCATCCACGCCACTGTCGATTGCATCATCGGGGCTTAGTGTTGCGACGAGCGGCAACTTAAAAACAAGTGGAACTATCATCTCTGAAAACATTAATTACAATGTCTTTGCTTCATCTGAAACGAATAATTCGTACGGCTACTTTAGGGCAGTTGAATCTGGAGATTCAGCAGGCCGATTTGAGATCGGAGGCTATGATATTTATGGCGCATCACAAGGAGGTCGGTCACTTGTCTTAAACCCATTAGGTGGGAATGTTGGCATAGGCGGCGATTTCACACCAGACGGACTGTTGTCTGTAGGGTCTACGAGCCAGTTTCAAGTAAATGCGAGTGGCCAGATAATTGCTTCAACCTCAGGTACTATTAATGGCTTATCTGTGACCAGTGGATCGCTGTCTGGAATTACGGGCTTCACGCAAACCAGTGGTAACTTTACTCAATCCGGTGCTGGAACATTCACAACCGGCACAGGGACGAATACATTAAACGGCACAACTAGCTTGACTGGCAACACATCAGTCACAGGATCGAATACTCTTACTGTTGGAACTGGACTAACAACCCTCGGTGGCGGGGCGTCAATCACCGGAGGAATCAACAATAACAGTGGTGGAATTACTAGCGCCGGAGGAATTAGCGGAATTGCAGGGATGACCTTTACTAGTGGTAATCTGAACCTTGCAAACGGTGGCATTACTAACACGGGCTCAATTGCAGGTGCTACAACAATAACAGGAAGTGGGATTATAAACACCACAGGAGGTGCATTGCACACAAATAGCATTGCACGCATTGCTAATAACGGCGCACTTCAGAACGTTTACGGAGACGTATCGAACGATGTTTTTCTTAATGCAAACACCATAACGGGAGGAACCTTGCTTGTCGAGCGAGGCGGAACCGGGACGGGGACTTTGACGACACGTGGAGTAGTTTACGGAAACGGGACGGGAGCACTGCAAGCTACTGCCGCAGGTACTGGTGGGCAGGTGTTGATTGCAAATGCGAGCGGAGTTCCAACATTCATGACACTATCCGGAGATGTGACTGTTAATAATTCTGGACTTACTTCGATTGGAGCAAATGCAGTTGCATTGGGCACCGATACGACAGGAAATTATGTGGCAACAATATCCGTTGGAGATGGTCTGACTGTCAGTGGGGTTGGCTCAGAAAATTCAACAGCAAGCATTGGTATTGATGTAAGCACAACTGGCTCAACTAGTACTACAAGCAGCAACTCCGGACTAGAAACAACTGCAACAGGGCTTCGGCTTATAAGTGGCTGTAGCAATGGTCAGTTATTGGAGTGGCAAGGTACGACAACAGGGTGGGAGTGTAACAATGACAATACCTTCTCTGATTCGAACTTAAAGCAGGGAGTGTCTACCCACAGCTCTGTGCTCGATTCCTTCAAAAACATAAGAATTGTCGACTATACATACAAGTGCAATGATCCACTGTTTGCACATCTTACGCTTAGCTGTGATGATCAAACTGGCGTAATTGCTCAGGAGCTGGCGCTTGTGTTTCCTGAGCTTGTAGAAATTAAATCCAGTGGACTCTTTGGAGTTGACTATAAAAAGCTTCAAACATATACCATTCGTGCAGTTAGTGAAATCGCTGCATATATAGAAGCCGATGGCGATGCGAAGCTGTCCAATATAAGTACCGGGGGCACACAAAGATTAAGTAGTTCGGGTGTGCTCCAAAATATTACGGGATTAACGGTTGTATCCGGAGGAGCGTCAATAACGGGAACAACTTCAATTAATGTCAATAGTGCAAGCGCTACGAATATTAATACAGGAGCCAGCACTGGTTCGATAAATATCGGGGGAGGGCTCTCGCCACTTGTCATTAACTCCACAAACTTTGATGTTTCATCTGGTGGCGCATTGAGTGGAATTTCAACGATTAGTGCAAGTAATAACATAAGCACAACACTCGGTGGACTACAGACAGCCGGGACCACTAGGCTTACTAACGGAGGCGCACTTCAAAACATTACTGGGCTGACCATAGTGTCTGGTGGTGCGTCAATAGTAGGTTCGACATCAGTTTCTGGTGCATTCACTGCCTCAGGAGGTACGGTAAATGTAAACGTGAACGGAATTACGACAGGCACAAACATAAATACGGGTACGAGTACAGGGGCAGTTGCGATTGGTGGCGGACTTGCCACCTTCTCACTGAATTCAACTGCTTTTGACGTCTCATCAACTGGTGCGCTAAGCGGTATTTCTACAATAAATGCAAGTAATGATATTACGACAAGCGGAGATGTGAACGTCACTGGACTTGGCGTATACCAAATAAACGGAATAAGCGGCGAGACTGTTACCTGTAGTGGCAACAACTATCTAGCGAACATTCAACTAATCGGCGGAATTATCACTAGCTATGGTAGTTGTCGTGGCGTTGGCTTGTCGGATATACGTCTTAAAGAAAACGTCGTATCACTCGATAGCTCAGTGCTTGACAAGATTAAAAATGTGAACACAGTTACTTTTGACTATACATGTGATGATGAGTATTTTACTCAAAACAACATCGGTTGTGACGATGAGCATCAGACTGGTGTTATTGCACAAGAGCTTGCACAAATTTTCCCTGATCTTGTTGAACAGGATGAGTATGGTTACTTTAGAGTAAAGTATGATGCGTTAAGTGTATACAACCTTAAGGCCACTTCAGAGCTTGCCAAGACTATCGACAGTCAAGGCAATGTAACGAGTAACACTGTAGCAACAGGTGGCACAATTCGTTTGAATGCGGGCGGTGAGTTGGATAATATTACGGGCCTAAGGCTAGTTGGCGGCGGTGCAAGCATTGTTGGCGGCATCAACAACAACGGCGGTGGCGTTACCGAAGCTGGTGTCATTGATGGTGTCACTACTTTAACTGCGCAGTCAGTCAAGATCAGGAGCAATAGTTTCGATAACTTATTGGAACTTACAAAGGATAATCAAGGAGTGTTTACCGTGTTTGAATCTGGCGCACTTCAGCTTAGACTGACAGCCGATGAAGCGTTTATTGTTAAGAACCAGGCCGGCGATGACTTCTTTAGCGTAAATACTGAAGGCGGTTTGGTGCGCATTGGTTCTGAGTTGAATCAAGCAGGCGTGTTGTTGGTTTTGGATAATGTAGCACTTGATGGCGACCCAGTTGGCGTGAACGGTGGACAGTATTACAATACAAATCTGCAGAAGTTCCGCTGTTTTGAAAATAGCGTTTGGGTGAACTGTATCGCTTCGCTTGGTTCAGAATACAACATCGCATCTGTACCATTTAGCTGGAGGCAGCCAGTGGTCAACCAGGAAATACCAACCGAACAGCAGGTCTGGACTGATTTATCAACAGCCAACGAGTTTAGGATGGTGGCCAATGTTCGGGATACAGGCGCCATTAATGCCGCCTGTAGGCTGGAATATACAACCGAGGGTAGGGGTTACTGGCGATCGCTTTCTGACGACGATGACTATCTACTGCCCGTTTCTGCTTCCGGCAGTATTCGATCAGACTGGCGGAAGATTTCGGTTCCTGCGCAACAGGATGCATTGATTAGAGTTGTTTGTCGTAACGGAGACAGTACAAACGATAGTAATGGCACGGTGCTGAAGATTGACTCAATAAGGATGCAGGTTCGATAGACCTTTATTTACTCACCACCCAACAAGTGGTAATCTATAGGTAAGAACAGGGGTAACAGGTGACACACCGGATTGCGGTTATAAATCAAAAAGGCGGCGTAGGTAAGACTACCACTACTGTAAATGTGGCGGCTTACTTGTCGCGCCTCAAGAAGACTGTGTTGGTCGTCGATGCTGACCCACAAGGCAACGCTACCAGTGGGTTGGGCGTCGACAAGCATGCGCTCAAGGCGAGCCTCCACGATGTCATGTTCGGGGAAGTTAGTCTCGAGCAGGCGATTGTTCAGACCGATACTCCGGGAGTATATGTGTTGCCAAGTAACGCAGATCTGGCCAATGCTGAGCTTCACATGGTTGATAAACTACGCAGGGAATATCTTCTTAAGCAGGCGCTCTCGACAAGCTCACATGATTTTGTGCTCATTGATTGTCCGCCATCGCTCGGACTGCTCACCATTAATGCATTGACGGCAGCAGACAGCATTCTTATTCCTGTGCAGGGTGAATATTATGCACTTGAAGGGTTAAGTCAGTTGCTCGGCGTTGTTCAGGAAGTGCGAGGGGGATTAAACCCAGAGCTCGCGCTTCTTGGTGTGGTATTAACTATGTTTGACACGCGCACTAGTTTGAGTGGGCAAGTAAAAGAAGAGCTCACCAAGCACTTCGGAGACACTCTACTTCAGACTACTATTCCGCGGAATATTCGTCTGGCAGAAGCGCCAAGCTATGGCAAGACAATCGCTGACCATGATAAATGGTCCAAGGGAGCTCGAGCATATAAAGCACTTGCAAAGGAGATTGTAGATCGTGTCTAATAACAAAGGCCTAGGCCGCGGACTTGATTCGCTCATTCCTAAGACAATTGATACGTCAGCGCTGCTGGAAAAGAACGAACGAATACAAAATATACCCGTAAAAGACATTATTGCGGATAGCGAGCAGCCGCGAACTCACTTTGATGATACCAAGCTTTCAGAGCTAGCTACCTCTATAAAAAGACACGGAGTTCTGCAACCACTTATAGTTACTAGAAATGAACAAAATTTGTATACAATTATTGCAGGTGAACGACGTTGGCGATCCGCCAAGCTCGCGGGACTAAAATCTGTACCTTGCATAGTTAGGTCTCCAGAGAAGATCGAGAAGCTCGAGATTGCACTCATAGAAAACGTGCAACGCGTTGACTTGTCGCCACTCGAGCAAGCAATTTCTATTGAGCGACTACATCAGCAATTCAACGTGCCCTACAAGACAATCGCAGAACGGCTTGGCAAGGCAGCGACGACTATAAATAACATTGTTAGATTGTTGCAATTACCAGAAGATGCAAAACTGGCACTACGAAACGGACTTATTAGTGAAGGTCATGCGCGGGCACTGCTTGCAATCAAAGATCATCCGCAAGCTCAAGCGGCGCTGCTCATTAAGATCCAAAAAGAAGGACTGACTGTTAGGCAGGCTGAACAATTCGCAATCGGGGTTAAGGGTGAGCAAACATCCAGCGAGGCAAAACCGGCAGCCGAGCGATTAATACAAAAAACTAGCCAGACAAAACGTTTAGAAAAACGGCTCGATACAGATGTGCGCGTACGAAGAACAGCAAAGGGCGGACGAATTGAAATCGCTTTTGCAAGCGATGAAGAGCTCGACAAGATCATTGAATCGCTACTGTAGAAAAACTCAGAATGCTTTAAATTCACTAAACGGAAAAATGCGCAGTCGCAGTTCACCAACAATTTCACTGGACTTAATGGTGCCAAACGCGCGGGAATCAAGTGAGTTGCTTCGGTTGTCACCACTTACGAATACTTCACCGGCCGGCACTGTTATGTCGACATTGCCAGATGTTTGAGCCGGTATATCTTTTTCGTATTCCGTACCAACGTCTGGGTTGTAGCCGTTAGGATGTTCGTCGTTGTAAATAGTATATGCACCGTCACGTAGCACGACGCGGTCGCCTGGAATGCCAATAACGCGCTTCACTAGTTGTCTGTCGCCTTCGCTAAATGCTCCAGCATCTTGTTTATGGAAAATGATAATACTGTAACGGTCCGGTATGTAGTCATGTCCACGTAGCTCGGCTAATGATTTATTGGCCTTAACTACTACTAAGCGATCACCGTTTTGTAGCGTTTCTTGCATGCTCGGTCCGTCAACTTCATATGATTGGAATACAAAATTAATCAATAGCAGCGCTATTAGTGGGGCGGCTATCAATATTCCAAAGTTGTTCAAGAATGATAGAATAGGATTTTTCTTTTTGCCGGGCGCGTCTTGAGGTTGTGGCGGGGTTTCTGGTGGTGGAGTCGGCTGAGGTGGAGTTAATTCCGGTTCTGTTACTGGGTGATCAGGTTGAATCACGGGTTGTGGTGGCGGCGGTTGTGGTATAGTGTTTTCTTGTTGCATATAGTATTCCTTCAGACCAACTATACCGATAATGTCTAAATATGCACAATTTATTAGCAAAATGTAAGCATAAACAGGTACACTATTAGGGCACTTAAATATGGACAACTTTAGACGAAATAAAAACCTCACCAGCCATAGTCGCCCATCAATAGATGGGTTTGTTGGTGCTAGGCCAAAACCAAAACCACAAACTCATAAGTTGGCGAATTCTGCTCAAAGCGGGTTGCGTTCTCGGCGTGGAAATATTGGAGCATTTAGGTCGACTGAGGGATTTGGTCGATTCAAATCTCCATCAATTGCAACCGAGGAAAGAGATAAGCAGCGTCATCGGACCGACGATGTCGACGATCACGTAAAGCTAGACTTACCACCCGCTAAAAAGCGAAGCACGCTGCGGGGTAAAAATGCACCAAAGAAGAAAAAGCATGTTTTAAGAAAAGCCGTGTCGTCATTTATGATTCTATTCTTAGTTGGTGGCGGCTATATGTTCGGCAAGGGATACTTCAGTCTATTGAATGTGTTTCGGGGCGGTGGCTCTGCGCTAGCTCTAAATGATAATTTAGATCCGGCCAAGCTCAAAGGTGAGGGCGATGGTCGTGTGAACGTTTTGCTACTCGGCCGAGGCGGAGAAGGGCATGAGGGTGCAGACCTAACGGATACAATTATTGTCGCAAGTATTGACCCTATCAATAAGAAGGCTGCTTTATTGAGCATTCCACGAGACCTTTATATTAAGACAGCTGATTATGGAGCTATGAAAATCAACGCTGCCTTTGCTACAGGCAAAAATTATGATGCGGCGCCCGATGAGACACCCGATCAAGCTGGTCTTAGGTTTGTGGAATCAACTATCGAAGATACAATCGGCATTCCGATTCACTACAATGTACTAGTTGATTTTGATGGCTTTAAGGAAGCAGTCGATAACGTTGGCGGCGTGACGATAGATGTACCAGAAGATTTGGCGGTTACAGATTACATGCACTACTATGGACCATATACGTTGGATGTTGATGCCGGCGCTTCAGAATTTGACGGGCTTCGAGCGTTAATGTTCTCTCGAACGCGCAAAACAAGTGCCCGCGGTGACTTTGACCGGTCAGAGAGACAGCGCCTAGTCATGGTTGCGCTAAAAGACAAAGTGTTTAGTCTTGGGACGTTCAGCAACCCTGTAAAGGTGAATCAGCTGCTATCAACACTTGGCAGCCATATTTCAAGCAGCTTTACAACCGAAGAGGTATTGCGCGTCTATGAAATCATGCAAGAGATTCCAAACTCCGAGATTGCATCAGTTGGGTTAGCTGACGAGCCAAACAGTTTTGTAACAACCGACAATATTGGTGGACTGTCTGTCGTTGTACCAAAAGCTGGATTGTTTAATTTTGATGCCATTAAAAATTATGTACGAAACGAACTTAGGGATGGATATTTGGCTGACGAGAATGCACTCATCGATGTCTACAATGCTTCGTTTGTTACTGGGCTCGCTGGACGCACGGCATCTGAACTGGAGTCATTTGGCTATACAGTCGGCAAGATGGATAACGCCCCAACTCAAGGGCAAGCAGAGACGGTTCTAGTTGATTTGAGTGGTGGATCCAAGAAGTACACAAAGGCATATTTAGAGAAGCGATTTAATGTGACCGCAGTTACGACAATTCCGGATGCTCAAATAGTAGCAGGAGAGGCAGACTTTGTTATACTGTTAGGGCAAAATGAAGAGAGTCGCCTCCAGAATTAAACCCAAGAGTGGATTTTCATACTTTATCCACTTATTCATCACCGCGCTAATTCCGTCGCTGGTGTATGTGTTTGTGCGTGTTGACCTTGTGCCGCTCGCGCTTCTTATTATTCTACTTGGCAAGTGGCGAGTGTTTGCCGTGAAGCCCCGTCACTGGTGGCCTTACCTAAGAGCCAATGCTGTAGATATGTTGGTTGGCCTATCGACACTTGCATTTATGACTCATAGCTCAAGCGCTGGTTTGCAGGCGCTATTTGCAGTGCTCTATGCTGGCTGGCTACTTTTCATTAAGCCTGGTCGCAGCACGTTGTTAGTTTCTATCCAGGCCTTGTTTGCCCAGGTGCTTGGTCTGACGGCCCTATTCTTGCTGTTTGATGATGTTGCGCTTGGCGTGCTGGTGGTAGGTGCAGGAGTAATTAGCTATGTATGCGCAAGGCACTTCTTGGCAAACTTCGACGAAGTCCACGCGCCGTTCTTTGCGCATGCCTGGGGATATTGTTCGGCAGCACTGGCATGGGTCATGGGGCATTGGCTGGTATATTACTTCGGCGTCTTTGCGCAGCCAGCATTGCTTTCTACAATTTTTGCATTCTCGATCGGGTCACTGTATTATCTCGAACAAAAAGACAAGCTATCTAAAGGCCTGCAGAGGCAAATTGTCTTTTTGTTGATCGTGACAACTGTAGTGGTAATTGTATTTTCTGATTGGGGAGATAAAGCGATTTAATAGGAGGGTGTGAGGGTGTCTGATTCAAAACGATCATGGACCGCGTTGAAATTAAAAATGAATATTGTGATTTTGGCGGTGCTATTTAGTAGTGCAACAGGATTTCTGGGTGGCTGGCTCGGAGCCAAAAGCTACAATCATCAAGGTGGCAGCATAACTACGGCCGAAGTAAGACAGCGCGTACTAGATGAAAGCACAGTGATTAGTGATATTGCCGAGACAGTCGGGGCGTCGGTCGTTTCAATTAACGTCCAAAGCGAAAGGCGGGTCACTTCTTTCTTTGGTCCGTCTCAGCCCTTTACGCAAGAGAGCGCCGGCACGGGATTTATTATTAGCAAGGACGGTATTGTACTAACCAATCGTCACGTTATTCCAGAGGGCGCAACAAATGTAAGCATAGTGCTATCTGATGGCACCGAACTTGATGACGTCGAGGTACTGGGTCGCACTAATGCTAACGATCCACTAGATATCGCATTCTTGAAGATAAACGACCACAAAGGAAACGATCTAGTACCAGTAAAGCTCGGTGCTTCTAGCGATGCAAAAGTAGGCCAGAAGGTCGTGGCCATTGGGAACGCACTCGGACAATTCCAAAACTCAGTTACATCTGGAATAATTTCTGGATACGGTCGCAGCATTACTGCACGCGATGAATCCGGTACAGACACCTTACAGAACCTATTTCAGACCGATGCCGCCATCAACCAGGGTAATTCTGGTGGCCCGCTGGTGAATATTAATGGGGAAGTGATTGGCGTGAATACTGCCGTGGCCGGTGACGGAGCAGAAAACATTGGTTTCGCTATACCGATAGACGATATCAAAGGCTTGATCGCAGGAGTGCTAGAAAAAGGTGTGTTCGAAAGGCCATATCTCGGCGTACGCTACATTCAACTCAATGAAGACATTGCAGAAGAATTAGAAATAAAACAGACAACTGGTGCGTACATAATTTCTGGGAGGAGTGGTCAGCCGGCACTTGTTGAGGGTGGCCCAGCCGACAAAGCTGGTTTGCAAGAAGAAGATATTATCTTGAAAGTAAATGATAAAGACGTCGATGAAGACCATACACTCGTGACGCTGGTTGGTCAGAGCCAAGTTGGTGACGAAATCGAGCTGACCATTATTCGCGATGGTAATGAGCAAAAAATCAAAGTAATTCTAGAGGCTACGCCCGAAAACTAGAGAATCTGAACAGAGTCGGGCGTAAGTGTTATGATTAATTCATGAAGATTCATTTTATATGCCGTGGAAACGCTATTCGCAGCATAATGGCAGAAGCGTACCTAAAATCGCGTGAACTAGAGAATCTTGAAGTTGCATCGTCGGGCACTGTCGCCAGTGCGCATCATGACATAAACGTGTCGGTATTCGCTCGCGTCGCGGAAATATTAGACAAGCAAGGACTTGCAGCGTATCGAAAATCCGATTTCGGAGATCAGTTATCGAGCGATAGCTTCAGTAGCGAAGACATAAATATCTGTATGAGTGATGAGGTCGTTGCTGAGGCCAAGCAACTTGTTGATTTTGCGCAACCACCGATTATTTGGCATATTAAAGACGTTGATGTCGGTGAGCAGAGAATTGAACACACCGAGACTCAGCTGGACACCTTCTTGGGTGAAGTTTATGGCGACATCAAGGAACACGTTGATATGCTCGTTCAGCAGCTTGGCTTACTCGTTTAGGCTGAAGCGCTGAATAAGATCTTTTGTCGACTCTAGTGTAAAGCCATGTTCGTTGGCTAGCGCCCTGAGGGCCTGGTGTTGTGACGTTAGGCTTTCGGTCAGTATTGCTTTTGGCTTCTCAACAAGCTGGTTAATTTGCTTGAACATTTTACGGTAGGCATCTAGCCCGTCATCGCCCGCGAATAGCGCCAGAGCTGGCTCAAATTGAGCTGCTTGATTGATGGGGTGGTTGTCAGGTACATAGGGTAGGTTAGCCAGTATGATAGTTGATGATTGATAGGTGCTAGGTGATATTGGCTCCAATAAGTCGCCTTCAAGTAACTCAATCTTTGCGCCAAGGGTTTGCGCATTTGTTTGTGAAATATCAAGACATTCGCGGGATATGTCAGTCGCCAATACTCGGATGTCGGGTTGTTCCAACTTCATGGATATTGCAATGCAGCCAGTGCCAGTGCCGACGTCTATGATATTTTCAACCTTCAATTTCTCATTTTCGATTAACTGGATTGCCATCTCAATCATTGCCTCAGTTTCCGGCCTAGGTTGCAGCGTGTCTGCTGTCACTAAAAACTCCCGTCCATAGAACTCACTTCGTCCACGGATGTAGGCTAGCGGTTCGTGGTTTGCTCGTCGCTCTACTAAGCGTCCAAGCTTTTTGACTTTCTCGCTTTCCAGCTCTACTTCAGGGTGGGCGAGTAGCCAGGCCCGGTCTTTGCCAGTAATATCTTCAAGCAGCACCAGACAGTCTAGACGCGCCGACTCAACACCAACAGTCTTCAACTTCTTGGCCGTAGCATTTATAAAATCCTTGATTGTCATAAAGGTAAGTATAGCAACATACTAAGCACAAGCATTGACAAAATAGCAATAATTTGCTAAGATAGTTTCAAGATTCCAAAACAGACAGAATCAAAACAAAAAGGAAAATGAAATGTCAGAAAAAGCACCACAGTCAATACTAAAAGAAGTAAATGGTAGCATTGATAGGATTCTTGACGATCCTAGCTCAAAGGATGAAGGTGGTTACGATTCTGCGCTTGGTGGGGTTAATGGGATTAGCCATATGAAAATTAATAATGGCATCGTTGAAAGAAAACATTCTAGAGATGATTTTGATATAGTGCGAAAGATAACGGCAACAGAGCTAACTGAGGATGGCTTCGGTGACACACACGAAGCATTTACGAGAACGTACAATCACGACGGTGGCATAGTAGATCCAAGGGGTAGGACGTCATCCGAAGGAACAGAATATAGAAATTTATTTGCAGGTGCCCAGGTAAGTCGTGAAACAGATTCGGGTGAAAGATACGTCCATAGTTTTAAACATGATAATGTTCCAAGGGCACAAGCGTTGATTGCCAGTCTGGCAACCAACAGGGCGGTTAAAGCACTCGATGAAAACGGAAAAAAGATCAAGAAAGGCAGGCGGGTATATTAATTACTCGTTGCCGAGGAGTTCGTGTTCGGCTTCGTGGAGTATTCTTGTGATGCAACCCACACCCCTAACTAAGCACAAGCATTGACAAAATAGCAATAATTTGCTAAGATATGTGTAAGCTTTTAAAACAAACGAAACAAAAAGGAAAATAAAATGTCAGAACAAATTACATCAAATTTTGATAAAAACGAAATAGAATGGTTGCCAGAGGCGGCTATTGAAGTTGGTCTATCAGATTCAGCTGCTTTGGAGGAAGTGATGGAGCGTAGAAAAGAGCTTGCGGACAGTCTAGGAATGTCAGATTTATCCTGGGATGGTTGGTCCAATGAACATGGTCGTGCTGCTAGGATTGCAACAGACTTAGGCACAGATACTATTGATGCAACTGAATTACTTGGTTCTGACACCTTAGATCTACTCGAGACATCCGTAAGAAGTACCTATTCTCACGCTCCTGGTCTACTCCCGGAAGGTCATGTTGATTTGAGAACAATGAAAGAGTTACGCGATGAAAGGGTTGCACAAATCAAAGCGCACTACGAAGAACAGGCAAAATAGAAAGGGCTTAGCGTTGGTCGACTTTTATTCGGAGCTTAGGAGTTCGTGTTCGGCTTTGTGAAGTTCTTCTATAATGTCGTCAATGTTGCCGTCCAGGGCACCAGGAATGTTGCTGCGGCTATAGCCAATGCGGTGATCTGTAATACGGTCTTGCGGAAAGTTGTAGGTTCGGATTTTTTCACTGCGGTCACCACTACCAACCAGTTTTTTGCGCTCTGCAGATAGTTTGGCGTTATCTTCGTCAATTTTGTGCTGGAGTAGGCGAGACCGGAGTACACTCATGGCTTTGAGCTTGTTTTTTATCTGAGATTTTTCGTCTTGGTTGGTGACAACCAGTCCGCTTGGAATGTGGGTAATGCGCACCGCAGAGTCAGTGGTATTTACTGATTGGCCACCGTGGCCCCCAGCGCGGTAGACGTCTATACGCAGGTCTTCGGTTTTAATTTCAATGTCAGATTCTTCGGCTTCTGGCATGACGGCAACGGTTACGGTGCTGGTGTGCACGCGGCCTTGGCTTTCGGTTTCGGGAACGCGCTGTACGCGGTGTACGCCGCCCTCGAACTTTAAGAACTTATAGGTATCTTCACCGCGAACTGCAAAGCTAACTTCTTTGAATCCACCAGCGTCTGATGCTGATTCGTTTAGGAGTTCTACCTTGTAATCGTGCGTTTCTGCCCAGCGTATATACATGCGGTACAGTTCACCTGCAAAGAGGCTGGCTTCATCGCCGCCCGCGGCCCCACGAATTTCGACAATGACGTCTTTTTCATCGTTGGGGTCTTTTGGTGTGAGGATTTCTGTCAGTGTTGCCATGGTTGACGTGAGTTTTGATTCTAGTTCTGTGAGTTCAAGTCGAGCCAGGTCGGCTAGTTCGCCGCCAGCTTCGATCATGTCGTTGGCATCAGCAATTTCAGATTCAAGCTGGGATTTTTCATCAAACAAGGCAAGGGTGTCTTCTAGCTTCTTTTGGCGACGGGCGATTTTTGGGTAGCTGGGAGTACTGAAGATACTTGGGTCTTCTAGTTTTTTGGCAATGGCTGCCAGTTCGTCTCTAAATTCTTGCTCTTTTTTATCCATAGTTGGTCCTTAGTATACAGAAAAATCTCTCTTCCATTTTGTTTCGGCAAAACGGAAGCCAAAAACCGACAGGAGGGAATTGTTCTTTATGTCCTCGTCGTCAAAGTACACAATGCTCGGACAACTTGAACTTCTTTAATATTTGGGATAGAAGTTCTTCGGACAAGCCCTCGCAATATATTGTGACTTTGACACTCGTGCATCAGGAACAATTCCAATCCTGGGTTAGCTCCTGACGTCTAATTCCTATTTTTTTGGGGGGGTTATTTTTTAGCTGGTTTGCTAGTTTTGAGAGTGCCCATTTTTTGGGTTTCATCTAGCTTGAAGGCTTTTTCACGAGTCTTGTTGGCTGCTTTTTTCATTGCATCGGCACGTGCTTTTGCTGCGTCTTGTCGAGCCTTAAACTTATCGACGCGACCTTCGATATCAACCAGCTTCTCTTGTCCTGTGAAGAATGGGTGAGAGCTGCTGCTAATGTGAACTTTAATAAGTGGGTATTCTTTTCCGTCTTCCCATTTGATGGTTTCGTCAGTTGGAGCGGTTGATCGGGTTCGAATTGCCCAGTCGTTGTTTAGATCTTGGAATACAACGTGGCGATAGTTTTGTGGATGAATATCCTTCTTCATAATTTTCCTTGTATGGCTTGATTAGTTTAGAGTCGGTTAGCAGGAGCCACCAGCAGTCGACTTTGGTAACAGGGTGCAAGTATACACCTCTGTTACACATTGGTCAACACTTGCTACTTTTTGTTGGCGATTTTCCCAATGCTTTTGGCTGTCTTTTGGCTGAAGTGCTGCACTAAACTAGGGTCTAGATCACGGTAGCTACCTGCGGGCGGCAATGATTTTGATCCAGGGCCGACCGGTGGAATGTATTCTTTGGGTGATGTGTCTTCTGGGTTTCTTCTTGGTGACATTATTCCTCCTTGTTTAGACCATAATATCATATTTGCTTTAGGGGTGGTGATCTGTTAAGATTACTTAGTCACAAATTAAGCAGTTTTGGCATAATTCCTCCTTTCGATGATCCCGCTTGGGACTCGACTGGGTAGCCAAAATGAAGAACTAAGGAGTTCACACTATGGCGCAAGACGTCGACATTAAAAAACTATTAGAAGCTGGCGCGCATTTTGGTCACAAGACTAGCCGTTGGCACCCAAAAATGGCACCGTACATCCACAGTAAGCGCGGTGGAAACCATGTCATTGATCTAACTCAAACAGTTGCGGGTCTAGAAAAAGCATTAGAATTCATTGAATCAACAACTGCGAAAGGCAAGCAAATCTTGTTTGTTGGCACCAAGCGCCAAGCTTATGACACTGTTAAAGAAGCGGCACTTGCAACCAACCAGCCCTATGTTGTAGAGAGATGGCTCGGCGGCATGCTCACCAACAAAGACACTATTGGTGGACGTATCAAGTACCTCAAAGATCTTGAAGAGCGAATGGCAAATGGCCAGCTTGAAGCTAAGTACAATAAGCTTGAAGTGCAACGTTTTGCTGAAGAAATCGAAGAAATGAACCACAACTATGGTGGCATCAAGAACCTCGTTGGCAACCCTGGCGTAGTGTTCGTGACCGACATCAATGAAGACGTAAATGCAGTTCGTGAAGCAAGGCGCTTGAACGTGCCGGTTGTTGCACTTGTAGACACAAACACCGATCCAAGTGACATCGACTTCCCAATCCCATGCAACGACGATGCAATCAAGGCTATCAAGGTCGTAACTGACTATATCGTTGCGGCAGTCGAAGCAGGAAAAGCAAAATCTAAGCAGCTTGCGAAGCCAGCTGACAATGACGGCGCAACCAAAGAAGCTACCAAAGCAAAAATCGGCTAAAACTAGCCCCTAAGTTACACCAAGAAGATAAGGAAAATCATATGAACATTGATGACATTAAGCGACTAAAAAACTTAACAGGCGTTGGACTGACTGATGCAAAAAAGGCTCTCGAAGAAGCTAATTGGGATTTTGATAAGGCCCTAGAAGCAATGCGCAAAAAAGGCCTAACCAAGGCTGAAAAGCGCGGCGAGCGTGAAGCCCGCGCCGGGATTGTGTTTACCTACAACCACGATAATCGCATTGGTGTTGTCGTTGAAGTAAATAGCGAGACCGATTTTGTAGCTCGCAACGAGATCTTTACAGACTTCGTGAAAGACATTGCAATGCACATTGCTGCTAGTGCACCTCAATACCTAGACATGGAAGCGATTCCATCAGAGGATTACGACAAAGCAAAAGCAGAATTCACTGAAAAGGCCAAAGCAGAAGGCAAGCCTGAAAAAATGCTCGATAACATCGTTGAGGGAATGCTCAAAAAGCACTTTGCAGAACGAATTTTACTTGAACAGCCGTTCATCAAGAATCCAGACATTTCCATTGGTGAATACGTCAAAGAGCACAATGCAAAACTTGGTGAAAACATTGTAGTTCGTCGTTTTAGTCGAATTGAGCTGGGCGAAGCAAACTAAGCCGATGATTGCAGCAGGGCGGCAGAATACCACTACTGAAAATCCAACATCCGAACCTCAAGAAACAATTCCAGCTAAAGAGCGGGTTATTGCATATGTCTCTATTGGAACATTGTCCCTTAGTCTTTTTTCGCCAGCGCTAAGTAACCACGCCGATAAAATCAATATGAGTGGCGAAGCAGTAATGAATGTGGGCTACGGTGCGGCTATGGCTGGGCTAGTAGGCTCTGCTGTGCTATATGGAATCCAAGACCGCAAATAGTCCCAAATCATGTATACTGGTATCTGTAAACTGGAGAAATAATGACACCCGATCAAGTAGTAAATCAAGCAAAGACAAAGTTCAAGCAAGCGCATGAGCATTTTATCGAAGAAGCTAAAAAAGTTCGAACCGGTCGTGCTCACCCAAGCATGCTAGATGGGCTAATGGTTGAGGCTTACGGAACACCGACACCAATTATTCAGCTTGCGGGTGTGACTGCACCAGAAGCACAGCTATTGCAGATTACGCCGTATGACCCAAACAATCTTGCAGCAATTAGCAAAGCAATTCGCGAAAATCAAAGCCTGGGAATGAATCCGATGGACGACGGGAAAGTTGTCCGCGTGCCAATCCCAGCTCTCACAGAGGATCGCCGACGTGAATACGTTAAAATTCTTGGAACAAAGGTTGAGGACGCCATGATTGTGATGCGAAATGTCCGCCGCGAAGCTATGGATACTCTTGCAGCTGCAAAAAAAGATGGAGATATTAGCGAGGACGACGCTAAAAGATTTTCTGGGCAAGTTGATGAGCTTATGAGCGAAAAAAAGATGAACGTTGAGGCAGCCGCCAAAGCTAAAGAAGAAGAAATAATGACGGTCTAGACTCGCACAAGCGATGATAGTCGGCTATAATAATTTGATATGTCAGAGGTCACTAATATTCCCAACCATCTCGGAATAATTCTGGATGGAAATCGGCGCTGGGCGAAGGCCAACGGTTCACCAACACTTGAGGGGCACCGTGAAGGTGCTGAGGTGTTCAAGACGATTGCACTGAGTACATTCGAGCGAGGGGTGAAATACCTGTCTGCTTTTGTGTTCTCGACCGAAAATTGGTCACGTACCGAAGAAGAGGTCGGCTACCTTATGAAGTTGGTAACTAAGGCTGTTGAGAAATATTTAGATGATTTTCACGCAGCTGGAATTAAAATAGTTATCCTTGGAAGAAAACAGGGTATTCCAAAATCGGTTGCAACTGCGATTGCCCGCACCGAAGAAAAAACCAAAAATAATACATCGGGAACATTGGCGCTTTGTTTTAACTATGGTGGCGAGGAAGAGCTCGTGGATGCCTACAAGAAAGCACTTGATCAGGGTGTGAAAGCTGACGAGATGTCGAAGGAGAAATTGCTGGAGCTTTTGTATCTTGGTGATGAGGTGCCACCAGTGGATATGATTATTCGTACAAGTGGCGAGCAGCGTACTAGTGGCTTCATGTTGCTACGAGCTGCATATGCAGAGCTATATTTTATTACTAAATTGTGGCCAGATTTTGCCCTAGCAGACATGCAAGATGCGCTAGAATGGTATGGTTCACGTCAACGGAGGTTTGGAAGTTAATATGGCTATACTATTTTTTGTTATTGGAATACTTTTGTTTGTTGGACTGGTTGTGGCGCATGAATTTGGTCACTACATTATGGCTAGACGAAATGGCGTTGAGGTTGAGGAATTTGGCATTGGTTTTCCGCCTAGAGCCAAAGTACTCAAAGTAGTGAAGGGGACGGAGTATACGCTTAACTGGTTGCCGTTGGGTGGATTTGTGAAACTAAAAGGCGAGAGTGATGATGACCGCAGGAAAGGTAGTTTTGGGGCGGCGTCGCTAAAGACCAAGCTCAAAATAATGGTGGCCGGGGTGGTCATGAATCTTATTGCGGCTTTTGTGTTATTCACGGTAATTGCGGCCTTTGGAATGCCAAAGAGCAATCTTCAAGACTTACCGTTCTATGATCAGGAACAATTTACCGTTGCATCAGACACCCACATTGTAAAAAGTCAGACGCTCGTGAGCTTTGTGGCAGAGGATTCGCCGGCGGCTCGGGCTGGTCTTGAATTCAATGACCAAATAGTAAGTCTTGCGGGAGAGCCGATCGATAATGGCGAAGAGCTTAAAAACTTTGTTGCAGAGCGAGCAGGTGAGTCAATTGAAGTTGTTTACAACAGAGGTGATGATATTAACAAGATGACAGTTGCAACGCTTAACACTGAGCGAACCGACACACAGGGCTTTATCGGCATTGGTACAAGCGACTCAATCATTTTCCGTTCAACCTGGTCGGCGCCAATTGTCGGTGCGGCAACCACAGCTCAGTACGTAGACGTGTCTTTCCGCGGTCTTGGGTATGTAATTTCAAGTCTTTTTAGGGGTGACACCAATCAAGCCACCGAGGCGGTTGGCGGCCCTGTTGCAACATTCAAGATTCTAAGCGACAGCTCGTCGCTTGGAATTATCTATGTGTTGTTTGTTATTGCGCTGATTTCTGTCAGCTTGGCTGTCATGAATATTTTGCCAATCCCAGCTCTTGATGGAGGCAGGGTATTCGTAACATTGTTGTTCCGAGCCATGAGGCGTCCGCTAACCAAGGACACAGAAGAGCGCATTCACGGCAGTGGTTTTGTGGCTTTGATGGTCCTGATTTTGCTCATAACAGTCGTCGATGTAAAAAGGTTCTTCTAAAAGTTCTCATGAACACTGAAGAGCCTAAGGTTGAAGAGAAAAAGCCAAAACAAACCTCAATTCTCAATCCGTTTATTGCGACGCCTGCAGTGTTTGCAATTTTTTTCGGAGCACAATTCCTGGCGGTTTTTATACTTGCTGGCATTGGGCTTTTGCAGGGAGTTGATCCACAGAGCTTAAGTACGTGGGTTTCTGGTAGTGTTCAAATGCAAGCCTTGGCGTATTTGTTGATTGTCTTGGTTGGATTGGGGTTGGTGAGCGCACTGCTGAAGCTTGTGCATACCACCTGGAAGGATATTGGGCTAACAAAGCCAAAGACAGGGCATATTTTGCCTGCAGTGATTGGCTACGGCTGGTATTTCTTGATTTTTATTGCCCTAAATGCAGCGTTTCGCTACTTCGCACCACAAATTGATTTTGACCAGCAGCAAGTTCTTGGGTTTAGCAGAGATGCAGTGGGGCTGTCGCTTCTTTTTATTGGCTTCTGTCTAGTCATTTTGCCCGCATTTTATGAAGAGATTTTAATGCGCGGCGTGTTTTTTACGGGGCTGCGCAGCATGTTGCCATTATGGGCGACAATGCTGCTGGTCTCGGTGCTGTTTGGTGCGGCACATCTGGAGTGGATAGGCGAAAATCCGCTTAATTTCGCAGCTGCCATCGACACATTTGCACTATCAATGGTGCTTGTGTACCTGCGCGAAACAAGCAAGAGTCTGTGGCCGGCTATATTTTTGCATGGCATAAAAAACTTCATTGCATTCTATCTCGTGTTTGTACTCAAGATAGTTTAAACGTAGAATAGATTCATGAAACGAACACAATTATTTACTAAGGTGCGAAAAGACGTACCAGCCGATGAAGCCGCAAAGAATGCACAACTTCTACTTCAAGCCGGTTTTATTCATAAAGAAATGGCCGGAGTTTACGCGTATTTGCCGCTTGGTGTTTTGGTCCTTGAGAATATCAAGAATATTATTCGTGAAGAGATGAACGCTGTTGGTGGGCAAGAGTTGATGATGACCGCGCTACAGCCAAAAGATATCTGGGTTAAGACCGATCGTTGGGACGATGCAAAAGTCGACAACTGGTTTAAGACCAAGCTGGCGAACGGCACCGAGCTCGGTGTGGGTTTAACGCACGAAGAGCCAATTGTCGATGTGCTTAAGGACTACGTGAGCTCGTACAAAGACTTGCCAATATCGGTCTATCAGATTCAAACCAAGTTCAGAAATGAGCTACGTGCCAAGAGTGGGCTAATGCGTGGACGAGAGTTCATCATGAAAGATATGTATACTTTTGCACGAACTGAAGAAGAGCATCTGGCACTATATGAAAACATTGCCGCAGCATACGTACGAGTCTATGATCGCCTGGGGATTGGCAAAGAAACCTATCGAACTTTTGCTGACGGTGGTATTTTTACCAATAAATTTAGTGATGAATTCCAGACTGTTAGCGAGGTGGGCGAAGATACGATATATGTCGACGAAGAGAAACGAATAGCTATCAATGAAGAAATCTACAATGATGCTAATTTAGCAAAAGTCGGACTAGATAAGGCTAAATTAGTCAAAAAACGTGGCGTTGAGGTCGGAAATATTTTTCCATTGGAGTCGAAGTATACAGATGCATTGGATGTGTATTTTACAGATGAGAACGGCAAACAACAGTCGATTATTGCTGGCTGTTATGGGATAGGCGTTTCCAGAGTTATGGGTATGATTGCAGAGCAATTCGCGGATGAACGTGGTCTCGTATGGCCAGAAAATGTTGCACCATTTCGAGTATATTTAGCCCCTCTCGACAGTGAAGGTCCGGTAGCCGATATGGCTAAAAATTTATATGATGACTTGCAAAATCGTGGCATTTCGGTAATCTATGATGACCGTGATGTGCGACCAGGGCAGAAATTTGCGGAAGCTGATTTGCTCGGAATTCCGCATCGCGTCGTAATTAGCAAAAAGACTATAGAAAAATCTCAAATAGAGTATAAAAAGCGGACAGAATCACAAGCAGAGATGCTGAGTGTTGAAGAGTTCATTTCCAGACTAGTTTAACCGATACAATTGCTATACTAAGGGCAATCCTGAGCAACATGCAATAGTACCAAAAGGAGCAGAAATACATGCAAAAGCAATTTCATTTGACCAAAGAAGGAGTCGACGAACTAACCAAAGAGCTTGAAGCGCTTATTAGTGGTCGCGCAGAAATCATTGATCGTATTAAAACCGCCAGGGAATTTGGTGATTTGAGCGAAAACGCAGAGTACGCATCAGCACGAGAAGATCAAGGCAAGACAGAGGCACGGATTGCTGAAATAGAAAACATTCTTAAGAACGTGGAAGTTATTGCCAAGCCAAAAAATGCAAGCATTGTTGAGCTTGGCAATACCGTTGCACTTAAGAGCGCTAAAGTCTCAAAAGAATTCACAATCGTTGGATCTGTTGAAGCCGATCCAATGAACGGTCGCATATCTGATGAGTCACCAATAGGACAGGCGCTGCTTGGCAAAAAACTGGGTGATGATGTAGAGATCAAAACTCCAGCAGAGACCATCAACTACACAATTGAATCAATTAAATAGTCGCATAAGCGAGTACGGCATTCACTATCTGGGGTAATTCCTGTAAACTGGTTCAATATGGCTACATTAAAAGAACTGCGCGATGAGCGCTTACGGAAACTCGAAGATTTAAAAAACCTTGGCGTTAAGCTTTACCCAGCGGGTGTAAGCCGGACACATAAACTTCAATCTATTCATGATGACTTTGAGTCACTTGAAAATCAAGAAGTGACTGTAGTTGGACGCGTGAAGTCAATTCGAAAATTTGGAAAACTAGCTTTTGTTGTGATTCGCGATGAAACAGCTGACGTCCAATTGTTTATCAAAAAAGGCGACTCTGCCGACGAAGCAAATCGTGAAAATGCAGAACTTCTTATGCCATCAGAAATAAGCTTGCTTGATAGCGGTGATTTTGTGGAGTGTTTAGGAGAGGTTATAAAGACACAGACAGGCGAGATATCTGTTCATTGCCGTAAGTTGCGCCTGCTGACTAAAAGTTTACGCCCACTTCCAACCGACCAAGATGGCTTTACCGACAAAGAGCAGCGTTTGCGCCGACGCTATGTTGATATGAACGTCAATACCGATGTCCGTGAACGATTTATGCGTCGAAGTGCATTTTGGCAGGCAACGAGAGATTTTTTGAATTCCGAAGGATTTACTGAGATCAATATTCCTGTACTAGAACACACTACTGGTGGAGCCGATGCAAATCCTTTCGTGACGCATATGGATGCGCTTGACCAAGATTTCTACTTACGTATTAGTCATGAACTACCCCTCAAGCGACTGCTCGGTGCCGGATTTGAAAAAGTCTACGATATTGGCCCACGCTTCCGTAATGAAAATTACAGCGACGAACACTTACCAGAGCATACTGCCATGGAATGGTACTGGGCATATGCAAACTGGGAAGATGGAATGAAACTCACTCAGCGCATGGTGCGTTCAATTGCTGACAAAACCTGGGGAACAAGACAGTTCACCACACCAAGCGGCATGTCTATCGACCTTGGATCGGACGATCAGGATTGGCCTCGCATAAGCTTCGTTGATCTATTGCAAGAAAAATACGGCATTGATGTGCATACGTGTACTCTTGAGCAAGCCGTAGAGCAGCTCAAAAAAGCTGGCGGCGAAGTTGAGAAAATCGAAAACCGTGCCCGCGTAATTGATAAATTGTGGAAACTGGAGCGAGTAAAGATTGCTGGTCCAGCGTTCTTGGTTGATGTTCCTGAATTTTTACAACCACTAGCCAAGACGCAGGCTGGAGACGCTCGATTGAGTGAGCAGTTTAACCTGATGCTTGGGGGCACCGAAGCTTGTAAGGCATACTCAGAGCTCAATGATCCGATTGATCAATACGGCAGATTCGTCACTCAGCAACAGATGCGTGAAGCTGGCGACGATGAAGCCATGATGATGGATATAGACTTTATCGAAATGCTTGAGTACGGCATGCCTCCAGCCTGTGGCTACGGCAATAGCGAACGATTATTCTGGCTACTTGAGGGCGTTACCGCACGCGAAGGTGTGCCGTTCCCTCAACTCAGGCACGAAATTGACGACCTCACCAAATCAATCTATCCAGATATGCCTGTCTAGTGGTATAGTACGTGCATTATGGCTACAAAGACACCTACACCCAAGAAGAAGACAGCAACTAAGGCTACGGCTACTAAGAAGACTGTAAAATCAGCAAAAAAGGCTGCGCCGAAGAAAGTGGCAGCTGCAAAAGCAAAAACCGTTAAAAAATCTACTACTAAGAAAGCTACACCAAAAAAGACTGTCAGAAAGGCAGCAATCTCAAAGGCTAAAGTGGTGTCAACTGTAAAAGTTAGTTCACCCCTAATGAATATGCGTAAGTTTAATATTTTTAGTGCACTCCTGCTTGCAGTTGGAGCTGGCTTGATTGTGGCTTATGGGAATGAGCTACTTACTAGCTTTACTTCAAGCTACCTCGCAGAAAATGCACTTACTGAATCTGGTGAATTGTTGCCAGCTGTGCGTGAACTATTTAGTATAAATCTAAGCTACTTAATTGCTGGCGTGCTAGGAGCGGCTGCAGTATGGCGTGCACTATTAGCTACGTCACTACGTGAACGTTACGAAGCGCAGGTAGACCGCAAACTTACAAGTTTGAATTGGATTGAATTGGGAGTATTTGGTCCATGGATCGTCGCTATAATTGCGTCACTCACAGGTGTTCGCGATATTATGACTTTGCTGCTTATTGGTGGAGTGGTGTCCGTAACTGCAGTACTTGGCTACTTGAGCGACAGATACAACATGCTTACAAATCGATCAGTGCTCAAGAATAAGATTGCAATCGACGCAGTCATGCTGCCTTGGTTTGTCATTGCTGTATCGCTAACCCACACGTACATTTATGGAATGATCAACTTGTCATCTGCCGTCTATGGACTTATTGCGCTCGGATTGTTGGTTTATGTTGCACTTGCGTTAGCACACAAAAAGCAGATTGCTGCGACTGGAAGATTTGCAGAATTCATCTTTGGTGAAAAGGTCATAGCTACAATGCATGTGTTGCTGCTTGCGGTGATTGCTGCAATACCGTTTCTATCGAGTTTAACTTCTTAATAAAAAAGACGGGTGAGGGCATGTGGGGTGTTGACGGGTTTCTAGTATGACTAAAAAGAAGATAAGTCAAAGTTCCGCGCGCCCTAAAGCCCATAGAAAAAAGCACCACAAACCATTCAGAAATAGGCACGTTGTCTTGCTCGTACTTGGGCTTGTCATTGTGGCGATTTCTTTGTATAAACTTGGCGCCTACCAAACACAGACACACTTTAGGCAGGATGTTGTGGACCAAGCCACAGATGAGTACGCTCCGATTGAGCTGAGCTCGGATTACGGATTTACTACTTTGTTTGATGATAGGGTTTTTGATGTCGAGTATCTAGACGAGGGCAGTGCACATGTCGCGACGAAGTCCCGCCACCTAGATAAAACGGTGATGCAGCTTACGCTTACGGCTAGGCCAGAGGACGTCTATCCACGAGACGCAGCTTTGCGAATTCAAATTTTAGTTGATACTGAGCTGCCAATCGCCGATGAAAGTTTTTTGGTTCAAGAGGTAGAAAGCAAACAAGTTCTTGTTGGCGGCTCAAATGCATCGCATCGCATCTTTTCGTTGACACCTCAAACCGGCACAATTAAAAGTTTGACCTACGTTCACCAGTGGCTTATAGAAGGCGATGAGCATGTAGTAGAGATCCGAGCTGAAGGATTGAGCGAGAAAGCTCTGCCGGCTGTTGCAGGCAAGGTTATTGCAGACTTTTCATTCCACGGATCAGTGCTTGGGGCGAAAACCGGAAGCTTTGCTGCTGGTATTTTGTCATCAACAGCCCTTGCGGCGTCGCCCCAAAATGATTATGTGATTGATGCTGTTTCACCGGCGGTGGTGAAGCTGTATCACATTACTTGTGGGAAGTTGATCGTGTTTGGTGAGCCTTTAACAAGTGAATCTTGTCAGGTGACAACAGGTAGTGGATTTTTTGTGTCATCGGATGGCTACATTGCCACTAATGGGCATGTTGTAGTTAACCAGCCGGAAGATATATTTGTTAAAGTTTTGTTGGCTGATCCTGGCTCGTTGGCAACTTTCTTGAATGGTGCTGGACTGACGGGATCTGAAATTTCAGGTATTTCTAAAAACCCAGTTCTTCTGGCATCAATAATTTCAAAAGTCTACGATTTGCCAGATGCAGCTATTCAGCTTGAGAACGAAACTCATAGTTATTTCGCGGCACTTGGCCAGGAGCCACTTCGCATTGAATCTATTGAAGACGCACAAAACATCCGGAATTTTCAGGGTCGAAATAGTCTGCAGCCCGTACAGCTTATTGCCAAGAATTATGCTAGCAAAGACGTGTACAGCGTCTCGGCAGGTGAAGGCTTTAGCGCAAGTGATGTCGCATTGCTCAAGGTTGATATAGATGATACGCCGTTCATTCGACTGTTTGATAAATCTGTGACACAGAACATGGCGATTAGTATTGTTGGCTTTCCAGGTGACGCAGAGAACTTCTTGATTGATAAATCAGAACTCGCAACAACCATAACGAATGGATCGATAAGTGCAATTCGCGGCTCGTCTGGCAGCAGCGACTACACTCTCTATCAATCAGATGCCGATGCCTCACAAGGTAACAGTGGCGGTCCAGTGTTAACTGCTGCCGGACAGGCGATAGGGTTGCTGACGTATCGCTATCAAAGCAGTGAACAAACAGATGCAGCCAAGAGCTATATCCGCGATATCAATGATCTTGCTAAGTTGGCGCGAGTAAATAATGTAGTTTTTAAATTTGATGGAGTGACGCAGTCTTCATGGGAGACTGGGCTTGAGCTTTATGCAACAAATCGTTATTCAAAAGCACTGGTTGAGTTTCGGAAAGTTGCTGACTCATATCCGTCACATCGGCTTGTAGGTAGTTATATTCTGGATGCCGAAAAGGCCGTTGCCCAAGGTCGTGACGTGCAAGATACGCCAGCATTGCTGGTGGTTGGGGCGGTGATTGGAATGTTTGGGGCCGTTTCCGCAGTTGTCTTGATTGCGAGGCAGCACGGAAATCATCAGTTGTTTAAGTTGACACACGTTAAGTCTACAGATAAACAGCCACATCCTGCTGTATAATATAAACATGCGATTACACAGATTCTTTGTAGGCGATGAACGAAAGCTCACACATGATTTTTGGATTAATGATTCCGCTTTGATTCATCAGTGGCAAAAAGTTTTCCGACTAGCAGCAGGCGCAGAAGTTGTGTTGTTTGATGGCAAAGATCATGATCGCCTGTATCAGATTGCCAAGTTCGAACCCGGTGGCGTTCATCTTAAGCACGTGACCGATTTTGAACGAGTAGTGCCACAGAAGCATGTGTATTTGTTGTGGTCACTGCTCAAAAAAGATAAAAATGACTGGATTATTCAAAAAGCTACAGAGCTCGGTGTCAGTCATTTTTGGCCGGTTATCACAAAGCGCTCTGAGCAGCCACGGTTTGACATGGAGCGTGCTAAGAAAATTGCAATAGAGGCTGCAGAGCAGTGTGGACGGAGCGACATTCCAACTATTAGGGAGCCAGAATTACTGCAAACTGCAATTGATAATTTTAGCAGTATTGGTGAGCTGTTTGTCTGTCAGCAGGGGCACGAGAATCAAACAATTGAAGCTGAAACGATTGGAATTTTAGTCGGCCCAGAAGGCGGTTGGGCAGGAAATGAACTTGAACAGTTTAAAACTAGTGAAATCAAGCACCTAGGTCTTGGTGAGTTCACGCTTCGTGCCGAAACCGCCGCGATTGTAGCAAGTACTGTAGTGTTACAATAGGTCTCTATGGGTAATTATTGGAAAGAACGTAACAAGCCATATCAGCCTGGGCAGGTCGATAAATTCAAGGTTTCTCGCAGTAAAATTGAGCTATTCATGCAATGCCCACGCTGTTTTTGGTTGGATGCCCGCCTAAAAATAAAACGACCAGGTAGCCCGCCATTTAACATCAATAAGACAATCGACGAGTTGTTTAAAAAAGAGTTTGATGTTTACCGAGAAAAAGCAGAGCCGCATCCACTTATGACAAAGTTCAAAGTTGAGGGGATTCCTTTTGCTCATAAAGATATGGACACCTGGCGCGAAAACTTTGTTGGAGTATTTACTCATCACGCGCCAACAAATCTGCATGTATTCGGTGCAGTTGATGATGTCTGGGTTAACACTGTAGGTGAACTGATGGTGGTTGATTATAAGGCTACAGCTAAAGACAAGCCCGTGACGCAGCTTGGGGCTCCTGGTGGCTGGCAGGACATGTATCGCCGTCAGATGGAAGTTTATCAGTGGCTACTGAGGGCGAATGGCCACAAGGTTAGCGATACTGGTTATTTTGTGTATGCAACGGGTACTCAGGATCGTGATGGGTTTCATGACCAGGTAGATTTTGAGACCTTCGTGTTCCCGCATAATGGTAATTCTGACTGGGTAGAACCAACACTGCTTGAGATGAAAAAGACACTGGATGGTGATATGCCAGCAGTTGGCACAGCCGCAATGGGTGGTCCGTGCGAACACTGTGAATACGCCAAAGCCCGCACGACCTTAACACTTCAAGCCCTTAAATCTCGTTAGAAAACTAGCCCCGAAAAAGGTATACTAAAGACATGTTAGATATTCAGTTTATTAGAGAGAATTCAGAGTTAGTTCAGAAAACTGCAGACCAAAAAGGCGACAAAGTTGATATTAGTCAATTGCTTGGTTTTGACCAAAAGCGACGTGAGTTAATCCAAGAAACGGATGAGATTCGCCGGAAGCGCAACGAGCTGGCTGAAAGCACTAAGGGGCAGCGACCAAGTGATGAGAAGATTGCGGAGGGTAGGATGCTCAAGGACCAATCTGCAGATCTAGAGCACAAACTTGCAAGCGTCAGTAAAGAGTTTGAAGACTTGCTTAGCAGGGTGCCGAACATCGCCAGTGACGATACGCCAGTTGGTGCAAGTGAGGATGAAAACGTTGTCGAGTTCGAATGGGGAGAAAAGCCTCATTTTGATTTTGCACCAAAACCTCACTGGGAGATGATGGATTACATAAATCAAGATAAGGCAGCAGCGATAAGTGGTGCCCGATTCTCATTCCTGCAAAAGGGAATGGTAAGAATGCAGTTTGCTCTTAATATGTTTGGCATGGATATTCTTACCAATGAAGACACGCTGAAGCAAATAATTACAGACAACAACCTAGATGTTCCAAGCAAGCCGTTTGAGCTCATGGCGCCACCAATGATGATGCGCACCGATGCCTATGAACGCACTACGCGGCTCAAGCCAGACGATGTAACTTTCAAGCTGGCCAATGACGATTTATGGCTAATCGGCTCCGCTGAACACCCAATGTGTGCGTACTACATGGACGAAGTGATACCTGAAGCTGATTTGCCAGCTCGATTTTTGGGGCATTCTACTTCCTTCCGCCGAGAAGTAGGCAGTGCTGGTAAAGACACACGTGGAATTATTCGAACACATCATTTTGACAAGCTTGAAATGGAAAGCTTTAGCACGCCAGAGGCGTCAGAGGGTGAGCATCGCCTGATGATTGCCGTACAAGAATATATTTTGCAGCAACTGGAACTGCCGTATCAGCGTCTTCTGAAGTGTACGGCAGATATGGGTGGACCAAACTATCGAGGCGTGGATATCAATACCTGGATGGCTGGGCAAAACGTTTACCGTGAAACGCATTCTGCTGATTGGATGACCGATTATCAGGCCAGGGGCACCAACACAAAAGTAGCTACAGACAATGGTAAGGTGTTCGCCCACACCAATGACGCAACTGCCGTTACTACACGCGTTCTGATTGCAATTATGGAAAATTATCAGACGAGCGATGGTCATGTGCGCGTACCAGCAGTGCTGCGCAAGTACATGAGTGATTTAGAACAAATATAAACGGAGGTTTTTTATGATCAAAACAGAACAAATTGGCGTACATACAACAATCACTGAGGAGCTTAAGAAGTATATCGATAAAAAAATCGGCAAGCTTGAAAAATATCTACCAAAAGATGCCCGTGAATCAGCTCATGCCGAAGTGTTTATTAAAGAGTCCAAGATAAAGACCAAGGTGCAGCACACCGCAGAAGTTGTATTGAAGTTAAAACACGAAACCATAACTGCCAAAGAAACCACCGTGAACCCATTTGCAGCGATAGATATAGTAGAAGCCAAGATGAAGAACCAGCTCAAAAGGTACAAAGACAAGCACGGTCACAGTAAATTCCACCACCGCGTTATATCAAAAATGAAACGCCGCACCCCAGAACTCTAAGAGCCCGCCATTCTACACTTACAATCGCTTGGTTTTTCCGGTAGAATATATGCTATTGTCGTTACTGACTGACGTTCCGTTAAGATTAGGGGTGAGGAAAGGGTATTATCCGAATGAAGAAGGTTTTTAAGCGTGTACTAGGCGATCCGCAGGTCAAGACTTTGAAGCGCATGAGAAAGCGAGTCAAAGAAATAAACGCGCTTGAGTCAAAATACAAAAAAATGTCTGACACAAAGCTAAAAGAGCAGACTGAAGGTTTTAGAAAGCGGCTGAAGACAGAATCGCTTGATGCGATTTTGCCGGATGCTTTTGCGGTTGTGCGTGAGGCAACAGACCGTACACTCAAAATGCGTCACTTTGATGTCCAGCTCATCGGTGGAATGGTGTTGCATGAAGGTAGCGTTGCCGAAATGAAAACTGGTGAAGGTAAAACTCTTGTGGCTACCTTGCCGCTGTACCTTAATGCGCTGACTGGCAAGGGTGCTCACTTAATCACGGTCAATGACTACCTGGCTAGAATCGGTGCGGGCTGGATGGCACCAGTCTATGATTTTCTTGGACTATCGGTGGCGGTCATAATGCCAGACGCATCTTATATTTATGACACGTCATTCACCGACAAAGAACAGGATGATGATAGGTTCAAGCACCTTAAGCCATGCACGCGTCAAGAGGCATATGCCGCCGACATTACTTACGGTACTAACAACGAGTACGGCTTTGATTATCTTCGCGACAACATGGTCCGAGAAGAATCACAGCTAAGACAGCGAGACTTGCACTACGCCATCGTTGACGAAGTTGACTCAATCTTGATCGATGAAGCACGTACACCACTGATTATCTCGGCGCCATCTACTACCAGCGGTGCGTCATATGGGCAATTTGCAAAAGTGGTCCGTAATCTTAAGCGCGAAACTCACTACGAAGTCGATGAAAAACGAAAATCAGTTGTTTTGACCGACGAAGGTGTAGAAAAAGTAGAAAAAATACTTGGCATTAAAAATCTGTATGGCACAGAAAATATTCGTACTATTTTTCACCTCGAGCAGTCGCTTAAAGCCCAGGCGTTGTTCAAGCGCGATAAAGATTACGTAGTAACAGCCGATGGCGAAGTAGTGATTGTCGACGACTTCACTGGACGTCTACTAAAAGGCCGTCGTTATAACGAAGGACTTCACCAAGCAATCGAAGCCAAAGAGGGTGTTGAAGTTCAAGAAGAGTCAATGACGCTTGCTACTATTAGCTTTCAGAACTACTTCCGCCTATACGACAAGCTGTCAGGTATGACCGGTACGGCCGTAACCGAGCAAGAAGAGTTCCATCAGATTTATGAACTCGATGTTGTAGAGATTCCACCAAACCGAACAGTCGTTCGTGATGACCGACCAGATCGAATTTACCGAACCGAACTCGGAAAATTTAAGGCTATTGCTGCCGAGACGCGCGAAATGCACGAAAAGGGACAGCCTGTGCTGATTGGTACAGCTTCAATTGAAAAGAACGAATTGCTCAGTAAACTTCTTAAAAAAGAAGGAATTCCACACCAGCTACTAAATGCCAAGAATAACGAACGTGAAGCGAAGATTGTTTCGCAAGCCGGCCAAAAAGGTGCGGTCACAATTGCGACCAACATAGCAGGACGCGGTACCGACATCGTGCTCGGAGAGGGTGTGCAAAAGCTTGGGGGACTCCATGTGTTTGGAACAGAGCGAAATGAATCGCGACGCGTTGACAACCAGCTACGAGGTCGTGCTGGACGTCAGGGTGATCCTGGTTCATCACAGTTCTTCGTGAGCACCGAAGATGACTTAATGAGAATTTTTGGTGGCGAGAGAATCGCGTCAATCATGAACCGACTTGGCGTCGATGATGAGGTGCCAATCCAAAACCGGGTAATCAGTAAGAGTCTAGAAGGTGCACAGAAGAAAGTAGAAGGCTTCAACTTTGACGCTCGAAAAAATGTTGTTGAATATGACGATGTAATGAACCGTCATCGCAAGGCAACTTATAGCATGCGCCGCGAAATCCTCAGTCGTGTTGATGTCAAGAAACGCATACTCGCATACATCGAAGAAGAAGCGCACGCATTGGCAACCTCGCCGCTGCTTACAAGTGAACATTTTGAAGACATTGTGACCGAAGTATTTTCGTTCGACGAACCAACGCTTGATCGCTTGTTCGATAGTCCAGCTGACACATTCGGTAAAGTGCTAAAAACAGAGGCGCTTGAGCTGTATGAAGCGCGCGAAGCAGCCTTCGGCGAGGATATTATGCGCAAGATCGAACGCGATATATATCTGCAGATTCTGGATAACCTGTGGATGCAGCACCTGGAAAGCATGGATCATATGCGCCAGGGAATTCACTGGATCAGTGTAGGGCAGCGGGATCCACTTGTTGAATATCGACGCCAATCAAAGCTGATGTTTGAAGAGATGCAAATTCAACTTCGCCATGAAGTACTTCGTACACTTTTCCATGCACAGCCAGTAAGTGAAGATGACTTAGATCGTGCCACCGAGACTGAACTTACGCGTGCAGCAAGGAGCTCAGTTGATAATGCCAACCGAATTATCAACGCTGACGAGTTCGAGGAAGTTGATTTTGTGCCGGCCAAAAAAGCCGCAACTGTCAAAAAGCAGGCAAAATCAGCGATTAAAAAATCACGAAAAACTGAACGACAGCGTCGCAAGAAAAACCGTAAATAAATGAGCAGTCGCTAGTGAAACATCGCGTTAGTGAAATCAGGCTTAGCAATGGTGCAACAGGTTTGTTGGTGCACGTTCCCGATGCTAGCGTCATGACTTTCGAGTACAACTTTAGAGCTGGTGAGTATCTGGTTTCTAGAGACAAATGGGAAACTCCACATTTAATGGAGCATGTATTGCTTGGTGCAAACGAGCTGATTCCAAAAGCTCGAACGTTTCAAGCTGAATTTGAAAAAAATGGTGCATATTGTAACGCCAGTACAGGGGCATATGACATTACCTATGAGGCTGAATGTGCTGATTTTGAATGGGACAGAATACTAGACTTACTGGCGACTGCAGTCACGAAACCATTATTTTTAGAAGAAGAATTCGAAGCAGAGTTTGGCAATGTTCGTGAGGAGCTAACCGCTCGCAGCAACAATCATTTTAGACACTTGAGCCTTGCTCTACGCGAGGAGTTCGGCTTCTTTACTATGACTGACCAAGAGCGACTAAAGCGCATGGATGCAGTCACAATTGAGGACGTCAGGGCACACTACAAAGCAACACACACCACCAATAACCTTCGATTTGTTATTGCAGGTAAGTTGCCGCCGGCTCGACGCAAATTCATCAAAGAGTTTTTGGGTGCAATTGAGCTTGAGCAAGGTGCGGTTAGACTGGAATTACCACATGAAGTACCAAAGCTTCTTACGAAGCCGTTGGTTCTTGAAAATAAAACTATCGATAACTTGTACTTTTACATCGATACATTCATGAAGCGTCGCATGCGCGACCCAGAAGTAGATGCACTGAGTCTAATTAATATGATGTTCACGGAGACGCTTTATTCTAGAATGCTTGGAACAGCGCGTGAAAAAGGCTTGGTGTACAGTATGAGCTCTGGATATGGACAATCTAAAGATAGTAGCAATTGGTGGGCGGGGGCGCAGGTATTGCCCAAAAACGCACCAGCACTTTACGACATTATTATTAGCGAGCTTAAAAAAGTATTTGACGGTGAATTGCATGACGATGATGTGACTGCAGCCAAGCAGTATGCGCTTGGACGTTTCCAGCGCAGCGGGCAGACAGTAGCCGGCATTGCAAACAGCTATAGCGATAGATACTTCTTTGATGGAGAAATCGAAGATTATTACACAGTGCCCGACCGTATTCGTGCCGTTTCCAAGAATCGAATTGTGTCTATAACGCAAGCAATGTTCGAAGAGGGCGTTTGGGGCATGGGGGTTCTTGGCGGGGTGGATGAAAAATTTGCAGACGACCTGCACGTTCGCATGTCGAAGCTATTTAAATAATTCAAACTTCTAAAGCGCTTGAGCTTACCCATATATCTCTTTATACTGGTATTCAATATAAGAAGGAAATATATGGATCAAACCAACGAGCCAGCTGAACCGCAGCCGGCATCAACTCCGCAAGTGCCAGAATCTGCACCAGTTGACGAAGCGCAGCGAACATCTGAGCCGGTCCAGCCTTCTATTTCATTGCCAGCTGAAGCTCCTGCCCAAATCACCGAACCCGGAAGCGCCACCGAGCAGCCATTGCCCAAAAAACGCAGTAAAGGATTGGTGATTTCAGCAATTGCTACTTTACTAATCATAACGGTGTGTGGAATATTTCTTGCAACTCAGATTTTTGGCAGCAACTTAGATCTGGAGACATACCAGGGTGACGGTTTCACTATTGACTACCCAGTTGGCTACGAAGTCATGGCTGATGACACTGGCGTAGTATTTAAAGAGTTAGTAAAAGAGGGCGATGATCCCGAGAGCGCTTCACAGGTTTATGTTGTGTATGCAAAAATCGGAAGCCTGGAAGCTCAACAAAAACAGTTAATCGCCGCGAACTTTGAAAAAGTTGGTGAAACATTTGTAAGTAGCATTTCAAGTGCTGGTAGAAATGTAACAAAGAATAATGATGAGCAGAAAACTACCTTGCTTGGGCGTGATGCAAAGCTACTTACCGGCGATGTATATGACGATGAAAAGCAGGCAGGATCATACAAGTTAGTGGTGCGTCTAACAGATACGGATTTAGTACTTTTAGGTGTGGCAGCACATGTTTCTGATGCTGATGTGAAATTGGCGGCTGATAAAATAATCAATTCGTTTCAGCTTGAGTAGTAATATTTGTATACTGGTAGGGTATGGGACAGATGGCGCAAGGAGCGCAAGAGCTGGCAGCCTCAGTAGAGGATGCGTGTCGACAACTTAAGATTGTCGAGCTTCAGACTGAACTTGAAACACTGAACGCAAAAGTGGGTGAACCTGATTTCTGGTCAGACAACTTATCGGCTCAAAAAGTTGTGAAGAAGCAGGCAAAATTAGAGAAGCGGATTCGCCCATGGGTTGATTTGCGTCAGTCATTATCTGATTTACAAGAGCTGGTAGAGTTGAATGATGAGTCGCTTGCATCAGATCTGCAGGAGCAGCTTGACAAGCTGAACGCAAAATACGAGGCATTAAAAAGTAGTCTACTGTTAAGTGGTCCGTATGATGATTACGATGCACTACTAGGTATTCACGCGGGAGCTGGTGGAACCGACGCACAGGATTGGGCAGAAATGTTGCTGCGTATGTATTCTCGTTGGGCAGAAAAAGAGCAATTACAGGTGACTTTACTTGAGCAGTCAGCAGCTGACGAAGCAGGCATCAAAAGTGCACTGCTTGAAATTTCTGGCCCGTCGGTATTTGGACGACTAAAAAGTGAGCATGGCGTACATAGATTAGTCCGGCTTAGCCCATTCAATAGTGATAATTTGCGACAAACAAGTTTCGCCAAAATTGAAGTCATGCCAGTAATTGATGAGCCTGAAGAAATTGAGATTGATGAAAAAGACTTGAAGATTGATGTCTATCGTAGCGGAGGCAAGGGTGGACAGTCGGTCAATACTACTGATTCTGCTGTTCGTATCACTCACGAACCGACTGGTATCGTAGTGGCAATCCAGAATGAACGCAGCCAGCTGCAAAACCGTGAGACCGCCATGGGGATTCTAAGAAGTCGTCTAGCTCAGCTCAAGCTCGAACAGCACGCGGAGAGAGTTGATGAGCTAAAGGGTCCAAACCAGTCAGCAGAGTGGGGAAATCAAATTAGAAATTATGTACTTCATCCTTACAAACAGGTCAAGGATGTGCGCACTAAACATGAAACTTCCGACCCGGATGCAGTTCTAGAAGGCGATATCGACGAGTTCATTCAGGCTTACCTAGAGGCAAATCTGGGCAGCTAGGCAAAGCTGAATTGAAATTAAATCAAAAGGCTACTTTTAACAGATACGAAAGTTATTATTTGTGCATCGGATTGCAAACATTTTCCAGTATTAAGATCACGAATGTTGCGGGTTCTAATATGTCGCAAGTAAGGTATAATAGTGCTAATGATTCTGCTTGATAGGGTATCCAAAGTATATAACCGTAGCCACGGCGCGATTGAGCGTGTTAGCTTGCATGTTGAGCCCAGGGAATTTGTGGTGATAGTTGGCTCGAGTGGTGCCGGAAAATCTACTTTGCTAAAACTTCTTACCAAGGAAGAAAACCCAACCAGTGGCAAGATTGTGGTGGGGGGTATTGACTATGACAAGTTAAAGGACAAAGACATCCCGCTACTGAGGCGCAAGATTGGAGTGGTGTTTCAGGACTTCAAACTATTGCCTGGTAAGACGGTGTTCGAAAACGTGGCTTTTGCTCTTGAAATTGTCGGTTACGGCAACAAAGAAATCCAACATACCGTGCCAAAAGTGCTCGAAATTGTTGGACTTCGTGGCAAAGAAAAGCGTTATCCGCATGAACTATCTGGTGGTGAGCGTCAGCGTGTAGCTATTGCGCGTGCGGTTGTTCGTCAACCTAAGATTCTGATTGCCGATGAGCCTACTGGGAACTTAGACCCTAAACATGCCTGGGAGGTTATTCGCGTACTCGAAAAGATAAATCATTACGGCACTACTGTTATTTTGACGACCCACAATCAAGAGATAGTAAATAAACTCAAACGACGCGTGGTGGTCATAGAAGATGGAAAAGTTGCCAGCGACAACGCGAGTGGTGTGTACAAGGAGAGCAAATAGTGGCCAAGCCTCCAGGTAACCACAAGATGGTATCTTTCATGCGTGTCGTAAAGACCGGCATGCTCAACTTTGTGCGAAATGCGTGGCTAAGTATTGCAGCCATGGCTGTTATGACCATTACGCTTTGCATTATTTTATTCTCGTTTATTGCAAACATCACGCTTACCAACACTATCACGCAAATTACCGACAAAATTGATATTTCTGTTTATCTTAAAGATGAGGTTGATCAAGCAACAGCAGATAAGCTGATCGGCGACGTCGAAGGTCTTCCCAATGTTAAATCTGTGGAATTTGTCACTAAAGAACAAGCTCTTGAGGACTATCGCAAGGCAAATGAGAATAATATAGACTTATTGCTTGCCATTTCCCAGACCGATAATCCGTTGCCTGCCAGCTTGCGCATCAAACCAGTTGACGTTAATAAAATCGAAGAAATTAAGAATTACGTTGAGCAGCCAGAAGTTAAAGAACTGCAATCAGACGAAACCTCGTACTCAGCAGAGCGCAGAGAAGCGATCGACAATATCACTAGCACAGCTAATTTGTTGCAACGAGCCGGAGTTGTTGGTATCGTGCTGTTTACTGCAGTCTCGATGCTGATAATCTTCAACACAATTCAAATGGCAATTTTTAACCGCAGAGAAGAGCTAAAAATTATGCGCTTGCTTGGCGCAAGTACTAGTTATATTCGGGGTCCTTTCATTGTAGAGACGGTCATTTATGGCATTGTTTCTGCTGTAATCGCAGTTTCAGTTAGCGCATCTGTGCTTTCGCTTGCTACGAATCCGTCCTTCATTGTAGTCACGGCTTTTGTTGACATCCAGTCAGTCTACAATTACTTCAATGAGAATTTCTTGCTTATTTTGACGGGGCAGATGGCATTGGGTATACTTATCGGTGCCGTATCTTCTTACATTGCTACGCGGCGCTATCTCAAATTTAAAACTAGCAAATAACCACTTTATCAAACCTCGCAAAAGTACCCATGAAAAGGGGGATTGTGCTATGCTGAGCCTGCAACAGAATGCAACAAAAACTATGCAAAATATTATGAAAAGTATCCGCAGCAATGTTCTTCGGTCAAGCACGTTGGCGGTTGCCAGCTTGCTGCTTTTGACGATTGCAATTGTGCCTTTTGCGCGAGCCGATCAGTATCAGGATGAAATTGACGCACTACGCGCACAGAATGAATCTACAGAGCACGAAGTGAATGCCCTAGAATTATTTGCGAATGATATCCAAGATGCAATTAATAAATTGCAGGCAACCGTCAATGAGCTTGAAGCACAGATTGTGAGCAATACAACCAAGCGAGAGCAGCTAAAACAAGACATCAAAGCCGCCGAAATAGAACTCGCGCGTCAGCGCGACATTCTTGGTCAAAACATCAAGGCTATGTATATAGAAGGTGACATCAGTACTCTTGAGCAACTTGCAACCAGCAATGACCTAAGTCAGTTTGTAGACAAGCAACAGTACCGCAATGTAGTTCAATCCAAAATCAAATCCCAAGTAGATGAAATAACTAGACTACGCCTAGCCCTACAGACCCAGAAGGAA
>JBFIJL010000006.1:0-43657 GCA_041600755.1 Saccharimonadales bacterium (SeqCode)
ACATGCCCACTGGTTGCTGCCGTTGTACTTGAGAATTTGTCCATCAGCACAGTCTATAAGACTTAGACCACTACCATCTACTTCAAGGCCTTTGTTGGCTTGAACATTGAGTGCAATGTCGTCAGCGTTGACGGTGATGCCGCCGTTGCTGCTAGCTATATTAAGTACACCCCCTCCGACAGTAAGACCGGCACCAGACAGATCGGTGAAAGCATTGCCGCCTATAGTCAACTGCTGACCACCACCAAACGTTATGCCGCCATTAGCAGTAATAAGTCCAGAAAACGTAGGGTTACTTATAATAGTAAGAGCACCACAAACACCGCCAGCTCCTAATGCAATACTGTTTCCGCCACCTGTAAGATTCCCAGAGCCACTCGCACAAGTAAGCGAAGTATTACCAGCAACTGCAGTATTGGCAGTAGAACCATAAAGTACAGCAAGGGTTGGAGTGGCCCCTTCGCCACTGTTGCCAGTCGTACTCAAGCCAGTTAGTGCACCAAGTGATGCAACGTAATCACCAAATGTTTGAGTGCCTAGCTGAACCGCATTATTTGCAATGTCTGCATTGGCAATAGTTCCGTCGACAATCTCAGAAGAATCAATTGTTTGTCCAAGCAAGGAAACATCTGAATGAAGATCTATCGTAATTGTGTTCGATCCATTATCTGTAATTACTGTTTTTCCCGCGACACCCTGTACTGTCAATGCACCTGTCAGTCCATTCAATGCATTAACATTTGATCCACCAAATGAAGCAGGATCCACCCATGTGAATCCACCAGACACACTATCGTAGGTTAGCGCATAGCCGTTGGTTGATGCGTTAGTGAGCGATAAATCTGTCGCCAATAATGTACCATTTAATATATTACCTGAAGTAATTGTTTCACCGGCAATATCAAGTGCTGTAATTGATCCGTTGACTATTTTACTACTATTCACTGAATCAATATCGAGCTCAGCTAAGCTGATGGACGTGCCAAGTGTTGTGCCAATTGTAATAGATCCTGGTCCAGTTGTGACTGTTGCACCATTGTTTGCAGCGATAGAACTGAGTGAATATCCAGCTCCATTTCCAATCAATAGCTGTCCATTTGTTGGCACGGTCGTGACTCCGGTTCCGCCACTTGAAACACCAAGAGAATTGGTCAGTGAAAGACTGTCGGCTGATAACGAGCCGCTAACGCCGGCGTTTCCCGTTACCGCCATGTCGCCGCTAAGCGTTATTGTGCCGAGTGCTTGTGATATCAACGAATCGCCTATCTGGTTGCCGGCTATGTATACAGGTATGGTTCCGATTGTTCCGCCTGGCGTCGTAACAGCTCCGCCACCGGCAGTATCATCATCAGAACATACAATCTGACCACTTCCATTAGTAGTCAGTGCGCCCCCATTTAAGAATGTCGTACAATCTAGGCTCAGCTGTAGAGTACCCCCAACGCTTAAGTTGTTAGTAATAGTCTGATTTGCAAATGTCGGTGAGCTTGAAGTGGCAATATTTTGTGGGGTTGAAACTGTGATTGTTCCATTATTTGAAGACACGTTTACTTGATTGGCTGTACCCTGTATCGCCACTGCTCCCTCAAATCCGTTCAGCGTCACACTTGGCGGCACATCTGGCACAACTATTTGACCAAGCTGTGTCTGAAGCTGGTTGACCTGCTGAGTCAAGCCATCTACATCATCTTGACTGGTGTAGCCACAGTTATTTGTATCTATACAGATCTTGCCTGAGGCGTCAGGAAGCGTATAGGTTCTATCTTCTGTAAGGTCTTCCGAGGCGATGCTGCCTGCGAACAAGCCGCTAGTAATTTTTAGTAACCCCTTTGTGATCAGATCACCGTTTACCAGTAAGGCATCCTGTCCTACGCTAAGTCCGGGTATGCTAACTTCTTCTAGGCTTTGATTAAGGCGAAGATCGCGCTCTGCCTGGGAAAGCTTACTTTCCTGTCTGCTAGCTTGGTTTCTTCCAAATAATGCAACAGAACCACCAGTGATCAACAATACAATTATCATGATTAAACAAGAGATGAGCACTGCCCGTCTCCTAGGGAACACGCTCACACCGGTATACGGTTGAGTAATTTTATGAGTTTGAGGGCGATAAGGATCAGACGGATCCTTAACCTCGATTGAGCTCAAATCATATCCAGTAGCAGCCTGAGAGTACTGCAAAGAATCGGTCGGTCGACCGCTGTTCAATGCATTGCTGTCTCTGTTATTTGGTGTTGTGTTTTCCACTTTGTATTGATTTCTGGGGTTTGAACAATTTTTTGTTACATTTTCCCACCTCTATTCTAAACAGAGGTGTGGAATAACGCAAGCGTTTTGGACTATTCTGTATACAAAAAGGGGTACTTAGACGAACAAAATTGCAAAAATCGAACCTAATCCGATAGCCAAAACTAGCAAAGTAATCAACATGACCCTAAATAACTCTTGTCGAATTGCTTTCTTAGCCAGTGGATTTCTTCCAAGCGCATTCATCGAGCTAGAAATAGCGCCATAAATAATACCCCCCTCAGCTATCATGACGAGCATAAAAATAATAAGTGCTGCAAGAACGCGAATTTCACCGATGTTCTTGCCCGTAACTCGATAGCCAAACTGCTCCAGAGTAGACTGTTCTGCAATCTCATCGCCCTGAGAGTAAAGTGCCTGGTTGTTAATTGAGACATCGATCTTTTCTGCGCTAGTAGAAATGCCGTCAGAAGTTAGGTAGGTTTCAGCATTTGAAAAATCAGAATCATTTAATGCAGTGGCAATGCCCGCCTCGTTATCATTCGCACGCTCTAGAATACCGCGCAGAGAAGATAATCGTAGCAAATCGCCAGATCTTACTGGGCCATTCGTGTCTGCAATCAGTGCACTAACCGTTCCATCTGTAGCAACGTAAACTGGGCGATCGGCCCTAGCTACAGACACCAGGCTCTCCTCTACAGTGGTAGAAAAGCCAATTACGCGACGAATATCAGCTATTCCCGCCCGTACGACAATCTTGTTTTCGGACGTACTCGACTCATCAAGACTTACCACCATTCCAGGCACAAGTTCATCGTCATTCGTAATGTAACTCTGTACGATTCCGTATGTCACTCCACCAAAGAGCATCACAAATAAGATGGAAGCAACTAGCACTCTCCATGCCGCGCCTGTATTGTAGACCAACCTCTGTACAACCATTACCGGTTAAGTATGCCACAAACTTCGGTAAATAAAAATAGATGAGACTAAAGCCTCATCTATTTAAACAATGGAAACTTGATCGTAAATTTTAGGCGATTTTTGAAATCTTGATCTTGGTCACATGCTGACGATGACCTCGAACTGTTCGAACGCGCTTTTTTGCCTTATAGCGAATTGAAGTGACCTTGTCGAGCTTTGCGTCTGCGTCAACGATTTCGGCCGTCACCTTTGAACCGCTCACTAGAGGTGTACCGACAGTTGTTTTTTCGCCGTCAATCACAAGCAATGGCTCAAATGTTACGGTTTTTTTGTCGCTATTTAGTAGCTCAATGTCCAGTGTTTCGCCTTCAGAGACGAGATACTGTTTTCCACCGGTTGCTATGACTGCTTTTTTCATGAAACTGTTCTCTTTGCTTAATAGATTTATATAGAGTTACCGAGAGATTCTACCAGAGATGAAGCCTTGTGTAAATACCTAAGCCTTGTGAAGTACAATCTTGACAACCATCCCCTCAACCTTAGCCTCCTTGGTGTAGGCATCGTCAGAGAACACCTCGCCAAAGCCCTCAGTCAGTGTCTCTGCTGAAATTTGCTCCTCAAACTGTGTGACCACCTCAGATATTTCGGGACTTTCTGACTCCACTAGCAATTGAATCCTATCATCCACCTCAAGCCCGGCTTGTTTGCGAGCATTCTGAACGTGGCGTACTAGCTCACGCATAATCCCCTCACTGCGGAGTTCGGGAGTTATTACTGTATCTATTTCTATAGCCAGGACCTTTGCAAAATTATCTTCAGTTAGCTCTTCGGTCATCTGTTTGGTGTCAATTTTGACCTCTCTCACATTAAGCTCTTCGGCAATTATTGATTTTAAGTCTTCAGAGAACGCACTGAAAACATTACAGAGCGTAACGCTTGCTAGCGGTTGACGAACTTTAATGCCGGCTTCTGCGCGCAAGCTAAGACCTGTATTTATTACATGCCGCACTGCTGCCATCTTCAGAACAGTATCGGTGTCTATTTTTCCTGCTGCCGGCCAATCACGCAAGTGTACCGACTCGCCATCAGTGAGATTGCGATAAAGCTCTTCGGATAGGAAAGGTGTAAACGGTGCCATAATATGCGCCAATCTCACTAATACGTAGTGTAGAGTCTTGTAGGCTTGCTGTTTATCGCTGTCACTCTCGCTCTTCCAGAATCGTTTTCTACTGCGTCGAACATACCAGTTACTGGCGTCATCGAGGAATGGCAGGATTGGCTTCATCGCATCTGAAATATTAAATTCATTCATTGCGTCATCAACTGCTTTAGATAGCTGATGCGTGCGCGACACAATCCACAGATCAAGCGAGTGTTCCAGTTCATCGCTCGGATCATCTAAACTGCCGTCCCATTCCCATTTGTCGACATCTGCATAGAGTGTAAAGAAGTCGTACATATTCCAAATCATGCCTAGTTTTCGGGCAACATCGGACACGTCTCTGTCACGCAATGCAAAGTCTTCACCAGATAGAAGTGGCGATGATAGTAGTAAAAATCGCAACGAATCTGCACTATACTTATCCATTAATTCATTCGGATCGGTATAGTTGCCGAAGCTCTTGCTCATCTTTCTGCCATCATTTCCAGCAACCGTTCCATGAACAAGAGCCGTCTTGAATGCACCCTTGCCAAATAAGCCTGTACTAACTGCGTTCATGTAGTAGAACCAGGCCCTGACTTGAGGAACATACTCAACTATGAAGTCGCCTGGGAAGTTAGCCTCAAACTTTTCCTTGTTCTCGAAAGGATAATGAAACTGTGCAAATGGCATTGAACCGCTCTCGAACCAACAATCTAAAACTTTATCGATGCGCGTATACGCAAGTCCATCTATTTCAAATGTCACGTCGTCAACCCAGGGCCGATGATAGTCATCTAGCTTCACGCCTGACAACTCTTCTAGCTCTGCATAACTTCCGACCACTCGAATTTTCTCTTTGCCGTTCTTGTCTGTAGCCTTCCAGACGGGCATGGCAGTTGCCCAAAACCTGTCCCTGCTTAGATTCCAATCTGGGGCAGATTCTATCGTCTTCTCTGAACGACCGTGCTTAATGTGCTCAGGTACCCAGTTTACTTCATTATTTATTGCGAGCATCTCTGAACGCTGCCCATCTATATCCATAAACCAACTGGGGTGAGCTCGGTACATTAATTTTGTTGCGCAGCGATGGCAATGTGGATATTCGTGAGTGATGTACTGTATCTTCCAGACAGTTCCTCGCTCTTTGAGCTCCTTGGCGATCTGCTTGTTCACTTCCCATACATTCTCACCCTTCCAGTCGCCAATAGTGAAGTTGCCATTTTCATCAACGCTCATCACCCAAGGGATGTCATTCTGTTTACTCAGCTCATAGTCCTCTTCGCCATAGGCTGGGGACTCATGTGCGATACCCGTTCCATCCTCGTCATGCACAAAGTCTGCGTGCCAGACCTTGAAGGCATTTTCATGCTCCAGCGAATCCTCTGGTGTAAACAATGGCTCATACCTTTTGCCTACGATCTCGGAGCCTTTTATTGTACGCAGGACTTTATAATCGAGCACATTGTGCTTTTCATCTGTCAAAGCCTTGTCTAGCAGTTTTTCGGCAAGAATCAATCGCTCACCATCAAGCTCCACCTCTGCGTATTGCACGTCTTTATTGATGGCAATCGCTGAATTACTAGGTAGTGTCCATGGCGTTGTCGTCCAGGCTAGAAGCGAAGCATCTTCGCCAACTAACTTGAACTTCACGTAGACACTTGGATCAGTAACGTCTTGATAACTATTGTCCATGGCGACTTCTGCCTTAGAGATCGGTGTTGCATCACGAGTACAGTACATCAAGACTTTTTCACCCTCATATACCTTGCCCTTATCGTAAAGCTCTTTAAATGCCCACCATACAGACTCCATGAACTCCTTGTCCATTGTCTTGTAAGCTCCCTGAAAATCAACCCAACGACCTATGCGATCAATTGTGTCTTCCCATAAACTACCTGTCTGCACCATATTATCCCTACAAGTAGTTATGTACTCCTCGAGCGATATTTTGGTTCCGATATCCCGTTTGTCGTTAATGCCCAGCTTCTTTTCTGTAAACACCTCTGCAGGAAGACCGTGGCAGTCCCAACCCCATACACGCTCAACCCGCTTACCCTTCATAGTCTGATATCGAGGAATTGCATCCTTCACGATACTTGTGAGCAGCGTCCCAACATGAGGCACGCCTGTGATAAATGGAGGGCCATCATAAAAAACAAAAGAATCATCTTCACTTCTTTGCTCAATAGATTTTTCAAAAGTGTTGTTCTTCTTCCAGTACAAATTCAAATCTTTTTCGTACTCTAGTGCTCGGCGTCGTGTGTTCTTTTTGAATGTCTTTCCCATGGAATACCTCTTAAAATAAAAAAATCCTTTGATGAATCGTAGGAGCCTTGTTGTTAAAAACAAAACGGTTCCATCCTACATTTTCCTCAAAAGGACTTACTTTCAGCGATAACGGTGCTTCGGCCGGCTGGGTCTAATAATTCGAAAAGCGAACTTTCTTCCTGCTCCTGGTGGTTGATTGCCACTCATAACGGATACAAATTGTTAATCTTGAACTTTCCTAGTATATCACTGCCGAGAATAGGCAGCAACTTCACTCATCAATGGCAAGGTTTCACCCTCCCACTGCTTCATATGCGCACCATCATCACGCGTCACTATAATCCCCGGATAGCTAACAATATCATAGGTTCGAGCCAAGTCTGCGCCCTCTTTAGTTTCAAGACTCACGAGCTGTGGCTCAAGACGATGCACCCGCTCAAAGTCACGTGAGAATTCCTCGACAATCCGAGCATGACTAGACTGAGGATGGTAAAGGATAATCACTTTCATGACTTTATTCTAGCATGTCCGATAAAATCATAAACGGCCCATCATAGGGGCCGTTTATGATTTTCACATGTGACTGACTATCGACTAGCTGCAGCCTGTGGTGCTTCCACAGCTAGTGCACACATAGCAGCTACCAGAACGCTGGGTCTGATTGCCACAGTTAAAGCACAGTGGAGCCGTATCTCCGTTTGGCTTAATCGTTGCTTCCTCAGACTTTACAGTTTGTTTTGGTTCTTCATTGGCCACTGCTTTCAACTCTTCTGAAGCTTGCTCTATAGCTTCTTCGAGTTCTTCAACGAGAAGACTTGTCTGCTCCTCTGGCATATCTTCAATGCTGGCAAGTCCAAGCTCCAGTCGATCATCGAACGAAAGATAAGTCAGCGCTAATCGCTTGGCTATGTAGTCGACAATCGATGACGCAGTACGAATGTCAGGGTCATCGGTAATTCCAGATGGAGCGAAAGAAGTGCTCATCATTGACTTAACGTAGTCCTTGAGTGGCACCCCAAACTGCATACCATGGCTCATGCTTATAGCAAAAGCGTCAAGAATGCCACGCATTGTCGAGCCTTGCTTGTTTACATTCACAAATATCTCACCTGGTCGACCATCCTCGTATTCACCAACGGTCATGTAGCCATGGGTTGAACCAACCTGGAACGAGAATGTCTTTGAATTCCGAACCTTAGGTAGTCGTGTTCTTACTGCGCCCTTCAAGATGACTTTATCGTCAGCTGTCAGCTTAGCACCGGTCTCGACTGCATCTTCTTTCTTGGCTCCGTCTTTTTTAGCCATTGAGAGTGGCTGGGCAACCTTACAATTATCTCGGTAGATCGCAACAGCCTTGAGGCCAAGCTTCCAAGACTCAAGGTGCAACTGCTCAACATCTTCTACGGTTGCCTCTTCAGGCATATTAACAGTTTTACTGATGGCGCCAGACAAAAATGGCTGTACAGCACCCATCATCTTGACGTGGCCACGATAGTGAATTGCGTTGTCACCCATCGAGCAAGCAAATACAGCTTCGTGCTCCTTCTGAAGGTAAGGTGCACCTAAAATTGTTTTCTCAGCGTCGATATATTCAACAATTTCTTTAGCTTGCTTCTTGGTATAGCCAAGGTTATCGAGGGCTCGTGGCACCGTTTGGTTCACGATCATCATCGTTCCGCCACCAACCAACTTCTTAACCTTTGTAAGGCCGAGGTCTGGCTCAATGCCAGTTGTATCGCAGTCCATCATCAAGCCGATGGTTCCAGTAGGAGCCAATACGCTTGCCTGAGAGTTGCGAACGCCATAACGCTCACCTAGTTCATTCGCTTCGTCCCAGGCGCCTGCAGCGGCACTCAAGAGCTCCTCTGCGACCAAACTTGCGTCAATCTCCGACACGGCGGCTCGGTGCATCTTCAACACCTTCAACATGCCTTCACGGTCCTTGTGGAATCCTGCAAATGGACCGACTTTGTTAGCGATCTTTGCACTCGTTGCGTATGAATGACCGGTAAGCAGTGCGGTAATTGCAGCCGCCTGTGCACGACCCTCATCAGAGTCGTATGGCAATCCCTGTGCCATCAGTAGCGCACCAAGATTTGCATAGCCGATACCGAGCTCACGGTAAGCTTTGGCATTTTTTCCAATACCTTCTGTTGGATACTCACTGTAGCCAACAAGGATTTCCTGGGCAGTAAAGATGAGTTCCACTGTGTGCTTGAAGGCCTCAATGTCGAATGTGCCATCTTCGTTTAAGAACTTCAGCAAGTTCAACGATGCCAAGTTGCATGCTGAATTATCAAGGTGCATGTATTCGCTGCACGGATTGCTGCCGTTTATACGCCCAGCATTTGGTGCGGTGTGCCACTTGTTGATTGTCGTATCGAATTGCATGCCAGGATCAGCGCACTCCCAAGCCGACTTAGCAATTTGCCTAAACAGATCTCGTGCCTTGATAGTCTTGACGGTCTTGCCGTCTTTCACGCCCTTAAGGTCCCAATCTGCATCGGCTTCCACTGCTTCCATAAACTCATCAGTAACACGTACGGAGTTGTTGGCATTTTGATATTGCACAGAGTATATGTCTTTGCCGTCAAGGCTCATGTCCCAGCCAAGTGACTGCAAATCACGAGCTTTGCGCTCTTCGATCGCTTTACACCAGATGAACTCTTCAATGTCTGGATGATCGGCATTCAAAATAACCATCTTGGCTGCACGACGAGTCTTGCCACCACTCTTAATTGCACCTGCAGAACTGTCTGCACCGCGCATGAAACTCAACGGGCCCGACGCCTTACCGGAGCTCTTTCCGAGCCCTTCTTTGCTTGAGCGAATTGAACTAATGTTGATACCAGAGCCCGAGCCGCCCTTAAAGATCATTCCTTCTTCACGATACCAGTTCAAGATTGATGGCATCGTGTCCTCGACCGCAAGAATAAAACAAGCGCTCGCTTGCTGAGCGCGGTCCGGTGCACCAATGTTGAACCACACGGGAGAGTTAAATGAAGCGCGCTGCGAAGCTAGAATATACTTCAACTCTTCAGTGAAGTCGGCTACCTCTGTTTTATCCTCAAAGTAACCCTCTTGCAAGCCATGGCGAGCCACTGTATCTACGACACGATCAATGAGGTCCTTTAGTGAACCTTCGCGATCTTTAGATCCGGGCGTTCCACTAAAATACTTCTGAGATACGATGTTAATTGCGTTCACCGACCAGCCAGCTGGAAATTCAACATTCTTTTGTTGAAACACAATTTCACCCGTCATTGGATTCTGAAGTGTTGAATCCTTTGTTTCCCATGCAAGCTTATCGTAGCCTTTTTCGTTAGGGGCCGTAAAGAAGCGCCTGCGGCCCAGGATTGTTGTTTGTCCCATTTTTTTACCCTCACTTTGTTTAGTTAATACAGTTGTTTTTGTTTGGCACGTAGCTGTTGACGGACGTCTGCTCTCAAAAGACGTTCTTTGCTCGCTCCCCTCGACATTCAATCGCTTGAATACCCAGAAGAGCGGTTAAGCCCTAAACGGACTTAACGGGCTCTGATTTTCGCTGCCTAATTTGAAGCAGCTCTTTCTCGAACCCTGCAATATCTTTGAAGCGTCGATAAACGCTTGCGAATCGTACATAGGCTACCTCGTCTAGCTCGGCAAGCTGCGTCATTACTAGATCCCCAATCTTTGCCGTCGTCACCTCTTGGTCACCACAAGCATAGATTTGATCCTCTATTTGAGCTACAACTGCTTCGAGCTGCAAAGTCGTAATCTTAGTCTTCTCTGAGGCCCTATAAAGACCTGCGAGAAGCTTTTCACGATTAAACAACTCTCTTGTGTTGTCGTTTTTGACGACAATCAGCTGTGGTCGTTCAATGCGCTCATAAGTAGTAAAGCGATGTGTACAATTCAGGCAAGCACGACGTCTGCGAATCGCTTCGCCGTCAGCCACGTCTCTCGATTCGATAACTTTAGTATCGACTTTATGACATTGGCTGCATTTCATGTGCATACCCTTCCTGATCTACTGCATAGATCGTTTATTTGTTCGTTTAAACGTACGATAGCGCTATATTTTCCCCTATATATAGTGCTTATGACACTTATACTACCCCCACGTGTAGCGTTTTTCAAGCAAATAGCGGTGTATTATTTACTTGCTTTTTCTTCCGTATCGTCGTCGCTCTTCTTCTGTCGCTTTGACTTTAAACGCCGCAAAAACGACGGTTTTTCAAGCTCATTATCTTCGTCGGCATGAAAAATTGTAGGTTTTGCATCTTCTGTACTAGACTTAGGGCTGAACAAAGATTTTACATCTTCCTTATTCTTGTCATCATGCGCATCCAATGACCAAATATTTGGCATAGGATTTTCATTGCTAAAATCTGCTTCTTTTTTCTTCGACTTGTCTTCAAGGTCCATGTCGATATCGCTCATTGTCTCATCAGATACCTTGGATGAATCCTTATTGCTACCGGATTGCTTCTCTTTTAGCGTTGCTGTCGGCCGCTGAGGCACCGCGGCTTCTTGAGGCGCCTCCTGGCGATTAGTAAAATAAGCTGCATCAAAGCCTGTAGCGACCACCGTCACGATAATCTCACCCTCAAGCTCTGGATCAATAGTGGCTCCAAAGATTATATTGGCGTCAACGTCAGCTGCAGAGGTGATTGTCTCGGCAGCGGTTGTAATTTCGTGCATGGACATATCATTTCCACCAATGACATTCAGCAAAATGCCTCGAGCGCCATCGATTGATACTTCAAGCAGCGGTGATTCAATTGCTTGCTGAGCTGCTTGTATTGCTCGGTTGTCGCCACTAGCTCGGCCAATCCCCATCAATGCAGAGCCTGCGCTCTTCATAACGGCCTTAACGTCTGCAAAGTCCAGGTTTATCAATCCATTTACTGTAATCAAATCGGAAATACCCTGCACGCCTTGTCTCAAGACGTCATCAGCTACCTTAAACGCTTCTAGAAGTGGTGTTTGTCGGTCGATAGTCTGCAGCAGTCTATCGTTAGGAATAATAATCAATGTATCCACTTCTTTGCGTAAATTCTCAATCGCCAAGTCGGCATTAGTTCGACGCTTCTGACCCTCAAATGCAAATGGCTTTGTTGCAAATCCAACAACGAGTGCACCCTGTTCCTTGGCTTGCTTGGCAACAACATGTCCTGCGCCGCTCCCTGTTCCGCCGCCTGCACCGATTGTAATGAACACCATGTCGGCACCTTTTACAACATCTGCAATCTCTGCGCTTGACTCTTCGGCCGCAACTTCACCAATGGATGGATCGGCGCCAGCACCCAAACCGCGAGTCGCATCTTTACCGATATGTACTTTTTTTTCTGCTTTTGAATGGTGCAGTGCCTGGGAGTCGGTGTTCACGACGATGAACTCTACGCCCCTTACGCCTGACTCAATCATGCGGTTTACCGCAGCGCCTCCAGCACCGCCAACACCAATAACTTTAATTCGCGCAAATGTTTCAATGACTGGATCGATCTGTGGCATGTATAAACCCTCTACTTATTGTATAGGGTGAGTATACCGGATAGTGTCGACGCAATCAATAAAGCCTTTATTTCTTGAAGCCGATTTTTCCAAGGATACCGTCTACGAGGCCAAAAGCACTCGCGTTTGGCTTGCCTGGACGAGATCCATCTTCTGGGAGCAGAAGCATGTCTAGAAGCATGAGTCCAACAGCGGTCGCATAAGCTGGCTCATCAACGACGTCTACTAAGCCACCGAGAGGCTGCAAGCGACCAAGACGAGCAGATAATTCAAGCTTCTCCTTTGCAAAAGCCACGATGCCGGGAATATTGGCACCCCCACCAACCAGAACTACACCTCCTGGAAGCTTACGTGACCGGTGGACTCGCTTCAGCTCTTTATCGACAAGCTCGAACAGCTCTTCAATTCGCGCCTCAGTTATCATCTTAATGTCTGCCATTTCAAATAATTGCGTCTTGCCGTCGTATTCAACACGGGCATTCAGATCTTTATTGGAATCGTCGAGCGCTGCATGCTCTAGCTTCACTTTCTCGGCAATGTCGAGCTCTGTTTTTAGTCCAATTGCCAAATCATTGGTCAAATTAATACTGCCCACGGGTATGACGGCCACATGATGAACTTCGCCATCCTCTATAATTGCCAAATTAGTAGTTCCAGCACCAATGTCGATAACTAAAGTGCCGGCTTCTTTTTGCTTACGATCAAGTACTGCTTCGGCAGAGGCAAGAGACGACAGTGTGCTGTGTGAAACCGCTAGCTTTGTTCGGTCGAGTACATGTTCTAGATTTCGTACATTCGGCGCCAGTGCCGTTACGATGTGTGTGTCAACTTCCAGCCGAACTCCATGCATTCCAACTGGATCTTTGATGTTATCTTGGCCATCAATGCGATAGTTCTTTGCAAAAACCTGAATAATTTCACGGTTAGGCGGTAATTGGACGATTGTGGCTGCCTCTTCTACTCTCAACCGTTCATCTGGGCCAATCTCTTTGTTGGCCGTACTGATGGCAATGACACCTTTTGAGTTAATTCCTGCAACATGTGAGCCATTTATGTTCACAGTTGCATGCTGGATGTGCACACCAGAAAGTCGTTCTGCCTCTGTGATAGCATGCGCAACTGCATCAGCCACATCATCAACATGAGCGATTACTCCTTTTCTCATGCCCAGATTCGGAGACAAGCCATGACCAATAATCGTTGGTTTAGTTGGGTCTGATTCGTCAACAAGACCAACAACACAACGGACGTTCTGAGTTCCAATATCAAGACCAACGAAATGTGTTGGTGTTTGTTCGCGCATGTGCCAAGTATAGCAACCGATGACAAAATCTTCTAGTTAAAACAAAAGCACAATCAAGCGATGGTTAGAATTTCATACCCTGTATCTGTTATAAGCACTGTGTGTTCGAAGTGTGCCGACAAGCTACCATCTGCTGTCACGATCGTCCAGCCGTCCTCATCGACTGCCACTTTATGTGTGCCGAGCGTAACCATAGGCTCGATAGCAATCGTCATCCCCGTGGCAAGTAGTGGTCCTGCTCCAGCTTTTCCATAATTTGGAATATTTGGTAGCTCATGAAGTTCGTGACCAACACCGTGACCGACAAGGTCACGAACATTGCCATACCCAAACTGGTCAATAACCTCTTGAACTGCAGCAGAAATATCACCAACCCTAATGCCGCCCTTAAGTTTTTCGATTCCAGCCATCATAGCCTGCTCAGTCGCTGCCAGCAACTCAAGCTTTGAGCTATCTTTTGACTTTCCTACAACATAGCTTATAGCTGAGTCAGTAATCATACTGTCGATCGTTACTCCAAAATCAATACTAACAATATCGCCATCTTTGAGGACGAGTTTTTTTGACGGGATACCGTGCACTACCTGATTATTAACAGATACACAGATAACTTCCGGAAACCCCTGATATCCCAAAAAAGATGGCCTTCCACCTAGCCTCTTCAGTTCATCGCGCGCAATATTCGCTAAATCTTTTGTGGTCATGCCAGCTTTTGTTTGTTTTTTTACAACAGATAGTACCGTTGCAAGCATGCCACCCGCAGTTCGCATAGCTGCAATCTCTTTATTTGATTTTATCTTCGTCATTACCATAAAAACTTAGCTCTGCAGGGCTTGCTCAATTTGAGAGTGAACTTCTTCAACAGACTTACTCCCATCAATATCATAGACTTTAACATCAGCTTCTTTGAAGTCCTCAAGGATTGGCAGTATACTTTCTCGGTACTCCACAAAGCGCTCACCAATTGCATCATGATGGTCGTCCTGTCTGCCTCTATCGAGCAATCGCGCGCGCACAACTTCCTCGTCGGCCTGCAGATGAATAACCGCTGTTATGTCCAGCTGACCATGACGTTTTTGAGCCAATAACCAGTCAGCCTGCTCAACAGTCCGTGGAAAACCATCAAGAATAAACTCATTATCGGTATCAATCATCGCAAAAATCTTCTGAATCAACCCAATAATTTCAGCATCACCAAGGAGTTTACCCTGGAGCATTGCACGGCGTCGGTCGCCAGCTATCAGCATGCGCAAGAACTCACCAGTAGAAACCCATGGCAAACCCATCTCATCGGCTAGCATTCGCCCCTGTGAACTTTTACCAGAACCAGCCACACCCATAAAAATTATCACTGTAATGCATCCTTTACTATTTTTGCGATCAGCGCACCATCGGCTCGCCCTTCACTTTTTGCTTTCACTGCACCAATTACTTGTCCCATTTTTGACATGTCGGAAGCTCCAAGCTCGACAACAGCGGCATCAACAAGCGCCTTCACCTCTTCTTCACTCATCATTTCAGGCAGATACTTACTAATCTGTTCTACTTCATATTTCTCTTGCTTTGCACGATCAGCACTTCCAGCAGACTCGTACATCACAATCGCCTCTTGACGCTTTTTAACTTCTTTTTGAAATAGGCTGATAATTACAGACTCATCAATACCTGTGTCGCGCTTACCTTGGGCAACCTCTTCGTTCAGGATTACGCTGCGCAAGCCACGCAACACAAAAACAAGCTCCTTATCACCTGACAAGAGAGCTTGTTTTAAGTCAGCGTTGATTTGCTCAACGAGAGTCATTAGCGCTGGCCGAGTTTAAGCTTTTTAACTTTGATGGCTTTACGAGCTTTACGAACGATAGCTTTTTTACGACGATCACGCTTGCTCATTGGCTTTTCAAAATACTGATTTTGCTTAACTTCAGCAACAACACCAGACTGCTGTACTTTACGCGAGAATCGTCGAATCAGACTCTCTACGTTTTCTTTTGGATCTTTCTTACTTACTTGAATCATCTGGATAATACTACGCTAACAGAGGAGCAATTGCAACCCCTATTGCCGCTCCTGTTGATCTTTTTGCTTTTGGCGCTGAGATTTGAGCACAATACTCTGCAGTTCTTTAAAGATAGCGAAGTGCTTGTTGGTGTAGTAGACCTTGGTGTTGCCTTGCTTTTCTGAAATCAAAAATCCAATTTTCTCGAGGCGCTTTAACTCACGTTGAATGTTGCCCGCATCTTCACGGATTAACTTTGCAAGGCCGCGAACATGCGTCTTAAAATCTGGGTACTTGGCGTACACCACGATTATCTTGCGTCGGACTCGGGAGGTTATAAATACATCTAACATAAGCGTCTATTGTTATTAGAACAACGTAGTGAAAGTATACGGAAGGTTTTTTAATAATTCAAGAGAAATCTTTGGCACCAGGCACTATACTAGTGTCATGCACTACTATGAAGTTCGAGTAGCGGGAAGATCCTACCACAGTAAAAAACCACTGACCTACCGCTCGGAGCAGCTCATAGGCCCCGGCTCGATTGTAACGATACCAGTTAGAAATCGGGCATTAACTGGCTTTATTATGAGCGAAGTGAGCGAGCCGAAATTTGCTACCAAGGAGATAGGCCGCATAGCTAGTGGCCCACCTTTAACACCTGAAGCGCTACAGCTTCACGACTGGATGCAGGAATATTACCCCTCTCAGGCCAGTGCTACGCTCCAGCTTTTTCTGCCATCGAGCATCTTAAAAAAAGCAAAACAGATAGATATCGTTGAAGATACAACAACGGAAACTTTGAAAAACCCTCCTTTGCTTCGCAGCAGCCAAACTCTAGTCCTCAAAGAACTTGCCAATCCACAAAATAAAACAGTACTACTGCACGGAGAAACCGGTTCAGGCAAAACTCGTGTTTACGCCGAGCAAGCAAGCAAAATCATCGACTCTGGAAAGTCCGTCCTCATCCTCACGCCAGAAATTGGACTTACGTCGCAGCTAGTACGCCAACTCCAATCACTTCTAGACACCCCAATAGTTACGCTCCATTCTCAACTTACCATTAAAGAAAAGCGTGAACGATGGGAGTATATTGCATCAAGCACAACACCGCTAATCATAGTTGGAGCTCGCTCGGCGCTGTTTGCACCATTTAAAGATCTTGGTCTCGTTGTAGTCGACGAATTTCATGAAGATGCCTACAAACAAGAGCAGGCACCACACTACCACGCAACTAGAGTGGCTGCTCAGCTTGCGAGCATCCATAAAGCCCAGTTGATACTAGGTAGTGCTACACCGCCTATCGCCGACTATGACATATTCGTTCGTAAAAAATTACCAATCCTAGAAATGAGCAACCCAAGCGATGGTGAGGTTGAGTTCTCGGTTATCGACATTAAAGACCGAAATAACTTCACATCCTCCCCTTATCTATCCAAACAGCTTATTGCGCAGATCACTAACACGCTTGAAAGAGGCGAACAAGTGATGGTGTATCTCAATCGGCGTGGAACCGCTCGCCTTATACTTTGCCAGAGCTGCGGATGGGAAAGCATATGCCCAAACTGTGATATTCCGCTCACTTTTCATGACGACAGCCACGAGCTTCGCTGTCACACCTGCGGGCGCCATGAACCACCCCCACGCGCCTGCCCGACATGCATCAGCGCTGATATTTTCTACAAGCAGATTGGCACCAAATCACTGGTAACTCATGTCCAAAAACTGTTTCCCGATGCCAAGGTTGCACGCTTCGACACCGACCTCAGCAAAGACCAGCGCCTTGAGGCAAAGTTCGAAGATGTGCAAAGTGGCGCAATTGATATTCTTGTTGGCACCCAACTTCTGGGAAAGGGATTAGACCTGCCTAAACTCAGCACGATCGGCATTGTGCAAGCCGACAGCTCTCTCGTATTGCCCGACTTTAGCGCTCGAGAGAAAACCTATCAACAGCTCCATCAAATCATCGGGCGCGTTGGACGTGGTCATCGCAAGGGGCACGTCGTAATTCAAACTTATGCACCTGAAAGCAACCTTATAGCCTCAGCAATCAAAAAAGACTACCATTCGTTCTATGCCCAAGAAATTGCCGAAAGACAACAATACCTCTACCCACCATTTTGCTATATGCTCCAGATCACCAGCTCAAAAAAGCAAAGTAACCTGGCTGCCAACAACGCTCAAGCGGTCGTAAACATCATCTCATCTCTGCCTGTTGCAGTCTCCATCCTGGGACCAACGCCAGCCTTTAAAGCCAAAACACACGGAACCTACCACTGGCAACTTATAATAAAATCTAAACAGCGAAGCGACTTACTGCAGATAATTGAGGCACTTCCTAAAGGAATGAGTTTCAATATCGACCCAATCAACCTCCTTTAGTAGCTTCTCTTGAGGCCAGGTCTACGGTATACTTGAATTTACATGAATAAATCCGACATCATCACACTTCCGAATAAAAGCTTACGAACTCGCTCAACTCGCGTAGGCATCATAACCGATGAGACCTTGAAGCTAATCGAAGACATGAAATCCGCCACACTCGACTGGGAAGACAGTCGTGACCATGAAGTTGGGGTGGCACTTGCGGCAATTCAAATCGACCAACCAATGCGAGTAGTTATTGTACGCAACGACTTTGACAACAAAAAAGACAGAAGCTTTTCAATTTTTATCAATCCAGAAATTGTTAAAACTGAAGGTGAATTAATCGAAGACTTCGAAGGTTGTCTCAGCGTCAAAGACATCTATGGCAAGGTGCCACGTTATCAAAAGGTAAAGATCAAAGCCTTGAACGAAAAAGGTCAAGAAATTCGAGTTACTGCAGAAGATTTCCTAGCACGCGTATTCCAGCATGAAATTGACCACACTAATGGCACAGTGTTCATTGATCACATCAAGGATCAGCCAAGTGCATTCTTTCGGCTAGAAAAGGACGGCAAGCTCGAAAAACTTGATTATGAAACAGACGTCAAAAACAACACCGAACTCTGGGACTAGTTTGGTGCGTAGGCCTCTCGTATTCTTTGGCACAGGGCCGGTCGCCGCAGAATCTTTGAAGTTATTGCAAGCTCATCAAAAAATAGAAGCAGTGGTAACCAAGCCAAAGCCGAAAGGCCATCGTGGAGACTTTCCTGTACTTGAAGTAGCTCGTGCTCACGATTTGCCAGTCATCGAGGTTGCCAACAAGCAAGAAATACTCAGCAAGCTACAAGAACAAGACATCGAAGCCGATCTTGCAGTGCTTATCGACTTCGGTATTATTATCGATCAAACTACAATTGATTTCTTTCCTCTTGGGATCGTCAACAGTCACTTCTCAAGACTACCGGAGTGGCGAGGGGCTGATCCTATAAGCTTTTCAATTCTCAGCGGACAGCCAACAACTGCAGTTAGTCTAATGTTGGTTGATAAGGGCATGGATACCGGTAAATTACTCAAGCAAAAAGGAATGGACATATCGCCCAGCGATACTACACCCTCACTTACCGAAAAACTTATTCAACTCAGCGATGAACTACTCAAAGAAACGCTACCCATCTATCAGGCTGGCAGCCTTCAGCCACGCAATCAGCCACATCCTGATCGAGCAACCTACTCTCGGAAACTGACCAAAGAAGACGGCAGACTCGACTGGAAAAAGCCTGCGTCACAGCTCGAACGAGAGGTCAGAGCCTATGCCGACTGGCCAAAAAGCTATGCGGAACTAGCTGGCAAAAATGTAGTAATTACCGCAACGAAGCTATCCACCTATAGCGGCGAACCGGGTGATGTTGTTATAAATAATAATGAACTTCATATCTGTTGTGGATCAAATTCACTACAAATTTTAAAGCTAAAGCCGGCTGGCAAAAAAGAAATGGCCGCCGAGGGATTCCTCGCCGGCCACCGCCATCTGCTCGCATAACAAGCTACTCTTTCGACGTCTCCGCTTCGCCAGCGGCGGCAACTATTTGGGCTGCGTTCTGCTTAATCTCGTTTTTTAAGGCCTCGAGCTCTGCCGCAACAACATCCTTATAATTAGGGAAGTTTGTTTCTAGCCAAGTTAATGCGCCGGCCTCATCGCTCTTGTTGATAAAGCCTTCAAACTCATCAAGCTGCTCGTTGCTCATTTGCTCTGCAAGCTTCATTCCAACGCGCATTTCTAGTGTTTCATAGATGTGCGCGAGCATCTTATTCTTTTCCTCTGCCGGCAAGTCTCCAAGCCCAAGTTCTACGAGTAAGTTATTATCTAGTTTAAACATATCTTTCCTTTCTTTGTTTTGTATTTTACCAGTATTTTACTACTTCACCAGGCGGGCTTCAAAAAACTCCCGAACTCCTGGGGCCCAATTGCCTGTTCCTGAACTTGCTAGACGCTGCTCACCTGCCTCTGAGTACTTTTCGACTCCTTGGAGGTAGTCGACTCCGAATTCGGCCAGGGCCGCTTCGTGTTCAGCCTTGTATTGTGCTGCTGAGAATCCTGGAAATGCATCTTCTATTTCATGGGTGTAGCCATTGCCGTCCTCAATGTCGAACGTATCACTTGGGGCAGCGTCTACGCTACCTTCTGCGTCTTCAGTGGAGCCATCAACATCTGAAGTACTGTCATTTTCGCCACCAGCTTCGGCTGAAGTATTCGCATCAGGGCTTGAATCCTCGACAGCTACGCTAGTAGTTTCTGCGGTATCATTAACGTTTTCTGTGCCACTACCAGATGAAAGCATGGCAAGCCCTAGAATTCCGGCACCAATCGCTCCGATTGCGCTCAATGTTATCTTTCCACGTACTTGTTCTTTGCTGCCATTGTTGAACCAATCCTTCATCCGTCCAAAGACGCCCTTCTTAGCCTGATCGTCGTTTTCTGCGCCCCTAAGGTGCTTCGGCTTGTTATCTGGGTCTATTTCTTTGATTTCGGTAGTTTTGTTTATGTGCTTTCCATCCTCTTGGCCTACCTCAGCAGGAGCATTCACCATGTCATCTAGGCGCTGGGCGAGCTCATCGGCATATGCCTTCTTTTCAGTCTCATCGAGTCCATTAAGCAACGCATACCTGTCGATAGACAACTGCAAGGCTGCATTAATATCGCCTGATATTCCTTCGCCAGCGACAAATTTTGTTGCCATGCTGTGCAACTGCATGCCAGTTCGAACATCAAGTAAGCCGGCATAGGTTATTTTATAGGCCTCGGCAAAGCTGCGCTGCTCATCGGTCATTTCAAAATCATCAAGTCTACCTAATATGTTCGCTTCTTGTGTAACTTGATCTTGCAACATCTGGCTAATGAGTACGTTTTGTTCTCGAGTACTCAAACCTTCACTATCAACATGACTCCAAAATGCTTTGTCGTATCGATCAAGTAGAGCTGCCTTCGCTTCTTTATTGTTAGTTATTTTTGCAAAAGTAATCTCAGTCGCAAGCTGAACATAGCTCAACTCTTCTTGCTGCTCAACAGCAGAGATATCGGAATCTGGGGTCGCTTCTGCTGACTCAGGGGCTTGTGAATCTTCTGCTTCTTTAAGGCTGTAGTAATACGCAGCTTCTTCGCCACTTGCTACTCCTGTTTTAACGCGCATTCCAAGGTTGGCAGCAGCACGAAGTCGCTCCTTATTTTCCTGGGCTTGTAGGTCTTCTGCCTTGTCGCGAAGCGACCTGCTCGTCGTACCTTCATTTGTGGCATTCTCTTCGAGCCACATATTGTACGCCACGTCATCGGGAGTCAAGCCTTGTTCTGATGGCTTTTTATCTGTTGTGTCCACCTTCATCTGCCATTTAGCATGAGCCTTGCGCTCTTGCTTTATCGCGTCGGCTTCGTCACGCAATTTATGAATACGGTCATACTGACTTTCGATTTCGCTCTTAGGCTGTATTGACTCAGGAGCTCCATGCTCCTTTGCTGCCTGCTTCGCTTCTGCCGCAGAATAGCCGTAAGACTCAAGAACTGCATCTTGAGAAATATGATGCTCTTTTCCCTGCTCATCCATACCATAGACATGCTTGGCACCATTAGAATATATCTTCTGATTCACTTCTTGAAATTGTGGCATTTGTTCACTCATTTATAATAATTCCTTCGCATTTATGCTGATTTTGTATTTTTTTGTTTACGCCTACATTTAAGCATAAAAACAATAATAAGTCAACTACTATTATGCTTTATTGACATTAAAGCAAATTATATTTATCTAATTATTGTTAGTGCCAAAAGACTTGCAAATATGACTAGGCCAGCAATAAAGCCACTTGTTATTGCTGAAGTGTAAGAAATCGGCTGATGCCCATTTGGCTCAATATTTTTAGGTGTGGCAATCTGGGCGGCTGACTTTGTAGCTGATTGATGAACTGCCTGTACTGGTGACTGCACTGGTGAGTAGCTTTTTTTAAGTTGCTTGGCTTTTAGGATCTCGGCAACCGACACAGCATCGTTTCCTGCCTCATCACGAACTTCATGACGTCGCTCGTATTCACGCTCGACAAAAGTATTTGAAAACTCCTCCTTGAGTTGCTCATTTTCAGTTTCAGATGAGGTTGACTGTTCAGTATGGTTCACTTTCCGCTGCTCTTGCCCGTTCCGCAGCTTCTCTTGAGCCACCTCGGCCCTTCTGTAGGGATCTTCTCTATCAACTTGAGTAGGCACAAGCTTTTCGACTATCGTACGGTCCTGGGGCCGATCTTTGGATTCAGGCTTCGGCAGAGCCTCGGCAACAGAGCTAACTTTGCGAGGTTTTGCATCCGCAACGTATCTCTTGGGCGCTTCTGGAGTAGCGGAACGAGACTCCTTCGCCTTTCGCGACAAGCTATCATTGGCTTTTTTGAGGTCCCTAATGTCCGCGTCTGATTTTGATTTATCTTTTTCAAATCGCTTTTCAAGCTTTTTTCTTGCTCGATGATTTAGATAATCAATAGCGAGCAAGGCTGGAGTGGCATTTCTGACAGTGATTGGGGGTGCCTCCGGTGGCGGTGGCGTACTGTTCAGTTCAACAGCCTGGCGATAATCACCCGCTCGGTCGTGTTCAACGTGCAAAACTCCTTGCTCAACTTCTGGCTCATGCTCTGAAGCACGATCAGGCTCTAGAGAAGGAAGGCTTTGCTCAGCGGTGCTGGCAACTGGCTCTTCATCAAATGCTGATACAATGTCTGCCGATTCTGCGCCGGCAACCACCTCTTCACTTGCAAGCACTTCGCTCTGTTCACCAGAATCCTTATTGGCAAGCTCTGAACTTTGTGGCTCGGCGGGCAGTGGCTCATAAGAAATAATTGGTGAGAATAACGATCGCGGCTTTTCACTGTCATCGGCGGGAGCCTGCTCGCCGCCAAACATAGCACGCAAAAACCGGCGCCATTTTTTACTTTTGCCCTTTTTTCGCTTCTCAGAATTTTCGTCATTACTATCAGATTCAGTTCGATCGCCACGAAGAAACCCCAAGACACCTTCTAATCGGTCACGGGCTGTTCGCTCCTCTTCTTTCTCAGCGTCGGGTTGGGTTGAGAATCGCTCCTCATTCATGAACTAAATTATACAATAACTAAAGAGTTCTTTCAATTATTTCACGAGTAAAGACTTCGATGCGATCGCCTTCTTGGAGCAATAGTTTGGACGAAGAAGCAAGACTCATTCCACACTGCTCACCTTCTTGAACTTCTTTTGTGTCCTGTGGCCCACGTTTTAGACCAGTTACTTCGGCTTCGCCAATCTGTTCTTTATCGCGGAAGATGCGAGCAAGAGCAGGTGCAACCAACTTGCCTTTTGTTACTTCGCCACCACAAATAATCTCAGTTTTCGTTGTTTTAAACACAGCAAGTACTTTGAGTTTACCTGTGTCTGTCTCCTTTATTTCGGGTGGTAGCAGTTGACTCAGCTCAGATTTTACGTCATCTATTAGCTCATAGATAACGTTGTAAATTCTGACTGAAGTCTTATCGCGATTGGTCGTTTGCCGAATGCTTGTTGGCAGCGTAGTGTTGAAGCCATAAACTATTGCATTGCTGCTGTGTGCAAAATGAGCATCGTTTTCATTGATCGCACCAATTCCAGAGCTCACGATACGCACTGCAACTTCTTTGGTATCTAGACTTTTAAGACTGTCGATAACCGATGTAAGTGAACCTTGTACATCAGCCTTAACAATAATATTCAGCTCCTTGAGGTCGCGCGAGCGGTTAATGATGCTTATAAGGTCAGCGCTGCTTCCAGCCCGAACATTTGCCTTTGATTTCTGATTGTCGGCATCTGCAGCGGCGGCTCGAGCCGCCTTCTCTGTTTTTACAACTGTAAAAGTATCTCCAAAAGCTGGAAGCTCTTTGAATCCAGAAATAACTACAGGCGTGGATGGACCAGCAGACTTGAGTGGCTTAGCCGTCGTATCTTCAAGATTTCTAACCCTAGCGTAAGTCGAACCAGATACGACAAAGTCGCCTGGCTTTAGTTCTCCGCCTTCTACGAGAGCTACGGCTACAGGACCGCGGCCATTTTCCATATGCGCCTCGATGATGAGTCCTTCAGCTGGAATATCAACATCAGCTTTCAGCTCTTCGACATCAGCTGTCAACAGCACCATATCAAGAAGTTCTTTGATGCCGGTTCCAGTTTTGGCGGACACTGGCAGGGCGACAACTTCTCCGCCCCATTCTTCAATTAATAAGTTATTGTCAGCAAGCTGTTGCTTGAGACGATCGAGGTTCGCCTCTGGCTTGTCGACCTTGTTCATGGCTACGATAAGCTTAACGCCAGCTTTATTGGCAAAACGAATCGCCTCAAGCGTCTGGGGCTTAATTCCGTCATCTGCGGCAACTACAAGAATAACCAAGTCAGTAAGCATCGCACCGTGCTCCCTGAGGGCCGCAAAGGCTTCATGGCCTGGTGTATCTAAAAATGTAATGACACGATCATCGTGCGTGATCTGGTAGGCTGAAATGTGCTGCGTTATGCCGCCAGCTTCGCCGGTTGCAACGTCAGCCTTGCGAATTGCATCAAGCAATGATGTCTTCCCGTGGTCGACATGTCCCATGACTGCAATAACCGGCGGACGAGAAGTGGCTGAATCGCCATATGTCTTCTTGGCTCGAACAATCACAGGCGCCTCTACTGCTGACGCCCTCACAAGCTCAACGTCCATGTTCATTTCTTCAACGATAATCTGAGCAGTGTCGAAATCTAATCGCTCATTAACGGTAGCGAGTACCCCGTTCTTCATCAATTCACCAATAAGCTGCGTAACCGGAATGAGTAGCTCTTCAGCCAGATTTCCTACGGTTATATGGTCTTGGATTTCAATTTGTCGTGCCATATTCGTCCCCTTTCTGGCTTTAGTTATACTTACATTCCGGTTGCAGCAGCTAGGCTACGCGCCTTTAAGGCTAAGTGCGATCTTGCGTGAATCGGTGTCGATATCAAGCACCTTAAACGTCTTCTTCTCATTTAGCTGGAAGATTTTCTCTGGATCTACTCCATCGCCTTCACCCATTTCGCTAACATGCACAAGCGCTTCAACAGATGAACTTAGCTGCACGAATGCACCAAACGGAGTAATGCGAGTTATCTTTCCTTCCACAGAATCACCCTTGCTGAACGATTTAACTTCGCTCAACCATGGATCTTCCTGCATTTGCTTCAAACTAAGGCTCAATCGATCCTTGTCGATAGAGATAATCTTGGCAGTAACCGTTTCGCCAACTTTGACGTAATCTTTTGGATCTTCTACACGGTCCCATGAAATTTCTGAGATGTGAATTAGCCCTTCAATGCCGTCAACGTTTACGAAAGCACCGAAATCAATAACACCAGTGATGACACCTTCAACTTCGTCGCCAACTGCAAGTTTTGCAAAGCGATCCTGCATGTCATCTTTGATTGCTTCTTTTTCAGAGAAAATAAGCTTGTTTTCTTTTCGGCTAATATCAAGAATTCGAACTCGAATTTCTTTTGTGAGCAACTTGTTGAGTTTTTGTAGAATCTCATCCTTGTCGGCACCCGATACGCGTGGGTAATGGCCAGCGGCAAGCTGTGAAACTGGCAAGAAGCCACGAATTCCCTGAAGCTCTGCGAGCAGTCCACCGCGGTTAGCGTCGTATGGATTAATCGTAATGATCTCTGATGCTTCAAATACTTTCTGAAGTTCATCCCAGCCTCGGTCTTTAGCGGCTCGGCGCATGCTTAGCAGTGCGTAGCCATCCTCGATCTCAGGATCGACGATGCTTGCAGTAATCTCTTGACCCTTCTCTAGCTTTTGACCATGCCCGATTTCTCGGCGCATGACCACACCAACACCGTTGGCGCCAAGATCAACCCAGACCTCGTGCTTCTTTACAGATATGACCGTTCCTTCGACCACATCCCCTGATTTAAATTGAGTGACTTCGTTGGATGCTAATAGCTCATCCATAGTCATAGTGCTTTTTGACATGAAATACATGCCTCCTTATTACTGCGGCAACTCGTAAGCTGTTTTTCCGATCAGATTTACGACCTACTATACCGCTACCACCCCTAAAAAGTCAACTTATGGCAACCTGCAGAATGTGCTAGACTGGCCTCATGTATTTAGCTATAGACATTGGCGGCACAAAAACTCTACTTGCCGTCTTCACAAAAAAAGGCGAGCTTAAAGAATCGATTAAGTTTAAAACCCCTGTTCTATACGATGAATTTAGAGACGAACTGGCGGCTTCTGTTGCAAAATTATCAACGAACACATTTAGTTATTGTGTCGTGGCTGCACCCGGCAAGATCGATAGAACGACAGGCACTGGTATTGCCTTCGGTAATTTAGCCTGGGCGAATGTTGAAATAGGCAGCGACGTCAAGAGAGTCGTCAACTGCGAGGTTGTGGTTGAGAACGATGGTAACCTGGCAGGATTATATGAAGCGCGCCAAGTGCCTCAGTACAAAAAAGCAATGTACATAACGATCAGCACCGGCATTGGTGGTGTGGTTGTAAACAACGGCAAAATAGAAGAAACCACACAAGATGCCGAAATTGGCCACATGCTTCTTGAGCGCGGGGGCAAACTACAGCGCTGGCAAGAGTTTGCATCCGGCAAGGCTATCGTCAAGAAATACGGTAAGAAAGCCAGCGAAATCCCTGCAGACGCTACCGGAACTTGGTATGTAATAGCTAGAAATATTGCCATTGGCATGATCGACGTCATTGCCACACTAACCCCTGAAGTAATCATTATCGGCGGAGGCGTTGGTACTCATTTTGCAAAATTTGGACCACGACTAATCGAAGAATTAAAAATCTATGACAATGCCCTTCTGACAATTCCAGCAATTGTCCAGGCTAAACACCCTGAAGAGGCTGTTGTCTACGGTTGCTACGAAATGGCGAAAGACAACGATGAAGCATCTCATTCAAAAACTTCAGCATGACCATCCTGAGTTTTCATATATAGAAAGTACTAGGTTTGCCTGGTCGCCAAAAGATAGATCAATTCATTTTGAATCAACCGGCAATGTGACCGATGCATCAGTCACATTACTGCACGAACTCGCACACGGCATTTTAGGCCACACCACGTTCACAACCGACTTTGAGCTACTCAAAATTGAGGTTGAGGCCTGGCAGCACGCCATGACACTAGGTGAAGCCTACGAAGTCAATATTCCGGATGAGCATGTTCAATCTTGCCTGGACACCTACCGCGACTGGCTTCACATACGCAGCACGTGTCCTACTTGCGAGTGTCACGGTTTTCAAGGTAGCGATCTTTCATACCGCTGCATTAACTGTGGCTCCGCCTGGACTGTTTCAAGCTCACGCTCATGTAGGCCCTACAGAAAGAAAGCTATAAAAAAAGAAGCGTACATTCGTACGCTTCTTTTTCAAGATCAAAACTAGCTATAGAGCTTATTCTGCCTTTTTTGTGCGACGTGAAATACGTCCACCCTTAGCACCAGCTTGTCGTGCAAGCTCACGGTCTGCAAAAAAGCCACCAGTTGTGCCCTTTTTTCCACCCTTAGCACCGATTTTTGCATAAAAATCAGAACCGTATTTCGCCTTATTTGTTGCAGCAGCAGCTTTGCCGCCAGTTTTCGTTCCAGCCATTTGATAGCCTCCCATTAATTATTGATCGAAAAACAAAAAGAGAGCGGCCATGACAGCCAAACCCTCTTTCGCTTCTTTCGAATGTGCTTATGATAGCATTACATTGCGCTCATGTCAATAAACTATTTTTGCTCAATTTTTGGAATAACTAGTCTCAGCAGCCAAGCCAAGAAGGCGAAGCCACCAGCCCACGCCATAAAGACGACAAACGACAGTAGCCGGCCGGCAAACGACTTGTTATTAGAAACACCGATCTCCCTGTCGATCACATAGCGAATGCTGCCAGGATTTTGAGAATTCTGCTCATCTAGCTCAACAGATACAATCCGCGGCACGTCTCCTTGGCCGGGTTGTCTGGCGAAAAGAATAGGTGAGCTTGTTCCTGGGCTCGTGACTGGTGTTGGCTCTTCTGGATCTGGAGAGGTCGGCTGGTCAACCCCAGGCGGGTCAGGAGGAATCACCACACCACACTCAGCCGGGGTGATATAGACTATCGTTCCAGAACTACCGTCACTAATAAAATCAAATACACACTCTAGCGGAAGTATCTGCAGTTTTGCCTTTGTGTCGGCCGCGGCAGCCTGACGAGACAACATGACCGGTATGCATGCTGCGATAACTATCAATAGTATTCGTAAGCTCTTCATGATTAATTCGCAATCATCGTCATAGTTAAGTCCAGTGAGTACGTACCCGATGGCTGTGATCCTGGTATTGTTTGCGAAAATCCAATATTTTGAAAGTCATAGTAGCAAAAGAGTTGCACGCCGCCCGACCCCGAGGCAATAACAATGGAGTCAACGGTCGATTCATTAAACCCAGCTTGGCTTCCTTTTGTGATTCCGGTGCTGACGCAACCTGATTGAGGCGTAATGCTGGCCGTGGATGGATTTATTGTCAGCTGACCGGCATAAACATCGCCATCCAGCCCTGCTCCACAACCGGCCGGCGATCCAGATGGATCGTTGAAATCATAAAGCGGCGTACCCGCCGACCAAAGCGCACTTGAACCCGCTGTAGCTGCAACCGAAAGCGTCCATCCAGCATTTGGCTGACCATTACTGGCGCGGATCTTTTGCGTAGGTGCACCCAAAATACCAGTGGTGGTCTGACATGTAAACTGCGTCACTCCCAGACTCATGGCTACTATTGGGTTTGGAATAGATGATCCACCAGAATCAACCACATCGACCCCAAAGAACCCTACGGTTGTTATCTGTGGAACCACTGTATATGTACCTAGTGGAGATCCTCCAGAATCTACAATCCTGAAGCAGTATGTCTCCCCGGGGACTGCAGAGGCATCGATAAGCGAAAAGTCCCATAATCCAGATTGGTTTACTGGAATTTTCTGACGAACACTAAAAGGGTTTGATTCGACATAATGTTGATAGACCTTGGTGTGTCCACTGTAAGTAGGATCGCCGGCGTTAGAGCTCGGTGTGGCTGCATCTGCTGGCGTTGCATTGTAATAGCGAATCGCACCGCTGCCCGCCTGAACATCAACATAGCTTTCTCCAGAGAAACTCGTGTCACAAGTCCCGGATCGGAGTGCGTATTGTAACTTTGCTGTGGCTGCCGTCGGGATTGATTGTCCTTCTGCGTCTAAAAGCATACGCAAACGAAACGGGGCATCCTCATAACTCGCATAAGCAGCTGTGTTTTGAGCCGCCAAGGCTGAGCCTGCATTAAGCGCATCATTATTCTCAAACCATCTGTAGGCAGAATGATTCACGACAAGCGCCGGCGCGGTAGTTGCTTGAGGATAGACGCTATATGTCTTGAGCAGCGTACCGCCGGACTCAACCATTCTAAAACAGTAGGTTGTCGACGGCGCAGCAGTATTGGCCTGCAGCACCCAGTCCCACTCCCCCCTATTTGTTCCCCCAGCATTTAGCTCAACTTTATTATTATAGGCTGTGTTGTCTTCTTGGTATGACTGCCTCCCGTAGTTCAAGGTACCCAGTAAAGAGCCTGTAATCTGCACACCATTGGCCGGCGAAGCATTATCATAGCCGCGCCATGCAGCACCGGAGCCAATACCACCTACATCAGACCAAGACTCATCGTCTCCACATACGCCACCAATACGTGCACCATATTGTAATTTAAACGGCTCCGTTGAAGCATCCATGCGTCCGGTCTCGACTTGCATTGCAGCGCGCAAACGAATAACCTCTGCAGATTCTACCAGTGTTGTGGCAGTATTTTCAGCAGCCCTAGCACTTCCGGGCTGGACACCATTGTTGTTATTATACCAACGATAATTTGTCTGAGTGAGATTTGCCTCATAGTCAATTTCAACGGTAACCGCATCAAAGGCAATGCGGTCTGTCAGTGGAGTGTTGGCATTGCCGTTCCAAGCTACTTGCCCGAATACACGGACGCTGTTATCGAGCTGACTCAGGGTACTTCCCCATGCTGGATTCGTCCAAGTAAAAGTCCGAAGTCCCGCAGATGTTGTAAGCGGCCCTTGATATGTTCCCAGCTGATAGGCACCGCCATTTGGCAAGATATCACATCTAGCGCGAGGGGTGGCATCGGTTGGCTCATAGTCAGCAGTAGCGGCAGTAAAATTCACTTTGCATCGCACGGCCGTGATAGTAGCCTTAGCTGGATCAAAATCTAAGTCTACGACTCCTGCATATTCCTTGAGGACCGCCTCTGAGTTGGTGTTTGCAGTTGTTGTATAAGTTGCCGCCTCGTAATCAGCACTCGTCCAGGTGTGTGAATGTGTATATTCTGATTTACCCTCGCCATACTCACCCACTTCGTCTTCTGCCCTTGAACTTTGCTCTTTCTGACCAAGCCATCTCGGCAAGAATGAACTATCTAAAATAGCTCCGAGATTCAAGACTAGCACTGCAGCGATAACAGAGAACGCTACTGAAGTACGAGTCGTTTGACGAATAAGTTTTCTCCAGTCATGGCTGCCAGTCATTAAAAATTTGTAAGCTACAAATACGCCAGCGAACAAAGTTGGTCCAACAAAAAAAGCTGCCTCATTATAGCTGGCCAAGGTTCCGCCACCGAAACTCATCCAAGAGATGTATAGCGGCAAATTCTCAACTCCATAACGACCAACGATGGGCAAACACACACTTAGAAGACCTAAGGCAAGTAATAGCAGCTTGGAGTTTCTTGGGGCGATGCGCTTGAATTGCTTATACGCAATGATTGGTATAAGCGTAAAAGCACACAACCACGACAGATGCGCTCCAACGCCAAAAATATAGACAAACGGCACTCCGAAGAGGTGTGGTATGTCGATAATTGGCATCGTAAACCAAACCAACCAAATTGAAAGTGCTGAAAGCTCGGCATTTTTTCTATTTGGGTTGGAATTAATAAAATAATCTACCGAATAAAACAATAGAGATCCAGCAAGCCAAATCCAAATGGACAGGAGTGGCAAGAACACGATGTGCACCAAGTCAGTGCTCGGGTACTGAAGCAATGGTCTGCCTTGAGCAATCGCAAAGTGCAGGATTGCAAAGACAAAACCACCTACACCCAGCCATGACAGCAATGACACATACTGCAGTTTACTGTGCCTAGCTTCGCTGCTCGATCGCATATTGCGCACCGCAGACCGAAGAAGCATGGCAAACTCGCCAAAACTGATATACACACGACGCAATAACCCCAAAAATCGCGAACTCATATCCCTCGCTAAACACTTAGCTTTACCTGATTAATTATACCTTAAAGTAGCCTAAAATTCCCAGTAGTCCGTAGGTCAAAAATTCGTATAAAAACCATTCTGGCCGCCAAATATGCTTACGAACGTAGGCGATATTTTTTGTACCCAGGCCCTGAGCAAAATTTAAACGTATAAATCCAGCAATAAGCGATACAAAAAACACAACATCTATGTATGCGATTAGATACATGCTAATTACTATATAAAGACACAAAATAACCTTCATGAATGCCTTGATGGTTACGGTCTTAAGCTTAGTGACTTCGGTGTTCAACAGTGTGTCATCAAGCATATGCAACGCTTCGGCATAGCTCTGGAACAATAAGAGTAATGTCGATAAAACAACAATTATATGCGGCTCTGCTTGTCCAATTATGCAGGCTTCGATGAACACAAGCACCATTGCAATCGGCGGAACAACAACTCCTAATAGTTTCTTTTCTTTGAATCGAACTGGCGGCACAGAATATGCCGTGACAATTACAGCAATTACTAAAAATAGCCATCGCAACACACTGTCTGCATAAACAACAAAAGGAACGGCCGCAACTAGTGGTAGCATGCATAAGCTAACAATTGTGAAACTGTCCATTCTGGTTAAACTAGACACCCCACTCATGTAGTTTTTTTCGCCCAGTAGCTGCCAGTCATAGAAGTCATTCAGCGCATAAGAGCTCATGAGAAGCCCCAGCACAGCAAACAAAAATAACACCATCAAAACAAGATTAAACTCACCGGCAAACGCAAAACCGAACAGAGGATAGAGTAGTACCCTGAGTCCGTTTACCTTGTAGCGCCATGTTGCAAGCCTATAAAAGTAAGCTATCCTACGCACGCATCATCCTAAGCCTAACAAGGGTTTTTATTATTCTAGCTGCATCTCTTATTGGCTTCAGTTTTGAGGTGCTGTTCTTTGTGTACTTTACAGGAACTTCAATCGACCGAGCGTCAGACTTCGAAACGTAGGCAAATAACTCTGCCTCTATTTCGAATCCTTCGCTTCTCAACTCTATTCCCTGCAGTGCCGAGACTTTTACGCCATACAGCCCAGTTAAAAAATCTCGCTGTCGGCCAAATAAACAATAACCCATTAGCTCTATGACTATCGTACCTAGCCGTCGGTACACGCTAACGTCATGAACGGCCCCATGCATAAACCGCGAGCCATAAACAGCCGACACTCCCGAGACCCGTAGCTCAGCTAGGAGTGACGGAATGCATGACGGCGAATAACTGCCGTCTCCATCTATAAAAACTACGTCATCAGCCCCTAATGCATTCAGACCGGCACGCAAGGCTCGACCCTTGCCTGGCCTGTCGACATACAGGTAGCCAACTCCGTGAAGTCTGACAACCTTCTCTGTCTCGTCGTCACTAGCACTATCTACTACTAATATCTCATTTGCGTCTACGTATTCAAGTAGCTCACGAAGCAAGCTATCGATCCTACTGGCCTCGTTACGTGCTGGCACAATAACAGCGAGTGACCTTTTGTTTGGCGCCAATACACTCATCTACGTTCAATCAATTATTCAGATTTAGAAGATTTTTTGGCGGACTTCTTTGGCGACTTACTACTTGAAGATGTCTTTCGCGTTTTAGGCACACGAACAGTTTGCCCGTCTTCGAGACTATACGGTGGCTTCAGCTTATTGATGCTCGCAAATTTTTTCCAAGATATATGATGAGCCGCTGCAATACTTTTGATATTATCGCCAGCTACAACAGTATATTCTTGCCATGAATTACGCAGCTTGGCAATTCGTCGTCGACTATGCAATCGCGCGCCAATAAAACCTCCGACAGTCAGAATAACTGCTAGCTCAATTGCTAGTGCGGGTAGGCTCGGCATCATGAAAAACCATCTCTGCTCTGACTCAATTGATGTTGCCTGGTCGGTGTCTTCTCCCAAAGTCGCATCTGGATCACTGTTATAAGTTGCAACGGTTTTTGCACGGTACAATCCACCCCAGAATGTCTGCGGAAATTCGAAATTAAAATCAGCTGACTGATTCGAAAGCACCGGAAACTGACCGCCAGCTTCAAAAGCGCCAAATGGCAAAATATTAGTTGCCGTTACGCTCAAAGTAGCATCAATTGAAACATTTCCTTCGTTTTTCAGTGAAGGAGATAATACTTTTACTCCAGACTCTGCGGTAGTAACGACAAAATCAGTAAATGACAGTTTCTTGGTGATGTCACCCGGTGTCCTTATAGCCACGCGAATTGCGGACCGGAAGCTTAGTGCTACGCCAGAACTGCTTGACTCAGCTGCTTTCTCTTGAATAACGATGCATCCATTATGCTCGCCTGCATCTACCTGAGCTGGGAGGAGCACTTCGAATGGTACCTCTTGGCTCTTAGTTGGTTCAATACTCAACTCTGAGGCACTCAAAGTAATCCATTTACCGACCTCATCTGCCTGATCGGCGAGCTGTTCACAGGTAAATGCTCCGGTGTTGCTGGTCTGTGCGTCTACTGCGTAGACTAGAACATCTTTTTTGGTGCTTGAATTATTATAAACAGTTACAGCGTCGGATTTTTGCTCACCACCGGCAAGCGTGTAAACAAAGATTGATTCAGTTCTGGCATTATTAGGGTCTGGATTTGTTGGACGAGCGCCAAGGCCACCGTACTCAATTGCAGACGAATGATTTACCCCCAAAACGAGACCACAAAGCACAAGACAAAAGGCAAAAATGAGGCGTCGGGAGTTGATTTTATACATTTGTTTTTTTATTTTAACTTTTTTTAGGCAATTACGCCAGTTTTATAACACTGTACACACTCTATAGTGCAGTAGCGGTAACAGTCAAGTCTATTGTATAGGTATCTGCAGGAACGTCTGCAGGAATCGTCTGGCTTACATCTGCGCCAGTCAGGTAGCCTCGCCAAATGTCGTCTGAACCAGCTGATGCAGATATGATGGTAATCGCATCTAGGGTGCCTTCGTTGAACGCTGCTGACACACCTTTAGTTATTCCAGTTGAACCACAACCAGCACAATCAAGATTAACCGTACCTGCAGCTGCATCAATTGTCATTTGCCCCGGGAGACTGTCAGCATCACCACTATCAGCACATCCACCAGTTGTAGGGTCGTTAAAATCGAACTCTTCTGTAGCACCGCCATTTTCCCAGGTGGCTGTAGCGCCGCTTGTTGCTGCGATTGTCAAATTCCATCCTGAATCGGCTCCACCAGGATTATCAACATAGACACGCTGGGTGTTTGTACCGAAGGTTCCTGTTGATCCAGGCGTCTGACATATAGTAGATGTTGCAACTGGCGACATTGTGACGGTAGGTGCGACAACAGCGTCGCCATTTTCGTCAAGAATATCTGTATATAGAACACCGTCATTTATTACTTGCGTGAACTCTGTGTCGGTAGAAGCGAAAACAGTTGTAGCAGAAGCAACCAAAATTGCAGTTAAACCAAATGCTACCAATAAAAATGAACTTCGCTTCATACTCTTCCCCTCATTAACCCTCTATTGTTAAAACCAATAGCACAATAATACCCTGTCGACAGTCGGTTTGTCAAAGAAAATCGAATTGTTTACACTGCTTATAATGAAAAGTAAAAATACATTGGTGGCTGCAGGTATTTTGATATTGATTCTTGTTACAATTGGCGGGTTTCTGCTCTCCCATCGGCCTGCAGAAAACACCGGGTCAACAGAAACTAAGCTCACACTATCGCAAAGATCTGGCTTGGCAATTGATTATCTATCTAACTCACAGCAGCAAAATGGCAGCTTCATGATGGATTTCTGCACGACAACAGATCAATGCGAAACAGTAGACTCACCGTTCATCACTTCCTTTGTTGCCGACTCTCTTTCTGAACTAAGCGACGGCGAAGTAGAGCAAATATCCAAGGCGCTAATCAGCTACCTAGCATCGACTCGTGAAGACGCACTGGGAACCTCTGCATGGAGATTCTGGCCAGAAAATTCCAACAATCATCTTCTATTGCCTCCAGATATTGATGTAACAGCCTGTGTTGGCGCCAGCCTAAGAAAAGCATCGTTTGATTTTCCGGCCAACCTCGACAATCTGTCTAAGCTGCTCACTCCGCAAGGATTCAAGACTTACATCATCACCCAGAAAAGCGATGAAAAGCTAATAAGAAGTAACGACGTGGACTGTGTCGTCAATGCCAACGCCCTGTTTTATTACACGCTATTTGGCGAACAACCAACCACTCTGTGTGACACACTCAATGCCACACTACAGTCAAAAACACTTAACGATTGCTCAATATACTATAGCGACAACCTGAGTCTGCTTTATGCCGCCTCACGCGCCTACGCGGCCGGTGCTGACTGCCTAGAGCCATCTGTCGTGGAACTGCGTGAACACATTCTGGCTGCACGACTACCGGATGGCACCTGGGGCAATGATCTTTTAAACGCACTGGCGGCAAATGCGCTGCTTAATATTGGGCATGAAAGCGCTGAACTCGACTCAATCATTACGACTATTCAGAATACGCAACAAGATGATGGATCCTGGGACGCTGAGATATTCTTTGCCGATCCAGTTTCAAGCGCTGGATTTAAGTCAAAAGCTCTTACGACAGCCCTTTCGGCACAAGCCCTCGCACGATACGATTCAATCGCCAATTAGCATTAACAAAACTACAGACAAAAGATAAAAGCCACCCTTTCGGATGGCTTTTATATAGTTCGGCACCGTGACACCGCCCCACTGAATAAACTCAGCGGGGACCCCTGTATTTTCCGCATCTGGGAAAATAGCACATTATCCGTACAAAAGATAAAAGCCACCCTTTCGGATGGCTTTTATATAGTTCGGCACCGTGCTATTTTCCCAGGGGTGAACCCCAAGTATTGTAACCGCTGCAAGGCTTAACTTCTGTGTTCGGTATGGGAACAGGTGTCTCCCTTGCGCTGTGGGCACCGACAAAACATTTCAACTAATTGAAACGAATTGTCGATGAACAATTAACAAGTGCTTGTTGTCTTAAAGCTGACAACTTAAGCAAATCAATGATGATTCGTAAAGAAAAACTGACGTGCGTATCCAGTGATACACACCAATAACTAGTCAATTACAACTTATCTATGAACACTGCAGTAAACTGCGATTGTTCATAGATCATAAAAAGTCGATGGGACTATTAGTACGCTTCGGCTCAATACATTACTGCACTTTCACCTTGCGCCTATCAAACTGATCGTCTATCAGTGTCCTCATAGAGAAACCTAATCTTGAGGTCGGCTTCGTGCTTTATATGCTTTCAGCGCTTATCCGATCCGCACATAGCTACCCAACAATGCCCTTGGTAGAACAATTGGTACACCAGCGGTGCGTCCACTCCGGTCCTCTCGTACTAGGAGCAGATCCTCTCAAGTTTCTTATCGTCCACAGCGGATATAAACCGAACTGTCTCACGACGTTCTGAACCCAGCTCACGTACCACTTTAATCGGCGAACAGCCGAACCCTTGGAAGGTGCTCCCCCTCCAGGATGTGATGAGCCGACATCGAGGTGCCAAACAGCGCCGTCTATGTGAACTATTGGGCGCTATAAGCCTGTTATCCCCGGGGTAACTTTTATCCGTGTGCGTCGTCGATCCCACTTTCATTAGCAATAAATTGCTGGTACGACGGGTCACTAGCTCCCACTTTCGTGTCTGTTCGGAATGTACTCCTCACAGTCAAGCTGGCTTATGCGCTTGCACTATCGATTCGATTTCCATCCGAATCTAGCCAACCTTTGAACGCCTCCGCTACTCTTTAGGAGGCAACCGCCCCAGTTAAACTACCCATCAGACACTGTCCACAAACCGGATAACGGTTTATGTGAGTACAAAACTATAACAAGAGTGGTATTTCACTGGCGACTCCACCAAGACTAGCGTCTCGGTTTCAAAGTCTCCCACCTATACTGCACATGTTACAACTCGGCACAATGTCAAACTGTAGTAAAGCTCCACGGGGTCTTTTCGTCCTGCTGCGGACAGACGGCATCTTTACCGCCAATGCACTTTCACCGAGCTCTTCGTTGAGACAGTGCCCACATGATTACTCCATTCGTGCGGGTCAGAACTTACCTGACAAGGAATTTCGCTACCTTAGGACGGTTATAGTTACCGCCGCCGTTCACTGGGGCTTCAGTTCGAACCGTGAAGCTCTCACCTTAACCTTCCAGCACCGGGCAGGAGTCAGCCCCTATACATCCACTTTCGTGTTAGCAGAGACCTGTGTTTTTGGTAAACAGTTCCGTGGGCGCCTTAGCTGCGGCCCCATCACCATATCTGCAAAAGCAGAACAGTAATAGAGACAGCCTTCTCTCATGTCACTTATCTCAATTTCAAAATCTATTCGATGTCGTTATCTAAAAGAAAACTGACAATTACCACTAGTTTTTACAAACATAGTGATGGGGCAGACCTTATCCCGAAGTTACGGTCGCTATATTGCCGAGTTCCTTAACGAAGAATCACTCGTACACCTTGGTCTACTCGACCTGAGCACCTGTGTTGGTTTGCGGTACGGATAGCCATGTACATAAGTTCAGAAGCTTTTCTAGTCAGCACCCTCACCGGACTCGTCCAAAAAAGGACTCGCATTCGAAGTTGTTACACTTCTTAGACGGATATAACCATGAATCCGCTCCGGCTAACATGCCGCGCACTCTGAACAATACAAGACTAGTACGGGAATATTAACCCGTTGTCCATCGCCTACGCTACGCGCCTCGGCTTAGGACCGACTAACCCTGGGACGATTATCGTGGCCCAGGAAACCTCGCTCTTTCGGTGGGCAGGATTCTCACCTGCCTTATGGTTACTCATTCCAGCATTCTCACTTGATACCGCTCCACCGAACCTCACAGTTCGACTTCGATGCAATATCAACGCTCCTCTACCACTCCATACAGACGTATCTGTACAAAATCCATATCTTCGGTGCTATGCTTAGCCCCGTTACATTTTCCGCGCAAGATCTCTTGACGAGTGAGCTGTTACGCACTCTTTAAATGAATGGCTGCTTCTAAGCCAACATCCTCGTTGTTTAAGAAATCTCACCTCGTTTCCCACTTAGCATAGACTTAGGGACCTTAGATGATGGTCTGGGCTGTTTCCCTTTTGAGCGACGAGCTTAGCCCCGCCGTTCTAACTGCCGTAGTTCCACACATGGTATTCGTAGTTTGTCAAGGGTGGGTACGCTTGCGCGCCCCAGTCCGAAACAGAGCTCTACCCCCACATGCTACCGTACGACGCTAGCCCTAAAGCTATTTCGAGGAGAACCAGCTATCTCCAAGTTCGATTGGCATTTCACCGCTAACCACAACTCATCCAAGAGCTTTGCAGCGCTCCCTGGTGCGGTCCTCCACGTCGTTTTACCGACGCTTCAACCTGGTCATGGTTAGATCACTTGGTTTCGGGTCTACCAACTACAACTAATTCGCGCTATTCACGCTCGCTTTCACTACGCCTCCGTCAATTGACTTAAGCTTGCTATAGTCGGTAACTCGCTGGATCGTTCTACAAAAAGCACGCCGTCACCCCCGAAGGGGCTCCGACTCCTTGTACGCACACAATTTCAGGTTCTATTTCACTCCCCTTCCGGGGTTCTTTTAACCTTTCCCTCACGGTACTTGTTCTCTATCGATCGTAAGATATATTTAGCCTTGGGACGTGGTCGTCCCAGATTCAGTCAGAGTTTCTCGTGTTCCGACCTACTCGACATAAAATGTCAAAATATCCACATCTGTAAACAGATATTTCATTTCAACATCTACAAATATAAGGTTTGCGAAACTTGGCATACCGGGCTTTCACCGTCTTTGGCGGAACTTTCCAGATCCTTCTGCTCGCCTCGCAAATTTTTTACCTTATGTTAGACAATGGTAGGTCTAACTGCCAAAACGGAAATCTAGATAAATCTAGCGCTCCGTCTTGGTTGTTTGTAGTGTCACAACCCCTTATAAATATTCGTCTACCAACTTATTTGTCCAGTAATAAATTACCAGACAAAAATTCATAAAGTTTGGGCTCTACCGGATTCGCTCGCCACTACTACCGGCATCGTTGTTTACTTTCTCTTCCTCAGGGTACTAAGATGTTTCAGTTCCCCCACTTACCGCCTATAAGCCTATGTATTCAGCCTATGGTGATGAGACATGACTCTCACCGGGTTTCCCCATTCGGAAATCTTCGGTTCATAGCTTGGTTAGCAGCTCCCCGAAGCTTATCGCAGCTCCCTACGTCCTTCATCGGTATCTTACGTCAAGGCATCCGTTGTGCGCGCTTGAGTAACTTTTTACGTTACGTGATAACCGAAGTTATCACATTTGTGCAATTGACTAGTTATTGGTGATTACCATATTTAATCTCCAATAACATTTGTAACTCTCGACGAAAAAATGAGAGTTACGTGTCGTTTGTCCTTTACGATATATGTCGCAATTACAAAAGTAATTACGCTATATCATCTTTACTTGATTTGCTTAATTGTTAAGATACGAACCCAAACCTACACGTCAAAGTAAACTTTGCTGCGTTGCTTCAATAGCTTGAGTATATGTTTTTCGCTTGGCGGTTTAGTCCCAAATGAATGACCTAAACTCAAGCAGCCCAAGAATCTTATCATGCAGAACAGATACGGTCAACACCTTTACTGGCAAATAATGATGTAATTTTGTAGTCATTATTTATACTGTTTTATTGCTGTTGAGTGCAAGTGAACGCAAAAAATAAAAAACATCCACATAGATTGGATGTTCTTCTTGGTGGGCGATCCAGGATTTGAACCTGGGACCTCGTCATTATCAGTGACGCGCTCTAACCAACTGAGCTAATCGCCCTCATTAGCCCAAATGAGCTCTGTTTGTTGAAATCGTGGTGGAGGCACAGGGACTCGAACCCTGGACCCCTGCCTTGCAAAGGCAGTGCTCTAGCCAACTGAGCTATGCCCCCACGATACAAAACGGTGCCATAATGAACTATCTCTAGTGCAAAGACTCGGCTATTGTACATCAAACCCCCCTGTTAAACAAGAGATTGGTTGGATTAACTACAGAACAGCTGTAGTCACTATAAATATCACGAAGATATGTAGCGCCTGGTCGGTGTTAAGGCTATACAAGCCGCCTTTTTTGCCATTGCTGGATTTTCTAAGAATCTCTGCCGCACTACCAAAATCTATCAACCAGTGTGTTAGACCGATAATTAATGCAGCCACAAAACTCCCCGACAACACACCCGCAACAAGCGCATGAATAAAAGCGTGGGCGGTGAGCGAATGAAACCCAACGGCTTCAATGAACACTAATCGCTTGTTTTCTGCCATGTACTGGGACTGCAGCCCAAAATCTGCCAGATAATGCCCCGCCACTAGAGTGAGAAATAATTGAACTTCCATATCTATCGAGTATACACCTCTGGAACGCTTATGCTTGCTTTTAATAGTGGCGAGCCATAGGATTAGCCTATGAGCAGTCAAATACAGCTTGTGCGTCACGGAGCCTACTCTGGAGAACATCTCACCCTTGAAGGCGAGGCACAGGCAAAATTTGCCGCGAAAAGACTAAAGAGTATTGGTTTTAATGACGAATCACTAGTACTGACCAGTGACAAATCTAGAGCAGTTCAAACTGGTGAAATTATTGCAGAATTTATAGACGCCCAGCCGTTACTGAAAAGCCAGCTTATCGGACTTGCCGGCGAACACCCACATGGAGTAAAAGACCTAGATTCAGTCATAGCCCTCGCCCTCGAGGAAAATGGTGTAGCAGAACTAGGCGAGAGAAAGCTGGCCATAGTTACACACATGCCTTTAATGGGAGTGATGGTTCATGGCATCGATAATGGCCCAGTCCCAAATGGCTCAATCGTACCCTACGAGCCAAACACCTGGAGCAGTGAAATTTACCAGCCAGGATCCATTGACGCAATCCTAACAGCCGACCACTTCAACCAGCAATAGCCTAAAACGCTCATCCTTGCCTTTCATGGTCAAACATAGCATTCTAGTAATATGAAAAACGCGATAATTCTGCACGGCAAGCCTCCAGAGGCTCGCTACAATAACCCTGAACTTCCAAAACCTCATGAGGCCAATTGGCTTCCGTGGCTTAGCCGTGGGCTAGGTGAAGCTGGGGTTGATGTTTCGATTCTCGCACTAACTAAGCCGTATTTCCCTGTTTATATTGATTGGAAATCAACGCTTGAATCGTGCAAGATTGATAAAAATACAGGATTCGTTACACATAGTGCGAGCTCTGAGCTTGTGCTGCGCTGGGCAAGTGAAAATCCAGAACGAGAACTAGACAGCATCACTATGGTTGCACCCTATCGTGATGAAGCGGGAAAATATGGTGATTTCTCTGACTACGTGCTTGATAAATCTCTGGTTGAAAGAGTTGGCAGGATAACTATATTTAGCTCTTTGGATGACAGCGAACCGATACAGCGACGAGCGAACCAGCTTGCTGAAGAACTACCTGGCTCCGAACTAATAGAACTAAACGGCTTTGGCCACTTCATGCTTGGCAACAACATGAAAACAAACGAATTCCCTCAACTCCTCAGCTCCCTAACCGAATAAATCCAAAAATCTACAAAACTCAAAGCACTGGTGGATTTTTATTTGCTATACTTCCCGATATGATTGAAATGCGATTAGCTACTACCTCCGACAACGAAGCCATACATGAAATATTTACTCATGCGGCGGAATTTAAGTATCGATTTGATGATACGTCTTGGCGAGATGGGTTTAGCTCTAAGGGGGTGGCATGGATGATCGACCAAAGGACTACTTATGTTGCAATTGACAATGCTATCATCGTAGGCACAGCCGCACTGGAATGGGTGGATGATGGCTGGGGTGAGCTTGATGCCAACGATGCTGGCTATATCCGTAGACTCGCGGTAGCCGAAAATAAACACGGGAAAGGTATCGCGAAATACATCTTGGATTGGGCAATGCAAGAAGTGACAGCTAAAGAGCGGGCCTATTTACGATTGGATTGTTCGGCAAGCAACACTTCCCTCTGTAAATACTACGAAAACCAAGGATTTGTGCTAATAAATACCGTAACTTGGCCATCTGACTCAGGAAAAGAAACCAAAGCCAACCTCTACCAAAAAGAAGTGTAAGAAATTTACAAACCACTCTCTTTTGAAAAATAACTTTTTGCAAACTCACCTTAATCTATTCTTCGGGTGAACGAAAGCCAATTTGTGACTTTGGAGCTGGAGCAGTAGTTAGCTCAAAATATGAAAGCAATGCATCAATCTTTGATTTAATATAGCCCTCTGTTACCTTTGGACGACCCGTATCTACCATTTCACGAGTTAGGTAGTTGCTCATTGTTGTTTGGTTTGAGAGTAGTTCATCTGGTATTTTAAAGTCACTTATATCTATGCCGATACTTTCTAACTCTTCTAAAATCTGCATATAATCTCTAACCTGTGGCCAATTCATCGTGTAGTCTGGATGGCCGTCTGGCAAATTATGTCTAAGCCCTCTGAGCCTAGAGTAAACGCGAAGCAGTTTGTCGTTTTGATTCGTCATACTATGTAGTATACCACCTCTGTTATTGCTTATGGTCTTGTTTCCCCAATGGGATTTTCCTGAGGCTTCACGTCAAACAAACAACTAATAGCCTGAGGGCTGGTAGAGTTCGTGCAGGCTCTGGGGCAACCTGGACAGGTGTTGTGTCAAAGGGGCGGCTTTGAGCGCGAGGACTGTTTGAGCAGAAATTGTGCTGGTAGCACGATTTATGTGAGTTCCACAGCGAGCCTGTTTTACATCAACAACTGTAGCTGTTGCCCCAGCTGCCTGTTGCTTCTTTGCTTACTTTCTGGTCAACACAAGAAAGTAAGTCGGAAAGCGCGCAAAGCTCGCGCCGAAACTATACAAATCAAAAGGCACCCCTCTCGGAGTGCCTTTTGGCTAAAAACTTATGTAGTGCAGACCAACTCAGATCGTGTTACAGAATACTGATGTCTTGATTATCCGAAGATAATTAAATGAATTGTCAGTACTGGTTTTACAATTCATCAAGATCGACCTAGCTCTCATGGGACGAATCCGCATGATGCTAGTTATTCTCCCTAGAAAGGAGGTAATCCATCCGCAGCTTCCGCTACGGATACCTTGTTACGACTTAACCCCAATCATCTCCCCTACCTTAGGCCGAGACTAGCTCAGACGTCAGGTATTGGCGACTTTCATGGTTTGACGGGCGGTGTGTACAAGACCCGGGAACGTATTCACGGTAGTGTGCTGACCTACCGTTACTAGCGATTCCGACTTCAAGCAGGCGAGTTTCAGCCTGCTATCCGAACTGAGACCGGCTTTGATGGGATTTGCTCCGTCTCGCGACTTGGCTGCCCTTTGTACCGGCCATTGTAGCGTGTTTCTAGCCCCAGGTGTAAGGGTAATACTGACCTGACATCATCCCCTCCTTCCTCCCTGTTACCAGGGCAGTCTAGCTAGAAAAATTCAACTAACTATAAGGGTTGCGCTCGTTGATGGACTTAACCAAACATCTCACGACACGAGCTGAC